>JBAYRQ010000050.1:0-3462 GCA_041676545.1 Weeksellaceae bacterium | reverse complement strand
CCTGAAGGTTTCGTTCCGGATGAGTGAAGCCGCCGAAAAGTTCATCATCGGACTTTTCAACAATCAGGAAGCTTATATCGGCGATCAGTTCAACGGACTTGAACTGACTGTTTCGCAGGTTGAGCGGTTGCCGGATCCGGAGATCAGCCGAACCATGGTTTACCGGGCTATTTCACCGGTAGTGGTAAGCCGTTTAAGTGAAGGAGATCAGTACGCGCAGTATCTTTCGCCCGAAGAGCCAGGCTATTCCGATCTGCTACGGAACCATTTCGTAACGAAATACGGAACTGTACCTCACGCGGACCCTTTGCCGGAGCGGTTTGAATTCAACTTCAGGCTGATGAGCGATCCGCGGTCGAAGCTGGTGACCATGAAGCCCTACACGCCACAGCAAAGCAAGCTGAGAGGCTATATTTACGATTTTGAACTCACCGCCCCGGCCGAAATTCACCGGTTGTTGCTAGCGTCGGGTATGGCCGAGAAAGGGTCTATGGGGTTTGGGTGGTGCGAAATAGGATAAATATGAAAATTGAGGAAAAATACATCGAACAGTTTTCGGAGATCCAAAAATTAATCCACTCCGCAAAGAAGAAAGTTGATCTGTCTATTAATTACGCTTTGATTGATTTATATTGGCAGATCGGTGGTTATGTGTACCACAAACTGGAAGCCAGTGAATGGGGTAAATCGGTGGTTCAAGAGCTATCGGACTTCATCAGGGAAAAAGAACCGGATGTCAAGGGATTTTCGGCGCAAAACATCTGGAGGATGAAACAATTTTATGAAACCTATCGCCATGAAAAGAAACTCTCACCAGTGGTGAGAGAAATAAGCTGGACGAACAACTTGTATTTTTATAATTCTCTCAGCAGTGCTGGGAGAAATGCATCCCGAAGGTTGATGACTTTGACAGAAGCACATTGGCTTTGTTGAAAATCGAGGCCTGATAAAAATTTCATGGGATGTGTGAAAAAAATTTAACAGAATAAGACATGAAACAAACCTACAACACAATTGATTACGCATGGCTTACCAGACCCACAGGCGATCCGTTTGCCGATGATAATAAAGAACAGTCGAGAATTACCAAAATATCGAATCAAAAATGAACGAAAAATAATCATGGAAAAAGAAATTAACATCTCCCTCCTATTTGAAAAACCAAACTTGGATAAATCAGCGATTCTCTGGTTAGAGCCATTAGCCCCGTTGTCAATGGTTGTATCAATGCCTGGTTCTTATTATAGAAGCCAAGGAGAGCCTTCCCCCTTTATGATCTATGGAATGCTGGAAAATTTGCTTGGTTGGCATTTCGATAATAATATAAGAAGGAACATCTTAAGGAAGATGAAATCGGAATTTTCTAAAAGATATAAGGTTAAAGAATTCTCTGTTGAATCTTCCGAAGTGGGTTATTCTCCTATTCTACAGCAACATGTAAAGATTGAATCCCCAGCTTTAATGCAACCTCAAAAGGAATTTTACGAAGATTTCTGGACACAACATTTAAAAGATAGAGATGAAAGGCATTTAGGAGGAGCACGAAATTATGATTTGAAAATAGAAAGAATGGTAAATCTTAGTAAGACCCTGGAAAAAAAATCGAAATCGGAGAATGACAAAGAAACTAAAAAACAAATGACTGATAGAGCAAAAAGAATAAGAGCTGTCATTATGAAAAGGTACATGACCTATATGCCCAATTATTATTCAAGCCCCAAGAAAAGAGAGTTTGTCTTAATCAAAGGGACTTATGGGTATAAGTTAAATCTTACTGAAGGATTTTCTTCACTGCTAACGGAAGCAGTAGAGACACTTAGTTATCCTTTATATATCGGAACAAATGAAGGATGGGTTAATATCAAATTGCAAATACTATGAATTTTATCCATCCATATAGCCGTTTCGGCCTTGCATATCTAATGTATGCGGAGCAAATCCAATCTGTCGATGAAGTAACAAAGGAAATGTTGTTAAAGCATTTGAAGATAGGTCTTGGTCATTTTAGAATGAGAACAAAAAACAATCCTGAAACAGATGATATATTGAAATTTGAATACATCGGATTTCAGGAAATGATTGATTCTAAAATTAATGACACTAACGAGTTATCAAAAAAAGGAATTTATTTATGCCCAAATGTGTTGACCACCGATTTCAATTCTAAAACGACATGGCAATCATTGGTTAATATGATCAATATAGTGGACCAAACAGAATTTGGGGACCTAATTTTGAAAAGAGCCGATTTAACGACAGGACTTGTTCCGATTTCCGGGAAATTCAACAACGGAGGAAAAGGACAGTCTTATCCGAAGGCTTCTCTTTTTGAAATCGTCTGTTGTGCCATATCATCCACAACTCCATACAAACCATGCTTAGCTTATAAAGAGGTAGGAAAGAATGGTACAAGTTTTATCTCGACAGCGATAATTCCGGATTTAGAAATCAAGGAGATGGTTGATTTCATTGAATTGTTTAATAAAATTAGTTCTTCTCAACTTAAGGAAAATATCCTGTCAAAAAAGGTTTACAGAGAAAAACCATCTAACAATAAAGCATCGAAGAAAAAGAAGATAGAAGCAAACTTCACGAGACCCAAAATATTTGACGGAAACTTTCCCGATGCTCCGAAAAGTTTTGCACTCGGTTGCGTTGGATTGCTTGGCGCTATTGGAAAATGGGCGGAAGAAGCGAAAGAAACACTATGGGCAGGACAAGTTCTTGATTCGCTAAAAGGAGTGTCTTTATATTTAATAAAGTATGGAGAAGCAACCTCGGTAACATTTAATCATTACATCATTGATTTAGCAAAGGAGAACAAATTGAATCAAATTGTCAATGCAGTCTATTTTTCTGAAATAATTAGTGTAGGAAGACGACCTTATGATTTTCGAGAAGAATCAAAAACAAAATATCCTCTTTACGATATGTTTTCCTCCAGATTTCTACAATTGTTTGACAAACCTTCATTTAAAGATTTCCTGTCTATTAGAACAGAATACAAACCGGAACTCGAAAAATTATTTACCTTATATTTTGAAAAAATTATGAGCATACGACCAGAAATTGTTAGTTCGGCAAAGGAATTAGGACTTTGGCTGAACTATGTAGCTTACAAAGCTGCGAAAGAAGAAACAAAAGATAAAACTTTTGACGATCTCAAAAAAGCGAAAGCAAAGCACTTGGTTGAAATAGAAAGCTCCGCACTTTCTGCAAAAAGACCGACAGCTTTGTTGGCTCAGACTATTACCCGAGCTGGTAGATTATCGGGGATGGATGCCCCAGAAGAAGCTGATGAATTTATGCAAGCAACTAGCAATGGTGAAATATCTCTTGATATAATACTACCCGTTTTTTGGACCACTGGTTAAGTTGAAAATAGGATTAATTTTACCCAGTAAATTATGAAAAAGTCAAGACGGAAATTTACGAGTGCCTTTAAGGCCACAGTAGCAATTG
>JBAYRQ010000049.1:0-4245 GCA_041676545.1 Weeksellaceae bacterium | reverse complement strand
TTTATCCAAATTTACGAATAATATGCACTAATTTTGTAACAAAAGTATCAAACTATAATGAAACCGTTTTTAACATACCTATTCATTCTTCTGATTTTTCAATCATGTTCAGGTCAGGACGGTTCGCATAAATCGAATAAATCAACAAAAATGAGTACAAATAATTTAGAGAAAGCAACTTTTGGCGGGGGGTGTTTTTGGTGTGTGGAAGCAGTTTTCGACCAATTACTAGGGGTAGAAAGTGTGACGTCTGGTTATGCAGGTGGGCACAAAGAAAATCCTACATACAAAGAAGTAACAGAAGGTACAACCGGACATGCAGAAGTGATTCAAGTCGTTTTTGATCCCAATAAAATCGCATTTGATGAATTGTTGGATGTTTTTTGGACCGTTCATGATCCGACCCAATTAAATAGACAAGGAAATGATGTGGGGGAACAATATCGTTCTATCATTCTGTATGAAAACGAAGAGCAACAATTGATTGCACAACGTTCATTGCGTGAATTTGAAGCGTCTAAAATGTACGATGGTAATTTCAAAACACAAATTGTTCCATTGGAAACGTTTTATACTGCGGAAAGCAATCACCAAAATTACTATGAAACAGTAGGGGACGACAATCCATATTGTACAATGGTTATCAAACCGAAAATCGATAAATTCTATAAGAAATTCCACGACAAATTAAAACCGGAATACAAATAGAATTTTAGAATGCATAGAAAAAGCCATTTGAACGGAAGTTCAAATGGCTTTTTTTATTTGCTTTCGTATTGCTCTTATTTCTAACCTGAGAATTCACCAATCGCGATGAATTTCTCTTGTCTTTGATTTGCTAATTCTTCGGGTGATAATTTCACCAATTCCTTGTAAGATTTTAGGATTTGTTCTTTCAAATTTTCTCCTGCTTTTTGAGGATTATAATGCGCACCACCTAGTGGTTCTTTGATGATTCCATCAATGATTCCCAATTCCAACATATTCTCTGGTGTCATTTTCATTTGACTTGCCACTTGTTCTTTGAAATCCCATGAACGCCATAAAATAGCCGAACAGTTTTCAGGAGAAATTACAGAATACCACGTATTTTCCATCATGAAAACCTTGTTGCCAACACCAATTCCCAAAGCACCACCACTGGCTCCTTCCCCAATTACAACGCAAATTACAGGAACGGTTAATTTCATCATCTCCATAATATTTCGTGCAATGGCCTCTCCTTGTCCACGCTCTTCCGCTTCCAAACCGGGATATGCTCCAGGCGTATCCATGAAACATACAATTGGCATATTGAATTTTTCAGCCATCTTCATTAAACGAAGTGCTTTTCGATATCCTTCTGGATTCGGCATTCCAAAACGACGGTATTGACGTTCCTTGGTGTTTTTTCCTTTTTGTTGTCCCACAAACATAAATGGAGTATCTTCTATTTTCCCCATTCCACCAATCATGGCCTTATCGTCTCCAAAATTTCGGTCACCGTGCAATTCAATGAAGGTGTTGTCAGTAATTTGATACAAGTAGTCCAAGGAATACGGACGGGAAGGATGACGTGAAAGTTGTACTTTCTGCCAAGCCGTTAAATTGGAGTATATTTTCTTTTTGGACTCTTCGATTGCAACTTCAATCTGCTTGCAAGCCTGTTTTACATCCACACCATTTTCTTCACCCACTATTTTACAGCTGCTCAATTGCTCTTCAAGCTCTTTAATTGGTTGTTCAAAATCTAAATATTCCATAATTTGAATTTTCTTAGGAAAAACAAATATAGGAAGACTTCTATAAATTCAGACTTTTTCCGAACGGATAAAACGAATAACCCGTATTGATTTTTTTAAACCGAGTAGTATGTGGTATTTACGGATGATAATTTCCAAAATGAAAAAAGCCAAAAATCGTGAAAAAACAAGATTTTTGGCTTTATATTGTCTAATTAAGCGGAGAAAATTATATTCCGGGACCGTTTTTGCCCATTTGTTGCATCATCTTTTTTCCACCGGATGTTTGCATAAATTTCATCATTTTACCCATTTCTGAGAATTGTTTCAACAATTGATTTACTTCTTGAACCGAAGTTCCTGAACCTTTTGCAATTCGCTTTTTACGACTGGCATCAATAACCGTTGGGACTTGTCTTTCCTTTGGCGTCATTGAGTGAATTATTGCTTCCACTCCTTTGAAAGCATCATCGTCTATATCGATGTCTTTCAATGCTTTTCCTGCACCTGGAATCATTCCCACCAAATCTTTCATGTTACCCATTCGTTTGATTTGTTGAATTTGTTTTAAGAAATCATCGAAATCAAACGTGTTTTTGGCGATTTTTTTGTGAAGTCTACGCGCTTCCTCTTCGTCGAACTGCTCTTGTGCACGTTCCACCAAAGAAACAACGTCACCCATTCCCAAAATCCGGTCTGCCATACGTTCTGGATAGAAAATATCCAATGCTTCCATTTTCTCACCTGTAGAAATAAACTTAATCGGTTTATCCACAACCGTTCGAATGGTCAAAGCAGCTCCACCACGGGTGTCACCATCTAATTTTGTTAACACAACTCCGTTGTAATTCAACACATCGTTAAATGCCTTGGCTGTGTTCACGGCATCTTGTCCCGTCATAGAATCCACTACGAATAAGGTTTCATGTGGTTTTACAGTTTGATGGACATTCCGAATTTCATTCATCATCGCTTCATCAATCGCTAAACGACCTGCCGTATCTATAATAATTACGTTGTGGTTTCCTTCTTTTGCTTTTTTAAGTGCATTTTGAGCAATTTCAACTGGGTTTTTATTATCTATTTCTGCATACACAGGAATTCCAATCTGCTCTCCCAAAACTTGCAATTGATCAATTGCAGCCGGACGATATACGTCACCCGCAACCAAAAGTGGTTTTTTTCCCTTCTTTTGTTTCAAGAAATTAGCCAATTTCCCCGAAAAAGTAGTTTTACCTGATCCTTGCAGTCCTGCGATCAAAATAATCGTTGGATTGGCCGATAAATCTAACTCTTCCGTTTCACCACCCATCAAAGTAGCCAATTCGTCGTGAACGATTTTGACCATCAATTGATTTGGATTTAAAGAAGTAAGTACATCTTGACCCATTGCTTTATCCTTCACTCGATCGGTAAAATCTTTAGCAACCTTGTAACTCACATCGGCATCGACCAAAGCTCTACGAACTTCTTTGATGGTTTCTGCAACGTTGATTTCGGTAATTTGCCCTTTTCCTTTAAGTGTATGTAAGGCTTTGTCTAATTTGTCCTGTAAACTTTGAAACATTTCTAATTTATTTTGGGATTGCAAAGATAATAAATTTTGAATGGAAAACTTTTCAAATCAGAGGGGTTCCTGAAAAAGTCTTTTTTGAATTTAAAGAGTTTTGGAAATTGGAAGGTTTTAAAAAACATTTAGTATTAATCCCAAGTTCATGCGATCGGCTGTATTTTATTCAGGATTTCTGCTTAGGATTTCTGAACACATTAAAAACAGAGTAAACCACGACTTCTGTTTCTGTAAATTCGAAAATGATTATGTTAGGAAACTTCTTTAAATAAGCTTCACGGAACGGAGCTCTTTTGATTTAAAAGTTGAAGGATCCCTTTTGTATTTTATCAAAGTACACTTCGACTTGATCGATAAATCTTTTTCCTAATCCTTTTTGTTGTTTTTCATACCATTCGATACTTTCTGTTAAATCGTTTTCGGCTCTTGGCTTCAAGACTAATTTATAGATTATATTGTTTTCTTAATCGGTCTTTTATTTCTTCCCAAGAATAGAAATCAGTTTCTCCTTTGATGTGTTTTTCTCTGTCATCATCAAGTTCTTTGTAAAACCATTCCGGAACTGTTGGGTCTTCTGTAACGTCTTTCGATTGATAACGTTCCGCCAATACCTGCATCATCCGCAGTAATTTTTCGTCTCCGGAACTGACATAATTTAATACTTTGTTTCTTAAATCTACTGTTGTATCCATATTCTCTTGGATTATTCTCAAAGTTACAAAATAGTTAAATATTCTGATTGTTAATTTTTTTGAAGGGTTTCTAAGTTATTGTTTCAGTTTTATTCAAGAAATATCAAAATAACTATTATATTTAATTCGCCTAAAACAGAAATCCCACACTTGGTATTTCTAAATTAATTAATCCCTCAAAAAGCCAAGTATTTTATTGACACTTTCTTTCGCATCGCCATATAGCATATCTGCATTGTTTTTATAGAAAAGTGGGTTTTCT
>JBAYRQ010000048.1:0-4363 GCA_041676545.1 Weeksellaceae bacterium | reverse complement strand
TAATTCCTGATAACTGCTTGTGCCACTGTTTAGGGCATTGTCCAGATAATGAATCAAGCTCTCCTGACACATATAATGCACAATTTCCCTTGGCGTATAGAAAGCACCTTTGCTTTTACGCTCCGTGATGTCGAGCATATTTTCAAACACTTTCCCTAACATTTCAGGGTCAACGGCTACTTCCTTATCTAGCGGTTCATCTTCTTTAATGGTGAAGTTGTAGCGGTCAAAAACATCTAAAATGCCCGTGCCTACATCACCCGCTTTGTTTTTTTCTTCGTTTCGGAAAAGGTTTTCAGGTATGGTAATATTGGCTTCCTGCCAGTTGTAATCTGCTTCAAACAAACCACCATTCAGAAACGGGATTCGACAGTCAAATCTTTTGTAGTAAGAATTTACATTATCCCGCTCTTTGGCAAGGGCTTCATAAAACAAGTATTGCAGCTTGTCTTTGAAGAAATTGACTTTTTCTTTTTGGGATTGCTCATACAATTCCTGAACAAAACGTTTTTTGCCAGTTCCCCACCTTGAATTTTGAGCAACCCCCAACCAACCTTTTTTCTGTAAGAAATACAAGAACACAATTTGCCCCAGTAGCTTTTTGGTAAATCGGGCATTGTCTATGCCAGCTTCCTTAATGGCTGCTTTTACTTTTTTGTCGTTTTCAAAATGCTCGTAAAGTTTGATGTATAGGTCTTTGTATTGATTGAAGAATTCGTCTGTAACCTTTTCAATACTGAATGCGGATTCTAATTCTTCAATGGTGGGGTTGTTGGAAATGTTTTGCAACAAAGGCAACAACTGATTTTTGGCGGTATGGGCTTTTTCGTACTTACCTACTAAAAACGAATAGCGTTTGGCAGGGGTAAACTCTTTCTTGGTTTTTACTTTCCCCTTTTCTTCGTCCAGTTCAGAACGGTATTCCAATTTGATGAAAGAAAATCGCCAATCTGCTCTATCATCTTCTTTGCTATAAAAAGCCACCAACGCATAGTCTTTTTCAAACTTGCTCAAATGCTTGATAACAAAATTTCGTAGTGCAGTTCTGGCTCGCTCTAATTTGGTTACGCTTTTTACTTCAACTATCAATACGTCCAACGCTTCGCCATCAGGGTCAATGTATTTGCCTATGCGTTTGTAGGTGTTGATATGCTCTTTGTAGTCGTCCCAAATGAGATTGCCTGTGTAAAAATTACTTTTTGGCTCAAGGTCATTCAATAAGTTTTTAGCAAAAATGGTAAACCGTTCTTCACTAAACGAATCATTGAATGTATCTTCTATCAGGTTTTGTGCTGTTTTCTTATCCATACTGTTTACTTGATTAAGTATCCTGAAAGGATCACTTCACGTTTTTGAAATTTCTTTGCATTCTGCGTTCCTTCAATGGCTACATAACGGATATGCTTCTCCAAGATGTGCAAAATTTGCAATGGGTCGGTGGTTTTTTCCAAATCCGTTTTGATAAGTTGTGCTGTTTTTTTTGCAATAGTTCCTTGTGCCAACATTTCTTTCACACCATTAATGAATTCATCATTGGAATCAGTAAAGCCTTTAAAGTTTTTAAATGACTTATCTTTCAATCGGTTTTCAATGTATTTGGCGTTTGAACGTCCGCCACTTCCTTTGGTGGGTTCATCACCTACTGTGGTGTCTAGTTCAAAGCGGGTTTTGTTGGTTTGCAACAAATGATAGTACTCATTGGGAATGTTAGCACGTTTGGTTTCGGGCTTACATTCCAAATCTTTTACCGCATCAAAAAAGGTTATCTCATTTGATTTGCCACTTTGATTGATGTAGAACTTCTTGAGTTTCCCAATGCGGAAGAATGTTACCAATGCATCATCTTCTAATTTTTCTTTTTTGAAACCTGAACGGGCTTTCTTTGGCAGGTGCTTTATTTTGTCAAACAGTTCGGGATGGTCATCTCTGATTTTTCGCATCAGTTCCAAATACTTCAATTCAGAATCACCTTCACCATCTTCGCCAGTATATGCGGTTTTGCTATTCAGCGTGTTGAATAGTTCCTGACTTCCGAATTCTTCACCATCACTCAAGTATTTGGCATCTTCTCCCAAAATGTCGTGGAACATCTGGATTTTGTTGGTGATGTTTACTTCCAATCCTAAATGTTCATCAGATTGGGTAGTAGGGAAGAAGTTGAAAATATGCACCTTCGGGAATTTGCTACCCAAACGATTTACACGACCTACACGTTGCAATACCCTTGTCGGATTCCAAGGCAAATCATAATTCACCAATACATTCGAGCGGTGTAAGTTGATACCTTCAGCCAATACATCAGTTGCAATCAATATTTTTAAGTTGTCAGCCTGTTCCTTTCCTTTACGATTGGGGTCGTAATTGGCGGTTATTAAATCTCTTGAAACCGTATGATTGGAAGTTAATTTTTTATCCGTATGTCTTCCGCCAGTGCTGGAATAAAACATTACCTGTCCAGGGAATTCATCAATCAATGCTTCGTAGATGTAATCACCCGTTTCTTTTGATTCGGTGAATACCACCAGTTTGTTGCTTTTAAGAGCTTTGGTTTCTTTTAAGTCACGAATAAACTGTTCTAGTTTAGGGTCAGAATCAACTTTTGCCCAAAGCTTTTTTATCTCTTTCAGAATTTCTAAATCAAATTCCAGTTTGGTAACAAACTCTTTTCTAAAATCCTTTGAATCGTACTTGTGGGCTTTTTCATCTTCAACAAAAGCTTCTAATTTCTCTATATTGTCGCTTTCAATTAGGTCATATACATCCACTTTTTTGCTGATGTAAACTGTACCATTGTGGTACATTTCAATGAATTTTTCATAAGAGATAATGAAGCGGTCAACACTTTGACGAAAAGCGTGGAAACTACTTTCCAAACGTTTTACCAAAATACCTTTCATAAAGCCACCAACATTTCGTTGCTGTTGCTTTTCAAATTCACTCAACGCTTTGTTCCCAATATAATAAAGCAAAGGTGTGTATCGGGCATAGGTAAACTCAGCTAATTTTTTGATTGTTTCAATGAATGTTTGTTCCAATTCGCCTTCATACTCATAAACAATCTTTTGAGGATTATCTAAGTCAGGAAAGGTTAATCCCTGCATTTTCATATCCTGCTTGAAATAGGTCATTACGTCTTTTCGTGTTCTACGAACCATCACATAACGAAGAATGCTGTTTCGGATATCATCAGAAACTTCTTTGATTAGCTTCTTGTAATCAGGGTCGGTTTTTTCGAGCTTGTTGAGCTTAGTCCTAAATCCTGCGAAGTATTTTTCAAGATTTGGTATTCCGGGAATCGTGGAGTTTTTCGGTGCTTGGAAGAGTTTTAATTGTGCAAAAATATCATCAACTGTGTTGTTCAACGGTGTTGCTGTTACCAAAATAACTTTCTTGCCACGACAGATGTCAAGCAAGTTGGCGTATGATTGTGTGTTTTCATTTCGGAAGCGGTGGGCTTCATCCACAACAATGTAATCGTAACGTTCCAAGCCTTTTTTGATGATGTGTTCCAACTTGCCTAAAGATTCCACTTCAAAACTTCTGATACCAAAATCAAAAAGAGAATCTTTCCAGTAGTCTTTCAACACAGGTGGACAAATTACAAGCGTTCTGCCTTGCAATTGTTGTAATAGTAATGCAGTGATAAAGGTTTTCCCTAAACCTACTACGTCAGACAAGAAAACACCGTTGTACGTTTCCAAAATCTTTTTTGCTTGAATAGCAGCCTGATTTTGGTATTTCAACTTCATAAAACCATCTGGAAGAAATGGCTCAAATTCATCAGCCAAATTGATGTCTTCTTCCAGATACTCATAAATAAGTTTTAGGTAAAGTTCATAAGGCAGAATTTGGTCATTCAGCCAAGTCTTATTTTGAATGGTGTCAACAAAGTCTTCTGAAATATCTACTGATTCTTTCCAAAGTGCATTGAATTGGTTTTCGGCAAATAGCACGTCTCTTTTGGTTCGCAATTCAACATTGAATTCTCTGTTTGCCACAAAACCCGATTCAGAAAAATTACTTGAACCAGTAATGACAAAACCATAGTCACGGTCTTCGGGCTTAAACTTGCCGATGTAAACTTTAGCGTGAATGTTCTTTGTTGGATATGCTCTAATTTCTAGTTTCTTACCGTTACCATTATAGGCCTTATCCAATTCTGGGTCTTGGCAGTCAGCTTTCAAAAATTCAATAAACTTGCGAATTCCTACTTCAAGTTTGTTTTCATTTTCATCACTGTTTTCAATTTCTTCTTTTAAGTTTTGTTGGTAGCGTTTTTTTGTCCGCTGATGAGATTCAAAGTCAATGGTTGAGCTTTGTTCGTGGTACTGCATCATTTCGTATGAATCTCTGTCCACACTTA
>JBAYRQ010000047.1:0-7215 GCA_041676545.1 Weeksellaceae bacterium | reverse complement strand
TGAAAACCTGCTGATAAATCAAAACCCATAAAACGACAACCCCATAGGAACATAAAAAATCGGTTCCGTTCAACAGCGTTTTCATCTCTAGCCCTTCGGGCAAGACGAAAACTTAGTTATTGTACGACGTAGTTATTTATTTAGTTTTTAATTCGTCCAAATATTTTCGTATGTCTTTTTCTAATTTTTTGGGATAATCATAATTTAGTTTTTTCGATAATTCAGTTCCAATTTTTGAAACTAAATCAGCCATTGCAAATAAAGCATCCCAATTATCATTTTTTTTACTTCCTGAAAATGTTTGTTCTATTGTTTCCCACAAATCGGTAGTCAGGTATTTTTTAAAAAGTCTGCCGTATTTATTGGTTGTAATATTCCAATTATGTTCGCTTGAAATGTACCATTCGATTAAAGGGATTAAATAGTCTGTTCGGATATTATTTTCAGTCATAAACTTTGTATAAAACAAGTCATCCCTAATAATACATTTTGCGGTATGAGCAATGTCCCACCAAAAGTCATTTAAAACTTGTTTGAATTTTTTTTCTGTAGGTTTTTTTATTATAAAAATCTGGTGAGTAGGCTTTTTTAGACTATTTGTTAGCCCTTCTTTATCCACCAAAACTTTATAGCCAATATCCCAATCTTCGTGTAATTCATTTTTTTTTGCGTCAAGTAAAAATTCGGGTTTGCTGTATAATTTGAAATCTACTTTGACATAGTCAGCATATAAAACCATTTTCATAGCGTGTTTACCTTCGAAATAGGTTTCGTCTTCTTCAACCATTGCAATTGGATTTCCAAAATTTTCTGTCCAAGTATTGTCTGAAATATATTTGGCGTTATTTTCGAATATAAGTTCAATGTCTAAGTCGCTAAAATCGTCAACAGGTGCTAATGGATTTACAAGTGAACTTGTCAATAATACTGCTCTTATGTCTCGGTTATTTTTAGACCAATCAATTATTGCTTTTAGTTTTTCGTCACGAACTTTCATTTTTACGAGGTGGGTTTTACTATGTCGTACAACAATTGGATATACGCAACGAGTTGCGCCTATTTCCATTATATATTTCTATCAAACATATTGTTTTTTAGCATAGAATCCAAAGGACTTTCAATTTTTTTGTTTGAAATATTCAAAACATGGGTATAAATCTCGGTCGTCTTAGAACTACTGTGACCTAACATGACTTGTATATTTCGTAAATTCACTCCATTTTGCAATAAATGCGTAGCAAAACTATGACGTAAAGTATGAACAGTTGCCCACGGATTGATTTCGCTTTTTTCCATCGCTTGTCTGAATATAGCTTGTACGCTTCTTGGGCTGTATTTTCCACCGTCTTGGCCTTCGAACAGCCAATAGGCAGGTTTTTCTTTTTTATAATAGGTTCGGAGAAGGGTAAGCAGGGTAGGTGAGAGCACTGTTTTTCTATCTTTTTTACCTTTTCCTCCTTTGATATACAAATACCCTTCGCTGGAATGCACATCTCTGATGCGTAAGTTTACCACTTCACTCAATCGAAGTCCGCCGCTGTACAGTGTGTATAGAATGGTTTTGTGTTTGATGTTTGTGGGTGCATTGATCAGCCTAAACACTTCTTCTTCGCTTAAAACACTAGGTAATGTTTTGGTTTTCTTGGCTCGGGTTAGCGTATAGTATTCTTTGGGTTTCCCCAAAACTTTTTCATAATACCATTTGATGGCATTGATCGATTGATTTTGTTTTACTTCTGATATTTTGAACTTTTGAATGAGATGCGCCAAATAGCCTTCAATGTCTTCTTTGGTCAATTCCTCGAGATTCCGACTTTCAAAAAACACCAAAAAACTGGCGAATTCACTTTTATAGGATTGAATGGTACTACGGCTATAGGCTTTGAGTATCAATTTCTGTTCATACTGCGCCATGATAAGCATCGATTTTTCTGATAATTTACTGTTAGCGATGGGCACGCTCCTCTCTTCTGTTTTTATTTCATAATTTGGATGAAGGATTTGTTTGATTTCCTTTAGTTTTTCGGCTGTGTTAATTACACTCCACAGCTTTTGGGTAGGATGATAGAAGCTGGTATTTACCGCTTTTATTTGGGCTCTCACATCCGCCTGCTTATAAGGAATAAAGAGTTTTATTCGGTTGGCGCTAGGTTGGGGTCTGAAGATAATAGCATGCATAATCAAACAGTTTACGTCAAAAATAAGAAAATTAAATGTTGGATATGAGCATGTTGGGATATTAAACGTATGTTTACCGTAAAATACGGTTACTATGGAAAAGGAAATACATAGACGATTTTGTAAAATTTGTAAAATTCCGATTAGGGGTAGGAGTGACAAAGTTTTTTGCAGTGCAACCTGCAAAGCGTATTATCATAATAAATTAAAAGAAGTAACCCTTAAAGCTACCGTTGGGATTGATAAAATCTTGCATCGCAACCGATCCATTTTATTGGAAATTATGGGTAAAAATTCAGCACAGAAAAAAGTTCCCAAAAGTTTACTTGAAAAAAAGAATTTTAAATTTCATTATATGACCGGATTTTATGAAAATGCCCAATTAAAACGGTATCATATTGTGTATGATTTCGCATGGATGGATTTCAAAACCGGAGAAATATTGATAGTTCGTAGAAGAAGCTAAAGAAAGATCATTCCTTACTTCATACGGAATACCTCACATACGTATTCCTTCTTACCTGATACTTCATCCCTCATTCTTCATCCCTCATACGTAATACTTCATACGTAATTCCTGCTCCCAGATATCTAATACCTAATTCAATTGAATGACAGTAAGTATAACCAAGAAGATTATAGAAATTGCGCTTACAATAAAAATGGGCAAAACATTTCTTGTTTTTTCTTTCCGGATGAGTTTCAGTAAAGCGTAGAAAAAGCTTAATAGAATAACAAAGAATAGGGGAATGGTTAGAATTTCACCCACGACTTGAAGTGCATTACTGTCGATGGGATAGTAGGTCAGTAGGGCTAAAATCGCGAAATAGATCAGTGAAACGATATTCAACAACAGGATGATTCTTTCTAATTTATTTACATTCATACCTTAAACTTACGTATTATTTTTGGGTCGATGATTTTTCTTGGGTGAAAAAAACTATGGGAAATAAAAATAGGAAAAGCAATCTGAATCACTTTTCCTATTTTGTAGCCCGTAGGGGAATCGAACCCCTCTTGCAAGAATGAAAATCTTGAGTCCTAACCGATAGACGAACGGGCCCGTTATTTTAAATTTACTTTATGCTTGCATTCAGAATCCGTTTATTTACCGATGTCTGCTGCGTCATAAAAAAAGCGATTCTATTGAATCACTTTGGTAGCCCGTAGGGGAATCGAACCCCTCTTGCAAGAATGAAAATCTTGAGTCCTAACCGATAGACGAACGGGCCAGTTTATATTTAGGCTAAAGCAGAAATATGCTTCGCTAATTTGCTTTTTAGATTCGACGCTTTATTCTTATGAATAATGTTGCGTTTTGCTAATTTGTCAATCTGAGAAGATACGGTTGGAAACTGTCCTTCTGCGGTTGCTTTATCCGTTTCTAAACGTAGGTTTCTGATAGCGCTACGTGCAGATTTATGATAGTAACGATTTCTCGCTCTTTTAACTTCGTCTTGTCTAATTCTTTTTAATGCTGACTTATGAGTTGCCATAATTTTATTCTTATTTAAGCTCGAATTGTTTCGATTTTTAAATTCTATTATTTCATCCGTTTGAATGAGTGCGCAAAATTAATACAATTTTTCATTCTTGCAATACTTTCTGAGAAAAAATTATTATTTCGAAGAAAAACATATTTTTGTGCACTGTTTGCAAAATTAATTAACTTTGAGCCGACAAAAATACTAAAATGTTTCGAATTAAATTAATGACAATTCTTAGTTCCTTGTTTTTAGCGACTTTGGCTTTGGCTCAAATTCCAACAGGATACTATAACGCAGCAGAAAATAAAGAAGGTTTTGAATTGAAAACTACTTTATATACAATCATTAAAGATTTCAATAGTCAATCTTACAGTGCTTTGAAAGATTTGTATGCAAGCAATGATCCAGACAATGGCTATCGGGATCGGTATTATGAATCCGACCACACAGTATTGGATATTTATTCTGAAAACCCAGATGGTCCCGATCCATACAACTACAATCCCACTTCCCCAATGGGTTCAGGCGCGAATGAAGGTGATGCTTTTAATCGGGAGCATTTAATTCCTCAATCTTATTTTAACCAAAGTTTACCCATGCGATCCGACGCATTTCATGTTTGGCCGGCGGATAGTAAAGTGAACGGTTGGCGCGGAAATGATGCTTTTGGTAAAATAAACAATCCGCAAAGTGCAGCTCCTTGCAACAGTGGAGCTACCAACTTGCCGTGTAAATCCAAAAATGGAACGCTGAAAGGAAAGTTTGTAGATAATCCATCAATTACAGTTATGGAGCCGCTTGATGAATTCAAAGGCGATGTAGCACGTGCTTTCTTTTATTTTGCAACTTGTTATGAAGATAAAATGCCCGGTTTTTACAATTCGTCCAATTCAGGTGTCAAAGTAATGTTTGACGGTTCTAAAAACAAAGTATTTAGCGATGCTTTCTTGGGACTAATGGTGCAATGGCATTTGATGGATCCACCGAGCCAAAGAGAAAAAGATATGAATGATTTGGTCTATTATTCCTTTCAAGGCAATCGGAATCCGTACATTGACCATCCGGAATTTGTTTCCTTGGTTTGGGGAATTGGGATGGATACACAAGATGTAAATTACCAAACTCGAAAAGATGTTACGGTGTATACCACCCAATTCAATGTAGTGGTTTTACGTTTGGAGAATCCGGAGAAAACGATGGAATTTGTTTCTGTTTACGATACCCAAGGACGTCTAATTCAAACCAAAAACAATACATTGAATCAAAGTGAAATTCGACTTACGCTTCCTCAAAAAGGAGTGTATATTCTGAAAGTAGAAGGAAAGAAATTGGAATTTAATACCAAGGTTCTAATTAAATAGGAACACCTATTTCAAATAAAAAAGGCTGTTTTCCGTAGTGGGAGACAGCCTTTTTACATAAACATAAAACTAAATAAATGAGGTTTCTTTATAACCGCACACGGAATCCACCCAAAATATTGATTCCAGCTTGTGGATAATAATAGGCGCCTTCGTAGTAAAATCCATTGCTTTCGTAGGCTCTATCAAACAAGTTATTTACCAAAAGTGAGAATTCTAGATTCTTTAAATTCCACCATTTAGGTTGATAAGAAAGAACGACATCCGTTAAGAAATAGTCGCTTAACCGTCCGTCTTTTAACTCGGTATTGGTCAAAAATTGCTCGCCTACGTATTTGTTGTTAAGGTTAATCGCAATGTTTTTAATCGGTTGAAATTGCAGCCCAAAGGAAGCAATCCAGTTGGGAGAAAAGGAAATATCGGTATCTCCGAATTCATTTAAAACTTCTTCACCATTTTCATTCCATCCAATTTCTGTATAGTCTATATTTTTATTGATGCTGTACGTTAAATTCCCAAAAACATTGAATTTCTGTGGAATTACGGTATAATTGGTTTGAATTTCTACACCACTTCGGTAACTTTTCCCACTATTTCTTCGAATGTAATTTCCGGTTTCGTTTAATTCACCGGTTGCAACCAATTGATCTAAATAGTACATATAGAACAGGTTGAAGTTGAAACTAAAATTTCCTGATTTTTTATATCCCAATTCGAAATCGTGTAATTTTTCGGGATTTAATTTTTGTCCGCTGTCTAAATAATCCGAACGAATCGGTTCACGGTGCGCCATTCCGTAGTAGAAATAAAGTTGATGGGTCGAATTGGCATTGAAATTAATTCCAAATTTGGGGTTGAAGAAATTGAATTCATCTTCAAACGCGAAAAATTTCTCGTATTCATTTTCACCTCCAGGCGCATCTTTGGTTGTGTAATTCACAAAACGATATTGCAAATCTCCAAATAATTCAAACTGATTCAGTTCGTATAACGCTTTTGCATAGACTGATACATCATTTTTCTTCGATTTATTTCGATAGAATTCATGGTCTGAATTGTGGTTTTCCAAACCTTTCACCCAGGTTACCAATCCATAATGTTCGTTATGGTATTGGCTAATTGAAAAACCGCTAAAGAATTTTAAATTCCCCAAATTCTGATTTTCTATATTGTAATTCAATCCGTAAAAGTGATTATCTAACCATTTTTGTCGAACCAAATCCGCGCGATCAAAAGGTGCGTCAATTTTAAATTTGACTAATTTAGAATCTTGTTTGTAATTATCATAAAACCCTTTTCCACGCGTGTAAAATAGCGTACTGTTTGATTTCCAGCCTTTTCCATACCGTTGGTCCCACACCAAATGGTTGTGGTGTTGTCTGTAATTGTCGGTTTCATCGTCGTAAAATCCAATTATTTCGCTCCAATCGTCGTTATAAATCGCTCCGGCTGGATTGAATCTTCGGTTGTTTTTCAGTGTTTTTTCATCAATTCCATTCCAGGCTTGGTAGGTTTTCTCCTTCCCAAAAAATGTCCAATAACGGAAAGACGTATTTGCATTCAAATCGTATTTTGCATTCATTCCCACGGAGAATAAATCGGCAGAAGCACGATCGATATAACCGTCTGATTTTAACAAAGAAGCATTGAAATCAACTCTTAGTTTATCGTTTAAAATCCGTCCTGTTCCTCCTTGCAAAGTGTATTTTTGAGTAGCAAAACTTCCCCACGAATTGGCGGATTCTAAAAAAGATTCGGTGGATGGATTGGAAAGATCCATGTTGATAATCGCACCAAAGGCACCACTTCCCGAAGTAGATGTTCCCACACCGCGTTGAATACTCACCGAATTCAAACTCGATGCTAAATCGGGCATATTGACCCAAAACACATTTTGAGATTCGGAATCATTTAAGGGAATTCCGTTTAAGGTGATATTGATATGGTCCTGCGCCACGCCTCGAATTCGGATGGATGAATATCCAATTCCTGCACCGGCATCACTGGTGCTAACCACCGATGTTGCATTTTGTAACAAAGAAGCCATGTCTTGGCCCAAGTTCTTTTGTTGCAACTGATTTTTGGTGATTTTCTCTGTGGTAATGGGTAGTTTTTGTATAATTTCTACCGCTTCCAATTCGGTCATGGTCGAATCATTGACTTCTGACTTTTGAGCAAATGCGATAGAC
>JBAYRQ010000046.1:0-7356 GCA_041676545.1 Weeksellaceae bacterium | reverse complement strand
TGGTGTATTTTTTATTTTCAGAAGGGAAGGAAATTTATATTCAATTTATATCAGGGTGGAAAGGTGGAAGCTCTTTTGCAAACTTTGGTTTGTGTTTCGGCTTGTGCGGTCTGCAAATGTGCTTACACCTGTGTTTGGCATAGTCAATTTTTAAAAAACTCATTCACATAGTTAAATGAAATTTTTTCTTGTTCAAGTCGCCAGTTGTTTGTTTTTAACGTGTCATAAAGTTGCTGTTCTTTGTCTGTTAAATTAAGTTTTGTAGAAACGTTTGTTGGTGTTCCCTTGTCGTTTTCAAAGAACTTTTCAAAAGTATCTTTGTCCATTAAAACACTTTGTGTCTGTGGAAAATAATTTCTGAATTGCGATAAAATTTCAAATCCCTGAGCATCAATATCGCCCCAGTAAAGCAATTCAAGTCCGCCAAACCAATTTACATTTTTTAGATTGTAAACGCTATATCCACTTCCAAATATCGCAATGGTTTCGTTCATTTTAGGAAGTGTCAAAGTCGTGTAAAGTGTCGTTTTATTTTCTACAACTAACACTTTTTTGATTGGCAAGTTCAATGATTCAAATTGGCTTACAGGAATTGCAATATCATCAAGTCCCGAAAAAAATCGGTTTGATATTGTTTTGTCAAGAACTTTAAACCGAATCTGCGGTTCTGCATATTTCAAGTTAAACCTTTTCTCAAATTGTTTTTCTTCTTTATTGATGTGTTCTGAAATAAGAATGTCAAGCAATTCTTTAATTACGCTCTGATTTCTTTCAATAAACTTAGTGTGAACTCTTATGGGTAATTCTCTTATGTATAAGCTTGGTTTAGGATTTTGTTTAAAGTATTGACACACTTTCAAAATGCTTTCCCATTCATTTGTATTGTCAATAACCTTTTTCGGATTTTTGATTATCCATTTTTTTAATTCGGGAAATTTCCGAAGGATTACCTCAACATTAGACTTGAAAGAATCTACTTCTTTTTCTTTACCTAAGAATTTCAAAAAATCCTTTTCATTGTCAAAGTAAATTGAAATTGGTAGATCTTGAACCCCTAAATACTTTGTCTTTACTTTTTGAAAATCTAAAGAATAGCCAAAGCCTTTTTTCTCTTTGGATTGACTAACAATTTGCTGAATTTCTTTTTCAAACTCCTGTAATGATGATTTGGTATAGGACTTATCGCCACGAATATCTATTCTTGAAAACGGAATATTTTCAACCAAAGTTTGAAGAAATGAAATGTATTTTCTTTCCGTCTTTTTTTTAATTTCTGATGGTGTTATCATTTTTCAGATAATTTTCTTTTTCTTCTTTAAATTGCTCAATTGGCATATCATATAGCCACGAATGTCGTTCTTCTTTTCGTTCTACATAATGAACAAATGAAATATCGTTTTCTACAATGTGAATATTGTCGCTCGGGGTAACCACTAATAATTGCAAATGGAGTTGTTTGCAAAGTGTAATCAAATAGCGGGCTTTGTCCTCATCTTGGGCTTTAAATGCTTCATCAATAGCAATAAAGCGAAATGAATTACTTTGTAACCCTTCCTTGGTCAATCCAAACTGATAAGCAATTGCAGAACCTAAGATTGTATAGGTCAATTGAGCTTTTTCTCCACCCGAGAGCTGGCCCATTGATTCATATGTTTTGAATTTCTGATCAGTTTCTTTGTAATATTCCTCAGCTTTATAACTAAACCAAGAACGAACATCCATTACTTTTTTGCGCCATTCTTCTTTGTCTAACTTTTCTATAAATGGATGAATGTGATTATTGAAATGGTACTCTCTCCCCTCAATTGTTTTTTCCATTTGATAAATATTAGGAACGGCTTCGTCTAATAGTTTTCTAAACTCTTTTACTTCATCGTTGATTTTATTAGGTGCAACAAGCTGAATATAGGTTTTGGGGTTATTCTTAAAATCAATTTCCTTCAAAGAATCATTCAAATAACTAATGTTTTCTTTGATTGAATCAGACCAGTTTTCAAAGAACATTTTGAAATCGCCCACTTTGTTGGTAATGGTTTCTTGTAGATAATCGTTGAATTTCTTTTCAAATTTTGGAAGATTGTCTGTTTCTAATCTTTCTAGAAAATCTTGATATTCACTGATTAAGTCCAAATTGGTAGAATCCGGCAAGGCATTTACATCAGAACGCCAATCTTTGAATTTGTTTGTAATCTGTTCGGTTGGTTGTTTGAAGGCATTTATTTTAATTCTTACTTCACTCTCTTTTCTTCCTTTTTCTTCTTCAAGTCTTCTCGTCTCTCTCGAATTTTCATTTTGGAAATTATTACGACTTATTTCAAAATTTGTATATTCAATATCCAGTAAACTAGGATTCTGCGTTTCAAATTCAGAAGTATCAATATCCCCAAGTGGTTCACAAATTGATTTATTATCCGATAATGTTCTTTCAATATTTTTTTGTTTTTCTTCCGTTTGAAAAATTTCTCTGTCTTTACTTTTAATCTCAACTTCCGAAAGTTGTTTCAACTTATCCTGCACATCTTTCAACTGCTCTTGCAATTGCTTAACTCGGTCGTTTGTTTTTTCTAATGCTTCCTTCTGCTCTGTCTTTTCTTGTATTTCACGGGCATAAGATTGCCAATCTATGTCATCGTATTTTTCAAACTTTGAAAACAAGTTATGACATTGATCCTTGGATATATTTAAGTTTTTTATTTCATTTTCTTTGTTCTTAATCTCTTTTTTATTTTCGGTTTGTTGATTTTGTAAATCAATGAGCTCTTTCCTTAAAACTGCAATTTTCTCTTTATTATCCCAACCTAAAACATAGTTTTCTTTTCTTGAAATATGCGGTCGGTCGTCCTTTTCGTGTTTTCCTCTTTTGAATTTTATCAAACCATTTTGGGTAATTGCCATTTCGGAATGACGTTCAAATTCTGAAAGATTATCTACGCAGATAAAACTGAATTGAGCTTCTAAATAGTCTTCAATCCATTCGTTATATTGCGTTTTCGGTTTAATCTCAATTTTATTGACTAATGATTTTTCGTTAATATCCTTATGTCGCAAATTTTTAAGATAATCTTGTTCTTCGTATTTATCGTAACGGATTCTTCCTCTCAGGTTATTGCTGTTCACATACTGATTTACTTTTGAGTAATACCTTGGCGGAACAATCAAACGCAATGCAAAATTGTGCAATACTTTTTCAATTGAAGACTCCCAATTCTGTTCATCATCTTTTACCTTTATCAATTCTCCAATGAACGGGATTTCCTCTTTGGTCGCTCCAATATGTTCGATGAGTTCTTCTCGAATTTCGGCTTCACGACCTGCAATATTGTTTTTATTCGCTTGAAGAGTTTGGATGGTTTTTACCAACTCATTGGTTAATTTTTCCAAATCATCGGCATTGTTTTTTAGCTCACGAAGATTTTCATTTTCGTCTTCAATTTTTTGTGATGTATTTTGTTTTAACTGCTTTGCTTTTTCTCTGTTTTCATTAAATGTTTCTTCACTTGGATTAGTAGGAAATTCAATGCTTTGAGCGATTTTGTTATAATCGTCAAGTTTCTTACTTCTATTGTCTTTTAATGTTGCAAGGCTTTTAATTTCCTTTTCTAAATCTTTGATTTTACTTCCGACTTCATCTTTTTCAATAGCAATAGAAATTGTCCTTTCCTCTTGTTTGAATTTTTCTTCCTTATCTCTCAATTCGGCTAAATCATCTTCCAATCGTTGTAATTCTTCCTTACATTTTTCTAATTCTTTTTCGCCTAACTCAACGCCTTTCTTTGCAAACCAATAAACTGCCGTTTCCTTTGATTTTTCTAATCGTAATAAATCGGTTTTGATGTTGGTCAATGTTATCGCAATTTCATTGATGGGAGTAAGTTGCTTGATTTGTTCTTTGGCTTTCTCAATGTTGGTTTTAGCATTCATTAAAGTCAAAAAACTATCTTTCAATTGGATAAATTCAGCTTCGGCATCTTGTTCTTCCAACATATTGGTTCTGATAAATTCGTCCAAATCCTCCAACACTTTCACACCAACAACCTGATTGAATAGGCTCAATGCTTTCACTGATCGCATTCCGAAGAGATTTGATATTCTTTCAGCGTAAGCCGTTGGTCCCTCTATAAATTCAATTTTCTTTTTTGAAGCATTTGTATTATAAAGTTTATCCAGCCTTCTTTTCCATAAACCTTTGGAATCAAAATCATTAAAATCTTTTTCTATTTTAAGTGGAATATGAGCAATTCCGAATTGTCGTCTTAATACGTTGTTGGAAAACCAACGAACTTGAAACAGTGTAATTTGTTTTTGATCGGTATTTTCAAAATGAGCTAAAATCACAGAATAGTCATTCGTGGTACGTAGTTTTTGTGTGGAGGAGGAACTCTTACCTTCTTCCTGTATATTTCCATAATGTCCTAAAACATAGGTTTCTTCAGTTCGGTCGCCTTTTTTTTCAACACCCGATGATTGATTATAAAACCTGTCCTTTTTCGCAGGAACCATCAAAGTCAGTAAGGCATCTATGTAAGTGCTTTTCCCTGAAGCGTTTGCACCTGTCAAAAGCGAATTATTTCCCTTCGGGTTTATTCTAAAAACCATTTTGTCAAAAGTTCCCCAGTTAAAAACTTCCATATATTGAAGTCTGAACCCCGCTTTGTCGGAACTGGTGCTAAACAGACTCAACATATTCTTGCAGTTTTGTTTTGAAATCCTGTAATATATCCAGCGTTATTTTTTCTTTTATGATTCGGTGTATTTGGTATTTTGTTTCATTTTCCTTCTTGCCAACTTCTTTCAAATAGCCTAATTCTGCTACTCTTTTAATGTAACTATCCAGATCTTTTTGAAATTTTAATTTATTGTAACCTTCCTGAAGAAATAATTCTAATTCATCTTTGATTTCAGTGTCAGTTATAAATTTTTCTGTTGCCAGCTGTGTCGGGTTACTGTCAAATTCTTCTAAACTCTGTCTTAAAACCACCAGTACAATGGAAGCTTCAAAACCAATTTGTCGTCTTGTTACCAAGCCAAGTGTATTACCTTCGCTATCTTCAAATTGTTTTACAAAAGCAAATCCTTCATCTTTTTTTACGATAAGCTCCAAACCTATTTGACCAATATAATCCTGTATTTCGTGTTGATAATTGATGATATCATCCCAAACAGTTGAGTTTCGCTCAACTGTCGATTTCAACAATCGTACTATTGCTTTGCTATAAGGTGTAATATTTTCTTCTAAATGGCTCATTTAATCAAAATTATTTCAGGGATTCTAATTTGCTTCTTATTCTCCATGTCAAACACAATATTTTGCGTTTTATCAGTATTGATGGTGTGCTTAAATTCTTTCACAATGTCGATATAGCCAAACAGTTCGGGCAATCCTTTTTCAAGTCCACCATAATTCTCAACTACATCTAAAAGTGTTGTTTGCGATTTTTTTTGCAAAATCTCTTTTATCCTTTTCCTCAATAACGCTTTATCGATATTTGATTGTGAGAACAATTTGCCCAAGTGTTCAGACGAAGTAATGTCGTCATCCGCTATTTGCGGTTTGTTGGTATAAGTAACCATTTCGCTTTGTTCGGTCGTCAGTTTTCGTTCAAACGGAATGTTGATTTCAATATCGGTTTCCAATTCAAACGAAATGTCGGGTTTCTTTTTTTTCTTGCTGATTGCTACAAGCTGTTTCTTGATTTCGTCTATAATCTTTTTCGTTGCTTCCGAATTTGAACTTTCGTTTTCACGAATAATACGGCTTAATTTATCAGCCATTTTATCGTTGGCTTTATAAACTTTTCTACCCGAATTGTACAAATGATTTTTCATTCCCTTCAAAAAAGAATCATTTACAGGAATAGACTTTTCTTCTAAAGTTTGATACAATTCTTTGGTCAAACTTTCCCATCTATTTTGCAAATCAGGATTAAGGATAAACGACCAAAAAGCATAGAAGCTTTTTCCTTGATGACTTTCTTTCAGTTCATCAAGAGCATCGAATGTAAACGACAAAATATCGCTCTTAGTCAAACTCCCATCTGAATGTTTTTGATAAATACTTTTAGTTATTTCTTTAAAATTATCCTCTACCTCTTTGAAATCTGATAATAATTCTTTTGCCGATTGATTGAGTTGATTAAAACGCGGGACGATCTCAAATTCTTCAAAAACTTTTATATCCTCTCCAGTTTTTATTCGTTGGATTTGTTGCTCAATTTCCAATTTTTTTTCTTCCAATAACTCAATTCGTTTCTCGGCATCCTCATTGGTAAATTCAACCAATTCTATCAACTGATTTAAAATGCTATTGAACTTTGATTCTGTACCTACAAATTCTTCTTTTTTTAAACTGACCAACCAATCAATTGTTTTGCTTGAATGTGCAGAAAGTTCATAAAACACTTCTCCTTGCTCATCAGGATAATTGGTCAGAAAACCATTGTTTGTCCAATGCTGAATGTACTTTTTGGCCTTGCCTTCGTAAGTGTCAAATGGACTAATTTCACTTTCTTCATCATTTTCAACTTCGTGTTCTTCTAAAAAGTCAGCTAATCGTATATGAATGTTTTCAGATGAAATAGCACCTTGTTTATTTATAAATGTGTTTACAAGAAATTCAATAATCATTTCTCTGTTTCGTAAACGCAATAATTCAACACTTGGCGAAGTGTTGAGCGTGTTTAATATTTGAGAAATGTCTGCCATTCTTATTGCATTATTTCATGAATTTTATACCAATAGAAAAACGCTTCGGGATTGGATTTTTTCAGTTTGTTTAACTTGTTGTTTATTGGTTCGCCAATTTGCCAATCCTTTAATTGAAGCGGGTTTTCAAATTTGTCAATCGTTTTTGCATTATGTTGTATCAATGCAGAAAGGTAAACTGCTTTTGAAGCGTGGGCTATTGCTTTTTCAATGTGGTAGCTTTCAGAAAAAATAAAACTGCCGACACGTTGAATACCGTTTTGTAATTCTTCAAAATTTCCTTTGCCTTCCGTCCCTCTCGTAACGATGCAAAGGGCTGTTTGATAAATATCTTCCAACACATCTTTTTCTGTAATTTTTTCGGAATTTCGGTAAGCGATTTCAGTTTTGGCAAAGCGATAAAACGTAGTTTTAATGGTTTCAATGTCGTTCACTGCATCAAACAAATTTCCGATGTCGTATAGCTGTTTGATGATTTCCATACTCATACTGTCGTCTTTTTTGAAGTAGGGAATGCCTGTGGTGTTGGGTGCAAAAGCCGTGAGTTTGTCGCCCAAAATATCTTCCAAACTCGGCACATTTACGTTGAGCGGTTTGCCCGATTGCGGAACAAAATCAGAGTTACTCTGATTTTGTTCCGCAATCGGGCAAACC
>JBAYRQ010000045.1:0-7414 GCA_041676545.1 Weeksellaceae bacterium | reverse complement strand
GGAAGCATTATCGGAGGTTAAGGAATTGGGATTGTAGATAATTTCAAAACGATCGTTGAATCCCCCGGCGTCTTCGATGAATTTGTAATCGGCTTGGGTAAGGTTGTAAATCGTTTTTAGTTTTTTATCGCGGATGTAAATGTTTTGTCCGTTGGCGAAAACCCCTTCTTTGTCATATAAGGAGATAACGTAGGTTCCCATTTCGAATAAGCGAACGCCCAAAGGCACTTTGTCGGTTTTCACAAAAGGAGCACGTCCTTGAATCGCGATTTGCTCTTCACCAATTAAAGTGTAAATATCGTCTGAACTTCCGTTGGCTTCGGAATCATCGAGTGTGAAATCGTTGCTTCCGTTCCAGAAATACACCACGGCAGTCATGTATTCTATGCCGCTTGGCGTGTGCATGGTCAACCAATAACGGGAAGGGTTTTTACTTTCGTTGCTGTCTTTTCCAAAGAATTCCGGGCTGTTGTTGGCAGCTACTCTGTATTCATTTTTGAAATCCAAGGTTTTACCGTTGGCATCCTCCAATGCACGAATCATAAAAGCGGTTCCGGGTCTAACATAACGGGTTGGGATACGAACGCCAGAGTCATTTGATGCTTCCGGGGCTTCTTCACCTGAACCAATTCCAGTTCCGTTTTCGGCATTGTATTTCGCATAATGGGCACCGCCGTAACTGGAACCTTGTTGTTCGTACAAGGTATTTCCACGGTTGTCCCAGAATTGGAAAGTTGCATCAATTTTACTGGAATTATCATCGTACAACTGTTCAATATCCAAATTCGAGGGATAGGGATTTCCGACCAAGTTGTAACCGGGAATGTATACCGGGTCTGGATTTGAAGTTGTGTAGGTCAACGGAAAGCTTGCCAAACCGTTGAATGGTTCTCCTTTCATTTGCGCATTGACTGTATTTGAAGGATAGTTAGTACCACTAGCTTCTTTGATGGCAAATCCTTTGGCAGGGTTTAAAGGGTCATACGCTCCAATCCCTGCATTGTAGAAGAAGTTTTTATCTTCTCTGTGGTAAATCACGAAAGGTGCACCGGTGTAAATCGACTTAATCGACTGTCCTTTTACAGGCGAAATGATGAAATTGTATTGATTTCTTTCGTCTGAAAAGGTGAAAGTTCTATGAACTTGTATGTCACCAACATTTACTGCATCGTCATCCTGCATCAGGACAGAATTATTTTCGAGGATTAATTTCCCCTCCGATTCTACTTCCACGCCTTTGTTGGCATAGAGTACGTGTGAAGAAGGTTGTTCCTGCATTGTTTCCTTGATTGTTAATTCACCGGTAGAAGTGACAGAAGTTATATTTTTGACTAAAATATTTCCATCAATAAACGCTTTCCCTGAAACTTTTAAGTTCGAATATCCGGGCGTGAATTCGCTGACTTGTTGTAAAATATTGTCATTGAAATAATCAACGGTGCTATCGTCTGCTAAAGTAATTGCACTGATGTTGCTGTGAATGGCGGAATCATCCACTCCAATTCCACCTCCGTTGTCAAAACCATTGAAACCTTTGTTGTTCCCCGTTCTGAAAACCGCACCCGACTCTACATTTACGGCGCATTGGTCCGTTGTTTCACACTTTATGGATCGTAGACTGATGTTGAAAACTCCCCCCGATTTTACTGTGAAACTTCCGTTCGTATGTAGGTTGATGTTTCCACTTGAATTCCCCACATGGGCTCCACTAATTTCTATGTTTTTGTAAAAGTAGTCTGAGCTACTTCGAATGGTTTGAGCGGTGGCTTGCGAATTCGCAAACTCAATGACACCGCCTGTTAAGTTGTAAGTTCCTTTCATATTTGGCTGAGTTCCTGTTTTTCCTAGAATTAAACGACCGCCGTCCATCGTGAATTTGGTGTTGTTATCAGCAGTAGATGCTAAATTATGTTCTCTGAAATCAACGGTTGGATTTCCGGTGATGGTTACACTTCCATTCGAATCTATTTTTGTAAAATTTTGTGGAGTTTTAACTCCGGATCCAGAAAGAATCAAATGATAATAGTCAAGGTTGGAGATTTGTTGGGTAGAACCATAATATTCTACAGTGTTTCCAGGATTTAGAAGGAGACTTCCACTGGGAATTGCAGCGCTTGTTCCGTATAATCCACCGGAATGAGCAGTTCGGATGGTTCCATTTACATTTATACTTCCCGTATTTGCATTTGTAATTCGCATAAGCGTTAAGTCTAATGTTCCATCGATGGTCATAATTCCTCCACTTCTTGTAATTGTGCTATTTAAAGTAGGGTTATTCAAAATTACGGTTGCGGTACTGGGAAGATTTGCACCATTTGGAAACTCAATCCGTGTAGATGAAATATTTAACTGCAGCTCCCCATTGCTACCCAAAACAGGAACCGTTGAAGCATCTCCGAAAATTAATTTTCCTGTACCTGAATGTGTAATTGTTAATTCGCCTGTTCCACGAATTCCGCCTTTAAAGGTTTTGTTGCCATCGCCAGTAATATTGAAACTTTTTGAATCCATCACTTCTAACACCGCATTAAAAGTGTTATTTGTGCCGCTTCCGTAAGCGCTGTTTGGTTTTGCGAAGTCTTTGATGAGTCTGAAAATAACCAAATCCCCACTTTGGCCCATGTTGAAAATTGACAGATAATTAGCAGAGCCCATAGTAGAGGTTCCATTAAAATTCCAATCAAAAATAGATTGATCTTCAAAAATGAAAAGGCTATTATTACCAGCCTTAGCATCGATATAGTTTTTGACGAAATCAGTTCCAGCGTTATATTTTATTACCTCTAGTGCTCCACCTGTTTCTATCAAAGCTTTTTTTCCCGTAGAAATTCCACTTCCATTGACAATGAATTTCCCACCTTCTTTTATCTTAAGTTCTATATTTTCATCGCCTACAACACTAAAATTAGTATTACCAACCTCTAAACTACCATAGACCTCTGTATTCGTAATTTGAATTCCACTCGTATTCAAATTCACTTTGTGTGCGGGCTGAATGGTAACTGAAATTGCTGTTGATTTTGGGTATGTGGCTGAAGGTGTCCATGTTGAGCCATCTTCCGATGATTCCCATGTCGAGTTGGAAGTCCAATTTCCAGATTGAATCGATTTGAAATGTTCATTCGAAGAAGGAGAGTCATCACACATAATCTCAACACGGTCAATAAATGCCCTTTTTGCAGTTGTTTCAATTTTCAATGTAGAACCAGGGGTTACGCCTGTGAATAAAGCAGCTATCTCTTCAAAATCATCCGCCATTTTTGCAGTGTAAGAAAGCGTTTGCTCTTGGCCATCCATACTCACTTTCAAGTCTCCTTCTACATTTGTCCATCCTTTCACTCTAATATTTACAGTAACATCACCTGAAACGTCAGCCAATACTTTTGATTCAACTGAACCAATAGCACTTGATGCTCCTAATCTTACTGCATCACCAGCTTGAAAAGCTCTATCCACAGTTGGGAAATTTGCATTACCATTCCAAGCAGTATTTGACCCACCGTTAGTTGTATTATTCCCTGAAAGTCCATCAAAACCTTCTTCAAAACAAGCATCTAAAGTGAAAGTAATTTCTAAACCTGTTAATCTGATTTGACTGCTATTTTGATGGTTAGCATGGGCAAGCTCAATGGACTGAGTGACATTGATAGTGTTTATTTCGCCAGAAGGGTTCAGGGTGTCCGCTGAAAAGATATCGGAGAAATTCACAGAAATGTTCAGCTGACCAATCGATACTATAAAGGTCACGAGGAATAGAAAAGTGAGTTTTATTTTCATGGCTAAACAGTTTTAAAGTTTTATGCACGCGTATGATCTATATGGGAGATAAACAATTCAACAGAATGACCGATTAAAATTGAGAAGATTTTAAGTAGTAAACAAGGGGTTTTTTCCTGTATTATTTTGCAGCAGGTTTTTTAAAAGATTAATTAAACGTAACCAAATATCGTTAGTATTGCGAAAAGAGACGACTTCTACATTCTTAATCCATTCATCATTCCCCATTCCCTCCTAACCCCTTAAAAATCATAAAAAAAAATACGTATCTTCCATGAATTCCTATAAATTTGCATTTATTTATTCTAAATAAGAATTAATGACGAAACATTCCTTTATTTCCTTCGTATTGACATTTGTTTTTTTGGTTGCGACAGTGATTAAAACGCATGCCCAAGACGATACCTCCCGAGTGGAAGTCGTGGTGCATTTGCTATCCTATGTTGCGAAAGACTATGTAGAAGCCGTGGAAAATGGGGTCGTTATCAATCCAGAAGAATACGAAGAACAACAAGAATTCGCGGCGCAAGCGTATGCCATTGCCAAAGAGTCATCCGTCTTAAAAGGCACTCAGAAAGAAGAACTTCTTGTAGACCTCGCTAAATTGGTTCAAATTATAGATGAAAAAAGGGCGGTATCCGACATTAGCACTTTGGCGAAGGGAATCAATTCCAAAATCATCCGAATGACGGGAATTGAAACGGCTCCTCGAAAATGGCCTTCCCTCCAAAATGGACAAAAACTCTATGCGATTCATTGTGCAAGTTGCCACGGTGAGAGTGGGCGAGGAGACGGTTCGGCAGGCGTAGGATTGGAACCGCGTCCCAGTAATTTTCTGGATGCGAACTTGATGAATCATTCATCGCCCTACCAATCTTACAACAGTTTGCAATTTGGGGTAGAAGGAACGGGAATGCGTGCTTTCACGGAATTGAGCGAATCCGAATTATGGGATTTGGCATTTTATGTGAAATCGTTGCGTTACCGAGATTCAGCCATGGATTCAGCGGCCTTATACCCCGCCTTCACGGAAATTTTACCCAAAATCGGGCTGGAAGAAGTAGCGCTTATGACGGATTTGGAATTGTTGGATACGATTCAACAAATTTCACCTGGAAATGCAACGTTGAAATTACAAGCTTTGCGAATGTTGGAACCGAGCAAAGACTATGTAGAAAATAGTTTACCCATTGCGATTGAGAATTTACAAAAAGCCTTTGAAAGTTATTCGGATGGCAATATCAAACAAGCACAAACTCAGGCTGTTTCTGCCTATTTGGAAGGAGTTGAGCCGGTTGAAGCGCGTTTGCGTTCGATAGATAATGCATTTGTTCGTACGTTGGAAGCGCAAATGTTCAAGGTGCGAACGCTGATTCAAAAAGGAGAAAAGGAAGACGTTTTAAAAATAGAAATCGATAAAGCAATTGCGCTTATCGAAGAGGCGAATGAATTGTTAGGTTCTCAACACTTAAACTATTGGCTCACCTTTTTACTATCCTTTTCCATTGTCCTGCGGGAAGCTTTGGAAGCGTTTTTAATCTTAGCCGTAGTCATTGCCTTGATTCGAAGCGCGAATGCAAAAAAGGCGTTGGTTTGGGTGCATAGTGGATGGATTACAGCGGTGCTTTGTGGTGTGGCAGGCTGGTTTTTATCGGACTTAATCATTGAATTCGGCGGAAAAAACCGGGAAATCATGGAAGGCATCGTTTCCTTGATAGCCGTTGTAATTTTGGTTTTTGCCGGATTCTGGTTGCACAATAAAACGTATGCTAAGAAGTGGACGGAATTTGTGGAAGATAAAATAGGGGTGTATTTGAAAAGAGAACGTATGTTTGGATTGGCCGCCTTCTCGTTTATGATTGTTTTCAGAGAAGCGTTTGAAGTGGTTTTATTCCTTCAAGCGATCAATCTCGAAGCGGGACCTCAGCATAAATCTGCGATTGGTTTTGGAACTTTGGCTGCGTTTGGTTTGATTGGTGTTATTGCCTACGTATTTTTGAAATATTCCAAAAAGCTTCCGATTCCTTTGATATTTAAATATTCATCGTACTTAATTATTCTTCTTGCTCTTATTCTAATGGGGAAAGGCGTTCATTCACTCCAAGAAAGCGGCTGGATTTCCGTGACGAATTTAACTTCATTCCCTCGCATTACCTGGTTAGGAATTTTCCCAACGGTACAAACCCTTGGCGCTCAAATCGGATTGGTGCTTGTAATTGGAGTCACCTATTTTGTGAACAAACAACGATTGAGTAGGGAGTAGGCCGTGTCCGCAACAGATATAAAGCATTGGTTATCAAGTAGTCGGTATTGGGTGTTTATTTTGAATGTTGAATTGACCTAAAATCAACTTCTTAAATACGCAGCCACTCATTCCCAGTCCATACATACAAATATCATTTCGTAATTCCATCGTTATCCTTACTTTTGGCTTCATTCTATTTCAAAAAATCACTTTTATGGCCTTGGAACTTTTTAATCCTTTTGAGAATTTATACTTCAGTGACAAAAGCTGCTTTTTGTCCGGCGAAGATTTAACGCATGCCGATGAAAACGTATCGGTTTTTCCCGAATGGATTTTGGATCGCTTTGACTACCGCGATCGAAAGTTCACTTTGATGGATACGGTCAATTCTACCACCTATGGTGCCTTGAAATTACCTTGTTCTTCGCGCGCAAAATTGGCTTTCGATGCGTTGGATGAAGAAGTGAAAGCTGCTTTTGATCAAGGTTACGAGGGGATGAAAGCGTTGGATTCACATCGTTTATTTCTTTGGATTGGACGCATTGTGTACGGCGTTTTATTTTTGGAAATTCAGCATGAACAAAAGCGGTCCCAGGATCGAGGTAAGGAGTTTGGAATGTCTCCCGTTTTGAAACAGCGTTACAGCTTGTTCCATTTGATGTTGCAATCCTTGATTTCACCGGTTTGTTTCAAAGAAGGATTGAAACCGTGGAGTATTTCGATTGTGAAATTGAAGTATTCCCAAGAAGTTTTCAACCATCGCGATGATGCGATTAACCTCATTTTCTCTTTGGGAATCAATGGTTTCGGAATAATTGCATGTTTGCAAGACAACGGTGTTTTAACGGCTGAACATCAGGATATTTTGGACAAAGCAGGGGATACCGAATTGCATCCGATTCAATTCGAGGAACTATGCGCGCGTTTTTTATATTCGAATTATTTACTGCAAGCTTTCCCGAAATTTGATTTGGACTTTACGGATGAAAGGGTAACTATCGAAGCACTTCCCGTGGTGGCAGAACCAAACAAAGCCCTTTTCAGCGTTTGGGATAATACGATGTTTGAACAAGTTTTGGAAGATTATTGGACCCCTTGGGCATTGACCAAAAAGGACATTATGAATGAATCCAATTTTCCGATTAGTTTTTTGGAGGATGGATATACGTTTGAATTCATCGACCCCAAGTCGATTTCTTTGCCTTATTGAATTTAATCCCGACGGGATTATATGTTTATAGCAACAATCGCTAATCATAAGGTACGACCCCATCGGGGTCGAATGTTGTTCTTCGTTTTTTTTATTTTCTATAAACCTTTGACCACTTCGCGGTCATACTTATAATTAGTGATTGGGAAATTTTTGTGGGTAATTGTTTTTTAGATACTTTC
>JBAYRQ010000044.1:0-7591 GCA_041676545.1 Weeksellaceae bacterium | reverse complement strand
TACCGGAATTTGCCCTCATTGTAAAGGAAAAGAATTGGTTAAAAATGGTTTTACAAAAAACAAAAAACAGCAATATTATTGTAAATCATGCACAAAAAGGTTCATTGATTATTACACTTACAACGCCTATCAGCCCAATCTAAATCGTCAGATAGTGGTTCTGACCAAAGAAGGATTGGGTATCAGGAGTACTGCAAGGGTTTTGCAGATTTCCGCGACTACTTTATTGAGAAGAATTTTATCCATAGCCGGGAGTATTCCCCGCCCGGTGATCAGCAAAGGGAAAGTTTACGAAGTAGATGAATTACGAACATTTATTGGCAGTAAAAAGCGTTTGGTTTGGGTGGCTTATGCTTTGGAAAGAAAAAGCAAAAAAGCAGTGAGTTTCTATGTAGGTGCCAGAACCAATAAGACGCTGAGAATCGTATTGAAGAGTTTGCAACTTTCAGAAGCAAAGCGAATTTACACAGACGGCTTACCCAATTATCTTTATATAATTGAGAGAAATTTACATAAAGTAACCCGCTTTGGAACCAATCACATAGAACGCTTCAACCTGAATCTGAGAACCCACCTGAAACGGCTGAATCGCAGGACGATTTGTTTTTCGAGAAACCTCAGCATTATTTCAGCTGTTTTGAAGATTTACTTTTGGATGTAAGTGGATAAACATACCCATTTGTCAAAAAGTTTGAAAATGCAATAGTTGACTAAATTTTTCGAAAGTAGAGCCAAACTGTCATTCGTCTCCACAAAAATAGGCTGATCATCCTGATCGAATTCTTTCAACAGTATTTTATCCGTCCCGACCCGCAGCGCGGATCGTATATGTATAGCCAAAAGAAGAAGTCAATAGAAAATGTTTTGGCGCTGTTTTTGGCGCGAAGCAAACCAAAAACTGAGACAAAACATTGAAAAGCCTTTTCAACAAAACCAACTGCTCATTTTGAATAAAATCATAAATCGGATTTTAATGAGTAAACCTTATCCGAAAAGGCTAAATGGAAGGGGTAAATATCCCATTCCTCAAACAATTTAAAAATACAATAATTGATTAAATTTATCGAATGCAGAGACGAACGGCCGTTCGTCTCCTCATAAATAAAGATAAGCTGTCCATCCTGATTGAAATCTTTCAACAGTATTTTACCTGTGCCGATCCGCAGCGCGGATCGTATATGTATAGCCAAAAGAAGAAGTCAATAGAAAATGTTTTGGCGCTGTTTTTGGCGCGAAGCAAACCAAAAACTGTGACAAAACAGATAAAGAACGAAGAATAATGTATTCTGTATGTAGCAGAAAAACAAAAAACCTCCTTGAAAGTTGATTTCATAAAATAACCCAGTAGGAATCAATCACATAGAACGCTTCAACCTGAGTCTGGGAACCCACCTGAAACGGCTGAACCGCAGAACGATTTGTTTTTCGAGAAACCTCAGCATTATTTCAGCTGTTTTGAAGATTTACTTTTGGATGTGAAACCATGTTATTTATAGGTCTTTGACAAAACGGATAATGTAATTCTAAAGAATATATTTTCCGGAAACGGTCAAGAATTTTCTCACTCAAAATTGAAATATAACGACCATAAAAATTTAATCGAAGATGTCAACCATGAACCTGACGGGAGATTAAACTGCACAGATACTTTCCAATATGAATTTGACACACAAAACAATTGGATTCTGCAAATTCAATACAGAAGCGGCCGTTTGGTTCAGATTGCAGAAGGAACAATTATTTATGAATAAAATTTAAAAATCTCTACTTATGAAACAATTAATTAGATTTACCAATAAATATAAGTAATAAAGACCTGAATGAAAGCTAAAATCCATACACCCATATCATTGATATCGCTCTCGGAATTATCTTTTGGACAAACTGTTATTTACACCAACTTGCCGAACCGGATTCAAGATGATTTCATCGTTTTTATCTCGGAATTATATTCGTATAAGGAAGTAAAGTTAGCTATTGAACCGATAGAACCAACAGACACTATTCAATTTCAGTGCGAGAAGTATCAGCTAAAATATACAGAAATAGAAGAAAAGAAATTAGGACTCGATGATTTGCTAACAGATCATTTAGGAAACTTTATAACGGACAATCCTCGTGGTGTAAGCTGCTTTTCTTCCAGCTTTGGAACAGATTATTTTGTGATAGATTTTTTCAAAGAACCGGAGTTGATAAAACATAAACTTACAGGAGAAATCGGACTATTACACACGTCAACTGCGTATTATTACGAAAGAATAAAACAAACACTATGAAAATTATAAATACTTTACTTCTTGCAGCATGCTTTTTACTTCTTACAAGTTGTAATTCTGTAAAAAAAGACAATATAAATCAAGGTATTAAGGAACCGGTTATCGAAAATATTGAACCATTACCAAAAGATGCAGTATATATTCCCGATGCAATATTTAAAAACTATTTATTGAATAATGAAGCCATCAACACCAATGGAGACGATGAAATTCAGATAACGGAAGCACAAAGTTTTACAGGAAGAATCTATTGTTTCGACATGGGGATTTTGGATTTGACAGGAATAGAAGCCTTCACCTCTTTAACGTCTTTACACTGTGGGCTAAATAGATTAACTTCATTAGATATCACCAAGAATACAGCATTGATTTCATTAAATTGTTCGCTGAATCGGCTAACATCATTAGATGTTCAAAATAATACTAATTTGGTTGAGTTAGATTGTTCGCAGAATAAAATAACTGCACTAAATGTAAATAACAACACAAAACTGAAAGAATTATATTGTTCTGTAAATAAATTAACCACTTTGGAGGTGCAAAAAAATGTAGCCTTACAAACACTTGGTTGCAGTACGAACCAATTAACTGATTTGGATTTAGAAAAAAATAGTGACCTGGAAATATTGCATTGTAATAAAAATCAAATCACAGCATTAGACCTTAGTAAAAACACTGCTTTAGCCTATCTTTTTTGTGAAAAGAACCAATTGGTTTCGTTGAATTTGAAAAACAACCACAATACCCAAATGGAAAGAATAAGAACAGATAACAATCCAAATCTACGTTGTATAAAAGTGGATAATCCAACTTATAGCGCAGAGAATTGGAAAGGCGAACTTTTCAGATTTGATGACGGATTAATTTTCAATAAAGATTGTGATTGGGTTATTCTAAACCATACATCATGAAAAACATTGACTAAAAAATTTTAATATTTATGAAAATGACCAACTTGTTCAAATAAATGACATTTAGCACGAGTATTACATAAAAGAATAAAACAAACACGATGAATATTAAAACAGAATAATTATGAAAAATAAGTTTTTCGATGTAATGAACGCCCATTCTAACAAGCAATTAGTTGAAACATATACCAAACGGTCACAATATACTGACGAGGCGATTGAGGCAATGGAAATAATTCTTAAAGAAAGAGGACTGTTGGCAGAAGCTGATGAGGCAGATAAAAAACAGCAGGAAGAAGTAGCGTTGTCAGAAGAAGAGATTTACAATGAATTTCAACGCTCCGAGTTTGGAAGGATTATTTCAGATGTCGATTTTGTCAAAGAGAAAACAATTGAATCCGATTACCGCAACCACATTTTTCAACGCAACATTTCCCCTTTGCATAATCACAACTGGCTGAACCATTTATTTGTCATACTGGGAATAATCGGGTTAGTTTTGACCTTTGTAATTATTGGAATCGGTGAGTTCGAACCACCATTTACTAGCATATTGACGTTTTCTGTCCCTTTTGCCGCGCTTTTACCGTTAGGTATTTTGAAACTTAGACAAAACAAAGCTCAAATAAGTATTTCAAAAGACTTCCGAAAACCTGTTTTAAGAATAACGGGAATAAAGGATGACATTGAAATGCCGTTTCCAATTCGATACGTATGTTATTGGGATTGGAATCATATCAAATTAACATTAAAGCAAGTCCAATTAACCATTTTGCTTTTTGATAACAACAACAATACCGTTATTGAATTGCGACAGTTAATTGAACTTCATAAATCACCACCCCCACATTGGGAAAAAATGCCTAACATGAAAGAACTCAAAGCACTGTTTGCAAATAAAACCGTATATGCGTTCTTAAATCACGGCACGCAAAAACCGTTTTTATACGAATTGCAAAAGATTTTAAATGGATTAAATGAAAGTTTTAGAACAGCACCAAAATGAAAAATTTACTCACGGCAGCCTCTTTCATTTTCATCGTCCAAATTAGCTTGGGCCAAGGGTTAATACGATATAAAGAAAATGACAAATGGGGATATAAAGACTCTATTGGGAACATTGTGATTTCGGCTAAATATGATCGTGTCGCCCTTGATTCGAGTGGAATGATTTATGCCAAATTAAATGGAAAAGTTGGATTCATTGATACTACCGAAAAAATTATTATCCCACTAAAATATGATGTAATATCAATATTTATCGAAGGATTTGCTCATGTTAAGATGAATGAAAAGTGGGGATTTATGGATCGTACAGGGAAAGAAATAACCCCGCTAAAATATGATTGCGTGTTTAGATTTTCAGAAGGGTTGGCTATTGTAGGAATCGGTTGTGATCATTTAGGAAATAATGGAAAATTAGGTTTCATTGACGTTACGGGAGAAGAAATTATTCCAATAAAGTATGATCATATAGCCATGTTTACGGAAGAATTAGCTTGCGTGAGATTAAACGAAAAATGGGGCTTTATCGATAGAACAGGAGAAGAAGTAATTCCGTTGCAATATGATTTCGCGCATAGTTTTATTGACGGAAAAGCATTGGTACAAATGAATGAAAGAGGATTTTACTTTATCGACAAAACAGGAAAAGAAATACGAAAGTAATCGCTACCACAAAAAAATAAAGAACATAGAGAAATTAATAATGAAATAACGATGAAAAATCGATTAACAATAATATTACTGATTTTTACTACTTCATTTAGCTTTGGACAAGAGTTAATAGCCTACGAAGAAAACGGGAAGTTTGGTTATCAAGACAGTATTGGAAATATCATTATCACACCAAAGTATGATTACGTAAAAGATTTCTCTCAAGGATTTGCCCGGGTAAATATCGGTGGAAGTTATCATGTTACTGAAGGAGGGTACACTTATTTTAAAGGAGGAAAATGGGGCGTTATTGACCGAACAGGAAAAGAAATCACACCTATAAAATATGATAAAATACACGATTTTTCGGAAGGATGTGCTCGAGTCAACATCGGAGGTAATTTTGAGGTGAAAAAGTATCTTGATGGTGAAAATTATAAGAATTACACTTATTTCACAGGAGGAAAATGGGGGCTTATTGACCCCACCGGAAAAGAAATTACTCCAATAAAATATGATAATATATCGGATTTTAGCGAAGGGCGTGCGCTTGTAGGGATCAGTGAAAAATTCGGTTATATTGACACAACGGGAAAAGAAGTCGTTCCGGTAATTTATATTTTAGAGGCAAAAGATGTGAAATAAATGAAACAAAAGATGGCTGGGAGGTATATTATTGCGAACGAGGAAATAAGCAACCAACTCATTCCCGTAAAACTCATACAAATTGACTGCGAAGGAATCATGGAAATAACTACAAATGAACTTTTTGTCAAAATATTACGGACAGCCATTAAATAGACAATAAATTAGTAGCCATGAAAAATTCGTTCAAAATATTTTCTTTACTTCTTCTGTTATCATCATGTGTATCAGATGGAAACAAAGCTGAAAAACTTGATAAAAAAAATAATGAACAAGTTGAAGAAGAAAAAATAAAAAATATCATTGAACCAGTTGAAGAAAAAGAACCAAAAAATATAATTCACCTACACAGAACAGCTTCTGATGATGTTGAAAATAAAATGTCCCAGAAAATTCAATATTCAGATTTAACAATCGCATTGGAAAAAATCGATATGGGGTGGTTCGGTATGTCACCAACAGGAAATGACAGCCTATACATAACAGATAAAGATACGGCTTATTTCCACTTATGGTCTGGTGAGTGGTTTTATGATAAAAAATTCAAAATTGAAGAACCAGGATTTGATAAAATAGAACTTTACGAGAAGATACTCTTCAACATGGCAATGAATTCAAATCAAGATATTGAGGATGTTCCACTATGTGTTATTTACAACTGGAAAACGTTTGAATCCGAATGGAGTCAAATTCAACTGGATGCGGATAACCTAAAATTTCAGTCAAATGAGGAAGAAATAAATCCGGTAATAAATTTTACCGTTGAAGAGTTTAAGAAAGCCGTAAAAGAACACTGTGGAATTGAATGGTACAATGAGATTAAAGACATTAAGTCAAAGGAGCAATTACCTTCAGAACTTTTTACCACTACATACATTTTTAAAATTGCAGCTCGTAACAGCGAAACCGGTGAACGAATTGAAAAATTCATCGTTTTTGAGGCTCCTACAAGTTCCTAATACTGCTAAAATCTTTCAATCCATGAAAAAAATCGCCATAGGAATAGTATTGCTCAACTGAGCTTTGGACAAGCCTTAATCCCTTACGAAGAAAATGAAGAGTTTGGGTACAAAGACAGTATGAAAAATATGATGATATAAGACCATCTTGCGAAGGGCGAGCAACTGTAGAACTCAATAGGAAATATAGTTATATTGGCACAACAGGTAAAGAAGCCGTTCCGGTAATTTATATTTTAGAAGCAAAAGATGTGAAGTAAATGAAACGAACATGAACTTTAATACCGACGACAAAAAAGGAAAAAATCAATGATTATGACAAAAACAATATTATACGGAGCATTTATTTTAGCAACCAACCAGGGATTTCCTCAATTGAAATCTTTTCGTTATGAAAACAGCCAACTTGTTCAAATAAATGAAATTCAGCATGAGTATTATACCTTTTGATAAAAAAACGATGAAAAAAACAGCTTTATTATTTATCCCAATCGTATGGATGAACTTTGCAATGGCACAAAATTCATTCTATAATTTCATCGGACAGGACGTGTTTGGCGAGGAGTCGATGAGATTTAGAAATTCATTGGGAGATTATGAAACGGAGAGTTTTAATGACATTCGACATTTAATGTACTTTTCTGCCGGAGTGGAAATAGTATATGACTCAAAGGATGATAAAATATCCGGTATTTTTCTGTTGGGACACGACCAAATGTGGTATGAACCTTATGCAAATGAATTGCCAATGGGATTGAAATGGGAAATGACCAAAAGTGAAGTTGAAACACTTCTGGGAAAAGGTATAGAACATCATGTATATGGAAACGATTATGTTTATCACTATCCGGAACATTTCATTTCCATAAAATATGTTTCTGAAGGTGAAGATCCGAAAATGGAAACCATTCAAATTCGGAGTTTTGAAAAGAATGATTTCCCCATACCAGATACAATTGGAAAGGTTAGTATCGACATGAGAACAGATTCAGAAATCCCCAAAATAACGATTCATGATTCATCGCAGTATTCATCAGAATTTATTAAAAACTTAAAAGACATTACAACCCGCCGATCTTTTGAGCTAATTGAAGACAGGATTATTGTCGATAATAAAGAAACAATGGAATTTCCGCACTATCCT
>JBAYRQ010000043.1:0-8045 GCA_041676545.1 Weeksellaceae bacterium | reverse complement strand
CGTTAGAACACTCACCGAAGGTGTCGCTTGAACAAGGTATTTGCAAAATGCAGAGCTTAGGTTAATATTTGATTTTTATTCTTCTTTTTAACGTTTTCGGTTAATTGGAAGTTTGAATTATTCTAATTCTGCACTTCGCAAATACTCGAAACGTTATGCACAAGCGTAGGACGACCGAGCTACACAGACAAAAACTGACGGACAACTTTGACAAGTGAACAACATACAGACCATATTGCGACAGGACAACGAGTAAGCCGACACTCAATGCCCGACCTTCTGTATTTTTTATTTTCCCCACCGCACATTTTTATTCAATTTTCCCGACACACAGCAAGCACATTTGCAAACCGCACAATCCAAGGCACTAACCAAAGTTTACAAAAAAGCTTGCTCGCCAACCGCACCCAAGCCCACCCACCACCCCACAATTCTAATTTTCGGCAATTTATTAACATTACTGCCGTTTCATAGTTTTTTTGTATCTTTGCTCAAAATTTAAGAAGTCATAGCAACAGACAAATTACATACCGACAAAATGAAACGCCACTTCAAAAGCAGAGCTGTTTTTGAAACACAGGATATTGTTGCCTTTTACGAACAAACCGAAAAGGACATCAAGCAGACGACTGTAAATTGGCGTGTTTATACGTTAGTACAATCGGGCGTTTTACAACGTATCGGCAGAGGAAAATTTACATTGGGCGAAAGCAGAAATTATATTCCCGAAATTTCTACGGCAACAAAATCTGTTTTCAAAAAACTAAAAGTGGAATTTCCTTATGCCAATTTATGCGTGTGGAACACATCTGTTTTAAACGAATTTATGCAACATCAACCCAACCGATTTTTTGTATTGGTGGAAACAGACAAGGAAACAACTAATTCCGTTTTCTATTTTTTAAGAGAAATCAAAAAATCGGTTTTCATTGAGCCGACAAATGATATTTTAGAAAAATACATCGTGAACGAAAAAGAAGTTTTTATTGTAAAACCACTTATTTCGGAAGCACCTACACAAAACATAAACGGTGTAGAAACCACAAGCCTTGAAAAAATGTTGGTGGACATTTTTTGCGATGATGTGATTTTTTCGGCTCAACAAGGTGCTGAAATGCGGACAATTTTTAAAGAAGCATTTGCTAAATATACCATCAACCAAAGTAAAATGCTTCGTTATGCCGACAGACGAAGAAAGAAAGAAGAATTAAACCAATTTGTAAAAACAATTTCAAATTTATGGCAGCATTAAATTATCGCCGCCGATTTATAGAATATGATAAATCAAAAGGAAATATCAGCCGAGTGGCTTAATCAAGTAGCAAAACAACACCGCAATGCCGACAAAATCCTTGTGGAAAAGGTTATTCGTGCTTTGTTGCTGTTGGAAGGCTTGGTAAAACAAAATATAGATTTTGTTTTTAAAGGCGGAACGGCTTTGATGTTGCATTTCAATTCTGCAAAACGTTTGTCCATAGACATTGATATTATTTTATCAAACGAAACAAAAAATTTAGAAAGCGTTTTAGATACAATTGCAAAAGAACAAGGATTTTTGAGAAAAGAATTGCAACACCGAAGTACCAACTCAAAAATCAAAAAAGAACATTACAAGTTTTTTTACACGCCTTTACACAAAACCAACAAAGATGAAGAATACGTTTTGTTGGATATTCTTTTTGAGCAAGTGAATTACGCCAACTTAATTTCCTTGCCAATCAACTCTGATTTTGTTCCGCAATCGGGCAAACCGCTCAACGTAAATGTGCCGAGTTTGGAAGATATTTTGGGCGACAAACTCACTGCCTTTGCACCCAACACCACAGGCATACCCTACTTCAAAAAAGAGGACAGTATGAGTATGGAAATCATCAAACAACTTTATGACATCGGGAATTTGTTTGATGCCGTGCAAGATTTAGAAACCATTAAAACTACGTTTTACCGTTTTGCAAAAACCGAAATTGCGTATCGCAACGAAAACAAAATATCTGAAAATGATGTATTGGAAGACATTTATCAAACTGCTCTTTGCATTGTAACAAGAGGAACAGACGGCAAAGGCAATTTTGAAGAACTGCAAAAAGGGTTGCAACGTGTTGGCAGTTTTATTTTTTCTGAAAGCTACCACATTGAAAAAGCAATCGCCCACGCTTCAAAAGCGGCTTATATTTCTGCATTGATACAACACAATGCAAAAACGATTGACAAATTTGAAAACCCGCTTCAATTAAAGGATTGGCAAATTGGCGAACCAATAAACAACAAGTTAAACAAACTGAAAAAATCCAATCCCGAAGCCTTTTTCTATTGGTATAAGATTTATGAACTGAAAAGCAAATAAAATAACTAAATGAACTCAATTGCATTCATTGATACAGAGATTGAGCCTAAGAGCGGAAAGATTCTTGACATTGGAAGTATCAGGGATAATGGGAGTTCTTTTCATAAAACTTCGGTAACAGAGTTCATTCAGTTTCTCAACGGAACACAATTTATTTGCGGGCATAATATTTTCAACCACGACATAAAGTATATCGGGAATGCTCTCAATGACGCAGGAATAAATCCGGCAAACATCATTGACACATTGTTTCTTTCGCCTTTGCTTTTCCCGACAAAGCCGTATCATTCGTTACTCAAAGACGACAAACTTCAATCGGAAGACACAAACAATCCGTTGAACGATTCAATAAAAGCGAAAGATTTGTTGAATGACGAAATTGCTACTTTCAGGCAGACAGACGAAACGCTCAAACAAATTTTTTATTTGCTACTAAACGACAAAAAAGAGTTTCACTCTTTTTTCCGTTACATCACATACAACAGCGCAAGCGCAGACATTGAAAAACTCATTCGTGGAAAATTCAAAAACGAAATTTGCGAACAAGTTGATTTAGCAAAAATCATTTCAGAAAAACCGATTGAACTTGCTTACTGTTTATCGTTAATCAATTCTTTTGTTCAATACAAAAAAATACACTCTATAACACCGCCTTGGGTGTTGAAAAACTATCCCGAAGTAGAACGGACAATGTTCCGCTTACGCAACAAACCTTGTATGAGCGGTTGTGCATATTGCAACAGCGTTTTAGACGCACACAAAGGACTGAAAAGATTTTTCGGTTTTGATTCTTTTAGAAACTACGGAAACGAACCATTGCAAGAGAAAGCGGTTAAGGCTGCGATTGACAACAAATCAATTCTTGCTGTTTTTCCGACAGGAGGCGGAAAGTCAATCACGTTTCAAGTCCCCGCTTTGATGAGCGGAGAAACTTCAAAAGGTTTGACGATTGTAATTTCACCTTTGCAATCGCTGATGAAAGACCAAGTTGACAACCTTGAAAAAGTTGGAATTACAGACGCAGTCACCATAAACGGATTGCTTGACCCGATTGAAAGAGCAAAATCTTTTGAAAGAGTTGAAGACGGTTCGGCTTCCATTCTTTACATATCACCAGAATCGCTACGCTCAAAAACGATTGAAAAATTAGTTTTAGGAAGAAAAATTGCACGTTTTGTTATTGACGAAGCTCACTGTTTTTCTTCGTGGGGACAAGATTTCAGAGTTGATTATTTATACATCGGAGATTTTATCAAATCCATTCAGGAAAAGAAAAATCTTGAAGACAGCATTCCTGTTTCGTGTTTCACAGCAACGGCAAAACAAAAAGTAATTGAAGACATACGAGATTATTTCAGAGAAAAACTTTCGCTTAATCTTGAATTGTTTACTTCAATAGCATCACGAACAAATCTTCAATACAAAGTGTTTGAAAAAGCAGATGAAGAAGAAAAATACCAAGCAGCGAGAGATTTGATTGAAGAAAAAAATTGTCCGACTATCATTTACGTTTCACGAACACGAAAAGCATATACGCTTGCAGAACGATTAAAAGAAGACGGTTTCAGTGCAAAACCTTATCACGGTAAAATGGATAAGCAAGAAAAATCTGAAAACCAGGATTCGTTTATCAATGGAGAAACTCAAATAATGGTGGCTACTTCTGCTTTCGGAATGGGCGTTGATAAAAAAGATGTCGGAATGGTAATTCACTATGAAATTTCCGATTCACTTGAAAACTACATCCAGGAAGCAGGCAGAGCAGGACGAGATGAAAATATTACGGCAGATTGTTTTGTGTTGTTTAACGAAGAAGATTTAAGCAAGCACTTCATTCTTCTAAATCAAACCAAACTTTCTATCAAAGAAATTCAACAGGTTTGGAAAGCTATAAAAGAGATAACACGGTTTCGTTCAACGGTTTCTAATTCCGCTTTGGAAATTGCACGAAAAGCAGGTTGGGACGACAATGTTGTTGAAATTGAAACACGGGTAACAAAAGCCATTGCAGCGTTGGAAGATGCAGGATATTTGAAACGTGGACAAAATATGCCACGAGTTTTTGCAAATAGTATTCTTTCCAAAAACGCACAGGAAGCCATTGATAAAATCAATGCTTCGGAAAGATTTGCAGGCAACCAAAAAGAAAAAGGTGTTAGAATTATCAAGAAACTTTTTTCAAGCAAAAGCAAGAAACAAGCGAGCGATGAGGCGGCAGAATCAAGAATTGATTACATCAGCGACCATTTAGGAATTGTAAAAGAAGAAGTGATAAATATTGTCAATCTTTTGCGTGAAGAAAAGATTTTAGCTGATGCAAAAGATTTGACTGCTTTTATCAAAAAAGGAGAAAATAAAAATCGTTCATTCAACATCGTTGACACATTCAGTAAAATTGAAAACTTTTTGCTTCCAATCATTGAAGAACAAGAAAAAATATTTCACATCAAAGAAATGAATGAGCAAGCCGAAGAAAAAGGACTTGACGAGATAGGCACGGACAAAATTAAAACCATTTTCAATTTTTGGGCAATTAAAAATTGGATTAAGCGAAAAGGTCTAGAATCAAAAAATCACATAGCCGTTCTTTCGTTACACCCGAAAGAATTATTGAAAGACAAATTAGAGAAACGACACGCTTTAGCAAAATTCATTGTTGAGTTTCTCTATGAAAAAAGTAATGTGAACGCTTCGGAAGAAGATTCAGCAAAAGAAGAAGTATTGGTTGAATTTTCGGTTCAGGAACTAAAATCCGCTTACGAGAAAAGTTCAAGTTTATTTAAAGTAAACATCAATCTTGACGATATTGAAGACACGTTGTTTTATTTGTCAAGAATTGAAGCGATAAAAATTGAAGGCGGTTTTCTTGTCGTGTATAATCGTTTGACTATTGAACGAACAGAACAAGACAACAAAAAACGTTACACAAAAGATGATTATCAAAAACTGCATCAGTTCTACGAAAACAAAGTTCAGCAAGTTCACATCGTGGGAGAATATGCCAAGAAAATGATTGAGGACTACAAAAGTGCTTTGCAGTTTGTAGAAGATTATTTTCACTTAAACTATTCTTCATTTCTACACAGATATTTTCCGGGAAGTCGTCAAAATGAAATCAAACGAAATATTACCCCTGCCAAATTCAAGCAACTTTTTGGAGAACTTTCACCAACACAATTAAAAATCATAAACGATAATGAAACGAAACACATTGTAGTTGCTGCGGGTCCGGGAAGCGGAAAAACAAGGGTTTTGGTTCACAAACTTGCTTCATTGCTTTTAATGGAAGATGTGAAGCACGAACAGTTGCTTATGATTACGTTTTCAAGAGCAGCAGCAACCGAGTTCAAAAAGCGTTTACTAAAACTAATCGGAAACGCAGCAAACTACATTGAAATAAGAACTTTTCATTCTTACTGTTTTGATTTGTTGGGCAAGGTTGGAAGTTTGGATAAATCGGACGAAATCTTAAAAAAGACAATTCAAAAAATAAAAAACAACGAAGTTGAAGCAAGCAGAATAACGAAAACCGTTTTGGTAATTGACGAAGCACAGGATATGGACACAGATGAGTTTAGTTTGATAAATGCTTTAATGGAACAAAACGAAGAAATGCGAGTAATTGCCGTTGGCGATGACGACCAAAACATTTATGAATTTCGTGGAGCAAGTTCAAAACATCTTGAACAATTCATTAATGAAAAAAAAGCAGTCAAACACGAATTAGTTGAAAATTACAGAAGCAAAAGCAATCTTGTTGATTTTTCAAATCAATTTGTAAAAAGAATTTCTTATCGACTAAAACAAACGCCAATCATTGCGAAGCAAAACGATAACGGAAAAATAAAAATCGTGCGGTATCAAAGTGGAAACCTCATCAATCCACTTGTGCAAGATATTCTTACAACAGGACTTTCAGGAACTACTTGCGTTTTGACAAAAACAAATGAAGAAGCGTTACAAATTACAGGGCTGCTTTTGAAAAATAATGTTCAAGCAAAATTGATTCAGTCAAATGACGGTTTCAGTTTATACAACCTTAACGAAGTCCGCTATTTTTTAAGTCATTTGAATTTAGCAGATGATGTTTATACAATAAGCGATGAAATTTGGTTAAACGCAAAACGTGAAGTAGTAAACAAGTTTCGCAACAGCACAAAATTGGAAATTTTAGGAAATATCATCAAAGATTTTGAAGCCACAAATCCTAAAAAGAAATACAAATCCGACTTAGAAGTTTTCATTCGTGAATCCAAACTTGAAGATTTTTTCAGCGAAAATGGCGAGACAATTTTTGTTTCTACAATTCATAAAGCAAAAGGAAAAGAATTTGATAATGTTTTTCTAATGCTTGAAAATTTCAATTCCGCAACAGATGAAGCAAAACGACTTTTATATGTTGCAATGACAAGAGCAAAAACAAACTTAACAATTCATCTAAACTCAAACTTTCTTGACAACCTCACAGCAGACAATTTAGAACGAATTGAAAACAAAGAAATTCATTTGCAACCGAACGAATTAGCAATGCACTTATTTTTAAAAGACGTTTGGCTTGACTATTTCATAAACCGACAAAACTCAATTTCCCAACTTACAAGCGGAGACACGCTAACAATAAACGGAGATGAATGTTTGGACACCAAAGGGAAATCCGTATTGAAATTCTCAAAGCAATTCGTAGGACAGATTGAAAGTATGAAAACAAAAAACTATGAATTGAAAAGCGCAAAAGTGAATTTCATTGTTTATTGGAAAAAAGAAGATACCGAACAAGAAGTGAAAATTATTTTACCAGAACTTTATTTTGAAAGAAAAAATAACGAATAAGAAATTCCAACAACCACCGAACAGGTGTAAGCACATTTGCAAACCGCACAAGCCGAAACACAAACCAAAGTTTGCAAAAGAGCTTCCACCTTTCCACCCTGATATAAATTGAATATAAATTTCCTTCCCTTCTGAAAATAAAAAATACACCAACTCACAAACCGACACGACAATGACAATAAACAACGACTTGACAACACGACAGACAGAACGCCTGTGCATAACATCATGACGAATAGAAAAAAGCCCTAACACGTAAAAATGTTGGGGCTTTTTGCTATTCGTTGTTCAGCGACACCGTGTCTAAATTCCTATAGGTGGTTTTGTAGGTTTTGGACTTCTCCTTTTGATTAAATTTTCAGGTTTCAATTCGGGTTTCAGGTAAAATAACAGCAAGGTTTTCTTGTTTTGGGATATAGCTCCCCTTACCCAAATTCCCGGAGATTTCAGGCAGGTTTTGATTTCGGTTTTACTTCGGTTTGAAGCAATTGCTTAATCTCCTGCTGTTCCATCACCCAACTTTTCTAAGGGAGATACTATACCCATTTGGGTATGATGTTGCAAATGCAGGTAAATCATGGTCGTTTCTAATTTGCTATGACCGAGCAAGGTTTTAATCACATGGATATTATTGCCCTGATTGAGCATATGGGTAGCAAAACTATGGCGAAGCGTATGTGCCGTGAATCTGCCACTCTCAAAACCTGCCTTTACCATCGCCTTATTGACGACCACCTGCATACTCCTTACATGCAAAGCCCGTTTGGTTTGAGGACTGGTGAACAGATATTCTTTGGGTCTTCCTGCCGCTACAAAGTACTGTCGCAAGTGTTCTAAAAGTGTGGGCGGAAGCAAGGTAAAGCGGTCTTTG
>JBAYRQ010000042.1:0-8709 GCA_041676545.1 Weeksellaceae bacterium | reverse complement strand
TACAAATATGCGATTTATACCTTTTTCTTTTACTCCATTATGGGTATTAATCAACCATAAATCTGCAAAATCATAATTGTATCTTTTTATGTCTCTGCCGCGTAAAATAGGTCGTATAATTTCGGCGGATTTGGGGTCTTCGGCAATGAGTTCATCTTTCTTTTTTCCGTCAATAATGAATGCTTCATTATATCCTGTCAAAATACCACGATAAATATTTATATCCCAATCTTTCAATGGTATGCCAACTGCCTCAATCTTAGCTTTTATTCTCTGTTCAATTGGACTCAAAATATTCCAAGTTTCACTATTCGAAAAATTACAAATTGAAGCATTTTGTCTAATGAAAACGCTGATTTTATTAGACAAAATATTGCATAGTTTTATTTTAGCTACTTTTGGTTTAATTTAAACATAAAAATCAGTATTAATTTAAACAAAAATGAGATTATGATTTATGGCTATATCAGAGTGAGTACAGACAAGCAAACAGTAGAAAATCAACGATTTGAAATTAATCAATTTTGCGAAAAGAATGTTTTTATTGTTGATAAATGGATAGAAGAAACTATTTCCGGTACAAAAAGGATACAAGACCGGAAACTTGGTAAACTTCTCAAAAAAATGAAAAAAGATGATATTATGATTTGTTCGGAATTATCTCGTTTGGGGAGAAATCTCCTTATGATTATGGGAATATTAAATGAGTGTATGAATCGTGATATTCAAGTGTGGACAATTAAAGACAACTACCGATTAGGAAGTGATATAAATTCAAAGGTATTGGCTTTCGCATTCGGACTTTCAGCAGAAATTGAACGGAATCTTATCTCTCAACGGACAAAAGAAGCTTTAGCTCGCAAACGTGCAGAAGGAGTTGTTTTAGGTCGTCCCAAAGGAAGCAAGTCGAAAATCAAAAAACTAACTGGAAAAGAACTTGAAATTAAGAAATTATTAGATAAAAAAGTTTCAAAAAGTGCTATTGCTCGTATTTTAGGAGTTCACCGTTTGACTGTTACTGAATTTGTAAAAGAAATGGAATTTCTATCAAATTGAACCAAAACTAATCCCCAGCCTGCAAAAATCCCCGCCCCTTATCCTTCGTGGCTTGCACGGTATTTTTGCAGGCTTCCCCGCCGTCCGCCCTGCTGTTGTTTTTCTTCGTCACGCTTTTTGCAGAGAGAAGCAAAAAGGCGGTTCACGGAATTTATCCCGATGAAAATCGGGAACCGCCACCGCCATTTCCCTCGCGCCGAAGAAAAACAACCCGAAGCTAAGTTACATAACATGTAGTTATGGTAATGAATTCCCATAACCAAATTATGTAAAATAGCCCCTGCCTTCCCGCCCTGCGAAGACCACAAGAATTCCCCGCCACCCTTCAAAGGTAGGCAAAGCCGCATAAATTTCCACCCTGCAATCTGTGTGCTTGCGGTCGGTGCTTTTTAGACTCTTTGAGATTAGGGAGCATTGGCACATTGGCATATTGATGTATTAGCACATTAAAAAATACCCACCTCAGCACCGCGCAGTGTCGGTTGCACATTCCATTTCATACTGCAAACTTCGTTCGCCAGGTTCATTCCATTTAGCAACCCACACTCTTTTCCAACGCACTTCCCCGCGCTTTATCCGACTTTTGCAACGAGTTTACCCCGAAAGAAATCCGCATTTTCCCCACCACCCTGATAATGGTTGCAAGTCAAGCAAAATAGAAACTTAGCACTTGTGCCTGCGGTCGAGTCATTACCAAAGTCCCCTTTAGGGATTTAGGGGTATATTCGTCCACCTTGCCACCACACAACACAAGCTGCTTCGTTCCGTAAACTACACTCCACCATCCTGTGTTTTTATCCACGCTCAGCTAAGTTCTATTCCCTTTAACCTGCGGCGAATTTACCCCATTGGAAAATGAAAAAGGGAAAAAGGATTAACGCATTCAATGAATAAACAAAGATAAATCGGATTTCAGAAAACAAGCCCTTCGGGTTTCCAAAAGATTTCCGGCATAAAGCCGCTTCGCTATTTATTCCGTTTCCTTTTGGAAATTCCCTAAAGCCCATTAGAGAGTGGTTTACGCATTGTTAATGCTTTTGTGTATTGATACATTTTAAATGAAAATAATAAAAACAGAAATATTATTCGAACAAAACAATAAACAAATTCGTTTACTTTTCATATCTTTGCAAAGAAGATGAATAATAAAATCAACATATTAAAAGGAATTCCCTCCGGAAAAATCATTGAAAGGGATTTGTTGAAACGGAATATCAGTCAGCGTACGTTGGCTTCGGCCGTTCATGAACATTACCAAACAATCAATGCTATCATTTCAGGTCGCCGACGGCTGACAACCGAACTGGCATTGAAAATTGAAAAAGAATTGGATTATCCCGAAGGTTTTCTTTTGATAATACAGGCTTACAATGACATTGCTATTTACAAACAAAGTGAAAGCCGGGAAACCACGGAAATTCCTAACATAAGGCGCAATTTGTTTTGGGACACTAACTTTGATACAATTGACTGGAATAAACACAAAAGAGCAATAATCGACAGGATACTTGAGCGTGGTAATCAGAAAGAAATTGAAGAAATAGCGCGTTTTTACAATCTAAAAACCGAAGAACTGAGAAAATACAAATACAATAATACCTATCGAATCCATTCATTATCAAAAAACAAGATATGAGCAGGTTACATTACGAAACGGTTACGCCCCAATTGAAAGATGTTTTATTCGATTTAATGTCGAATCCGCTGTTTAATGCTTTTCGGCTTGTGGGAGGAACTTCATTGAGTCTGCGTTACGGCCATCGTTTGTCGGTTGATATTGATTTGTTTACGGATGCGCCTTATGGCAGTATCGATTTTGCGCCGCTGGAAAAATATCTGCAGCAAACTTATCCGTATTATTACAAAACCGATAAAACCGAGATTGTCGGCTTCGGGCGGTCGTATTATGTGGGGCAATCGGAAATGAAATCCGTAAAGGTGGATTTGTTTTACACCGACCCGTTTATCCGCGAAGCTAAAATAATAGACAATATCAGAATTGCCCATGTTGACGATGTGGTAGCTATGAAAATAGATGTTGTTTCGCGCGGCGGGCGGAAGAAAGATTTTTGGGATTTGCATTATCTTCTCGACCATTATTCAATTCCGCAAATGGTTGATTTGCACAAACAAAGAAATGAGTGGACACATGATCCCGATGAAATATATTCAAACTTTGTTAATTTCGAAATTGCTGATGAAATGCCCGACCCCGCCTGCTTCTTACATAAAGATTGGAATTTTATAAAGATGGATTTTGCTGATGCTATTCTTTCAAAATAATATTCTATAATATGTTTCGGGTAATAAAAAAAGAACCTTTCTACGCTTAGAAAAGTTCTTCTCGATTTATAACTGCCAAAGGTTACCACACCAAAAGAAAAGCAGTTATTTACGTTTGAAACGTTTAATCAGGAATTTCATTCCGATTGATACAATAAAGCTGACAACTGCGCCTACCGCGGCCAATACAGCCGTTTTAACAATGTCTTGCAGGAACAAATTACTAAAAACCGATAAAAATAACCCGCCGAATGTCCCTGCGCAGACATTGCCGTTTGTTACGCCTTCAAGTATCTTCATTTTCAGAATTCTTGTTTTGGCTGTTATCTACCGCAGTTTGGCTAACGGCCGTCAGCACGCCGCCTGCCAATGTAACATAACCCGCTGCGGCAATCAGTCCGACAGGAAGTGCAATCGGCGCAGCTAAAATTGTTCCGCCCACGGCGGCCAATGCCAAACCGATTGTCCGCAATGTTTTAAAAAACTTCGGCGTAGGCGCTTTTACCCGTTCAACAATATTCATTTCATTCGGATTTACATTTTCGTTGTTCATAAGCTAATCTGAATTTTAAATTTTGAAAATTAATCACTTAACACTAATCGTTAATCACTATTTACGCTATTTCAAGTATTGAAAGCGCATTGTACATACCGTTCTTCAACGAGTAATCGTTCCCGTTCACTTCCTGAACAAACTCAATGCAAAGCAAAATGAATTTTGTTCCTTCAATTTGCGGAACTTCCGCAGGAGCAACCGCTACCGATTGGTCGTCTGCGCTAATTTCCAACCGTTGCGCAGCAGACACCGCCATTGCCGAATTTCCTGTCGCAAAATCAACTACAGCAAAACCGCTTTTGAAAACTACATGCGTTGCACCTTGCGGATAGTTCAGTTCTTCCTGCGTACTCAAAGCCTCAACTTTAATTTCACCTGTATCGCCGTCAACCGCATACGGAGCATACAATACAGAACCCAATACCGCATTGCTGTTGAAGTTGAAACCTTTCAATAAAGCTTTGCCGGCTGCGGTCTGAATTCCTTCCGCAATGTTACGTTCTCCGCGTTCGTTTGCTTCGTCCAAGTTTTTAATCTGCGACATAATTTTTGTCAATCGCGCCGTTACTCGGCTGTCCGAAGCGTTTTTACCCAATACGCGAACCGTGTCGCGTAACAATTTTCCCGCCGATGCTGAGGTTGCAAACTCGGCCCCGTTTTCCCGCGTCCGTGCAAACGCCGGATCCGTTGCAATTCGACTTGCGTCAACACCGCCTTTTTCGCGTGCAAGGTAGCCGTCTTTCGATTTGTAAAATGAAATGTCGCCGATTGTTCCTTGCAATTTAATAATACTCTTTTGTCTTGCCATAATAAATAAAATTTAGAATTATGGCACAAATGTAAATTTGGAATAAAAACATTCCAAATTTTGCGTTCCGCAATGGAATATTCCTGCCGATTCTGCCGTAAAAGGCTTTTTAGTATAGAAAAATCTTTGTATTTTTGTCGGAAAGAGCGGTCTTTTTATGGAATCAAAACGGATATGCATATACCCGAAGGATGTACAGCGTATCACAGGCAGAAGCGAGCGTTACGGAAGAGCATTATTGGCAAAAATAAAGCTGGAATATAACAAATCAGAACACCAATTCGTAACTGTGGAAGATTTCTGCCGGTACACGGGCCTGAAAACCGAACAGGTCTATCCTTTCATTACAGGATAATCTATGGATAAAGCATAGCAACTTCCTATTATCCCCCTACATAAAGTATCATTACTACACTAAAATTTGGTCGGCTAAGAAAATATCAACTTCAAATTATCCGAAATTAATCAACAGAGTATCTTGATTTATCTATAAATGAAAATTTTACAAATATTGTCTTGTCGACAAGACAAAAAATGCCTATTTTTGTCTTGTCAATAAGACAAAAATGCAATATGGATAAAAATACTCTAAAAACAGTCATTGCCGATAATCAAGTTGAAGTACCTAAATACGAGGTAATTCCAAGAGATTTTACTTTTGAGGAATTTGGAAATTACGTTTTCGTAGGCATAAGAAGGGCAGGAAAATCATATTTGCTTTATCAGCGAATGCAACAATTGCTTAAACAAGGAGTAAGCTGGGACGAAATGCTTTATATCAATTTCGAAGATGAGCGTCTTGTCGGCATGGCTGCTGAGGATTTGAATTTGCTGTTGGAAGTTCATCTCGAAATGTATGGAAAAAAACCGATTCTGTTTTTGGATGAAATACAAAACATTACAGGCTGGGAAAAGTTTGCCCGCCGCATGGCAGACACTAAACATAGGGTTTATATAACCCGGGAGCAATGCCAAAATGTTGAGCAAGGACATTCAAACAATTCTTGGCGGGCGTTATATTCCAATTGATGTTTATCCTTACAGTTTCAAGGAGTTCCTGACTGCAAATGATGTTGAAATTACCCCAAACACCTTGATTTCGACAGAGTCCAAGGCCGAAGTCCTGAATAAATTCAATGATTATTTTTATTTCGGAGGATTTCCTGAAGGCGCTGAATTTTCGGCCAAACGGGATTACCTGACAAGTGTTTATCAAAAAATATACTTGGGAGATATTGCCGCGCGTCATTCGGTTGAAAATACGTTCGCATTACGCCTTATGTTTAAAAAATTAGCTGAAAGCGTAAAGCAACCCATGTCATTTACCCGGATAGCCAACATTGTTTCCTCAGCCGGAGCAAAAATCGGGAAAAGCACTATAATCAATTATATAGAATATGCCAAAGATGCCTGGCTGATAAATCCTGTACAAAACATAGCAGGTAAATTAGTCGATAAAGAAACAAACCCGAAGTATTATTTTACGGACAATGGAATTTTAAATCTTTTCTTGCTTGATGGCAATACTTCGTTGTTAGAGAACCTTGTCGCTGTAAATCTATTGCGGAAATATGGTCGTAATGATGCGGTTTATTTCTACAATAAAGATATTGAAGTGGATTTCTATATTCCGGATGATTCTGTCGCTATTCAGGTATGTTACAATCTTGATAACAGCGATGGCACATTCGACAGGGAAGTAAATGCTTTACTGAAAATATCAAATGTTTTGGAATGCAAAAAGCTACAGATTATAACCCGGGATAGTGAGCAATTGCTGGAATTAGAGGGTAAATCCATTGAAGTTATTCCTGTTTGGAAATGGCTTATTGAAATGTGATTTGATATAATATTTTTTGCAACTATACTAAAAAACAGTCAGCTTTATTTGTTCATTTCAAGTATTTTACCTATATTTGCATCATACGATTTGACACTTTTTGATACCAATTTTCAGGGGTGAAAAATCGGTTACCCGTAAAACAAAGCGAGTATAACTTGTTGAAATACAGCGGTGATTTGAAAAGGTACAAATCCCTCTCTCTCCGCTGGAAAATCCCAGACAAAATCAGACAACAAACAGAAAACCCTACAAATTCAATGATTTGTAGGTTTTTTTGTGCCTTGTTTGTCTGGCACAAAAGACACGAAAAAGTTCCTTTTTTGAACCCTAAGTGGCTGGAATTATTTCATTGAGCTACACTGTGTGAATGAATGAAGAAATCTTATTAGATATAGATTAATCTATATTTTATAAATTATTTTGCCATTATTATAGATTTATCTATATTTGCATGTCAAATAAGGAAGACATGTATAGTGAATTGTATGAGAAAGCGGGTAGTGAACTAATCCGGGAGTTGGGGAAACGATATAGTGATTACCGCAAACGGATGGGATACACCCAAAAAGAAGTTGCCGAAAAGTCTGGTTTGAGTGTGTTTACCATAAGTTCTTTTGAGAATGGCTCTTCTACCGGAATTACACTGGCTTCTTTTATCAAATTGCTTCGGGCGATTGATAGTCTGGAGGAAATCGAAAAGCTTTTGCCGGAGTTACCTGTAAGTCCACGCACTTTATTCAAAAAACAAAGTAAAAAATAGCCTATGGAAACAAACGTAGTCAAAGTTAAACTATGGGGGATGGACGTAGGTTATCTTTCATGGGACAAGAAAGCGGGAACATCAGTCTTTGAATATGAGCCTTCGTTCTTGGAAATGGGGTTAGATATTGCTCCATTAACCATGTCCATAGATTCTCCACGTAGTCGAAAGCAAATACCTTGGGCAGGAGATAAAGACAGACTCTATCAAGGGTTACCACCGATGATTGCCGATTCGTTGCCCGACAAATGGGGAAATTCTCTTTTTAAAGCATGGCTAAGGGACAACCATACTTCCACGAAGCAAACAAGTCCGGTAAATCACCTTTCTTTTATTGGCAGTCGGGCGATGGGAGCATTAGAATATGAGCCGGCTCAAAAGCTTGGGGATAACGCTACATTTTCGGTTGATGTACAACGATTATACGAGTTCGCCAAACAAGTTCTAAACGAACGGGAAGCAACCGTGCTAAATCAAGAAAACTCCATTCTTTGGCAGGATTTAGTAAAAATCAGTTCTTCTCCCGGCGGAAAGCGACCGAAAGCAATTGTGGCTCTGAATAAAGCTGCCGGAGAGGTTATTTCCGGTCAGAGACTAATCCCGGACGGATTTCAACATTATATTCTAAAGTATGATGATAATTCGGCATATCCTTTTGCTAAATTGGAGTATATCTACTACCTAATGGCGTTAGATGCCGGAATTGAAATGATGCCGTCCGAATTAAGAACATATGATGGGGTTACACATTTCCTCACAGAACGATTCGACCGAAACAAAAATGAAAAGGTACATACACAAACCCTGGCTGCCATGTCACCTGCAGGCGATAGTTACGAGGATATATTTGCTGTAATCCGGCGACTTAATTTACCCTACGATGACAGTCGCCAACAATATTTACGCATGATATTTAATGTAATTGCCCGAAATGTGGATGACCATTCCAAGAACTTCTCATTTTGTATGAATCGGAATGGCGTTTGGAGGTTATCACCCGCATACGACTTGACGTATAGCGTTGATTTAACCGCTCCGGCTTATTCAAACAGACATTCGTTGACGGTAAATGGCAAAAACGAGGAGATTACTCGTGGAGATTTGGAAATAGTAGGTCAGACCAACGATATACAGGATTACAATTTCCTGATTGACTCAGTTGCTAATGCGGTTGCTAAGTTTGAATCATACGCAAAAAAATTAGGTATTGATGAAAAGTTAATCAAAAGCATTCAGGCTGATTTCATAAAAGTGTAATGCTTTGACTGTTTCAAAATAACATACAACTCTGAACCGAAGATCTATACAAAAAAGCAATGGAATTGATTATCCCTTTGAGAAGAACTTCTCTGATATTCATCCCAAAAATGCAATTAAAACCATTGTCAGAATAGCATTATCGC
>JBAYRQ010000041.1:0-8871 GCA_041676545.1 Weeksellaceae bacterium | reverse complement strand
CTTTATTTCTTCCTGCGTGGCTTTAACATCCACCGGTTCTTCTTCTTCGAAGGTATCGACATAACGAGGGATGTTTAGGTTGAAGTCATTCTCCTTAATTTCTTTCAACGTTGCCCTGTATGCAAATTTATCTTCAATAACCTGTCCTTCACCATTCGATAATGGGGTGCCTTCCTGAAACGATTTATATGTATCTACAATTTTTTCAATATCAGCATCACGCAAGCGGTTTTGATTTTTTCCAGAGTCATATAATTTGCTTGAATCAATAAATAATACATCTTTATTCTCACCTTTTCCCCGATTAAAAATCAGAATACAAGCCGGGATTCCTGTCCCAAAAAATAAGTTGGAGGGCAGACCAACGACAGCTTCGAGCAGGTTTTCCTCGATGAGTTCCTGACGAATTTTACCTTCGCTACTTCCGCGAAATAAAACCCCGTGTGGAAGAATTACACCAACTTTGCCAATGTCCTCGTAGGTAGATTCAATCATGTGGGAAATAAAAGCATAATCACCTTTACTTTTCGGCGGAATACCACGATGGAAACGTTTAAATTGGTCGGTGACAGCATTGTCTGCTCCCCACTTGTCGAGAGAGAAAGGTGGATTAGCTACTACTTTATTTCCTTTGAGCAGACTGTCACCTTCCAATAGTTTGGGATTATTCAGCGTGTCGCCCCATTGGATGTCCGCATTGTCAATTTCATGTAGAAACATATTCATTCGAGCCAATGCCCATGTGCTTCCATTAATTTCCTGACCATAGAGGGAGAAATTTTTACTCCCAACTTCTTTAGCTGTTTTGATCAGGAGGGAACCTGAACCGCATGTTGGATCAATGATTCGGTCACCTGGTTTGGGGTCAATCAACTTGGCCAGTAGTTTAGAAACTTGTGCCGGAGTATAAAACTCACCTGCTTTCTTTCCTGCATCACTGGCAAATTTTTCAATGAGGTATTCATAGGCATCACCAATTACATCATTATCCTCCAGATGCGATGGTTGCAAGTCCAAGGCTGCGAAATCAACCAGCAAGTTCTTTAACCGGCGGTTACGATCTTTTGTCTGCCCAAGGTTGGCTTCCGAATTAAAATCTATATTACGGAATACCCGTTCGAGTTTATTTCGGTTAGCATCTTCGAGGCTTTCCAAGGCGGTATTAATTAACTCTCCCAAGTTTGGTGCATTTCGATTCTCAAAAAGATGATCGAACATGCAATTTTCCGGTACCTTAAAACGCTCGTTGCGCAGAGCCCTTTCAATACGAACCTCATCGTTATTATATTTTTCAGCATAGAAACTCTTTTTATCCTTCCAAACATCAGAGACATACTTCACAAATAGCATGGTAAGTATATAGTCTTTATATTGAGACGGATCAATTACTCCCCGGAAGGTGTCACATGCTTTCCAGACAATGTTGTTTATTTCCGACTGTGTGATTATTTTCTTCATATTCAATATTGGTTTAAATTAACCTCTTGGTGGAAAAGTGTCGTTACCGTGTGAATCCTTCCGCTGTATCTGACCATCCTTCCCATGAATGTACAATTCTGAACTTTCCTTTTTAGATAACTCCCTACTGTATTGTTCCGCTTCTTTTTTCGTTTCAAAATGTTTCGATGCCCTTTCGGCTCCGCCTTTTTTTGAATCCCACCCACCATTGGAGTTTGGAACCACATGTCTTGTATTTTTATCCATGATAATATTATATTAATTGATTTATAACCTCCTGAAAAAGCATTCTTTTTTTATCAACAATCTCTTGCGTAAGTCTGATTTCCAATTCATGCAGTTGTTTTAACTCAACAATTTTTTTTTGCACAGACATTTCAGGCAAGGGGACAGGAAACATCTCCAACTCAGATTTTCTTATTGAAGGAATCGAACTGCCTGCACCAAGAGACTGAAAATAAATTTGATTTTTGGGCAAATTAAAAATCGTTGTCAAATACTCAGGTAACACCTGATTTCTGTCTGGCTTGATTACAAAAAAGATGGATGAGGCAATCGCCGGACCGACTGTTTTGGTATATGCCCAAGCAAAATTTCTGTTTCCTTTTCCTACAAAAAGAATATCACCCTCATTCAATATGTGTGTTTCATTTTTCTGGTCTAGGTCAACAAATGTATCCATCTGTTCATTATATCTTCCAAGCTCATCAAAATGTTTCACTTGTATGTAAAGAACACTCCCAACCTCTAATGGAGGAGCATAATAGCCAAACTGGAGCTGCGCTATATCATTCAATTTTTTTGTTTTATTCATTGTAGCATTTTTCAAACAACAAAACAAAGATACATAAAAAGAAATTAAAAACAAATAATATCTTTGTAGAAATTTTCAAATTACAATATCTTCTTCAAGATTCACTTTGGAAATGTCATTCTCTTTAAGATTTTCAACCAGGGATACAGGGATTTTTAAATAGCCCTACAAACTTAGAACCCTTACTTCGGTATACTCAATAGCCGTTCTTAAATGGTTTTAACATTACCTATTTTATGGCGCTATCAGAAGATATTGTTAAAATAAATATTTTATTCTCAAAAGATATTATTTATCAAAATAATGCTGAATTAAATATTGAGCGCAAAAAAGAATATCGCTTTAGAGAAAACTGTAATAGTTGAATTTGTTTCATTTTTTATATTCTTGGATGTCACCCCACTCGGAAAAGATAAAATTAGACAACTCAAAAGCAATCTGAGATTCAACTTTTTCAAATCCTCCTTCCTTTCTTTCTCTGATTCTTCAATTTTAGTCTGGCTTTTTTCTGATAATCTGCATTGTAAGGGTTTGTTTGTCGCATCAATTCTTTCAAAACCAACGATTTTAAAACGCCAGTGCTTACACTTGTTTGATCCGAATTGAGATGCTGCTTCGATTGTTGGCCTAAATTCAGTTGTTCCGCCAGGTAAAACTTCGGTTTCTGTTCAAAATCCTTCACTCTTACCAGATGCCTTATCGGATTTCCATTGTCATCAGTAACAAAAACAGAGTATCCCCGTCCTGCTTTTCTAATCTCAACATTAAACAGCTTCAGAGCTTGATCATATATTTCTTTGGAAGTGATAAACTCCATTCGATTGAGCTGACCGAATAAGCTTTCCAGGTTCTGCTTTAAGTTCTCGCTGGAACCGGAAAACCGATAGTTGAGTTTTTCCTGTGGTTCGTCCTTGGTAAGCTGGTATTTCTGCTCCAGGTCTTTAATGAACCGCTGCGTTTTTTCTTTTTCATAACTGTCAGTGATCTTCTTTCCTGTATCATAATTGATACGGGTAGATACAATATGAAAATGCACCCGTTCCAGATCAGCATGTTTATAGACCAGGTAAGGCTGATTCCCATAGCCCAAATGTTTCATCAGGTTACCGATCTCAGTTCTGATACCGGCATCACCCAGCCGAACCAAATCGCTGACTGTCGGATTAACCGATATGTGCAATCCGGGCTTTCGAACCCGGGTGTTTCGATCCTCAATCTCTTTGAAAATCCGATAACGGATATTCTTGTCTCCGAAAAAGGGATTGATCTCCGCCGTGTTTTTGTTCTGGTAAAAGGTTGCATAATGCCTTTCAACCTTTCGTTCGTTATAAAACAAAGCATTTTTCGTGCTACAAGCCTGGTGGATTTTGATGATCATGATTTTTGACTTTGAGTGTTTTATGAAAGAAAATTAGTGCAATAATTTCTGAAGGTTGATCAGGCAGTATCGCATCATCTCAAAAGCTTGCTTCAGAAGTTGCCGGTCATTGTCGCCAACATTGTAACCCGAAAATGAATTCATCCGCTTGGAAAGCTGATTCAGGTTCACCCCGATTTTATTCAGTTCGTAATCCAGGCTTTTGAGTTGATCTTTGGCTTCATTGTCGAGCGAAAGGGTTTTTCTTTTTGAAAGATCGAATATCTTATTTCGGATATAATCACTCATGCAGCCATATTTCCCCTGTTTGGTCAGGTTTTGCAACCGGAACTTTTCTTCCCTGGTAAGCCGGATAATCAGCTTCTCAGTTCTTTTGTCAATATCGGACAGCTTTGGACGCACAAATTGTTTCCTGTTTTCTTGTTTCTTCTGGGTTCCTTAATTGTTTCTATGGTTCCAATGGCCTGTTTGGTTCCTGTTAAAACCGGTTCAAAGTGGGGAATCAACTTCCAAAAGTTGGGGAATGACCTGTTGTCCGTTCGGGCAAGATGAAAGGTATTTGTGCATACAAATACACATCTTGCATTCCCTACTTTGAATAGTCGTATTCCCCCGTTTGAGGCATTGGTCTATCCTAAAGCTATACCTAAAAAATCGAAGATACAACAATCAAAATAACTCAATATCAATTAATTAAAATGATCGTCCTATTTTCAAAAGAGGAAGAAAAAACAGTCAAAAAAAGAAAAAGAAAGGTAATTGGTATGCGGAACGGCGGAAAAAGCAAGGCTGTTCTGCCCGAATCAAACTAAAACAATTCAAATTAAACTGGGAAGTATCTTGGCAGAACACTTGCCCCGGCCTTGACTTTTTTGGTAGCCGTGCAGCTAAATTGACTTTTCTTTTTCGCTTTGCCGGTATGGATAACCAAATAAAAAAGCAAGGGTGTTGGCGTAATAAAGTGGAGCCAACTCTCTTGCTACTTTCCCGAGACTTAAAGGCGGAGGAAACCGGAGGCTTTGTGTCGCAGGGACAGAACAACCTATTCTTTTGGGAAAACTTATCTATTCAAAAATATTCGATTGTATTCAAGAGTATTCAAAACTATTTAAAAGCATTCAAGAGTATTCGAAACTATTCGAATGTATTTGAATCTGTTCATATTTGGAAGTATATTTTACTTGTTTGTAACCTTAGTATCTATCTTATTCAACTTCTTCTGTTATTGTCTTCGTGATTGCCTTTGTGGGTGTCTTTAAACGGCTGAATGTAGTGTTTAGCTCCTTCAACAGGGTGTTTAAGATTTCGTCTGCTACCAATAGCTTCTGTTCGGTCAACCTTGAAAGTTCAGGATGAAACCGGGTGTGGTAAGTTACTTCTTTGAAAAAATCAGCTCCGTTTAGTTTTTCAAACAGGTATTCCAGCTTTTCGAATCCGGGGTCTGCATATGTGCAAAGTTTCCAGAGAGTAAAGGCGGGTAAGTAATTGGGCAGGTAACTCAGCTTGGAATAAACCAGTGTTCGGAATATCCTTAAAACAGATTTGCTGAATAAATCAAAGATTCCTTCGACATTGTCCTTTTCCGAATGGTTTCGTAATACAAAATACTGGGCTGACAGATTTATTGCCGAGAGGTGTAAATATTCCAGATCGGGGTATTCGGAGGTATTATTGTCTTCCCAATGGATGGCAGGATGGTTGGGATGAGATTGAAACCTGAGGTTTTCCGGTTTCATTATTTTCTTAAAGAATGACTGTTGGTAAAACAAATTGCTTTGTATCCAGCTCCGGCTGTGGCCGATTAAAACAACGGAATATTTTCCTTCAAATTTGGAATTCACAGACTGTTGAATCCGGTTCAGGGTTTCGGTGCCAAGACTCTCACCAATGAGAAGAAGAAAATAGCTTGTATGCTGAATGTTTTGGACTTGATGAAATAAATAGATTTCTTCAACCGGGTTTATTTTTACTACTTGCGCGGCTATTTCTTTCTCCTGATCGTCTTCTTCTGTCGTCTTTTGTAATTGATCAGAAATTGGCTGTTTAGGAAGGCCGGACTTTATTAATGCCTTAAGTTCGGAAAGGCGGTAAAGAACCATTTTGTGTAGTTTTTCTTCTGCCAGGAAGAAACTGTCCACGAGTTTCTCATTGAGCCGGATTTCGTCTCCGTCCTCTGCAAAGTCATTGGCTTTTTCCAGTTCGAAAATCAGGTAATATTCATTGCCGTTCCTGGGAACAAATATGCTTTCCATTTCGGGAAGGCGCGGAATCAGCTTTTTGATTCGCTGGTGCAGGTTTTCAGATTCAACGCATCTTCCTTTATAAAGCATTTCCAGGTGTCGAATGTCGTACTCAAAAACAGAAAGGTAGGAAACAAACAGTCCTGTGAGGGAACCCAACTCCTGGAATCTGTTAACTGCCGCTAACAAGTTATCCCGATGGTGATTGTAGGCAGAAGTATATCTTTTGAACCTCTTTTTAAATGAAGGCCAGTCGGTATCACCACAATCTTTTGATTCCGGATTTTGATAGATGACGGCTGGTTTTTGACAATACCAACCAAAGAAGGGATTACCAGCTCGAAGCTCAGCTTTCATTTTCGATTGACTGGAAATATGAAACAAGATCAGTTTCTCTTCTCCGTTATTGCGAATCCATTTTCGTGATTCAATGGTTTCAACATCGCCTGAATCTTCTGCAATAATTATGACGTGGGCGGCCTCCCTAACATTTGCCGGATGATAAAAAATATATGAGAGCGGGAATTCATGGGTCAATTGTTTGAGTTTTCCGCTCAAAACTTCATTTTCTGGAACTGAAATGTCAGGTTTTATCTTTGTTTTCATGTGCTGTATTTTAGGGGTACAACACAAATTTCCAACCTATGAATAACGTATTCAATTTTGCCCGACTGTAAAATATCATTGGCAAGCATGTAAATTACAGTTTAAACAAAATCTGTTTTTGCCCAATTCCTTACTGATACAGGCAATCCGTGGACTTAGAAATATTTTTTATTCCTGTATTTTACCGAATGTCTTTTGTTAACTTTGGTCTTTTACTTTTTTAACCAAATTTGTTTTATCTTTGAGTTTGTTGAAAAATAATTCGGAATTATGGAAGCTAAAGTACATGAAGGTCGCAATGTGAAAAGGTTTCGCGAAATGTTGGGAATCAAGCAGGATGCCCTTGCATACGAACTCGGCGAAGGATGGAACCAACAGAAAATTTCATTGCTGGAGCAGAAAGAAACCATTGAACTGCCCCTATTGAAACAGATTTCCAGTGCCATGAAAGTCCCGGTGGAGGCTTTTCAAAATTTTGACGACGAGCAAGCGATAAATATTATCTCAAACACTTTTGACAATTGTAATCAACCTGCTTCATTTTTCTACAATTCTACTGTAAATCCCGTTGATCAGATAATAAAACTTCACGAAGAAAAAATTGCGCTCTATGAGCGCATGCTGAAAGAAAAGGATCAGATGATGGACAGGTTGGAGAAACTTATCAGAGAAAAATAGAGTTCCCTCAATATCAACCAAGTAGCATCAAATTTACTTTTCCCCAGAACAAAAGCATTCTGCTCAAATGCATTGTAAAATCAGAAGTCACAACTTCAACTTTAACGCCTCCATATCTTGCGATATTTTCGAATCCACAATTCTGGCATAAATCTGTGTAGTCTTTAGAGAAGTATGTCCGAGCATTTTCGACACCGTTTCTATAGGTACTCCATTTGAAAGCGTCACGGATGTAGCAAAAGTATGCCTGGCAACGTGCATCGAAAGGTTTTTACTTATTTCACAAACATCAGCCAGTTCTTTTAAATAGCTATTCATTTTCTGATTGGAAAGAACCGGAAGTACCTTATTGGATGAACAGACAACTGGATGATCTTGATATTTCGTCATTATTTGTTGTGCTACCGGAAGAATTGGTATTCGGCATCTTGATTCGGTTTTTGTTCTGTCAAGAATGATCCAATTATTCCCGTCATTCCCTTTCTGAATATTTCTTGAATTCAATTTTGAAATGTCCACGTATGATAATCCCGTGTAACAGGCAAAGACAAAAATGTCACGGACCAACTGCATTCTGGGAATTGCAAATTCTTTATTATGAATTTTTTGAACCTCTTGAAGTGTCAGAAAATCTCGATGTCCATCGCTTCTTGAAAACTTAAAGGAACTGTAAGGGTTCCGAAGCAAATAATTCATGGCTACTGCCTGGTTCAATACCTTTTTTATAATCTTATGGTAGCAGAAGGCTGTATTTGATGCCACGTGATAAGTACTTTTCAGGTAAACATCAAAAGATTTGATCAGCTTAAAATCGAAACCGGCAACGGGAATATCCTTTCGCTTTTCCTTTTTTTGCAGGAATTCTTCAAATCGGCTCCGAACCGTCCGATACTGTTTTAGTGTTAGCGGAGAATAATCACTCCCCAACGTTGCTTCTACATCTCGAATTATTGAATCAAAGACCTCTAAAAATCCCTGACCATTGCTTATCCCGAGAAATTTGTCCCTGATAGCCAGAATATCAAATGGTTCCCCAATCGAATCTAATTGGTTATAGATATCAAGGATCTTACTTCGGATTTTGGTTAGCCGATTGTTGATGACCTTTATCTCTTCAGATTTGCCGTCTGCAAGCTGAGCAGACTCAATCCAGGAAGATTTTTCCAGGAAAAAACCAGTGGACGCTTCAAAGCGCTGTCCACCCATCGTACACCTCAGATAAAGAGGAGATTTGCCGTCAGGTCTTGATTTTGACCTTCTTAATTGAAATAAAACTGAAACTCTCATAATCCTATTTTACAATATTATCAAAATAGGTCCCGTTTTCATCGCTAAACATACCTAAAAAGAAGCGATTTTCAGCGTATCAAAACGAACCAATTGAAACTAATTAGTATTGAATTACAGCGAGTTAGAGCATAAATCGGGACCTTTCGGTAGTATGCATTACACAGGTCCCGAATTAGTCCCTTTTTTGTTGATTTTTAGTGCATTTTTTGACTATTTGACAAAAATAAAAAAGCACTTAAATCATTGAATTTAAGTGCTTTTAGTTTAATTTAACATCCATTTCAGTAGTCCCACCGGGAATCGAACCCAGATTTACAGTTTAGGAAACTGTCGTTCTATCCGTTGAACTATGGAACCAGTTTTTAGGACGCCGGGGTTAACCCTTCCGGAGCCGAACTTTGGGCGGT
>JBAYRQ010000040.1:0-9108 GCA_041676545.1 Weeksellaceae bacterium | reverse complement strand
ATTTGGGTCTGAAATGGCCAACAAATAGTATTCAACAGGAAGATCCAAACTGACTTTCCATTTTCTTTTATTGAATTGTAAATTGAGGTGTAAGTAGTTTTTAAATTGCTTCCAATTCAGGTCATTTTGATAAGATTCACCGACCAAGGCTCCGTCCTGATTTCCTAATTGAGAATCGAAATTTTGAGCAATAAATTGACTTCCTATTTTGGGAGCAAATGTAAAATAACCCAATTGTTTGGTGATTCCCACATGGTTTTCCAAATAAAATCTTTCAAAATCAACCGTTTGTCGATTTTCAAACGTCTCAATTAAATCACTGAGCATTTCTGTAAACTGACCAGGAACGATGCTTAAGTTTTCTTGTTTGGATTCGTAAGAAACATTGGAAGAAAGCGTGATGAATTGCGTTCCTACCGGAAGAATGGTGCTGAAACGATTGGCAATCAAATAACTGGGTTTTTCAGTTTTTTGATCGATGGTTTCATTTAAATTATCGAGCATTCCATGTTGGTTTTCCCAATTTCCTTTGAACTCCAGGACGTTTTGAAAATAATTGGATTTGTTGTTTTTGAGCAATGAAAATTTAGTGTTCAAATGATTGGTCAACTTCGAATTTCTTCGATTTTCTACAATCGAAATCGTATCGGAAGGAAAATAATAAGTGGTTTTAGAATTCGAAAGTTGTTTTTGGTAATCGTTATAATAAGCAGCATTTACCCGAAAGTCATAATTATTTCTCCATTTGGTCAAAAAATTAACCGTTCCCAAGTGGATTTCATTGTCCAGCCATCTTTTTTCCGGAATGGGTGGAGTTAACGCATTGGACACGCTTAACCAATTATAGTGAGTCCGTGTTTTGCTCTGGTTTAGCAAGTCGGCCAATGTCAAAGTCCGAAGTTGCAAAGAAACATCCTCTCCTATATTATTTCCCTGATAAGAAGCTATCATCTGTTGTTTTTTATTGAAAAACATCGGGGTCACATTGGCTTTCCAGAGCAATGGAGAAATTCCGGCGCCCAATTCTGCAGTTCCCGTCGTCGTAATATTCTTTTTTAACCGTATGTTCAGAGCAGCTTGATTGCTATGCACCAAACTGTCCAAAACTTTGATGGGTTGGTGATTTTCCAGAATCTGTACACGTGAAACCGCATCTGCAGGAAGGTTTTCGTTGGCAAGTCTGTATTTTCCTTCGAGTAAATCGAGACCTTCGATATAATATTTGTTGATGGGGTTTCCCTGATAAAGAATTCTGCCTCCGGGCTCTATTTCTATTCCGGGCATTTTTCTCAAGACATCCGCAATCGAACGGTCACTTTGTTCTTGAAAAGCCGATACATCATAATTGATCGTATCGCCCCTTTGTCTGATGGGCCTTTGTTTGATAACGGCTTCTTTTAAAACCGTGACTTCAGGAAATAATTGGATTTCAAATTCTTGGGATTTATTTTCCATTATTTCTGAATGAAAGGAAAAGTTTAGAGCACGAACATTCAATTTCAAAGTGTCTAATTCAGAATCCAATGTTATGGTGAATTTTCCGTTCTTATCGGTAATGTCGTAAGCCAAAATCAGACTTGCAGAATCGGTAATTGTGATATTTGCATGGGAAACAAACTCTAAATCTATAGTAAGAACCTGTCCTGAAATAATGACCTGAGAAAGAGATTTTATTGGGAAAATGATTAGAAAAAAAATGAAAAATGGTTTCAATATCACAAAAGATTAATAAAGTTAATCCGTTAATTCTATTGGGTTATTTCGTTTCCTATTTCGTTCTTCCATATTTTTTCTAATTCGTCTTTCATCTTCTTCAGAAAATTTAAACCCACCCTCTGGAAATCCTGCATATATATCTGTTCTGTAACGGTGAAGGAAATCCTCAAAATCTTTTTTTGTTATCGTAGAATAATTTTTAAAATAATCTTCCGGAATTTGTATTTTACTGCCTACTTCAATTAATTTAAAATGATGGGTTTTTTTTGGATCATAAATTTCAACAATCAATCCTGGTAAACCCTTAAATTTATAAGGTCCAGATGAAATAGGTATTTGGGGAGCAAACCAAGCGATATATTCTCTTCCTTTGAATCGAGTGGTTGCTTTCTGAACGGTAAAATCCATATAAGCTTTTTGTTCGTTCTCTATTTTCCAGATTATTGGAGGATTGACTTCAAAATATTGAAATTTATAAGTTATATAATCTTGAAATATCTCAAGAGAATCATTTTTGAGATTAGCGTGTATGGCATACTCCAATCTATGCTTAGGGTTGTTGATAAGATCTAATCCGCTTACCATTATTTGTTCTTTGTTCCCAAAATAAAACAAATTAGCTTCTAATGTATAAACGCTATGAAAAATAGATTTTTCTCCTTTTACTTCTAAAAGCATAACGTCTTCTCCCGAATGGTTTACATCTGTTGAATCTAATTGGAAATAATAAGAATATATAAATGAATCACTGGATTGACCTAAGATATAGGAAGAAATTAAAAAAATAAAACAGAAGTATTTAAACATAGAATTATTATTTATTATAGATAAGAAGCCTCTCTTTAAGTATATTAAGAATAGAGACTTCTTAAAAAATTATTACTTATTGCGGACCAAAAGGACAAGCAATTTTGTCTGCAAGCAATGCGTTAGCTATAATTTCAGCTGTTGTATAGCCACAAGCCCAACCTCCACCTCCACATGAAAAAGTTACCGGAACACATGTCCATTCACCGTTCATAAATACATAAACGTAATCAACTTCGTCAGAAGATTGTTGTTGCAAAGAAATTGGCTCTTTTTCAATAGAATTCCCTGCCAAAGCAAAACTTCCTAGTAGCCCAAAGCTACAAAGTAAAATCAATTTTTTCATCTGATTTAAAATTTAAATTTAACAATAATATTAGTGAAGTGAAATTTTAAGTTGGCGCCTGTTAAATTTTTGCTTCTTTGCTAACATATAAAAAAAAAACAACACAAACCAAGAATCCACTAGAATATTTGTGTTATTCTAAGAAAAATACCAAGAATTTGGTATTGGAACCAAAAGGTAAAATAGAAACTTTAAACCTTGAACTTTAAACAAAATCCTTCGTACCTTTGCATTTCAAAAATTAGTTCAAAAACAAGAAAATAATAAGTTATGCCAAAAGGAATTTATCAGGTACCCTTTGTAGCCAACGAGGAAGTTTTGTCTTATGCGCCGGGCACACCCGAACGCGAAGAATTGCAGGCTACTTATAAAAAGATGTACAAACAGAAAATCGAAGTTCCCCAATACATAGGAAGCAAAATCGTGAAATCGGGAGATAAAAGACCGATTACACCGCCTCACGACCATCAATACGTTGTGGGATTTTACCATAGAGGAACTCAAAAAGATGTGAAAGATGCCATCGAGGCAGCTTTGAAAGCCAGAAAAAACTGGGCCGATATGTCCTGGGAAAACCGTGCAGCGATTTTTTTGAAAGCTGCTGATTTATTAGCAGGACCTTATCGTGCAAGAATCAATGCTGCGACAATGATCGGTCAATCCAAAAATGCATTTCAGGCAGAAATTGACTCGGCTTGTGAGTTGATTGACTTTTTACGTTTCAACGTGGAATTTATGACGCAAATCTACGCCGATCAACCCATTTCTTCTGATGGAGTTTGGAACCGTGTAGAATACCGTCCATTGGAAGGATTTACTTTTGCCATCACACCTTTTAACTTTACGGCTATTTCCGGAAATCTTCCGGCTTCGATGGCTTTGATGGGAAATGTGGTGGTTTGGAAACCTTCCGACAAACAAGTTTATTCTGCAGAAGTGATTATGGAAGTCTTCAGAGAAGCAGGCTTGCCAGATGGCGTCATCAATATGGTTCTGACAGGTGGAGCTGAAACAGCCAAAACTGTAATAGAACACCCGGATTTTGCAGGATTGCATTTCACAGGTTCTACTGCTGTTTTTAAATCTTTATGGAAACAAATCGGAGAAAACATTCAAAATCATAAAACCTATCCACGAATTGTGGGTGAAACAGGTGGAAAAGATTTTGTAGTTGCACACAAATCTTCTTGTCCGCAAGAAGTTGCAACGGCCTTGATTAGAGGAGCGTTTGAGTATCAAGGACAAAAATGTTCCGCAGCTTCAAGAGCATATATTCCAGCAAATATTTGGTCGGAAGTGAAAGCGGAGATGAAAAAAGCATTGGATTCAATTACAATGGGATCGCCTGAAGATTTCTCAAACTTTGTAACTGCAGTAATCGATTCAAATTCATTTGATAAATGCAAAGGATACATTGAAAGAGCTGAAGCTTCGAACGAAGCCGAAGTTATTTTTGGAGGAAAATGCGATAATTCCGTTGGTTATTTTGTGGAACCAACAGTAATTGAGACGACCAATCCAAAATATGAAAGTATGGTGGAAGAAATCTTCGGCCCAATCTTAACTATTTATGTTTACGACGAAAATGCGTGGGAAAAAACCTTAAAATTAGTTGATGAAACTTCTGAATACGCTTTGACTGGCGCCATTTTCGGAAAAGATCGCTATGCAGTGAACCAAGGAATCAAAGCATTGGAAAATGCCGCCGGGAATTTCTACATCAACGATAAACCAACCGGAGCCGTAGTGGGACAGCAGCCATTTGGTGGTGCAAGAGCATCAGGGACCAACGACAAAGCCGGTTCAGCAATGAATTTATTGCGTTGGGTTTCCGTTCGCACGGTGAAAGAAACTTTTGTACCCGCAAAAGATTATAGATATCCATTTTTAGGAAAAGATTAATTAGTTAATCTTTAAAGATACAAGCCTGTCCGATAAAAATTGGACAGGTTTTTTTGTCAACTCAATTTCTTACTTTTCAGTTTTCCAATTCTTTGGAATAATTTATTTTACATTTGCTTAATGGAATTTCTAATTTCCAAATGCCCAAACAATGAATACAAAAATTGCCTTACGAACCTCGATTTTTAGCATCATCGGAAATTTCTTGCTGGCTTGTATAAAGTTCGTAGCGGGAGTTCTCGGCAACTCGTATGCACTCATCGCTGATGCAATCGAATCGAGCGTAGATGTGTTTTCATCGATTTTGGTTTGGGTAGGATTGAAGTATTCCACCAAACCGCCCGATGAAAATCATCCCTACGGACATGGTCGATATGAGATTTTTTCTACTTTTCTAGTGATTGGGTTTTTACTGGTTTCTGCTACAATTATTGCATATCAAAGTATTCAAAACATTCAAACTCCGCACGAAGGTCCGAAGATTTTCACCTTATACGTTTTAACGGCGATTATACTCTTCAAAGAGTTTTCGTACCGCTACGTTATACGAAAGAGTAAAGAAACCAACAGCTCGTCGTTAAAGGCAGATGCGTGGCATCATCGAAGCGATGCGATTACTTCGATACTCGCTTTTGTGGGAATTTCAATTGCCATTTTTATGGGCGAAGGCTATGAGTCCGCGGACGATTGGGCAGCATTGATTGCTTCTGGGATTATTGTTTTCAATGCCTATCGTATTTTCCAACCCGTTTTGGGTGAGATTTCCGATGAGCAATTGTATGGAGAAATGATTGAATCTATCCGTCAAATAGCATTGACCGTTCCCGGTGTTGTCGATACAGAAAAATGCCATGTTCGAAAAATGGGAATGACTTTTTATGTCGATCTTCACATGATTGTTTCGGGGGAAATTTCGGTTCGCGAAGGCCATAAAATTGCACATGATTTAAAAGATGAAATCCAACGTCAACTCCCAGAAATCGCGGACGTTTTGGTGCATACCGAACCGGATGATCGAAGTTAAAGTCGGTAAATTAATTAAAAAAAAAATCCGCCAAACGACGGATTTTAGAACTTATATTATTTGTATTCTTTTTCTTAAAATAAGGAAGGGAATTTTTGAGGATTTGATTCGCTCATTAATTCATATACTTGTTCTACAATGTCATCTGCAGATGGTTTTGAGAAATAATCACCATCACTCCCATAAGGAGGTCTGTGCGCTTTTGCTGTAATTGTCAACGGCTTACTATCCAAATGGAAATAGGCATTTTGTTTCTCCAGAATCTGTTGAAGAATAAATGCAGAAGCTCCGCCGGGAACGTCTTCGTCAATTACAACCAATCGGTTGGTTTTTTCCACGCTTTTCGCCACGTCACCTTGGATATCGAAAGGTAGTAAAGACTGAGCGTCAATCACTTCCGCGTCAATTCCCAATTGAGCCAATTCTTTGGCAGCTTCCATTACAATTCTCCACGTAGAACCATAGGTTACCAAAGTTACATCGGAACCGGTTTTGGTCACTTCCACTTCACCAATTGGCGTTGTGAATTCACCCAAATTGGTCGGCATTTTTTCTTTCAAACGATACCCATTTAAACTTTCTACCACGATGGCCGGTTCGTCGCATTTCAACAATGCATTATAGAATCCAGCGGCTTTGGTTAAATCGCGTGGAACTAAAACATACATTCCACGAACTAAATTTAAAATCCCACCCATTGGTGATCCCGAATGCCAAATTCCTTCCAAACGATGACCGCGTGTACGAACGATTAACGGTGATTTTTGTCCGCCTTTGGTTCGGTATTGAACAGTCGATAAATCGTCAGACATCAATTGAAGTCCATAAAGAACATAATCCAAATATTGAATTTCAGCAATCGGTCGAAGTCCACGCATCGCCAATCCAATTCCTTGACCGATGATGGTCGCTTCTCGAATTCCGGTATCGCTTACTTTCGCTTCCCCGTATTTTTCTTGCAATCCTTCCAAACCTTGGTTTACGTCACCAATGTTTCCGGCATCTTCACCAAAAATAAGAACATTCTCATTTTGACTAAATATTTTATCGAAATTATCTCTTAAAACTACCCGTCCGTCTTCCACATGTGCTTCGTCTGAATACGTTGGGTCTATTTTCTCAAGATTCGACGCACTCCATTTGGATTCGCTGTGTAGATGGGAAGAGTACACTTCTTTCTCAATTTCGAAACGCGCTTTCAACCAATCGATTAATTGTGATTTCGATGGGGAGTTTTCCGCACGACACAAACGAATTATCTTTCGAATGGCGCTATACACATCTTTTTTATGGGGAACTTGTTTTCCTTTTAGGATTTTAATTTCGTGTTCAACAAATGTTTTATTTGGACTTTCATTTGCTAACGCTTCCATTGGTGGAATTGCTTCGTTCCTCAATTCCAAAAGAGGATTCAGGTAATCTTCCCACGCTTGTTTTTGAGCGGTTCTTACTTCTTTTTTGGTTTCAGTTTCTATGATTTCTAATTCCTCAGCGGTTGCCAATTGATCGTCACCTGCATCGAAATTCAAAATCCATTCTTTGAATTTTGCAATTGCATCGAACTCTTTTTCCCAATCCAATCTCTCGGTGGATTTGTATCGTTCATGCGACCCTGAGGTGGAGTGACCTTGCGGTTGGGTACATTCTTCCACATGGATTATACACGGAATATGTTTTTCTCTCGCAATTTTTTCAGCCTGTTCATACACCGTGATTAAAGCCGGATAGTCCCATGCTTTGACTGTAAATAGAGCGTATCCTCTTTCGTCTTCGTTTTGCTCAAAACCCGAAAGCATTTCACTTAGACTATTTTTAGTACGTTGATATTTTCCCGGAACAGAAATTCCGTATCCATCGTCCCAAATAGAAACAATCATAGGAACTTGAAGAACACCACCTGCATTGATAGTTTCCCAAAAAGGGCCTTCCGAAGTACTTGCGTCACCAATGGTTCCAAACGCAATTTCATTTCCATTGACAGAAAAGTTCTGAACGGTATCTGCGTGTGAAACTTCTCTATAATATTTCGAAGCTTGTGCCAATCCTAACAGCCGTGGCATTTGGCCGGAAGTAGGAGAGATGTCTGAGCTTGAATTTTTTTGGTCGGTTAGTTTCTTCCAGCTACCATCTGGATTCAAAGAACGCGTAGCAAAGTGCGAATTCATTTGGCGTCCGGCGGAGGAAGGTTCTTTTTCCACATCGGTATTGGCGTAAAGTTGGGCGAAGAATTCGGTCACTGAAAGTTGGTTTATGGCAAACATAAAAGTTTGGTCACGGTAATAACCCGAACGAAAATCGCCGTTTTTGAAAACTTTGGCCATTGCCAATTGAGGGATTTCTTTCCCGTCTCCAAAAATTCCGAATTTCGCTTTTCCAGTTAAAACTTCTTTTCTTCCTAATAAACTAGTTTCACGCGAAAGCAAAGCCAATTTATAATCATTTAAGATTTGTTGTTTAAACTGTTTAAACGATAATTTGTTATCTACTTGTGTTTGCATATCCTTACTTTTACTATTTGCAAAATTAAAAAATAAGATTGAATATAAGGTGTAATATAAAAAAACACTGAAATTTAACAAGAATCAGTTTTATAGTGTTAAAAAAAAACATAACTTTACAACGTTAAAAAAAATAAAATTTAGAAATTATGAAAAAAATTTACTTATTAGCGACCGCATTGGCATTTAGCCTTTCTGCAAACGCACAATTAACCGATGGATTTGAAGATTATCCGTTGGGATCGTATTTTGGTGGTCATTGGACAAACTGGAGTATGGTTGACAATAATGAAAACATCATCGTATCCGCTGATCAAGCCTCAGAAGGTACTCAGTCTGGATTTATTGGGAATGATGAAATTCAGGATGCTATTTTAATGGTGGGAATGAAAACTTCAGGGAAATGGACATACAGCATGGACATTTTTATTGATTTCGGTTCTTCGGGGTATTTTAATGCACAGCATGACTTGGCTCAACTAGGAGCGACTGGGAATTGGGCTTATCAAGCGTATATTGGTCTTGACCCTACGGTAGAAGGGACTCCACCAGTTCCAGGAACTTTTTATCTAGCTGCAGGAGGAGTTGCTTACAACTTCGACTACGTAGAGGAGGAGTGGTTTAATGTTGCACTTGAGCATGATTTAGACACCAATACTATGAAGCTTTTTGTGGACGGTGTTGAATTAGATTTCGGCCAAACTATTCCATTTGGAGATGATCCGAACTTCCAAGGTAAATTGGATGGATTTGATTATTTCTCAGCAGCGCCAACAAACTTTATGTACATTGACAACATTAAGTTTTATGCAGGT
>JBAYRQ010000039.1:0-10310 GCA_041676545.1 Weeksellaceae bacterium | reverse complement strand
TGCCATTTTTTTATTTAGGGAAATGCTATTTCATTGCCCCAAAAATGACCCGAATTTTTTACGCAAAACGCCCAAAGTCTACTGATAGTAAGCCTTTGAGCGTTATTAGTAGCGAGAACAGGACTCGAACCTGTGACCTTCGGGTTATGAGCCCGACGAGCTACCTACTGCTCCATCTCGCGATTTGTAATGCAAAGGTAAGACTTCTTTTTAAACTGTGCAAACATGTTTGAAAAATAATTAATATTCCGAAATGACACGCAATAATAACTCTGTATCCCTTTGTAAGACTGGACTTACCTAAATCTAAATTTGTATAAAAAACCATGAAACTTACATTTCTACCGGAACGGGCGGATGACTTTCAATGAAATTTACGGCCAAATCGGGATCATCGGTCAGATAAAGTAAATCTTTATACGGCATTCCAACGGCTAATTGATGGAGAACAGAATAGACCGCTGTGTCTTCAATGTATCTCTTTTTCCCAAGAAATACCATAGGACTGTAATAGCCAAAGGTTCCGTAGTGATTTTGTGCGGCTTCTTGGAAAATCTCTTGAGTCGTTCCTGCACTTCCAGGTGCATAAATGATTCCATATAAACATATCGATAATAAGGTGTCTTCTCGAATGCTGTTTGAGAAATATTTTGCAATGTGGCATGCAAAGAGGTTCGAAGGTTCATGCCCATAAAACCAGGTGGGAATGGCTAAACTCTCCTTACCTTTTGGATACATGTCCAAAACTCGTTTTGCTTGGTCTAAATAATTTGAAGCTAAATAATCGGGTTGGCCTTCGTATTCATACTTCAAATCCGACAAAATGAAAATAGCTTCTAGTAACTCTTCTTCCGAATAACTCCCAAAGTACGCACCTAAATTCGCGGCTTCCATAATTCCAGGACCGCCACCTGTCGCGACGAAATATCCTTTCTCAGCCAAACTTCGTGCAGCCAAAGCCGTTTTTACATAATATTCTGAACCGCGTGTTGTAGAATGTCCTCCCATAAAACCAACGATTTGTTTCTGAGTCATCCCAAAGTCATCGTAATCAATGATATTTCGTAATGCTACATCAATGGAATAGTCGTGGATCCGTTGGGCCATTGCCTCACCCATCGGAGGATTGTATTTTAATTTGAAGAAATGTCCATAAATTAGTTCATCGATGGTTTGAGTGGGACCATTCGAAGTATGTTCCATCAATTCTTGCCACGTATATAAACTGGAACGATGGGGATTATAAGGTACATTTTCAAATTTTGGATAGACCAATGCTCCTCCAGAAATGATTTGAATTGCATCTTCTTTATTGAAATCACATCCTAAAAAGACAGCGCCTTTGGTTTTCAAACTTGTCCAATCTATGTCTTTATCAATAAAATCAAGGTTTTGGAAGACTTTGTCCTTTAAGTTGGAAGTAACGGCTGTTAACCCCTTCCAATCCTCCCAGGTTAAGATTAGATTCTTAAATTTCTTCAGCGACATATTTTCCACATTTTAATTCCATCAAATATATCAAAGATATTCCTTTACAAAAACCGCTTTCGCTTAAACCATATAAATATTACAACGACTATGGCAAGCATAATAAGTACCAACCCCAAAAAACTGGCTTGGGAATGCAGTCCTGGGATGTGGTCGAAGTTCATACCATAAAATCCAGTGATAAAAGTTAGGGGTAGAAAAAAGGCGGAGAAAATGGTCAGAACCTTCATGATTTCGTTGGATCGTTGGTCTGAAACCGACAAAGTTAACGTAAATAAACTTTGCAAATCTTCCGTGTTCTGGGTATGTAAATGCAGCAATTTCATGTTTAATTCAATCAAATCCTTAACCGATGCATTGCTTTTTGTGTAGTTGCGATGTTCTTTCAATACATCATGCGTGAGTACAAGCAATTTTGTACAGGACGAAGATTCTCTCTTCAACTCGTACAATCTTTTTAGATTCACTTTCATTTCACTCTCTTTCACAAACAGCAAATCTTCATAGGATTCAATTTGTTGAGAAATTTTACCCGAAGGAGCTAAATAACTTTCCAACGTATTTTTCACGATTTTGTAAAAAATCTTTTGAGGCGTTAATCCTTCTTTGTTTTTATCGGTTTCTATTTCCTCTTTGATTTGATCCCAGAAAGGAACATCTTTCTGATGAATCGTTAAAATAAAATTCGAGCCAATGAATATTCCAATTTTATGACTGAAACCTCGTATCACATTGGACGTTGAACGTCTTTCTTTTTTATAAAAACGAACGAGAACAAAATCAAAATTTTCTTGATGCTCAAACTTGGGTAAATGTCCCTTTTCGATCGCATCTTGAAGGGTATATGCCGTCAGATTGAACTTTGTCAAATAATCTTGAACAACCGATTCATTCGGATTTTGAAGATTACACCAAACCAAGTTTTTATTTTCGAGAAATAAGGATTCCATATATTGCTGAATTCACTTCGAATTTACAGAGATTATTTCAAAAATAATGATTTATAAAAAGATATCGTGAAATCTTAAAATTGTTTGAAATCCTTTCTTTCGAAAATAAGCCTTACAATTCGGTCTTTCGGTAATTAAAACAAAATCTCCTCCCCATGCACCCAAACTTTTTACGCTTCCTTCGTAATCCGAAAAATATTGCTCTTTTACTTTTTCTAAACCCAATTTGGAAGAAATCATTTCTTCATGCAAATTCAAAATTACTTCAAATTCTTCGCGTGTTTCCACTTGACTCAAATTGTAGGTTAGAGCCGAAATTCCATTCAACCAATCCAAATCTCTGGATAAATCCTTGTAGTTTTTGGATACACTTATTTGGGTGTCTTGCTTCTGATTCAAATGCACAAAATACAATTGATCGGCAAATTTGGGTTGAAACTCGATCGCCTCTACCCTTCTTTCCTTCGGTGTGTTTTGATAAAAAATCGGGGTTTTGGCGGAAGCGCACGCGATATCATATCCACTCGTATTGAAAGTTAATTTATTTAGCTCAAATGCATCCACTTCTGCAAATTGTGCCAACAAATACACCAAAGTAGAACTGCTCCCAAATCCCCAATCTTTTGGGAATTCCAAACGGGTTTTGCACTGAACATTTCGAATTTCAGTCCGAAGAAAATCGGGATTTAATTTTCGAATTGCTTGAAAAAGCTCCTTTAATTTTTTGGCTAATTTTTGGTCGGACGATAGAATGATTTCGAATGTTTTCAAATCAAATTCAGCTGAAAACCAAAGGCTCTCATCGTGCAGAAACGCATTCCAAACTAATTTTGGATTTTCGGTATGGGGTTCGGAATAATTCACTTCCAAGGTTTGTCCCAATTTGGTAGGAATTGCCAAAGCTAAAGCACCGTCTAACACGGCATATTCACCTGAAATCAGTAATTTTCCATTGGCCTTGAAATGTTCCAAAATTATGTTTTTAACGATGCTTGAATTTTAAAATCGGTTTATTTTGTGAATTATAAAGAAGCGGAACTTGTAGCAGCTTCTCGGTCAATTTTTCGAATCAAACCTTGCAATGTATTTCCGGGTCCTACTTCAATGAATTCCATCGCTCCATCTTTTATCATATTTTGAACAGACTGCGTCCATTTTACAGGCGCTGTTAATTGAGCGATTAAATTTTTCTGGATTTCTTCGGGATGGGTTACTGCAGTGGTAGAAACGTTTTGATACACAGGACAAATCGGTTTTTTAAATTCGGTTTGTCGAATCGCTTCTGCCAATTCCTCTTCGGCGGGTTTCATCAAGGGCGAGTGAAAAGCGCCCCCAACGGGTAAAATCAAAGCTCGTTTTGCGCCTGCTTCTTTCATCGCTTCACATGCTTTTTCAACCGCTGGAATTTCTCCTGAAATCACCAACTGACCTGGACAATTGTAATTGGCCGCAACCACTATTCCCTCAATTTCAGAACAGATTTGTTCTACCACGGAATCTTCCAATCCCAATATGGCTGCCATAGTGGAAGGATTCATTTCACAGGCTTTTTGCATCGCCAAAGCTCGTTTATATACCAAATTCAATCCGGATTCAAAGGTCAAAGTACGGTTTGCAACCAAGGCAGAAAGCTCACCCAAGGAATGACCTGCCACCATATCGGGTTTGAAGTTTTCTAAGGTTTGTGCCAAAATCACCGAATGCAAAAAAACGGCGGGTTGGGTTACTTTGGTTTGTTTTAATTCGTCTGCCGTTCCTTCGAACATGATTTTCGAAATTTCGAAACCCAATTGTTCGTCGGCTTTTTCAAACAATTCTTTGGCTAATTTTGAATTATCATATAAGTTTTTACCCATTCCGGTAAATTGTGCGCCTTGTCCTGGAAATACGTATGCTTTCATTTTGAATATATTTTAATCAAGTTTAACTTAAATTTCTTTTTTCTGTTTTTCTTTTTCGGTTTCCCACATTTTGGATAAGAATAAATAACGCTTAAATACCGAATGAGCATGCAATTTTGAAATTATGTATCCTTCACCACCATCCAATATCCCCAAACGCATCACGTAATGATGCATAAATCGGTACCATGGTTTTACCCAAAAATGAAAAGCATTGGGTTTCAATCGTTTTTCAAATAATTCTTTGGCTCTTAAAATCGAATATTGGGTAAGTTTCCGGTCGTATTCTTCCACTGAAAAATAGGAATAGTGATCCAATCGATTTTTTAGATGCCTCACTTTTCCTTGACTGTCAATTAATTCATGGACCAAACGACCTTCCCCGTATCTATTTTTGGATTTTCTAAACAAACGAATCACTTTGTCATTCTGCCATCCGGAATGTTTGATGTATTTATCCATGAAATAAAAACGTCGGTAGACCATAAATGCATCGGCTTCGTCTTTTTCAATTTCATCCAGCATTTCATAAACCAATGCTTTTGGAATTCGTTCATCGGCATCAAAAAAAGTAACCCATTCATTTTTTGCTTGGTCAATGGTGAAGTTCTTCTGAGCCGTGAAATTATCAAACTTACGAACGATGAATCGAACTTTTGGATGTTTTTTTGCAATCTCAGCGGTCTTATCTGTACTTTCAGAATCTACTATCACAATTTCATCGGCATACCACGCTTCATCCAAAAATTTCTGAATATTTCGTTCTTCATTATAAGTAATTAGTAAAGCAGATATTTTCGGTAATTCAGTTTTGAATTCTTTGGGTAAATTCATTTCTCCAAAATTATCTTGTAAAAATTTATCGCATTCTTCTCGTACATACGACAGTTTTAATTCTTTGTAATATTTTGATGCGTTTCTTAATAATTCTTTCTCTGATTTTGTATTCGCACATCGTCTATTTAAATCTTGGAAATGAACGCTGACATGTTTGTGTCCATCTTCAAAACAACCCCAATCTTTTGGGAATTTATGGGGTGAATAAATACTAAATGTAGGAATATCCAAAGCTTTCGACATATTTACAGCGCCTCCTTCATTTCCTACAAAAGCATCGCAATGCGCTAAAATCTTGATGAATTCACGGACACTTTTACCCATAACATCCAGGTAAATTTTATCCATTGACTTCAATCCCGCTTTGATTTTATCAACCGTTGATTGCTGACTTGGAATGTAATTAAATAAAATATTGAAGTTGTAAAACTCCTGAATATGCGCAATTAACTGTGTCATATAATCGATGGGCCATGATTTGTCTTCACTACTTCCTAGGATTCCTATCATCAAAGTTTTCCGAGAAAAATCCAAATTCGCATTTTCCATGATTTCTCTTCCTTCTCTTAATTCATCTTCTGTCAAATAGATTTTTGGATGAAAGGAAAGTGGAAACGGCTTCTCAGATAAAGGAACGACCAATGAAACGCGATTATCAATTGCAGTACAACTCGTTTCGTCCGAAGGAATCTTCAGTTTTTCCACAACATCGGTGTAGATGTATTTAAACAAAGGTTTATCATAACTAACTCGATGAATTGCTTTTGATTTTAAACTGATGAAACGGCTTTGTAATTTGGCATACGGATCCAAAACGTAATCGTATTTCTCATCCCGAATTTGATTGGCATAGCGATTAAGTACCGTAATTTTTTTCAACTCTTTGTCATTAAATGGAATGACTCGATCTACAAATGGATTGTTTTCCAATACGGCCGTTGCGGGTTTGTAGCAAAAGAAATCCACTCGTATATCGGGATCCATTTTCTTTAGATTTTCAGCGATGACCGAAGATGCCAACACATCTCCAATGTATTTATTTTGTATGATGAGTGCCTTTTTCAATGGACGATCTGTTTGTTTTATTTTGAATGATTCTATTATTGTATTGTTGAATATAGGCTTTAATTAATTTTTCAAATAACGCCTTTGGATACTCTTTCAAGTTCTTTTCTAATAATTTATCTTTTTTAATATCATTTACTTTGATGATTTCCTTTCCATCAAAGCAAACATAATAATTATCGATGATGAAATGATACAATCCCTCACTGTAATTTGCAACCAATCTTCCATTTTCTTTCTTAGGTGGATTTCCGTACGAGAAAACTTCCCCCGAAAAATTCAAATAATCAAGTATTTCGGGTAAAATATCAATTTGCTCCATCAGCTTTGAGTCTTTTCTGTGAATCTCTGGATGGGATGGATCTAGTATCATTATTGGAACTTTATACATTCCTATGGGATTTAAATAATACAAATCGCGTTTATCGTCGCCCGACGTATGATCAGCGGTGATTATAAAAACTGTATTTTCATACCAATCGGATTTCTTTGCGGATTCGAAGAACTTTTTTAAAGCAAAATCGGAATACGAAATTGTTTCATGAATAATCCGATCTCCTTTTGAGAATTTCCCTTTGTGTTTTTCAGGAATGATGTACGGATTGTGGGAAGAAATCGTAAAAATAGTTGAGAAAAAAGGTTGTTTTTCTGTGTCCATCTTTCGAACTGAAAACTGAAGAAATTCTTCATCAAAAATTCCCCAAACACCATCTTCTCCACCGATTCGATCGTATTCATTTTTTCCATAATACTCATCGAAAGAAGCGATCGAAGAAAATTGATAAAAGTTTTGACTTCCATTAAATGATCCGTGATAAAAAGCGGTTCGATATCCTTGATCTTTGAGAACTTTATTAAAACCTTCGACTTTATTGAATGAAAAAGGTGATGAGATATAGGAAACATCCATCAAGCAAGGAATCGATAAAATAGTTGACGGAACAGCATCAATCGATTTTCGGCCGTTTGCAAAACCATTGTCGAAATACAAACTCGACTGGGTCAATGAATCAATAAACGGTGTGAGAGGTTTACCATCAAATTCTAAAAATAAATTTTCTTCTCCAAAACTCTCTAAAATTATGAGAACAATGTTTTTCTTTTGAAATTCATTCTGATTGTCAAAATAAATAATCGGTTGATATATCTCATTTAATTCTTCTTCATCGAAAAAGTGAACTTCTTTGAGATTTGATTTTTTTGATAAGGTTTTAAGAATAGAAAATGGCGTATTTAAAACCAAAGGTGTATTGACTGAATTGTGGGTATAACGAATTGCATCCACAATTTTCAAAGGATTTCGTTGAAAACCTCCTCTTCCAAAAATTAAAATTAATCCCAATGAAAAAATAAAAATCAAGTAAGGAATTGCTTTCTTAGATTTTGTGGAATGGGAGGGTGTTTCATTTTTTTTCGCTTTGAAATCCGGAATGAATTTCCAGAATAACAACGCTAAAACTACAAAACCAAGAAATAACCACCAATAGCTTTTTAGAAAAACAGGAATCAATCGGAGGATGTCTCCTTCCATTCCCGAAGCTGTGATGAGCGCAAATGTACTTCGTCTCGATGTGAATTTAAAGTATTCGACATCAATGAAATTCGTTGCTAGAAAAATAAGATTAATTGCAAAAAATAAGATTTTCAGAACGAGTTGATAACTTTTATTGTATTTGAAATTCCCTGGAATTGTATGACCGATAATGAGTATTGCATTGACATAAAAAATAGCTGATAAATCAAACCGAAGACCACCGATAAACTCCATAAATCCCGCGGACTGAAAAACAAAATGATTGCTTCCATAGAAAACAATTCGAGCAATTTGGTAAAAAACCATTACCCATAAAAGTCGAATAACCAGCACCTTAACACTTTCCCAATATCTATTCATGCTTTCTAAACCGCTACACTATGCTCTCTCAACGCATCGTTTAGTGAAGTTTTTTTATCTGTACTTTCTTTTCGTTCTCCAATAATTAAAGCGCAAGGAACTTGAAATTCTCCGGCTGGAAACTTTTTGGTATAACTGCCCGGAATCACCACAGAACGAGGTGGAATTTCTCCAAACAATTCAACAGGAGTTTCTTGGGTAACATCAAATATTTTGGTTGAACCTGTCAAAACCACATTCGCGCCTAAAACCGCTTCTCTTCCTACTCTCACTCCTTCCACTACAATACAACGCGAACCAATAAACGCGTTATCTTCAATGATAACTGGCGCAGCTTGCAAAGGCTCTAAAACACCTCCAATTCCTACGCCACCACTTAAATGAACATTTTTACCAATTTGCGCACAACTTCCCACTGTTGCCCATGTATCCACCATTGTTCCTTCATCTACATACGCACCGATATTCACATAAGAAGGCATCAAAATAACTCCATTTGAAACATAGGATCCGTGACGAGCAATGGCATGCGGAACTACTCGAACTCCTTTTTCTGCATAATTTCTTTTCAATGGAATTTTATCGTGGAATTCAAAAATACCAACTTCCATCGTTTCCATTTTTTGAATAGGAAAATACATTACCACTGCTTTTTTCACCCATTCATTCACTTGCCATCCATCCTCAATCGGCTCGGCAACACGAAGACTTCCTTCGTCCAATAAATCAATGACTTTACGGATTGCATTCTGAACTTCACTATCCTTCAGAAGTTCTCTATTATCCCACGCCTTTTCTATAATTGATTGTAATTTTCCCATTGTTAATTCTATAATTCACAAATCTACATTTTTAAATCAGAAGTCAGAAATTTGAAATAGAAAAAAAACTAGGAATAATCGGTCGGAATGCGTTTTAGTAATTTCTTCAAAATAACTACCTTTGCACCATGCCGAGAATTATTGCCATTGATTACGGAACCAAACGAACAGGAATTGCAGTTACTGATGAATTGCAAATCATAGCCACCGCTTTGGACACCGTAGAAACGTCCAAACTATTTCCATTTTTGGATCGTTACATCTCTGAGAATTCTATTCAAGAACTCGTTGTCGGATTACCGATGCGAATGCATGGCGAAGTCGGTCAGTTGGAAGTAGAGATTCAGAAGTTTCTAACCAAGTTCAAAGCAAAACATCCTTTGATTCCTATTTTCCGTCAAGATGAAAGTTTTACATCCAAAATGGCTTCACAAGCGATATTCGATAGTGGCATAAAAAAGATGAAGCGAAGAGATAAGAGTTTGATTGATAAAGTGAGTGCGACAATAATCTTGCAATCGCATATGGAATCAAAAAGTTTCTAATTGACTATTCATTTTGGAATTAAATTTGCTATTTATCAAACTTTCAAATTCCTATACCACGCAGGAATCAACAAATTGAGTACTTTTGCAAAAAATAATGAGATGATATTACCAATTCGCGCATATGGCGACCCCGTATTAAGACAGAAAGCAATTGATATTGACAAGGACTACAAACACCTTAGTCAGTTGATTGACAATATGTTTGACACGATGTCTGATGCGAATGGAGTGGGATTGGCCGCGCCCCAAGTTGGATTAGCCATTCGGTTATTCATTGTGGATTTAACTCCATTTACAGATGATGAAAATTACGAGGATATTGCAGATGAATTGGCAGCATTCCGAAAAGTATTCATCAATCCAAAAATTACGGTAGAAAAAGGGGAAGAATGGAAATTCAATGAAGGCTGTTTGAGTATTCCAGGCGTTCGTGAAGATGTAACTCGACAAGAAACGATAGAAATTGAATATTATGATGAAAATTGGGAACTTCATAAAGAAGAATTTTCCGATATTCGTGCCCGAGTTGTTCAACATGAATATGATCACATTGAGGGGGTTTTATTTACAGATTACCTAACTCCATTTAAGAAAAAACTAATCAAAGGAAAATTAAACAATATATCCAAGGGGAAAGTAAATGCAGACTATAACATGCAGTTTCCCAATTAATTGAAAATGTAAGAAAGAACTATGGATTTAACAAAAATTATTTCGATTTCAGGAAAACCGGGTTTGTACAAATTGATTTCACAAGCCAAAGGAGGTTTTATTGTAGAAGATTTGGACAAAGGAAAAAAGACGTC
>JBAYRQ010000038.1:0-11397 GCA_041676545.1 Weeksellaceae bacterium | reverse complement strand
TTGGGGCGGACAATTCGGAGTATTTGGAGGAAGTTATTCAACAACTATTGATGAAACTGGAAATATATCTAAAGCAGGTGTTCGTCAATATAATGTCAATCTTTTCGGATGGGGAATGCGAGGTGGAAAAATGGGGAATAAGGAATTCTCTAATGGATTTAATAAAAGTGGAGCGAAATTCTTTAAATTTGAATAATGAGAAATAGGTTCCTAATTATATTATTTATATTATTTATTGGATGTCAAAAATTCGAATGTAAAGAAAGAAAGGCAGAATATGAAAAAAATGAATGTTTCTTAATTTTAAAGAAAGGATTTGAACCTTCATTTAGTAATCCTTATTTAAAACTCGAAGGAATAGATCCAAAAACAGGTGAATATTGTAAATGTGAGGACTTAAGTAGAGAATGGGGTAGATATAGATCTTATATGGAAAAAGGAGATACTTTTGTGAAACGTAAAGGAGAAGATTTTTTTACAATTCATAAAAAAGACACGGTTTTTCGTATAGAATGGGGTGATTGTGATGAAGATAATGAATACATCATTCCTAATAATCCTCCTCAAGATTATAATAAAGTGAAAAGACACTAAAAACCTAAATGCAAATTATTTCAGACATATCATCCAAACAAACAGCGAGCAAACCCGCAGGAAGTGCCACTCGCTTTAATGTATTTACTTTTGAATGTTCAGAAGAACTAAAACTAAAACAATTAGGCGATGCACAGGCAGTTGCCGACTCAGTGGATTTGGGTGCGCTCAACTTAGCAGGTCCGATTGTAGAACAGATTAATCCATCCGTCTATTACTTTCACCCCGACCATTTAGGGAGTTCCACTGTTATTACAGACGGCGCAGGTTATGCGTATCAGATATTTTTGAATTTACCTTTTGGTGCAAATGAGAAAAAAAGCCATGCGGTTTTTTTCGAAGTTTGCGAGCGTAGCTCTATGGCGGAACAGCGACGTTCGGGTTCGCTCAATAATCCTTATAAATTTAATGATTATGGAGTTAAAAGCTTTGGGAAAGCTTTTGACGAACATAGCGCACGAAGTGCTGAGTTAGATGAAGAAACAGGATTGTATTATTACGGTGCGAGGTATTATGACCCGAGGATTTCTTTGTTCATAAGTGTGGATCCGTTGGCGGAGGAAACCATGACACCGTATCAGTACACTTATCAGAATCCTGTGAGGTATATAGACCCTACTGGGATGGCTCCCATGGATATTATTTATCAATTTAAGTCGGGAAATAATATTATTCATTATGTATATAAGAATGGAATGTTTTATAATATAAGAACAGGTAGAAAAGTTGATTATAATGATACTACAATCTCAGATGCTCATATGTATAGAACTAATGTAGCATTAAATCAAATGGCATTTGGTAAAGATGAAGTTTTAAAAAAGCAAATAAAAGTACTAAGTGATTCTGAAAGAAGACATGTTATTAAAAAAGGAAAATTTGTTTCAAAACTTGGAAGTGTGGGTTGGTTAAATCCTAAGGGATCTGCAAAAAGTCATCCTGAAGGTTTCTATGAGTGTGCTCCATATGAAACCTCGATTGATCTTGACTTTACAAATACTTATATGTCGAGAGAATTAAATTTAATGAGTGATATTATGAAAAATTTTTTCACTTCAGATTTTGAATTAGTATCTCATGAAATATCACATGCTTTTGAGGCGGATACAGGAACTTACGACCCAACTAATTATAAAAGAGGCGATAAACATAATGACCCTAAGGAAATTAATGCTACAATTAATGGTAATAGAGCCAGGGCGCAAGAAGGTAGACGAAAAAAAACAACTTATGGTGGAAAACAAATTAATTCAAAAAGAATGGAAAAAGCTGAAAAAAGAAATGGTTATTAAATCTTTTTCTATTTTAATTAGCATAATGTTGATTTCTTGCTCTTTTAATGAATGTCAAGAAGACCCAATTTATAATTATATTATTTCTTATGAATTTGATAAATATGCGAAAGGTGATTTTAGTCAAAACAGTCCTTATAACATAGTGTTGTTAAGTAAAAATGAGGAATATTACATGATTCCTATAAATATTTTATACCCTATATATTGCGATCTTTATAGTGAAACCAAATATGGATTTAATTCATTTGTTTGTGAAACACTTACAAGTAATAACTTACTAGACTTAACGCCTTATTTAGAAATTAATTCGGATTTGAGTAAATTGGAATTGAATTCCGAAATTAAAGATGATATAGAAAAAAATGGGCTGTTTAATTTACTTGAAAAATATGGAATTTCATCAGAGGAAAAAGCTTATGTAATGTATTCCAATGATTTTGATGATACCATATTATATGAATTTTATAAATTAGGATATCTTCATACTTGGGATGATTTTACTGGGAGACATATTTTTGTAAATGGAAACATAGTATGGTTATCAAGCCAAAAGTAAATAATATTAGAATTAGTATTAAATATGATATTCGAAATACTGATAAAACCATTACATATCAATAAAAAACTCCACTCAATTGACCTACGACAATTTACACAACAGGTAGTGTATCAGAGGTGTTGTTTGTAAAAGAATGTAATTGTATTTAACTGATAATCAGTGAGTAAATTATTTAACGTGACAATTAATAGATGAGCCTGAAGTTCATTTTTACTATTTTCAAGTCTTTAAAACGCATAGAATGGAACAATCAAAGAGTTCGTGTATCAGAAGTGTTGGTGGGGAAAAAATCTGTAGTTATTGTGAGGAAAAACTCATAAAATATGGGAAAACAAAACAACAAAACCAACGTTTTAAATGCACTGCTTGTAATAAAACTCAAGTTGAATATATACCCCAATTGCAAAATATTTTAATCTTAAAATTTAAAAACTATGGTTTCAAAATTAATGATCACCAAGAATTAAAATAAAAAACACGCTTTTAATCCTCTAAGCGTGTTTTTTATTTTATGTGGGTTGAATTTATTTCTGTTCCGTTAAGTATAATGTCCAAAAGCTGACAGTACATATACAATATCTTTCTCCACTTTTTACACCAAACGATGTTCTTTATCGATTCTGCGCGACCAATAACCTGAAAGTTCGTGCTTGAGGGATTCGGGTTTACCTGTGCCCGTAAATGGATGATTGGAAAGTTCTTCCAAGAATAAACGAATTTTATTGATGATGGATTTGTTTCCCGACTTTTTGTGTTTCCTGATGTCGGCTTTGGCTTGTTCAGAAAAACGCAAAGTATAATTGATCATAAGTCGTCAATAAATTCTTTCAATTGATCCGCTTTCACATCTGTAAACTTACCTTCCAAAATTTGTTTTTCGCTTTCAAGTATTTTGGCGACAAATTTCGGATTGTAATTTTTTTCGCTAGATATCTCAAACTTAATTTTAAGCGCAAGCATAAAGGCTTTAAGTGCCGAAACTTCTTCACTTGTTTTGGGATGAACAATAAATATTTCTTGTGATTTCATAAAACCAGACTATGAAACAAAATTACAAAATATTTTAATCTTAAAATTTAAAAACTATGGTTTCAAAATTAATGATCACCAAGAATTAAAAAAAAAAACACGCTTTTAATCCTTTAAGCGTGTTTTTTATTTTATGTGGGTTGAATTTATTTCTGTTCCGCCATGATTTCACCAATTCGAATGATGACTTGAGTTGCTTTTTCCATGGATTCCAAAGGAACGAATTCATAAGGTCCGTGGAAGTTATGACCGCCTGCAAAAATATTCGGACAAGGCAAGCCCATGAAGCTCAGTCGAGAGCCGTCGGTTCCACCTCGGATCGGTTTGATGTTCGGATTAATTCCCAAATCCAAAAAAGCCTGTTTTGCAATATCAACCGATTGGAATTTTTCTTTCACTTTTTCAACCATATTGTAATATTGGTCTTTCATATCCAATTCAATGCGGTCTTCGCCATATTCTTTTTTCATTTCGTTTACGATGTCCTGAATCAATTCCTTTCTCGCTTCGAATTGTTCCATATCGTGGTCACGAATGATGTATTGAATTTCAGTTTCTGAAACATTTCCATTGAATTGAGTTAGATGAAAGAAGCCTTCTCGACCATCCGTTAATTCAGGAACTTCATCCTGTGGTAATTCTTCGGCAAACTCTCTGGCCAATGTAACTGCATTTACCAATTGGTTTTTTGCATAGCCAGGATGTACACTTTTTCCATAAAATTTGATGTGTGCATAAGCTGCATTGAAGTTTTCATATTCCAATTCGCCAATTTCACTTCCATCCATGGTGTACGCCCACTCCGCGCCAAATTTTTCCACGTCAAAGAAATCTGCACCTCGACCTACTTCTTCGTCTGGCGTAAATCCAACGGCAATTCGTCCGTGTTTGATGTCTGGATTTGCGATTAAATATTCCATTGCAGTTACGATTTCAGCAACTCCTGCTTTATCATCCGCACCCAAAAGTGTAGTACCATCGGTAGAAATGATGGTTTGTCCTTTGTATTGTTTCAATTCGGGAAATTCTTCGGGATCTAATTTCATTTTTAACTTTTCATTTAAAACGATAATTCCACCATCGTAATTTTCAGTGATGATTGGATTTACATTTTCACCAGAATAATCGGGAGAAGTATCAAAATGAGAAACGAAGCCAATTGTGGGTACTTCATGGTCAATGTTCGATGGCAAGAATCCCATCACATACGCCTTGTCATCGATGGTTACATCTTCCAATCCGATTGCTTTTAATTCTTCAAAAAGATATTTTGCGATGTCCCATTGTCTTTCAGAACTTGGAAATTCTTCTACAAAGGGAATACTTTCAGAATAAAAGCTTACATATTTTAAAAATCTCTCTCTTAATTTGTTACTCCATATTTTTTCCATTTCTTCTCTATTTTTTTTTGTAAAAGTAGGAAATTCTATATCTTTCAGCCTGCAAAAGCAAATAAAAATGAGTAAAAAAGTCAAAATTGTGGATTGTCCCAGGGATGCCATGCAAGGAATCCATGATTTTATAGCTACGGATGATAAAATTGATCATTTGGTGAAATTGCTGCACGTTGGATTTGAAACCATCGACGCGGGTAGTTTTGTGTCGTCCAAAATCATTCCCCAAATGGCAGACTCTGCCGAAGTTCTGAATGCCGTTCTAGATATAGAACATACCTCCAAATTGTCTGTAATTATAGCCAGTGAAGGTGGCGCGGATCAAGCGATGAAACATTCCAATGTGGATTTGCTGGGATTTCCATTTTCAATTTCCGAACAATTTCAACACGACAATACACACAAAAGTCAAGAGGAAGCTTTTGAGTGCATTCAAACTATTCAGAAGAATTTAGAAGGAACGGACAAAGAGTTGTTGATTTATTTCTCAATGGCTTTTGGTAATCCGTATGGAGATGAATGGAGTGTGGATTTGGTAAAAGAGTGGACAAAACGCTTTGCGGATATTGGAATAAAACGAATCAATTTATCGGATACCACCTCGGTTGCACATACAGAAGATGTAGAAGAATTATTCAAAACCTTGATTCCCAAATACCCAGAAATCGAAATCGGAGCGCATTTTCATTCGGAATACAATGGATGGTTTCCAAAAGTAGATGCGGCTTATAGAAACGGTTGTTTACGTTTTGATGGAGCGATTAAAGGGTATGGTGGTTGTCCCATGGCGAAAAATGATTTGGTAGGAAATGTGCCGACTGAAAAATTGATTACGTATGCAGAGCGCGTAGGAGCAGAACATGGATTGGATATGTTTGCTTTTGAATCTGCCTATAATTCGGCCATGAAGGTAATGGGATAATGAAATCCATAAAAATCCGTTTAATGAGTTAAAAAGAATGGATTGTCTTTTAAAAAATGAGATGAAACTACAGAATGAGAAAAGGAATACTAATTTTAGTTATCGGAATTGGAATTGTTGGTTGCAAAGGCAAATTTGATTTCCGAAAGAAAAAAGCGGATGATGAGAAGATTGTGGTACGCTATGGAGAACATTTCTTAACAGACCGCGATATTCATTTGATTTTACCGCAAGATTATTCCATCGACGATAGCATTAAATTAGTCCAAGCCTATATTGAAGAATGGGTCAAGAAAAAGGCAATTGTTGATAAAGCGGAAGAAAACATTGATGAATTGACTTTGAAGGAAATCGACAATCGGATGGTTGAATATCGGCAAGATTTATTAATCAATGCCTATAATAATTATTTGATAGAGAAAACAATCAAGGATTCGGTTTCTGAGCAAGATATTCAGAATTATTTTGCCGAAAATAAAAATAGTTTTCCATTAATGAAAACCATTGTTCAATTTCGGGCAGTTACAGTTAATAAAAGAGACGAATCAAAAGCAGAACGCTTATTCAATTCCGGAAAAGAAGAAGATTTCGATGATTTAATGAAAATCGTGCTCACCTCAGGAACTTCCTACAATGACAAAGATAGTTTATGGCATTCGTCGGAATCCTTAACTGCTCAATTTCCGATATTAAATGAAGGGGATTATTTAAATCAATTGGTAAATCGAAGAAAGATAAAAGTGGCAGAAGATTCACTGGTAACTTTCATTCGAATCTTAAATTTAAAACAAAAAGGAAGTGAAGCTCCCTATGAATTTGTTAAACCTACCATAAAAAATCTTTTAGTTAACAAAAGAAAGTTAAATTTGCTCAGTGATTTACAAAATCAATTGTATAAAGAAGCACGGAATAAGAATCAAATTAAAATAAATGAGAATTAAATTGTATGTATTGATGCTGATTGTCAGCTTAGGATCAATCAAAGGATTAGCACAACCAAAGGATCCAAACAATCCTTTGAATCAAGTTAAGATTGATGGAGTTGCAGCGGTAGTTGGTGATGAAATTATTTTGGAATCCGATATAGAAAGAGACTATGTAACCTCAAAAGCTCAAGGTTTTCAGGTAGAGGACCGATGTGAGTTTTTAGAAAATATTTTGGTTGAAAAGCTGTTGTTGACCAAAGCCAAAGAAGATACGTTGATCACTATTACAAATGAACAAGTTGATCGACAAGTAGATCAAACAATACAACGTTTTTTAAGTCAAGGTTCAGAAAAAGAAATTTTGGACTATTTTGGGTACAATACTTTGCCTGAATTCAAACAGGATTTAAAAGGAATTGTAAGGGATCAAGCCTACGCAAAAGAAAAACAAGACATGATTTCAAGAGGTTTAGATGCAACCCCTGAAGAAGTTCGGGTGTTTTATGAAAAATATAAGACGGAATTACCGGATGTCCCTGAAGAAGTGAGCTTAAGTCATATCGTAATTTATCCAGAGATTTCTGAAGAGAATGAAGCGAAGGTAGTTGCTGACTTGAATGAATATAAAAAGGAGATCGAAGAAGGTGCAAGTTTTGCGACCAAAGCGATTTTATACTCCAACGATCCCGGCTCAGCTTCCAACGGAGGATTGATCAAAAATATTAAAAGAGGGCAGATGGTACCCGAATTTGATGCGGTTGTATTTAACTTACAAGAAGGTGAAATATCGGAACCTTTTAAAACAGAATTTGGCTACCACATTGCTTTGTTAGAAAAAAGAAGAGGGCAAGAATTGGATATTCGACATATTTTGATTCAGTTAAAACCTACGGCAGAAGAAATTGCGAAAACAAAAGAAACCTTGAACGCAATCATTGAACAAATTGACATGGGAGAATTGACTTTTAAAGAAGCAGCTTATAAATATTCAGTGGACAAATACACCAAGTTTAATGGCGGGAAGTTAATGGATCCACAAACGGGAGAAGACCGTATGGACCGTTCAAAACTACCGGCTAAAATGTTGGCCGCTATTGCTGGAATAAGTGAAGGAGATATTTCCGCGCCTTTTGAAGATGAGTTTAACCGTCAGTCCGTTCTACGAGTAATTAAGCTAGATGAAACCATTCCTGCTCATAAAATTAATATGGAAACCGATTATGCACGTTTGAAAAACTTAGCGGTAAATACCAAAAGACAAGAAGGAGTTACAATTTGGGTAGCGGATCAAATCAACGATACCTTTATAAATATCGACAGCGAATTCAATGATTGTGAATTTCGATTAAATTGGAAAAAGTCAGAATAGAGAAGAAAAATGATTTAAATAAAAAAAGTGCATTTTTAACAAATGCACTTTTTTTATAATTGAATTCCGCGTAAGCGCGAATTCGGATATAAAAAAAAGAATGGTTTTTTAAGTCGTCTTATTTTTAGGGTTAAAGGTAGAGAGAGTCCAAGTGAAGTTCCGACAAACAAAATCACAACGTGAAATTTGTTTAAACCATTCTTTAAAAAATTTGAAAGAACATCTTAGCTTTTGATTCGGTTTAGTTATACTTTTAATTCATAAATCAAATTCTGAAGCAAAAGTGATGCATTTGAATTTCACATACAATACCAAATGAGTATAGTAATACTTTGAATGAGTATTGAGCGGTTTTGAATGAGTAATGAAGAATATGGACAAAGCTTGAAAATACTCGATGAGAAGCAGTGATTACTCATTCAAAAGCATGGATTAATCATTTGCTTGTATTTTCAATGAAAATTGAATTAAATTCATACAGTTAATAATACAGTTAATAAGAGAATAAGATTATTTTGAACCCATTATTCGCAAATACTACAATTGCTGGGAATTCCCTATTGTTGAATGACTCTATACTCAATTTAGGGTTATTATTTTGTGGTGCTTTAGGATTTCTAGTTTTTCTCGTCATTCTCATTTACCTTAAAACCAGAGAGCGTATTTATCTTTATTATCTACTTTTTATATCTTTCAGTTTGGCGGAAGCATTTTTGTTTATCCGTCACAAGTTTTATATGGGTAACGACCTTCTCATTTCTACCCAAAGTTCCATGGCATTTATTGAACTTTTTACACTTTTTGCTTTCTCGTTTTATTGTTTATTTTCTATTCAATTATTAGATTTAAAAGATTCACATAAAATGCTTTACAGTTGGGTTCGGATTTTGAGTTTTGCTAGTATTTTCTATGCTATCTTATACTTTATTATAGGTCCCTTTCAGGCTGAAGTAAAGTTAATTGCTTTCTTAGTCTCGCGACTCGTAATTTTTGGAATGAGCTTGGTAGCAATTGTATGGATCATTAAAGAGGTAAAATCCCCTCTTAAACCTTTATTTATTGTAGGGAGTTGTTTTTATTTCTTAGGTGCAATTGTGGCTGTAATTCGATTGGCTTATCCAGGAATCCCTAGTTATTTTTTCTATACCATTGATGCAGAATTGTATTTTCAAATGGGAATTTTCTTGGAAATAATTAGCTTTACAGTTGCTTTGATTTATCGAGAGTATTTTTATTACGAAGAAAGAAAACAAGGGTTTCTCGAAACAAATGCCTTGGCTGTTTATGAAAAAGAAGTTGCGCAAGCAGAAGCTTTGGCATTGCGAATTCAAATTAATCCTCATTTCTTGTTTAATTATTTGAATGTTTTAAAGTATTATATCCAAATCAATGAGAATAAAAAAGCAGTTAAATATCTGACCAAATTCAGTCAACTTATCCGAAATATTCTTAGCTTTAGTGAAGCTTCAGTTATTTCGTTGGAAGATGAATTGCGTATAACGGAACAATACCTCACACTGGAGGGGATTCGATTTGATAAAAACATCAAATACGATATAAAAATCGATGACGATGCAGATGTTTCCGGAATAATGATTCCTCCCATGTTGTTGCAGCCCTTTATTGAAGAGGTTTTATGGAGGGGACGACAAGATGTTGAATCTTTGTCTCAGCATATTTCTGTCGGAATCCATCAAAATAACTCAGAAATAAGTATTCATATCGAAGAAAAAGGACTGTTTAAAAATGGGAAATTGAAAAGTTATGAAAGGGAAATAAATCGCGAAATCACTTCGGAACGAATTAAGTTATACAATAAAAATTACGACAAGAAAATAAGTTACCATATTATGGATGAAAAAGAATTAGCAAAAACCGGAAGACGTTCGTATGTTCTGGTTAAAATAAGCTAGGATTATTTATTGTTCTTATCTTTAGGGATACAAAACTTATATCATACACTTAGAATTGGAATATGCTCTACTCAAATACTTTCATGAAATTTAGAATCAATCAATCAAATCTATGGATTCTATTTCTTGTCTTTTTATTTTTGGGAAACACCCCACTTTTTTCTCAGAAAAAATCACTTTCTGAAATTGAAAATGAATTAAAAGAAACACCAAGAGGTTCGGAAAGAGTGGAGAAGCTGATTGAATACAGTCGTGCTCTTCATCGAGAAAATCATAACGAAGAGAAAGAGTACAAATTCGCCTATCAAGCTACCGAATTGGCTTTGGAATTAAATGATACGCTATTGTATGCCAAAGCTTTGGATAATTTTGGGTTGTTGTATCGGTACCACCAAAGATATAGTCAGTCCATTCCTTTTCATGTTCGTGCTTTTAAGTTGGTCGAAGATAAGGAGAATGTAGAGCCGATTCAGAAAATGATTTATGGTAACAACATTGGGGTTGCTGCAAGGTACAATCAGCAATATGATTTATCGGTTGAGTATTATTTGAAGGCTTTGAAAATCGCAAAAAAGGAAGATAACATAAAGAACATCGCTATTTCTAGTAATGGATTGGGAAATGCGCTGATGAATATTCCAGGAAGAGAAAAAGAAGCATTGTCCTATTTCCAAAAAGCGTTACGTGCAGAAAGACAAAAGAATGACAGTTTAGGGATTGCGATGGATTTGTTGTCTATTGGAGATTATTACACCGTTCAAAAAGAGTATGGAAAAGCGTTGAATTACTTAGATACACTGTTCAGCATTAATGCGGCCCGAAAAGATACATTTGGGTTGGCCATTACCAATCAAGCATATGGTATGGCTTACCTCAAAGAAGGAAAAGATTTAAAAAAGGCGAAAGACTATTATTTAAAGTCGCTCAAACAATACCAAGGATTAAAAAATCTAGACAAAGAAGCCGAGTTGTTGCGGGAATTGGGAAGTTTACACTTGGAATTAAAAGAGCAAAATGTAGCACTAGATTATTTTAAGAAATCACTTTCTCTTGCCGAAAACAACAATTATAAAGGACTTATATTTCAAAATGCCTATTCAATTGCAGCAATAAAAGAAGCACAGAAGAAATTTCCAGAAGCCCTTTTTTATTATCAAAAAGGAAAGGTGTACGAAGATAGTTTGGCGATGTCGAATCAGGAGATTAAAGTGGCTGCACTTACCAGTCAATATCAGCTCGATCAGAAAGAAGAAAAGATTTCTAATTTGGTAGAAGAAAACCTGCAGAAAGATGAGATGGTGCAATCCCAAGAAGAAAAAATTCGTACCCATAAGATGTTTACGATTGCGCTAATTGGTTTTGCGCTCTTGGTGTTACTTTCCTTGCTTCTTCACTA
>JBAYRQ010000037.1:0-12638 GCA_041676545.1 Weeksellaceae bacterium | reverse complement strand
TTTTCAACGGATTCAAGATCCTTTAATTGAAGTTCAATATCAATGGTTTCCTTGTCGCGCACAGGATTAATTGATCCATCGACATGGGTTATGTTTTCATTGTCGAAACAACGTAAAACGTGAATAATGGCATTGCATTCACGAATATTCGATAGAAATTTATTCCCTAAACCTTCTCCTTTACTTGCTCCTTTTACCAACCCGGCAATGTCAACAATTTCGACAACAGCTGGAAGTACTCGCTCAGGTTTTACAATTTCCTCCAGTTTATAAAGTCGAGGATCGGGAACGGAAACGGTTCCAACATTCGGCTCAATGGTACAAAACGGATAATTTGCCGATTGTGCTTTTGCATTCGACAAACAGTTAAACAGAGTTGATTTACCAACATTCGGCAAGCCGACAATTCCACATTTCATCTGATTCTTATTTAAAGGGTTTCTTAAACAGCGAAAATAACTGTTTTGAAATTTGTGCAAAGATATAAAGTTGAACGATAGGAAGCAGTATCTATAAAATCTTTTTTAATTAATCTTCTTTATAAGTTCAATACGTAGAACCTGATAAAGGTTTTCTCTATTTTCATCGGTCGGGAAATTAAAAGTAGAATCATCTACCTCCTTAATTTCCTTGATGTATGGACTTGTATTAGAGGGCGTAAAAATGCTGTCGTAATAAATATCAAAAAAGTAATGTAATTTCCTGAAATTCTTTTGGAAAATGCACACGGCGTTTACATTAATTTCATTTTCTTTCTATACAACAAATATGTTCATTTTTAGGGTTAGATATGTCAATAGTGTCATAATTCTTGTATGTCGGTAATTGACAAATAGATCTGCCACCTACTTTTTGATAGCCTACTCTAAATGCTTGTTCAAGAACAGGAAAGTCTGCATTAATTTGCGCATAAATTTCGTTTTTAAATTAAATTAAGGATAGTGCAAAAAGCACCATCCTTAATGAAAATATTAAGCATTCGGGTGTAGCGTTGTGGAACGGTCACTTGCAGACAACTGAATATCATCCAATCTGAATGCGGTTTCTGTTTCCAGTTCTTCCGGGTTCTCGCAGTTTTCAGGATTAGGCTCAGGGTTTTTATTCGAAAATTTATAAATCATTTTTAGTCCCTTCATTTTCTTTCTATACAACAGATATGTTCATTTTTAGGGTTAGATATGTCAATAGTGTCATAATTCTTGTATGTAGGTAATTGACAAATAGATCTGCCACCTACTTTTTGATAGCTTACTCTAAATGCTTGTTCAAGAGCAGGAAAGTCTGCATTATCATATAATTTGAAAATCATTGAATCTATGTACACTGTATTAAATTGGTGTACGATATTTAAGTTTATGTATTCTCTTTTTGTACCATCAGCATATTCCTCTACTTTTTTTAATTTTTGATATTTTATTAAAAATGGAATTTTTGTAGCTACTAATGAAGTTTTTATTACAAATGATTCTTTCTTCAAGTTTTGTAAATTAATATTAAAATATGCTATAGAATCAGTTTCATGATTTTTCCAAGTCAAGATATCTACAGTAGTTGTTTGTTTATTAAATGCTAAAGTCTTATTTCCGTAAGTTTCAAATACCGTATTGAATTCTAAGGGTAAATGATTAGCATTTTCTTTCTTTTTTTTGACATCAATTGTAATTTTGTCCTCTGCTCTACTGCAATTAAAAAAAGATAACAATGACAAAAAGATAACAAAAGAATATATATTATTTGTTGTTCTTACATTTTTCATAATCAAAAATTTCTTTTAATAGATTTGTAAATAAAACCCTGTCATTGTAACCGTTTGGTACTACATTATTTTCTTTGTATCCATTAATTTCCTTGGAAACTGTAAGAATATCATCTTTATCGGCTATCAAATTTATGTTTACTTTTTTAATTCCTAAATTTTTCCAATAATACCCAGATGCTTGACAAGCTAAATCAATTTCTTGGGCTACTCTTGGTACAAAAGTGGACAAACTTGAATTATCATTGACTTTTAGTTGAATCTGTTGGAATATAATATTTTTAGAATCATCTCTTTTTGTTTTCTCTTCGTATAAATCATGCAATAACTTTATATTTGTATAAGGATTCCAGTAGCTTGCGCCGTTTTCCACCTCAAAACCTTTATGCCTAACTTCAGGCACATCGTCTTCTTGCAATGGCAATGTTTGCCTGTAATATACCGCATCTGAATTGTAGCTGTTATTGCCCGTTCCGTCAAAAAAGACTCCGATCCTTATCTTTACCTTTTCTGCATATTTGTCCGGAAATTTATCGTATTTCCTCCTGTTGGTGTCATATACATCTATATCTGCCACACCTATGCCCGGCACATGACGGATTCCTATGTTATTTGCTGCCATTTTGGATTATTTTGGTTATTGTTTTTACTTTATAAAATACTCCACCTCTTGTGAAAAATCACTGTTGCCTGTATAACGTGCTTTTGCTGGGTAATTTTTAAATCGTAGAAACTTGTCTTTTTTATTATTATCTAATTGAATGTAAATATCTCCTTGATCATCAGCATTTATATGTAAGCTAATTTTTATTTGTTTAGGGTTCTGTTTATTAATTATTTTATGAAAATTTTTAGGGAATAAAATATGTGTATCATATCTGAGCGTATCATTTCTTTTTCTCCATGCTACGATTAGATCAGCCGGAATTTTTCTTTTCTTCATTAGCTTATCATTCATGATATTTAAGTTAATAGAACCATCTATTGAGGAATATATTACATCAAAAACCTCATAATCAGGATTGGGATTATCAAAATCAAAATACAGATCATACTCTTTTTCATTTTCTGACCATGCTTCATAAGGAATACCAAAGTGTTGCCAATAAGTGTAATACTCCAACCAATGGTCATAAGTTACTGAATCTCTTTTTCTACCTGAATCATAGATTTCCAATTTTGCTTTTGCTATTTCTATGTTGTCCGTAATCTCTGTTCCCGAATGAAAATATGCCCAAACCCTGATCCAACCACCGGGGGCCATGCCGACCAATAACCTGCCACGGTCTTCTTCTTTGTTTTTACAGTATTTTTTGAATAATTGTAGTAATTCATCATAAGGTAAGGAAACCGTTCCTCTGAAATCTTTAGCATCTACCACACTATAATATTCTATATAAACTTCTCGGGGAATTTCTTTATAAATATCTCCTGATACTACACCACCGTAACCACGTCCCCAACCTTTGTCAAAGGAGGTATTGCTGCCGTGTCCCGCATTGCCAAAATCAACGTTACCGGCTACCGGATAGTATTTCGGGGCAGAAATGGCAGGTTGCCACTGGTATCTGTTGTTATCCTTACAGGATAAAAGGCATAAAATGACACAGAGTACAAGTAGAAAATAAAAAGACGTTTGTTTTGTTTTCATCTGTTAGTGTTTGTTATTTCTATGATATTAACATTGGTGTTAACATAATTACAGAAAGGTAAGTAAAAGATTAACATTCGCTTACCTTTTTATAACCACAATAAAAGACTAAGGTTTTATGATACTTTTGGGAAGGGTAGTTTCCCTATCGCTTGCTGATAATTGAACATCATCTAACTTGAATACAGTTTCTGTTTCCAACTCTTCCGGGTTTTCACAGTTCTCAGGTTCTGCCTCAGGGAAGATGGGCAACGGCTGCGTAACTTCCAGTCCGGTCGATTTATCCTGTAAAATAGTCAATGTCGTAGGAATTCGTGTGATCCAGTATTTACCCTGCGGTATGCCCACAGGATCTTGCATTTCCTGCGTGATACTTACATATAGCGGGTCTCCTATAACAGGGGTTTCGCCTTCGGGAATTTCTTTATAATCAAAATTCATTTTTAGAAAATCCAAAAAAGGTTTTCGGAATTCCTTCAGTTTTCCCCCATCATACCCTGAAATTGCACCTGCTACTTCACCATTTTCAATCGCTATCAGTGTGTTTTCATAGCTGTATTGATTTCCTTTTTGGGAAATGAAATGGGTGAATAAATCCAATGCTTTGTCTAAATCATCACTTTGTGTAAACTCCTTTGCCATGTCTTCCATAGCTTGAATGACCAAGGGTGCAATGAATTTTGAATCCGAAGAATTTGCTTTTCTTATCAACATGCTTGTGCCATTAATTCAATGTGTTAATTGATGAAAAGCATCCTCTAAGCTTTTGTATTGTCCTTTGAACTCTTCAATAGGGCTGTCTGAGATCACTTTTCCTTTGTTCAATAAAATCACGCGAGAACATAGCGCTTCGACTTCTTGCATAATATGAGTCGAAAGAATCACGGTTTTACTTTTTCCTATTTCGCGAATTACATCACGGATTTCCAAAATTTGATTCGGATCTAATCCATTGGTGGGTTCATCCAGAATTAAAATTTCAGGGTTTGAAAGTATGGCTTGTGCCAAACCTACACGTTGTTTGTATCCTTTGGAGAGTTGTCCTATTTTTTTATGACTTTCTGGCGTTAATCCGACTTTTTGGATAACTTCTTCAATTCGTTGCTTGTTCTCTTTTCGAAGATTTGCTACAAATTGCAAATATTCTTTGACATACATTTCGTAATAAAGCGGATTGTTCTCTGGTAAGAATCCAATTTTCTTTTTCGTTTCGATGGGTTGTTTTAAAACCGAAAATCCATCGACTTCAATTTCTCCCGAAGTAGGAAGAATTGCGCCGGTTACACTTTTCATCAAAGTTGATTTTCCTGCACCATTCGGACCCAAAAGACCCACCACTTCGCCTTTTTGAATGGAAAATGAAACATTGTCCAAAGCAAGTTGTTCGCCGTATTTTTTTGTCAAGTTCTGAATCGTAATTCCCATATATGAAATTTAAGAATACAAAAATAGGCATTCGAATTTACTAAATACCCAAGGTTAAGATTCTATCTTTGAATCCACTGTTGTTTTTTAAGTTAAAACGGTAGTTTGACTGAAATTAATATGCTTGAATCAAACTAAATCCCATGAATTCATTAAAAAATGGAACAGAAATTGTATCTTTGCTTCCCTGAAAAAATTGAGCAATCAATGATTTCTGGAAAATACATTTAAAATAACGGGGCTGACTGGTTTTGACAGCAGGACTAATAGATGATGTAAGCATGTCGTGGAATGTTGTGCACCCACGTAAATCAGACACTTCAACTTTTTAACTGGCAACAACAATTACGCTTTAGCTGCTTAATTGACTGAATCACAGTAAGTCTAAGCGCATCCCTACTAGGTAGGGAAGCTAAATGTCTCTCAAAAGCCTTTCCTTACGGCGTTTGACTCAGAGGCACAGCAATGTAGGGATAGACAAGAGGGTGCTCCGAAATCTTGTCGAAATCAAAGGAGCTAAGCTGTAGATAGGGCGTTTGTTCTCGGTCTGCAGTCGAAAATTAAAAACAAACTACGCATGTAGAAAGCACATAGATTACTTGTTTGGACGCGGGTTCGACTCCCGCCAGCTCCACTTTTATAGGCCAAAGTTGGTGTACTAACTTTGGTTTTTTACAATGTGTTGTACAATTATTCAATCAAATCGTCTTATTCCAAACCCATGATTACTTTAGTCGTAGCCAAATCAGATAATAACATCATCGGAGATAACAATCAATTAATCTGGCGTTTGTCCGATGATTTACGTCGATTTAAACGAATCACAACCGGTCATCCGGTGATTATGGGACGAATAACATTCGATTCTGTAGGAAAACCTCTTCCGAACCGAACCAATATTGTGATTACCCGAAATAAAAACTGGTCTTTTGAAGGCGTTGAAGTGGCTCATTCGTTGAAAAGTGCGATTGAAACCGCAAAGGAAATCGATTCCGAAATCTTTATCATCGGTGGTGGAAATATCTACGAACAATCCATGACAATTGCAGATGCGATTGAAGTTACCGAAGTGCATCATTCGTTTGAAGGAGATACTTTATTTCCAGAAATAGATTTGAATTTTTGGAAAGAAGTCTTCAGAGAGGATCATTTGAAAGATGATAAGAATGAATACGACTATTCCTTTGTTCGGTACGAGAGAAAATAATTCTCAATCTATTTATGGGGGAGGTGCTAAAAAATGGAAAGGGTAGAAAGGTAAATTCCGCAATACTGCATAAACCATCAAGATTCCAAATACTGTCCACACAAACGTGTTGTTGTAAAACAATTTGGTACGATAATTTGTACCAAAAACAAAGTTCATCAAACTTTGAAAAAGAATGAATAGCACAAAGGGTAAGGTGATGAATAATAGGGGATTGTATCGGAATGCTTGGCCCAAATCGAAATGCAAAAGATGATGAATCATCCGTTGTGAACCACATCCTGGACAGTTTAGTCCAAAGAAGGTTTTGGATGGACAAGAAACAAATTTGGAAGTATGGGTGGTGGGATTAAAGTGGAAATAATAATAGAGAAAAGCCCCACCCAGAAGAAGGATGAGGCTGCATATTGAAACGGTTTTCTTATTAATTGAAATCATCGAATCCATTGAGCATTGCGCCACCGATTCCAAAAACCAAAACGAAAATTAGGTATAAAACGATAAGTACGACTCCAGCCACGATAGCATAAATCGCAAATTTCTTAGCATCGGCTGATGCTTTTTGTGCTCCTTCATAATCGCCTTGTTGCCAAAGTGAATTTACTTTGGTTGATTTGATAATTGAAAAAATCCCAATAGGCCAACAACATAAAATTGTGCTTATAATTGCCCAAGCCAAATGGTTGTCAGGTGGATTTGACACTTCACTTATTTTAATTTGATCATTTTGTTCCATAGTATTAAGTTTTTAGATGTATTTGTATACGAATGTAGTAAAATTTTAATTTATTTTCAGTTTCTCAGGTTCATGTTTGTATTTGAAAATAAATGCAAAGGAAATGGCTACAACGAGTGCATATCCTGCAAAAATCATCCAAGACGTTTCCCAACCTTTCAATTGTTCGAGTGGATCGGACTTTGAATACACAAAATGATTTACAATTTCACCTGCTGCCAACATTCCGATGGTGGCTCCAAATCCATTGGACATCATCATAAAAACACCCTGCGCACTGGAACGAATCTTTTTATCGGTCTCTCTATCTACAAACAAAGAACCCGAAACATTGAAGAAATCAAATGCAATTCCATACACAATCATGGATAAGACAAACATCCAAACGCCCGTTCCTGGATTTCCTACGCCGAACAATCCGAAACGTAAAAACCAGGCAAACATCGCCATCAACATTACTTTTTTAATTCCAAATCGCTTTAAAAAAAACGGGATCAATAAAATACACAGTGTTTCAGAAACCTGTGACAACGAGATAAGCGCATTTGCATTATTCGCTCCCCAGGTATCTGCATATTCCGGAATATCCTTAAAGCTCGTGATAAATGGATTTGCATATCCATTTGTAATCTGAAGGGAAACCCCCAAAAGCATTGAGAAAATGAAGAAGACCGCCATTTTTCGTTGTTTAAATAAAGCAAAAGCTTTTAGTCCCAACGCATCCGATAAGGTTTGCTTTCCACTTCCTTTGGTGGTTCCTACTTCGGGTAAAGTAAAAGAGTATGCCATGAGAATAAGTCCCAAAACGGCGGAAACATAAAATTGACCATATCCGTTTTGAAAGCTCGAAAATCCATTGGCATTACTAAAGTTAAGAGCAAATTGTCCGTTTTGAAATCCCACAAAATTCACAAATAACATCGCAAATATAAAACCGATGGTTCCAAAGGTTCGAATGGGAGGGAAGTCCTTAAACGTATCAAAATTATTGTTCACCAATATCGCGTAAGCCACTGAGTTTGAAAGCGCAATGGTTGGCATGTAAAAGGCGATACTCAGGGAATACAAGAGAAATAAAGTTGGAAATTGAACATCTGCTCCTGCGGTCATTCCGTAATATCCGGCAGAAGCTAAAAATAATGCTGCCAAACCGTGGGAAATCCCCAAAAGTTTTTGAGCTGGAATCCATCGGTCTGCAACAATTCCTAAAATAGCTGGCATAAAAATAGAAACGATTCCTTGCATGGCATAAAAAAGCCCGATTTTTGGTCCTAAACCAATCGAGCCTAAATAATTTCCCATCGATGTCAAATAAGCTCCCCAGACTGCAAACTGAAGGAAGTTCATCACTGTCAATCGTAATTTTATAGACATATATGTTTATTTAGTTGTATCATATTTTCACTATCTTTCATTCAATTAAACATCCAAAATGCTGGTGTCTAATTTATTAAAGTATTCATCCTAATTTCGTTTGTCTAATTCATCACGCAAGCGAGCAGCCAATTCGTAGTCTTCATTTTTCACCGCCTCTTTCATTTCTTTCTCGATTTCTTCGGTCGTTTTTAGAGTGAAATCCGCCTTCTTTTCCTGTTTTGTTAACTCTTTTTCGATGTCTTTAATCGCTCTAGAAAGACTTTCCTCTTCTTTTTCTTGTACTTCCAAATGAATTCCAGCCTTGTCCATCACAGTTTCCAACGCATAAATCGGCGCATCGAAACGAATCGCAATCGCAATGGCATCCGACGTTCGAGAGTCAATTTCTTCCTCTTTCCCCTCTTTGTCCGCCAATAAAATGTTGGAATAGAAAACACCGTCTTCCAATTTATGAATGAAAACGCCTTTCACTGTAAAATGAAAAGCATGCCCAATCGACACAAATAAATCATGCGTCAACGGTCGTGGTGTTTGAATGTCCTTCTCCAATGCCAATGCAATGGATTGAGCCTCTGTGCTTCCAATGATAATCGGTAGTTTTCGCTGGCCCATTTCTTCCTCCAGAATCAAAGCATACGCACCCGTTTGAGTTTGACTGTATGAGATTCCCTTAATACTTAATTTTACCAAATTTTCCATCCGTCTGTAAATCTAAGAAAAACTTCAATTTAAGGAAATTATTTGTGTGCTAAAAATTTAAAACTTTCTTCTTTTTTTAATCCTTCTTGTTCTTTTTTTTATTTGGGCGCCCGGGCAGGCTGCTTCGGAGTTCCGTCTTGTTGGCTAAGGCCAACAAGACCTGCTCCTTAGGTCGCAGCCCTACACATCCTTGACGCAAGCAAGAGATAGATTTCAATATTTCGCGAAATAAAAAATCTCAAAAGCTTTTAGTCCTTTGAGATTCCTAATTGTTTCTATTTAAATTTCTTCTTAGAAATTAAATCCAAAACGAGCATCCAACCCGAAAGTCAATCCACCATCAGTTTTCTCAGCCCATTGATAACCGGGGCCAAAAGCAAACTCAAAATTAAATCGATTTGATAAATTCCGTTTGAAGCCATATTTTGAAAAAACAGTAAATGTTTTCAATACGCGTACATTATTAGCACTAGTACTCGATCCCCAATTGGGAGTGAATTTAGTTTGGAATGCCACAAAATTAGCTGCATTATGCGTTGTGTTTTTATTCTTTTCAATTCTCCTTTCGAAATTATAATAATAACGTCCTGTCAAATTAAGTGTTGTTGTGAAAATATAATGCACATCATCACTCATTAAACTATTATAAAAAAGTCCACCTTCATATCCTACATCACCACTTACAGTGAAATTAGGTGATATTTCTTTTTCATAACTGATCCAACCACCAATCAATCCTGCTTTTGCACTGAAAACATCGACTGCTTTTTCTTGTGAAAATAAAGTGATTGTTGTGATTAAAGTTACTAGTATAAATATTTTTTTCATTTTAATTCATTTTATAATTCTAATCCGACTCCAATTCCAAATCCATACATATTGTAATATTGAATTACATCGGGATGTGATTCAAATTCTTTGCGAATTCCTTGGTAAGTAATTATTCCTTCCAGATTTAAACATAATTCTTTATAAATGGGAAGACGATAACCAATTCCGGCTCGCAATAATGCACCGTTTTTTGCCAAATCCCCGAAATGAGTTCCGACATCCAAACGAAAAATCGGTGCTTCAATTTTATCTCCGCCAATGCTGCTTCTTAAACTTAGATAAACCGGAATGTAAGAAATATCAGGCTGATTGATTTGTTCAAAACCACTTCCTAAACCTACAATCCAATATTCATCAAATCGATAGCTCGCTTCTAAATTAACTCCGAACAATCGAGAATCTCGCACATGCATAAAGTATTCAGTCGGTGTCGTATCGATTTCATCTGCATTTCCAACAACCATGGCAAAAGTTTGAAGATTAAATTGGAATCCTTTTTCTCTTTTAACACCTTGATTTTGGGAATAACAAAATCCGAAGAACAAGTTATAAACAAAAAAAAAACCTAATAGTTTGTGCATTTTTAATGTAAATTAAAATTTAAAACGGTTACCATGCCATTGACCACTTCTTTTGGCCATTCCGAAAGCTGACATACCTACAAGAGTCGGGCTTCTAAAATCTGCAGTATAGCTATAACTAAAAGTTCCTCCTCCTGAACCTGTTCCAAAAGTATATGACACTATAGGTGTTGCAGCTCCCCAATCTATAATATGTTCTCTTTTATCACAATTTGTACAGTCTGAGCTAAAGTCATAAAATTGTGTCCACATGGCAGTTGGTGTTACAATAACTACACCTGCTTTTTTTAAATCTTTATTATATTGAGACTGCATAAATGATTTCAAATTATTCCATAATGCAGAATAAAAATAGTTTCTAGCTTGTTCTTCTGATTGCAGGATTAGATTATCTATTGCAATTTCTACAATAACATCCACTTTATTCCTAAAAGGAAGCTCAGGCATCTGCACATTACCTATATATATCGGGTTATGTCCTCCTAATCTACTATATAATTTTCCATCACTAGTGTAATATTTTGTAGCTACATCTGCGGGAGAACCAAAGTTTGAAAAATCTGCACTGTGATCAAATTTCCAAGATAAACTATTAATACCTAAAACAACCTTATCAGTATTTTGCTTTCTCCAAATACCTGTCCATCCTTTCTTTTGGTGTTTAACCTTAACTCCTATAGCATATGCTAAGAATAGTTGAACTGAATAATATTTAGTTTTTACTCGATGATCGCTATTGTATTTATCTGTACATACTTTAACTGTTCCAAACAAGTTTCCAAACCAAGGTGAAGAAGGAGTACAAACAGAAAGAGTACTTGCGATTTGGGGATAATTTTCTTGTCCACCACCTGAACCGCCATTTCCCCCTGATCCGCCTCCGTTTCCGCTTCCACCTGAACCACCACTCCCACCAGATCCACCACCATCTCCAGGGTCATAACCAATGGGGTCAATACCTCCACTACCTCCTGGTATTCTATTATAATCTTCTATTATATAATGTTCTAATCCTTCTTCAATTTGAACTAAACCTCCGTTGGGATTATAATCCAACTCCCCTTCTAATGGTTTTATATTATTTATATCACTTAAAGAATTGATATTTTTAGCACTCATAAACACTTGTATTTTATTATAATGTTCAGTTTGCGCTATTAATATACCCTGATCTGTATATTTATAAATTTTGTTTCCTACTTGTATTTCGGCTTCTGAGTTAAGGAAACTCACAAAAACATCTTCTCCGACAATTTCCTCTAAATCATCAAAATGATCAATAATATCAGCTTGAGTTGGTGCTTCTGCTTTTCCATTAATAGAACTATATTGTTCTTGGATTTTCAATAAATGCTTTTCACTATAAACTTTTTCCGTTTTCTCATTTAAAATCGGAACTAATGAATAGAACCCCTTTTGATAAAACTTGGAGTCAATGATATCCGCTATTTCATTTTCTCCTTTTTCTTTGACATCATAATAATATGATTGAAAGGTTTCTAAATTTGGAAAATAAAGTCGTCCATCGACTATATTGATTTTATTTAAATCAATGTTTTGGGAATTTGTTGAATCTGCTATTGGCTGCAAGTCATCCTCATTGCATGAATGGGAAATGATGAATAATGCCAATAAGAATAATAGCTTAAAATGTTTCATTATAAAAAGTTTAAACTGTTAAGATTACAAATGTTATTATTTTTCCAATAACGCGTCATGATATATATCATTTTTCATGAAAAATCCCGAACCATTGAATAGTTCGGGATTTTTAGTATTTTCAAATGAAAATGATTTTATCCTTTAAACTTCTTTACTTCTTCGATCAATTTAGGAACAACATCAAAAGCATCACCCACAATTCCGTAATCTGCGGATTTGAAGAAAGGGGCTTCTGCATCACTGTTGATAACTACAATCGTATCCGAACTGTTTACGCCTGCCAAATGCTGAATCGCTCCAGAAATACCGATGGCAATGTATAATTTCGGTGAAATTGCTTTTCCAGTTTGTCCTACGTGCTCTTCGTGTGGTCTCCATCCTATATCGGAAACGGGTTTTGAACAAGCGGTTGCTGCACCTAATAAAGATGCCAATTCCTCTACCATTCCCCAGTTTTCTGGACCTTTCAATCCACGACCCGCTGAAACTACGATGTCTGCTTCTTTTAAATCAATGGTATCAGAAGAAGATTGTTCTACTTTCAATACGTTCAATTTTGAATCGCTTACCGATACTTCTTTTACTTCTTCCGTTCCAGAAACTGAATTTTCTTTGGCTCCAAATGCATTTTGAAGTACCGTTAAAACTTTCGCTCCTTCGGTGATTTCAATGGTTTCAATTCCTTTTCCTGAGAAAGCTTTTCTTTCTGCAGT
>JBAYRQ010000036.1:0-14358 GCA_041676545.1 Weeksellaceae bacterium | reverse complement strand
TTACAATGTGCGTTATGTTCGAAATATTACGGATGCAGGTCATTTGACAGACGATGGAAATGTGGACAACGACCGTTTTGTGAAACAATCGCGTTTGGAGAAATTGGAACCGATGGAAATCGTACAGAAATATACGGTTGATTTTCACCGGGTTTTGGAAGAATTTAATGCGATTCCACCGACCATTGAGCCCACCGCAACGGGACATATCGTTGAACAGATTGAATTGACTGAAAAGTTAATCGAATTAGGAATGGCGTATGAAGTAAACGGTTCCGTTTATTTCGATGTGCTTGCTTACAACAAAAAAGGATTGAATTACGGCAAATTGAGTCGTCGAAATATTGAAGATTTAATTTCCAATACCCGTGATTTGGATGGCCAAGGTGAAAAGAGAAATCCAGTAGATTTTGCACTTTGGAAAAGTGCTTCTCCGGCTCACATTATGCGTTGGAACTCTCCGTGGGGCGAAGGTTTTCCTGGATGGCATTTGGAATGCACCGTAATGAGCACCAAATATTTAGGTGAAACCTTTGATATTCACGGTGGAGGAATGGATTTGAAATTCCCACACCACGAATGTGAAATTGCCCAAGCCAAAGCCATCAACGGCGAAGAGCCGGTTAAATATTGGCTACACACCAATATGCTCACCATGAATGGCCAAAGAATGAGTAAATCCACCGGGAATTATATTCTTCCCATGGAGTTAGTTACCGGCGAAAATGATTTCTTTGAAAAGCCTTTTCAACCGAGCGTCGTTCGTTTCTGCTTTCTACAAGCGCATTACCGAAGTGTCTTGGACATTTCAAACGATGCGATGATTGCGAGTGAAAAAGGACTTCATCGTTTGATGGATGGAATGAAAACAGTACGGAATTTAACACCGGCTACCGAATCGACTTTCGATGTAAAAAATTGGCTGAAATCCTGTTATTCAGCGATGGATGACGATTTCAATACACCGATTTTAATTTCCCATTTATTTGAAGCTATTCGGGTAATAAATGGCGCGAAAATCGGAAATGAAAAACTGAATTCAGAAGATATAGATACATTGATTCGCGCTTTGGATGCTTTTGTTTATGATGTCATGGCATTGAAAGCGGATGGAGAAACAGACGGTACTGATATAAATAAATTGGATGGAGTGATGCAAATGTTAATCAAAATACGAAACCAAGCAAGAGCCGATAAAAACTGGGCTTTGTCAGATCAAGTCAGAGATGAATTAAATGCATTGGGCATTCAACTCAAAGACGGAAAAGACGGAACCGAGTACAGTTTGAATTAATTTAATTTTTTTGCTTATTCTATTGGTAAACTTCTTGCTATTGTCGTATTTTTAAATAAAAATAAATTAAATGAAAACACTATTAGTTCCCATTGACTCCAACAAGGAAGGAGATTTAGTTGCGAGCAAAGCCATTGAAATCGCAAGTGCTTTTGAAGCTAAAGTTCATTTAGTACACGTAACTTCAGTGAGTAATAAGGATGTTTTTGACGAAGGAATTGAATATATTCCCCAAGAAGCAATGAATGACTATGACAAGGAAATGACGACTCTGAACGAATTTAAAGCGCGTTTTTCAGAAGCTGGAATTCTTTGTGAAGCTCATTTACTGCAGGGAGTCCCTCAAAAGCAAATCTTAAAATTGGCAGAATCAATCAATGCTGATTTAATTATTTTAGGATTAATCAATCACAGCACGTTGTACAAAGTATTTGTGGGAAGTGTTTCAAATGAAGTAATTAAAGGGACAAAAACTTCGGTTTTATTGGTTCCACCTAAAAAATAAAAAACACATAGCAATAAAAAAGAGGCAGATTCCAACGACTTTGCCTCTTTTCCATTTTTATAGATAGCCGACTTAATTCAAACCTTCGATCAAGGGAATTCCCGCGTAGAAATCCAATACTTTCATTCGGAAGATGAAATTGTATTTCGCTTGTACCATTTGTGATTTAGAAACGGCTAAGTTGTTGTTGGCAATGTTCAAATCATAAATATTTAAAACCCCGGCGTCAAAACTTCTTTTTGCAAAGTCAGCGGATAATTCATTGGAACGCACACTTTCTTTGGCTGCTTCATAAGCTTGGAAAGAAGAATTCGCGTTGAAATATGCTTCCTGTACATTGTCGCGGATTTTTTGCTTTTGCTGTTCTATGCTATTCTGCGCCAAAGATTGATTGATTTTCGCCTTTTCTACATTGAGTTTGTTGTTATATTTTTCAAAAATCGGGATGCGAACGTTGACTCCGATCACATTGGTAATATTATCGTACCACTGACTCAACCAAGCGTTACTCACCAATCCTTTGTTGAAATAGTCTGAATAATTCGTCCCTACATTATAACTTCCCGTAACCGTTGGTTTGAATCCCGTTTTCGCTATTTCTATATCTTTTTCTGCCACTTCAAAATCGATTTCTGCACGTTTCACATTCGGTTGTTCGGCATAAGCAATTTCTAAAATTTGATCTAAATCATACAATCCCAACGTAATTTGATCGGGAATTTGAATAATTTCAACATCAAACTGTCTGTAATCTGGCAATTGCAACAAAGCAGAAAGATTAAACAAAGCTCTTTCCACTTCAATTTGTGCATCGGCCACATTCTTTTTTTCTTGGGCTACACTCGCTTCTGCTTGGACCAAATCTGCTTTTGCAATTCGACCGTTATCGAATAATTTTTGGGATCGGTCAACTTGAAGTTCGCTTATTTCTAAATTTCCTTGTGCAATTAGAAGCAATTCCCGGTTGAGCATTATATTCAAATAATAATTCACAACCAAAAGCGAAATATCATCGATCACACTTTCGGTTTGAAATTTTCCAGCCTCTACATTCAAAGCGGCTCTGTCTTTATTCAAATCCAAAAGTCCACCTTGATACAAAGTAATACTTGAATTCACGCCCATGCTATTGCTAAATTGCTGGTACCCTTTGTTAATCGCTGGATGATTTGTACCCACCGATAATGAATTGTCAAAGTATCCACCTACCGTAGGCAACCACTGATTGTTTGAGTAATCTAAATTATTCTTATCGAGATTTTCTTGAATTTTGCTCTGATTAACCGTCAAATTATGCGCGACTGCATAATCCACACATTCTCTTAGTGTCCATTTTTTTTGACTAAAAGCGACGCTAAAGCAAATCAAACATAGTATACTAATTCCTTTTTTCATAATCTTTCAACTGTTTCATTAGTCAGAGATTCATTAATAATGTTACATAATATTAAAAAACAAATCGACAAAAGCCTAATCTTTTAATTATATTCGTAGTTTAATTGTTGAAATATGGACAAAAAAATGGTAGCGGGAAGTGAAGAATGGATTTCACTGCCCGCGTTAGGATTACCCAAAATAAAAGTAAGAGTGGACAGTGGTGCGAAAACCTCTGCCCTGCATGCAGTTAATATTTTTCCTTTTCAACGGAATGGTGAAAGTTGGATTTCTTTTGATGTGCATCCTTTGCAGTTCGATGGCAAACGTGTTATTCATTGTGAAGCTGCCGTTGCAGATCGAAGAATGATTAAAAGTTCTACTGGAAATAGAGAGAATCGCTATGTGATAAAGACCACATTGAAAATAAAAGAAGAAACTTGGGACATCGAAGTCACTTTGACCAACCGAGATTCCATGGGTTACCGAATGTTATTGGGCCGAGAAGCAATGAAAGGTCGAATTTTAGTCGATCCAGAAAGCAGTTTTCTATTTGATACTTTGAGTAAAGATGAAGCTGAATCCTTTTACGAAAAAGAAAGCAGCAACATGGAAGGAATGAAGATTGGTCTTCTGGCAAGCAATCCGGATCTGTACAGTAACCAGCGAATTATTGAAGCCGGTGAGCAAAGAGGGCATCAAATTGAGTTTTTCAACATCAAACAATGTTACATAAAACTCGATGCGAGAACGCCCGAAGTGCATTACCGAGGCGGACGGATTTTAAATGACTTAGACGCAGTTATTCCCAGAATTCGACCGAGTATGACCTATTACGGTTGTGCTTTGACGAGACAGTTTGAATCTTTGGGTGCGTATGCTTTGAATACCGCAGCTGCCATTACTCATTCTAGAGATAAATTGTATTCCCTTCAATTGTTGTTAAATAATAATTTAGATATTCCAATCACAGGTTTTGCGAATTCACCTTTGGACACCAACGATTTAATAAAAATGGTGGGGGGATCGCCTTTGATTGTGAAATTATTGGAAGGAACCCAAGGAAAAGGAGTGGTTTTGGCGGAAACGAAGAAAGCTGCTGAATCCGTAATTAATGCTTTTAAGAGTTTGAATGCCAATATTCTAGTTCAAGAGTTTATTAAAGAAGCGAATGGAAAAGATTTACGCTGTTTTGTAATCAACGGAAAAGTGGTCGCATCGATGCAAAGAGAAGCGCCTCCGGGTGAGTTCCGTGCGAACATTCATTTGGGTGGAACGGGAAGTATTGTGAAAATTACCAAGGAAGAACGTAGACTTGCGATTCAAGCGGCCAAAGCGATGGGATTGGATGTGGCGGGAGTCGATATGATTCGCTCTGCAAAAGGGCCTTTGTTATTGGAAGTGAACTCTTCGCCTGGATTGGAAGGAATAGAAGGAGCAACCGGCAAAGATTTGGCTTCAGAAATGATCAAAGCCATCGAAAATAACAAAGCCAAACGTTACGTAAAAAAATCTGCCAAACTTAAATCGTAAACTGAAATAATAAAATAGAAAAAGGAGGTTCATTTTGAACCTCCTTTTTTATTTTTGATTCTTTTATAAAGGCGCTTAGAAAGCTTCACGGACAATAGATCCAGCAGAAACACCCATTTCTGCCAACTGTTTTTCAATGGCATTCATCATCGGATCGGGCCCACATAAGTAATAATAGTTCAAACTCGGTTCCGAATGTTTTTTGATAAGCTCTTCCGAAATATGTCCTTTTTCATAGCCCTCTACTTCTTCATCTGACAAAACATTCACGAAGTTATCTCCTAAAAGAGCATTGAATTTCGCTTCCAAAATAATATCTTCTTTGGTTTTATTTCCAAAAAGCAATTTATTATTTCCAATTTTATTTTTCTTTTCCAAGTCTTTCAATATCGCAATAAATGGAGTAATCCCTGCTCCACCGGCAATGAAAACTCCTTCTCCTTTGTAATGAATATCGCCAAAAACTTCACCTAAAATTAATTCATCATTTGGTTTTAACGAAAGTAATTCATTGGTCACCCCTTGGTGGGAAGGATAGGTTTTGATGGTGAATTCTAGATGATCTTCATCGGGAAGAGAAGTAAAAGTAAACGGGCGCAATTCATTTTCCCATCCTTCTTTGTTAATGGAAACATCGACCGCTTGACCGGGAATGTAAATTAATCCTTCTGGCTTTTCTAAAGAAATTCCTAATACATCGTGAGTAACATGTGTAATTGATTTTATTTTTGCTAAGTGTGTCATTTTAAATAGTTTTTAATTCGTTGGAATACGTTTAAATTTTTTACAGGAGATTTTTTATTTTGAAAATCTTCTTTCGGAAGATCATTTACTTTTTTCAATACTTTTTCTACCATAGGATCACAATGAATTAAATTGAATTCGAATAAATCTTCTGTCGAATAGACCTTTTCAATTTCTTCTTTCAACATCGCATTCGCTCTGTTTAAGCGAACTTTCACATTGGCCGTGCTGATATTTAATGCTTCTGCGGTATCGGAAATAGACAATCCTGAAATTCTTCGAAGTGAAAAAACCATGCGGTAATCTTCTGGAATCTTCAGCAAGGATTCTTCCAGAATCCGTTTGTATTCATTTTCTTGAATGGGATTATTCCCATCGGACTGTCCTAAATTCCTTTCCATCTCTTCGGTAGTCATTGACGAATTGAATCGTTTCGATTTATTTTTCTCATGAAAACAATTATTCAACATTATTTTCACAATCCACGTTTTAAACAGCGCTCGATTCTCAAAGGTTTTCAAGTGAAAATACGCATCCACATAGGTGTCCTGCATTAGATCTTCTGTAACTGCATGATTAAACCCATAAGACCGACCTACTTTGTATAAATACGGATTGTATTTATGAACAATCAAACCGTATTTCTCGGTTTGTCCACTCAAAACATCCAAGATTATTTCATAATCAGAATTTGTGTTCATAAGCCGTAGGATTAAGATTGGTTGGTTTGTACGTAAATCACACGCTTCCAAGCCACACAAATTTATTGAAAAAAGACGACGAATCCATTTAAAATCAGTGCTTTTCTTGGGGATTAGGTTTTTTGATTACACACAAACTAGACTTATTCAACAATCTCAATTTCACCTTTCATCGTTGGATGAATACTGCATATATAATTAAAACTCTTTGTAGGAACCATTTTCCAAGATGCATGTGGCACTATTGTGTCTGATAAAATGGTTGTGCCATTTTCCTCAGCTATATTGTGTGCCACCATATCTTCATTCTCCCAAATCACAGTATCCCCTTGCTTCATCTCAACCTTCTCAGGTTGAAATTCCATCTGTTTAATTGAAACAGTTACTGTTGTCGGTAATGAAGACGCTTCCTCATTTACCGATTTTTGGGTCGCAGGTTGACATCCGACAATTAAAAAGAGTAATCCAACCCAAACTCTACTATGTAATTTTTTTAAGCTCATTTTCATTCATTCTTATACCAAATAGAGTAAAGTAAGAGACAAAAGGTTACAATGAATGCCCAAATTCTTTAAAATATTGGTCTATTTCTCAGAAGAGAGTTCAAATTCATCTCGATAAGTAAATCTTTCAATCGGAAAGTAAAGGCTATAAATCTCATACTGAACCGCTAAGAAACCTTGTTTCAAACTATTTTTACATTTTCTTAAAAATATTTGCAAGGAATGAAAATTCACGTATATTTGCAGTCCAAAATTAGCTGATCCGGTAGTTCAGTTGGTTAGAATACCTGCCTGTCACGCAGGTGGTCGCGGGTTCGAGTCCCGTCCGGATCGCATTTTCAAAGCACTTCAGAAATGAGGTGCTTTTTTTGTTTAACGTAATCAAAAGGTAATATTTTTCATTTTTCGCAATAATATGTTAACTTAAACTTAAAAGCATAGAAACGTATTCTTTCTCTTTGTTTCCTTCCTTTGTAAGGAATTTAAAGAGAGAAAATGAACAAAACAACTTTTATTTTATTGGCTCTTATTGGGTCACTAGTTAAATCTCAATCACTAGCCACTTTTTATGGAACTGTAAAAGATGATTCAGGGAATGCTGTTCAATGGGCGGATGTATTCATTGAAGGTACTCCTTATTCTGTTGTTACAAATGAAGAAGGTAATTACGAAATGGAAGTGGAGCCCGGTATTTATGAGGTTGTGATTGCAGCTTTAGGCTACATTGAAGAAACTCAGAAGTTAACTATTACTGAAATGGTAGAACTTTCCGTCGTCTTAAAGCCAGAAAATAACGTAACTACCGAGTTAGGTACAGCTGTTATAACTGTCGCAACGAATAAAGAATCGGAAGCAAGCTTATTAAACACACAAAAAAGATCGGTAGTGATATCGGAAAGTATTGGTTATGAGGAGTTGGAAAGAAAAGGTGTTTCGAACGTGGCAAATGCACTTACAAAAGTTTCAGGTATTTCAAAACAAGAAGGATCTAATTCTATTCATATCAGAGGATTGGGTGATAGGTATAATTCAACAACCTTAAACGGCTTACCGATTCCTTCCAATGACCCGGAATATAAAAACATCGACTTGTCTATATTTTCTACCGATATATTAAGTCATATTGGAATTGATAAAGTTTACACGGGCCAATTCTATGGCGACTTTTCAGGTGGAAATGTAAACATCAAATCAAAAAATCATACAGGGAAAAGTTTCGTATCCCTCGGAATGAGTAAATCTATGAATTCGAATGCGATTTCTGATTCTAATTTCCGTTTGCAACAAGGTATAAATTGGTTTGGTTTCAGCAAAGCGAATAACCCTAATACATTGTCTGAGTTTGCATTTGAAAACAGTTTAAATCCTAGAAAGTCTAAATTTTTGGGATCAGGATTTTCTTTGACAGCTGGAAGTAGATTTAAGCTAGGAGACCAAAGCAAATTAAGTTTTTTATTCACTACCGGTCATGACAACGACTATAGTAGTATCCAAGATGGACGGTTAAAATCCGGTGTAAATAAGCAAGGAACGGTACAAGGAAAGGATTTTACAACCTACGATTTGTATAAATACAACACGAATACTACTAGTTATTTAAATATTTCATTGGATGTTAATTCTAAAAACCGCATAGACTTCAATAGTTTATTCATCAATTCATCCCATCAAAAATTGGAAGAAGGAGGAGGGTATATGCGAGACAATGCAAATGAAGGCGGTTGGTTGCGTAGAGGAACAAATGTTCAAAATAGGTTGTGGATCAATCAACTAATCGGAAATCACCAGCTTAACGATCAGACAGATTTAAATTGGGGCGTTGGTTACAACACAATCCAAAGTGATATGCCCGATCGTTTTCAGAATACAATTGAATGGAAATCCAGTTTGAATCAATATGTAATTGCTAATTCTTCGGCGTCCCTAAACCATCGTTACTTTCAGGTTTTGGATGAAAATGAACTTGTTGGAAACATAAGTGTAAACTATGGTTTTCGGAAAGATGAAAATGATAAAAACAAAGGAAAGCTAACCCTTGGTTACAATGGGCGGATTAAAAATCGTGACTTTGAAGCTATGCAGTATAACCTTTCCCCGAATCAATCCCTTCAGTACGTAGATTTTAATAATATGGATGCTTTTTTCAATTCTACCCAATTTCAGGAAGGTGCTTTTTCTATGAGTACGTTTTCTGGACAAGGACTTCAACCGCAATTTTATACTGCCAAACAAGCGATTCATGCCGGTTTTGCAATGTTAGAATACCGTTTCGCACCTAAATTCATTGCTGTTCTGGGAATACGAGGTGAAGCTATTTCACAAACTGTGGAATGGAATACGTCCTTGGATCCAAAAGGAGATAAAAATGAATTGAACGACTTCCAGTTTTTACCAAATCTAAACATCAAGTACGAAGTTAACAATCGTCAAAACATACGCTTTGCTGCAAGCAAAACTTACACACTGCCTCAATTCAAAGAAAGAGCATTGTTTATGTATGAGGATTTGGGCGAAACAGTTTATGGATGGCCGTCAACCTATGCTTCTGATAATTACAATGCCGATCTTAAATGGGAATTATTTCCCACAAACGGTGAAATAATTTCCATTGCTGGATACGGGAAATACATACAAAATCCAATTAATAAATTTACCGTCTCTTCCTCCACCAATGATATTTCCTATGCCAATACAGGTGATTGGGGATATGTTTATGGTGCTGAAATAGAATTAAGAAAAGTGCTTTACTCTTCGGATTCTAACGCACCCATTCAATTTTCACTTGGAGCAAACGCATCCTATGCGTATACCCAACAAGAATTGAACAATGAAAAGGTATTTGAAGAAACCCTTTTAAACAATGGAAGTCGTCTAAATGCCCATTTCACAAACGACACGGATAAATTTCAAGGTGCTTCTGACTTACTGCTTAATGGGGACATCAGTTTCTCAAAAAAATGGGAAAAAGGAAGCGATTTAAATCTGACGCTAAGCTACAATCACTTTTCGGATAGAATCTATGCTTTAGGGACGGATGGTCGAGGAAATATTGTTGAAAAAGGCGTTGGGATGCTTGATTTTATCCTTCGAGCTAAATTAAATAACACGATCTCTTTTAATCTTAAAGCAACGAATTTAATAAACCCACGAATCGAAAGGTTTCAGGAAATTCAAAACGTAACGGTTCTAGAATTCAAACAAGGAAGGAACTTTAGTTTTGGAGTAAATTATCAATTTTAATCAAACTCATAAAATGAAAAACAAAATGAAAAAATCAAATTTTAAATTTTTAGGAATTTTATTTCTTACTTCTTCCCTATTTTTGGGAAGCTGTACAAGTGATGATGATGACAAATCTTCCAACCCAATAGGGATTGAAGTTGACCCCAACAATTTTCAGGGAACTTTCTCTGGAGAGGGAACAGATGTAGTATTGGACCCCAATAAAACATATATATTAAGCGGTCCAGTAAAATTCCTAGACAAGGCTACTTTGACTATTCCGGCGGGAACAAAAATTTCTGCAACGGGAGGCACAAGTTCATTTATCGCTGTTGGACAAACGGCTAAGATCTTTGTAAACGGAACATCAACCAATCCTGTGGTAATGACAAGTGGAAATTCAAATCCAAATCCTGGAGATTGGGGTGGTTTGGTAATTTGTGGAAATGCACCTATTAACAGAGCAGGATCTGCAATGTCTGAGGTTGGTGACCTTCCGTACGGTGGGAATGTTGATAATGACAATTCAGGTTCTATTCGTTATTTAAGAATTGAATATTCAGGTGCTAACTTCACTGCTGAAAAGGAGTTTAATGGACTTAGCCTTTTTGGTGTAGGGAAAGGTACTACGGTTGAATTCGTTCAAGTGTATGCTGGAAGTGACGATGGTTTTGAATGGTTTGGAGGAACGGTAGATACAAATTATTTAATTTCTACCGGTAACGAAGATGATCAATTTGATTGGACAGAAGGATGGAACGGCTCGAACTCATATTGGTTTGCAAAGGAAGGTTTTGGTAAAGGAAATAGAGGAATTGAAGCGGACGGTAATGGATCTGATAATTCAGCTATCCCCTACTCAAATCCAACCATTTCGAATTTGACTTTGATTGGAATATCAGAAAGTGGTGAGCCTCAAGGAATGAAATTGAGGGAAGGAACCCAAGGAAAATTCAGCAATGTTGTATTGGCGAATTGGGAAACAGGTATTGACATCCAGCACAATATAACTTTAGACTGGATTCCCAATAAATTGTTTGTTGACGGTGTTAAATTCATAAACGTTGGAACGCAATCGAAAGGTAAAAACAATGCAGGAGAATCGGTGGATGTTACCCATGTCTATATAATCGATGAAAACGCAACAGGAGCAGGAAATGGGATTGCTATTCCGGACTGGGCGCAAGGTTGGACAAGATTTGATGGTCTATAATTTAGTGTGTTAATTTAATGTTTTATACTCTCTCTCTACCCATGTTTTTAGTTTAAATCTCTTCATCACGTTTTAACTAAGAACCAAAGGAAACTTTCAGGAAACTGAGAGTTTCTTTTTTTTGTTAAATCACCTCAGCTACTACAAACGTACTTCCACCGATGTAAATCATATCACCGTTTGACGCGTTTTCTTTTGCAGCTTCCAAAGCTTGATTTACAGTCGCATAATACGTTGCATGAAGATGAGAAGGAATTCTGTTTTTCAAATCGTTTACATCTAGTTTTCGTGGAACATTGGGCGCGCTGAAGTAGTAAATAGCGTCAGATGGAAAGTACTCTAAAATCGATGGCACATCCTTATCATTAACAAAGCCTAAAACCAAATGTAATTTATTGAATAGAATAGCAGCTATTTGCTTTTTTATTTCAGATAATCCATGCGGATTGTGTGCGGTATCTGCTACAATGAAAGGATTTGTTTGCAACACTTCCCAACGACCTCGTAGGCCGGTAGTTTTAATAACACTTTTTAAACCTTCTCTCACAGCTTTTTCAGAAATAATAAAGCCTTGATTTCTTAGTTCTTCAATTGCAGTTAAAACGGTTCGCTTGTTTTTTTGTTGATACACTCCTTTTAAATCGGATTCATAATCAGGGAAGTTTGCGGATTCAGCAAATAGTACTTTCGAGCGGGTTTCTTTTGCTTTTTGAATGAAAACAGGACGGGTTTCGTCAAGGACTTCGCCAAGAACAACGGGAATTCCATCTTTCATAATTCCGGCCTTTTCAAAAGCAATCTTTGATAAAGTATCGCCCAGAATGTTGACATGGTCCAAACCGATGTTTGTAATCACCGAAAGCAGTGGTGTTATAATATTGGTCGAATCCAATCGTCCACCCAAACCGGTTTCTACAATTGCAATGTCTACTTTCTCCTTTTCAAAATACGAGAATGCCATTGCAATAGACACCTCGAAAAAAGAAGCGTGAAGATTCTCAATGAATTCTGCATTTTCTTTCACAAAACTATTTACAAACTTCTTTGGGCACATTTTCCCATTGACGCGAATTCGTTCTCTGAAATCCTTTAAATGAGGCGATGTCGTCAATCCCACTTTGTAGCCCGCATTTTGTAAAATCGATGCCAACATATGCGAAGTACTTCCTTTTCCATTGGTACCTGCAACATGAATGGATTTGAATTTGTTTTGTGGATGATTTAGATGTTCACAAAATAAACGGATATTCGTTAAATCCTCCTTGTAAGCAGAGGCTCCTGAATGTTGAAACATGGGAAGTTTAGCAAACAACCAATCCAGAGTTTGTGGATAATTCATTTTTTTTCGGATAAATTCTTTGTTCAAATGTAAATAAAATTCGTGTGAAAAGGATTTTCTGATTTTATTTATCTTCTCCTTTATAGAAATTCAAATTGTAAATATTTCTATATTTACGTCTTAAAAAAATTTAATAATGAGTACACAAAACTTTTTCTCATCAGGTACATCCACAACCCGTGTGGACTACGCTGCATTAATTTTACGTGTAGTAGGTGGAGCTGCTATGGTTTACGGTCACGGTTGGTCGAAATTCAATAAGTTTTTAGGCGAATCAAACATTGAATTCATGGATCCATTTGGCATTGGACATGGAGCTACTTTTTTTCTGGTAGTTTTTGCAGAATTTATTTGTGCCCTTTTATTAACGATTGGTTTATTTACGCGACTTGCTGCGATTCCTTTGGTACTTAACATGGCTTACATCGCGTTTTTTGTACATATTTCCGATGAATTTGGAAAATTGGAATTGCCATCGATGTATTTGGCGATGTATTTAGCGGTTCTTTTACTGGGACCTGGAAAGTTTTCTTTGGATCGAATGATTGGAAAAAGAAAGAAAACGATTTAATCAAAATAGAACAAACAAAAAAATCCCGATTCTGAATCAGAATCGGGATTTTTTGTTAATGAATATCAAAAAAATTATTTTTTAATAATTTTTTGAGATGTGGTTGACTTTCCGTTAGATACCGTTACAAAATAAACTCCTTTTGATAAAGATTGAGTATTTACACTTCCACCGTTATCCACACGATTTGAAGAGATTAATTTTCCATCAATTGTATAAACGTTTACAGTTGCGCGCTCTGGCAATTGAAGTGTTAATTTATCATTTACAACTGTGTTCATTTTAACTCCGTTTGAAAAATCGTTTAAATCACTAACTCCCATCGATCCAAAAACTTCAGCTTTGAAATTGTCAAACATTGCTGTACCTCCCGTATACGTTCTAACCGCAACGTCTAAACTAACTGCTCCTGTTCCAGCAGGCATTTGAGCGGTATGAAAAGTCCACTCTGTCGCAGTTTCAAGGTATCCATTGTTTGTTCTAAAGCTATCGGTTGATGCATCATCAGTTGTGTAAACAGCAGCACCATCTACATCTCTAAATATACTCCAAAGTCTAGCGTCTGTGTCGTCTCCAGAGGCTTTGTACCAAAATGAAATAACATATTCTTCTCCTTCTGTAACAGAAACATTTTGATAGAATCCTGTAGTAGCAGTTGCTCCAGTATACGAAACATGCTTGTCTCCATCTTGAGAATTTCCAGTAATTACTTCTGGCAAGGTATAAGATCCTGTTGGACCTGAACTCCAAGAATCAAGATCGTTTTCGAAACTAGGGTTTGTCAATAAGTTCTGTGCACTTAAAGCTAAGGTAGCACTCAAAAATAATAAAGTAAAAGTTTGTTTCATTTTTATGAATTTTAGATTATAGTGCAAAAATAGCAATTTCCTATATATCCATGAGCATCAAAATGTTATTATACTGTTAAATATCGATTAACTCAGAAATCCCGATAATTTTATAGTCTATTATTTATTCCTTTTCCGGCTTTTTTCTTATCAATTTAAAAGATTTTGAAATCTCGATAAATCGTACGCTTAAATTTACATCAGAAAATAAGAATTAAAAATAGGTAGTAAGACCAAAATTGAAACCTCCGAATTGTTCGGGAGGGTTTCCTAGAAAATCTCGGGTGCGTTGATGACGAGAATTTAGTCCTTCTATCCAAACATCCCGTCTTATTTCATTTCTTTGATTCCATAAAAAAGCTGCATCTTTAAAAAGACACAGCTTGTAGAGCGGGAAACGGGACTCGAACCCGCAACATTCAGCTTGGAAGGCTGACGCTCTACCAATTGAGCTATTCCCGCTTTTGAAGGTGCAAATAAAGTGCGAATTTTTGATTTATGCAATTAAATC
>JBAYRQ010000035.1:0-14568 GCA_041676545.1 Weeksellaceae bacterium | reverse complement strand
TTTCAAAATCGGTTCTATGAAATGGGAAAGCAATTCATACATCACATGGTAACCTGCATTTTCGATTTCGACAACAGCGTGGTGATTGTAAATGTTTTCAATGGAGAATTTCTCGATTTTTTCTAAAACCGCTTTGGCATCGTTTGGATTGGATTCTTTTACACAATTCAACAAAGATTTATCCAGCGTTCCATCTAATATTGAATCAAAACGATCTTTGTAAGCGTTGGAAGTTACTTGCATCAATTGACCGATGGATTTTGCACGTAAATAGGCGATTTTTTCATTTTTATCGGAAACGGTTTTCAGTCTTAATTTCACTTCATCAATCCCTTTTGGGTCGAAAGAAGCGATAAGACTCAACAGTAAATTCTTGCATTTATCGTGGTCGATAATGCCCAGTCGGTGTGAATCTTCCAAATCGATGATGTTGTAGCATATATCGTCGGCAGCTTCTACCAGCCACACAAAAGGATGTCTTTTGTAAATGAGGGGATTTTCTGAATCCTGAATCATTTGAGTTTCTTGGGCTAGAATTTTAAAATTCTCTTTTTCCGATTGAAAGAATCCAAACTTTTTTCGATGAAGAATTTTCTTATTTCTTGCGGTGGATTCACACGGATATTTTGCAATCGAAGCCAAAGTCGCGAAAGTCAAACTTAACGAAGAAGCCGATTTCCCAGTTTGTTGCTGGGTTAGAATACGAATGGCATTTGCATTCCCTTCAAAATGAATGAAATCGGTCCATTCCGCATCGGTAAAACGTTTTCTAAAATTGGAGGGATTCCCTTCCACATCCGATTCATTTTTCTCGAAATAAGAAGCAATGGCATCTTCGCCTGAATGTCCAAAAGCTGGGTTTCCTATGTCGTGGCAAAGGCATGCGGATGAAATCACATTGTATAAATTGTGTTCATAAAATGAAATAGAAGATTCTGAAAGTTGGTTTTTAAATGTATCTGCAATAAACTCACCTGCGATATTTCCCAAAGAACGTCCCACCGAGGCTACTTCCAAAGAATGCGTCAATCGGTTGTGAACGAATACACTTCCCGGCAAAGGAAAAACTTGGGTTTTGTTTTGTAAGCGTCGGAAAGCTGACGAAAAAATTATTCGGTCAAAGTCGCGTTGATATTCACTTCGGTCGTCTTTGGATTGGTCCACGCCCAATCGTTTCGGAGAAAAAATAAGATTCAAATCCATCATTCCACAAAGATAGATTTTTTAGTCAAGAGATACATTTGATTCTAAATGAGGAATGAAATATTACCAACTTCCGCTGGCTCCTCCTCCACCGAAGCTACCGCCACCAAAGCCTCCGAATCCGCCGCCGCTTCCACTTCCGAAACCTCCGCCGCCCCAAGATGAACCGCCCCAAGTGCTTCTTCCTGTGTTTGAGATGATGACATCATCCAACGAACTTCGTCGTCTTCCTCTGTTTCCTCCACCATTTCCGCCGCCTCCTGCAAAAATTGTAAATAAAATCAGCAATCCAAAAACCAGTAAAATAATAGTTAAACCGCTGACTTCTTCCTCATCTTTTTTAGGCATCGCTTCATATTGACCTGCCAATTGAAGTTCGATTGCATGGATCGCATTATCGAAACCTTGGTAATAATTCTCTTGTCGGAAGGATGGAATCATTTCTCGATCGATGATTAATTTCTCTATCGTCGGTGGCATTTTGGCTTGAATTCCATACCCACCCCGGATGGTTACTTTCCGATCATCTTTCGCAAAGACAATGACAATTCCATTGTGTTTTCCTTTTTGACCCACTCCCCATTTCTCACCAATTTCATTGGCCAATAATTCGAGGGGATAATCTTCCAACTTCTCAAAGGTTACAATGACAATTTGAACCGATGTGGAATCGTCATACGCTACGAGTTTATTTTCAAGAAGTGCTCTTTCCTGTGGATTAAATATTTCACCAAAGTCATGGATTAATTTCTTTTCGGGTTTATAATCTTTCTTCACAACATCATACGGCGATTGTGCTCCCAAGCCGAAGCTTAGAAGTAGAAAGACAAAACTGAAAAAATTAATCCCTACTGATTTCATTCGGCAATTCATTTACATCGTCATCTTGATACGGGAAATGCGCTTTCAGAGCCTCTCCTGCTCGTTGGATTCCTTTGACTAAACCTTTGGTGAATTTTTCCTTTTTAAAGTTCTTCAGAACCGAATTTTTAATTTCATCCCAAAAATCATCCGACGTTTTCTCATCAATTCCGATATCTCCAATGATACTGAAATTATGATCAGGAATAGAAACATGAAAAAGAACGCCATTTCTGTCTTTGGTTTCAGTCATTTTCAATTCTTGAAACACAGCAACGGCTTTGTCTAAATGATTTTCAGAAGACTGCGAACTTATATGTACACGGATTTCTCCGCTGGTATTACGTTCCGCTTCTCGAATCGCTTTGACAATTTTCCTTTCTTGTTTCGGTTTGAGATGAAATTCTTTCAAAACTCGTTATTTTGAAAAATCAACGGGTGGTGCTACTTCCGCTCCTTCTGTAGATTTGAAATATCCTTTCTCTTTGAAATTCCCAAAACCTGCAATCATATTATTGGGAATACGTTGAATGTAATTGTTGTACGCTTCAGCGGTTTCATTGAATTTTCGTTGTTCAAAACGGACTTCATCCGCTATACTTTCCAAAGATGTTTGAAGTGCCAAAAAATTTTGATTGGATTTTAGATCCGGATAACGCTCCACTACGACCATCAAACGACTTAAAGCGCCCGCCAATCCATCTTGGGCTTGCTGGAATTGCGCAATGCTTTCCGGTGTTAAATTTGTGGGATCAATAGTTGTGGATGTTGCTTTTGCTCGCGCTTCAATGACTTGGGTCAAAGTTTCTTGTTCAAAATCCCGGGCACCTTTTACAGTTTCAACCAATTGTGGAATTAAATCCGATCTTTTCTGATAAGCGGTTTCCACATTTCCCCATTGTCCTTTTACGGCATTATCTTTTGGAATAATTCCATTGTAAATGCCTACACCCCAAAGAATCACAATGGCAACTAATGCCAGTAATCCTACAATTCCTCCTAGTAAACAGCCTTTTTTCATCGTTTCATTGATTTTGTTAGTGAAAGTAAATGTACTTATTTAATTTGTTTTATAAAACGAAATTTATTTATTCAGTAAAACGTTGACCCAACTTTCAGAAAGTGGCAATTCCCATCCTTCCTCAAATTCAGCCAAAGTTTTCACGCCATTGTGAAAGACGCTAGCTTCTTGGGGAATTTCTTGGTTTCTAACTTTTTGTTTGAATTCATTCAAAGGAATGGTGAAAATTTCTTCATCAATTGCGTACGAAACCATCATGTGATTCAACAATCCCACATTAAATTCAGCTTCAAATCCTTTAATAACTCTCGATAAACTATCGATGGAACAGCCTGAAGCAGGAACCTTGCTTTCGTCGGCTGCTACAACGATGAATCGATTGTACGGAAGCGCGTAGGAAGCTGTCAATGCAGCACCGTGTGCGTTCCATTCATTCATAAAACCGTCCATAGTTTGCTCGATTTCATCGATTTCATGCGGTGTGAAATTTCGTTGGGATTGAAAAATCCATATTTTGGAATCTTGTGGTAAATTCATTGTTGTAATTTTGAAATGCAAATATCGGGAATTTTTGATGAAAATAAATTTTTGGTTCTTCTCCGTAATCATGCTTACTATTGTTTAGATTTATAAGTACCGATTACGGAAGATGGTCTATCAACAAACTTGCTGTTGCTGGATTGGTTGCGAGAGGCACATTCCACACATCACAAAGACGCATCAGCATATTGATATCGGGTTCGTGTGGATGTTTGTCGAGCGGATCTCTGAAGAAGAAAACCATTTGGGTCTTTCCTTCGGCTACGCGAGCGGCGATTTGCGCATCTCCCCCTCTGGGTCCTGACAATAATTTATTTACTTTGAGACCTGCCTTTTCAACAAACGTTCCTGTTGTACCTGTGGCTACCAGATGAACATTGTTATTTTTTAATTTGTCTAAATTCTTCATGAGAAAGTTAACCATTTCGGCTTTTTTTCCATCGTGTGCAATGATTGCAATTTCCATATATTTTCTTTTTAATTCTAACTATTTAAGTTAAGGCTTCAATCTGAAAAACTTCGAATTAACCACAAAAAAGACAAAGTCAATTTCTTTGTAAAATCGTTCGGGACTTATTTTATACCCTTCTGAATTTCCCACGGTTATAAACCGCATTAATCCGGAATTGTAAGGAATAAAAAATTCGGAGATAGGCATTTCATTGTACATATAATGATATCCTAAGCCTTGTGTTAATTCAATGTTTTGAAAATCAATCTTCCTGGGTGGTTTGACTTCCTTTAAGAATAAATCGTCATAGTAATAACCGATTACATTCAGATAATAATCATCCTCATCATGTAAAAACAAGATTTGTTTTCCATTTTGATAAGGAACCCCTGCATTTTTAATTTTGCGCAGGTCCTTTTTGGTTAAATAAACTTGATCCAGATTGATGGTGTCATGGTAATAATCAAAATAGGCATTGAACATTAAAGTATCTTTCCTCACTTTCATTGCATATTCTCTGTATAAATCGTTTTCTTTTGTTTCTGTAGTGAACGTAAAAAACGAATGACAAGAAGTAATTAGCAAGCCAATAAGTATAACTAAGAAATTTCTCATTGGATAAAGATAGAAAAAGCAGAGCTCCGAACCATCGAATTGATGCTATATTTAGTACTAAAAACTGGTTGATTTTAAACTCTATCTTTCTCTAAGTGTTCTTATAAAATAAAAAACACCTACTTCTCAGTAAGTGTTTTATTGAATTTATTCTAAAATGGATTTCAATCGTTATATAAATCATGAGCTTTGGCACTTAGTTCTGCCAAATCTTTGACCATGATTTGGGTTTCTTTTTCATCACTTTTCAAACGGTCTGTCCTCATGTTCATTCAAAAAGCAACTATCCACCTATTTTCATAAGTGGATAGTTTCATTGTTTTTTCGCTCTAATTATTTTACTGCAACTACACCGTTGGCGTTTTGACTAATTTTAGAATTAATGATTGCCATTCCTTCTTCTGTGGATAGGTTGGCGTCCAGTTGAATTCTATCGCCGTTTGGAAGATATACATAAATCAATCCTTCTTCCATTGAAGACAATTTAATGATTTCTCCTTCTGTGGTTTTAGCGTTCCATGATTGCTCCTCTGGCAAATAAAACAGCTCTACTGAGGTTCCAGCTTTTTCACCTTCAATAACAGAGATATTCATTTTATTTTTGGTCGCAATCATTTGAATTGTATTACCTTCTTGCACTAAAATTTGACTTTCAATTTCACCTTCATTCATAGCAACTGGATTAGATCCTGACCAGAACTCGATGGTATTAAAGATTAATGTATCTCCAGCAATGAACAGCGGATAAACAGGTACGATCCATAATCCCCAGAAAAGCAAATTATTAACGAATTTATTATCTGCCACGTTTTCGTTCCAACTTCTCAGGCCATTAAAAGCTGAGTAAGATCCCAAACAACTATTTAAGACAACTGACAAGGCAGCGGCCACTACAAAAAATTTTACTTTTTTCATTTTTTATTTTTTTTTAATTATTAATTATAAATCGTGTGCTTCGGCAATTAATTCGGCCAAATCTTTGACCATGACTTGGGTTTCTTTGTCTTTGCTTTTTACACCATCGGTCATCATCGTCATACAAAATGGACAACCCGTCGCGATGATGTCTGCTTTCGCTTCCAAAGCTTCTTCGGTACGTTCAACATTGACGTCCTTGTTACCTTTTTCGGGTTCTTTAAACATCTGCGCACCACCGGCACCACAGCATAAACCTTTTTCCCGACAGTGTTTCATTTCCACCAATTCGGCATCCAATTTCTCAATCAAACTACGCGGCGCTTCGAAAATATTATTTCCTCTACCCAAATAACAGGGGTCGTGGAAGGTGATTTTTTTTCCTTTGAAAACTTTGTTGTCTTCGATTACCAATTTCCCTTCGTCAATTAATTTCTGAAGAAATTGAGAGTGATGCAATACTTCGTAGTTCCCACCTAAAGAAGGATATTCGTTTTTTATTGTATTGAAACAGTGTGGACAAATCGTCACAATGTTTTTAATTTCATATCCATTCAGAACTTCAATGTTCATCATGGCTTGGGTTTGAAACAAAAATTCATTTCCGGCACGTTTTGCGGGATCTCCTGTACAACTTTCTTCTGTACCTAGAACTGCGAAGTCAATTCCCACTTTATTCAAAATCTTCACAAAAGCTCTGGTTATTTTTTTTGCTCTATCGTCAAAGCTTCCGGAACATCCTACCCAAAAAAGAACTTCGGGGTGTTTTCCTTCTGCCATATATTGTGCCATTGTTTTTACTTCCATCTTTCAAATATTTATAAGTCTACCGATTTAAAATCGTATTACTTTTCATTGAATTTTATTGTATTAATCTTCTTTATCCCAATTTAAACGGTCTTGCTGATTGAATTGCCAAGGCGCTCCGTTGTTTTCAATATTGGACATCATCATATTTAATTCTTGCGGTGCAGCAGATTGTTCCATCACTAAATACCTTCTTAATTCGACAATGATTGCCATGGGGTCAATATTTACCGGACACGCTTGAACACAAGCGTTGCAGGTTGTACATGCCCATAATTCTTCGGGCGTGATGTAATCGTTCACCAACATCTTTCCATCCTCTACAAACTTTCCGTTTTTATCGATGTTTTTACTTACATCTTCCAAACGATCCCGGGTTGACATCATAATCTTTCGGGGTGAGAGTAGTTTCCCTGTCATATTTGCGGGACATTCTTCGGTACAACGACCACATTCTGTACAGGTATATGCGTTTAAAAGAAGAACTTCATCCAAATCAAATATATCTTTGGCTCCGAAAGTTTCCGGCTCTCCAGTTCCTTCTGGTGGGGTTGCATACGGATCGGCGTTCGGATCCATCATCAATTTCACTTCGTTTGTTACCGATTCTAAATTGGTGAATTCTCCTTTCGGTTCCAATTTCGAGAAATAGGTGTTTGGGAAAGCCAATAGAATATGTAAATGTTTGGAGTAATACAAGTAATTCAAGAAGAACAAAATCCCAATGATATGTGCCCACCACGCAACTCTTTCAATGATGATTAAGGTGGATTCTCCCATCCCATTCATCAAAGGTTCGGTTAGAAATCCGCTGATAAAGAAACTTCCCGTTTGGGCATATCCTTCGGTGCCTAATTTCTGCAAAGATGAATCCGCACCATTCATGATTAGCAAAGCTGCCATCAGTGCAATTTCTATAAATAAAATATAATTGGCATCGCTTTTTGGCCATCCTTTCATTTCGGGATTCATAAATCGTTTTACATGAACGATGTTTCTACGAATCAAAAAAATAACACAGGAAATTAAAACCAAAAGAGCTAGAATTTCAAAGAATCCAATCATTCCAATGTAAAATCCACCTAAGAAACTCAGGACACGATGGGTTCCGAAGAGACCATCGATCAGGATTTCCATTACTTCTATATTAATAAGGATAAAACCTACATAGACAAATCCATGTAAAATGGCAGGGATGGGTTTTACGCCCATTTTCCCTTGTCCCAAAGCGACACGAGCCATTGTCTTCCATCGTTTTGCAGGCTGATCAAACCGATTGGTCGGTCGTCCTAACTTTATATTCCGGTAGAGTTTTTTAAGATTACGGCTAAAAAACCAGATTGCATAACCTAAAAGGAGTGCAAATAGGATGTTCCAGATGTACTGCATAAGCTATTATTTTGGTTGCTCTGTCTTTTTACCAAAGATAGAGAATTGTACATATCTATTTGGATTTTCTTTTAAATCCAGAATCAATTCATCGAGTTTTTTAGAAGTGGAATTTAAGTTTTCATACAACTCTCGATCGTTCATTAGCGCTCCCAATGTACCTTTCCCATTATTTATATTGTCCATAGTTGCGTTTAATTTCGCAGAAGCTTGCTCAAAATTTTGAATAATTTTTTCTAATTCTAAATTATTTACTTTGTCAGCCACCGTTCCAAATTTCTCCATCGTTTGCTGAGTTGAAGCCAAGGTACTTTTCAATTGCGAACTGTTATCTACAATCATTTGATTAGCATTATCCGAAGTTTTGGTAAGCGATTGCGCCGTATGATCAAATGAAATGAGGGTTTTATCCAAACTTTTTAATGCCTGTTTCAAACTTTGTTTGTTCTCGTCATCCAGCAACTTCTCGACACTTAACATGGTCGAATTAAATGTAATCAATAACGAATCCAGTTTTTCTTTCGTGGGGCCGAGTCCTTTACTTAAGGCATCGGTCAATCCGCCTGTCAATGTTCCTTTTAAGGTATCACCGCTACTTGCTTGATCTCCTTTATAATCCAATAGCAATCGAACTTCGGCACCAGACATAATCCCTGGCTCGTAAATTTCAGCAATGGTATTTTTAGAGAAATTAATTTTTCGATCTAGTTTTAAAGTAGCTACAAAATAAATAGGAGTTACATTGTCAATAATTTTAATTTCATCGACACGTCCAATACGCAATCCATTTACTGTCACTGCTTTTGAAGGCAACAATCCACTTACATCATCATACATCACGTAATACGTATTTCCTCCTGAAAACAGATTTTTTCCTTTCAGAAAATTAAATAATGCGTAAAATGAGATCAATGTCACAATTACGACAAAACCTGTTTTCACTTCTTTGGTAATCTTCATTCCTTAAAAATTTAATGCAAAAGTACTTATTTTTATACTCTCTTATTCTATTAATTTATCTCCATCAAAAGTAACGATGATGGCACTCTTAAATCCTTTGCTTTTTACAAAGGCTAATTGTTTCTGCGCATCTTCATACGTTTTGGCACTTCCGTAGAAATAATAATGCATTCGCCCACTTTTTATTCGAAGTACATCTTTCAATCCACCGAATTTGTTGTCACGGTCTCGGAATCTCTTATCAGCAACTAAGAATTGAATTTTATAATTCTCTTTGTTTTTCAGCTTTTCATTGTTCACAAATTCCACCACAAAGGCATCTTTAAAACCTTTTCTTTGTGCATACGTCAACAATTGATCGCGTTCGGATTCTAAATTGGTATCTCCATAATAGTATTTATAGACGTCTCCTGTCTGAACCACTTCCACTCCCGTCAATCCGTTTAGCTGCGGTGCGCTCGGTGAATATTTATTTTTTGAAACCAAAACTTGGATTTTAAAGGTTTTTCCAACTACAGGTTTTTCCTCCACTTTAGGCTTCTCTTCTTCGTACACTCCATTTTTTCGATCATACTCTTCTTTGTATTTTTCAAAAGCGTTGAAAATCGATTTTGCGATGGTTTGTTTTCCTCCTTCCGTGGATAAATACGAACCTTCATCGTAATTCGAAATAAATCCAATTTCAACCAAAACGGATGGCGATGCATTTTCTCTCAAAACGTGGAAGATATTTTGTTTAACTCCTCGACTGGATCGTCCATTGCGAACGAATTCTTCTTCGACTAATTTTGCGAATTGAATACTTTGAACCTGGTACGCCGAATGCATAATTTCAAAAGCAATAACAGCTTCCTCATCGTTAGGATCAAATTTTTGATATCTTTCTTGATTGTCTTCCAAAAGAATTACATTGTTTTCTCGTTTCGATACTTCTATGTTTTCTTTCATTCGATTTAAACCCATCACAAAGGTCTCCGATCCGTATGCACTTTTATTTCCAGCTGAGTTACAGTGAATCGACACAAATAAGTTGGCGTGATTTTTATTGGCGATTTGAGCGCGTTGCCACAATTCCACGAAAACATCCGTCGTTCGCGTATAAACGACTTTAACATCTTTGAAATTTTTCTCAATTAATTTTCCTACTCGCAAGGAAACATCCAGTGTAATATCTTTTTCATTCTCCACTACTCCCCTGGCTCCTATGTCTTTACCTCCATGACCAGCATCAATAACAATGACGAATTCGGGTTTCTTTTGAGCGAAAGTTGAAGCACTTAAAAGTGTTAAAAACAATGCACTCAATAAAATTTGTTTGTAAATCCTTGTTAATCTCATACTACAGCCACAATTTTTGTTTACTTTTGACACGATTTAGCGCAAAAATAAGGATTAAGTTTGCATAAAAAGTTTTTTAAATATCTATTTCTAATTTTTTTTCTACTGCTTTTCAACAATCGGGGCTTTTCTCAGATCCGAACTGAACCAAAAGAAAGGCAGGATAGCAGTGCTATTGTCGTTGATACAATTAAACTTAAAGACACTTCCAATGAACGTTTGGAAGATATTTTAATTTACAATTCCGACGATCAAGTGCATGCATGGGGAAAAAAAATGAGCTATTTACTTCGTAATGCGGTCATAAACTATACCGATATGGAAATTCACGCCGATTATATTGAAATTAATTGGGATACAGGTGAAATTTTCGCGGACGGAAAAAGGGATTCCATTGGAAAAATTATCGAACCCACTATTTTTAAACAAGGTGGAAAAGATTACGAACAACACAGCTTCAAAATTAATTTCAAGACCAAAATTGGAACGGCTTACAATGTTCGAATCAAAGAAGGAGAAGGCGTTCTCGTCGGTGATCGTGTAAAAAAAGTCAACGACAGTATAATGTATGTGCGGGGTGCGGATTATACCACCGACACTTATTTCATCGATAAAAAAACGGATGAGCCCGATTATGTTCTACGAACGAGCAAAGCCAAATACATAGACGGAAAAAATAAATCTATGGTCACGGGGCCCATCAATATGCGGATTTACGATGTACCCACTCCTTTAACTTTGCCGTTTGCGTACATTCCACTGGGCGAAAATCGTTCAGCGGGAATTATTATTCCTTCGTTTGGAGAGCGGAATGATGTTGGTTTTTATTTAGAAGGAGGTGGTTTTTATTTGCCGATAGGTGAATATTTAGATTTTTCATTGACGGGTGAACTTTATACGAAAGGAAGTTGGGGAATTCATACAGGTTCAACCTATCGAAAAAGATATCGTTTTGCAGGTCAATTCCGATTTGATTACGAAAATAGAATCACAGGGATCAAAGGATTGGATGATTACAGCCGAATGAATAATTACCGATTAAATTGGAGCCACAGTCAAGATCCCAAAGCAAATCCCAATTTAATTTTCGCAGCCAATGTGAATTTATCGAGTTCCCAATATTTCAGAGAAAGCATCAATAACAACAATGTAATCAATGGAGATGTTTATACAAATTCAACTTCTTCATCAATTTCAATCAATAAAACTTTTCAAAACTCGCCTTTCTCGATGTCAATGGTCGCATCTCATCATCAAAACAACAACCGAAGCAGCAACGAACCTGCGAACATGCAATTCGTTTTACCGCAGTTGACTGTAAATATGAGTCGAATTTATCCATTTGCACCCAAAGTGGGAAGTAAAAAAGGTTTAGCTAAAAATTTAGCCGTTGGGTATAATTTCAATTTGGTAAATAACATCGACACAAACGAAGACGATGCATTTACCGACCGAATGTGGAAAGATGCGAAAAGTGGTGCCAAGCATCGACTTGATTTGAATACAGGAGCGACTTTAGGTAATTTCTTTCCAGTTACCTTCAATGCGTCATATGATGAGGTTTGGTATTTAAAGACCTATGAAAAAGAATTCGACACCGACGAACAACAAATCGTGACGAATGATATCAACGGCTTTGATTCCTACCGCGTTTTTAATTTGGGAATGGGAATTTCAACCAACTTATATGGAACTTACATTTCCAAAAAGGAAGATGCGATGATCAAAGGAATTCGTCATGTAATTTCTCCATCTTTAGGACTCAGTTTTCGACCTGATTTCGCATCTGAGGAGTGGGGTTATTACGATTATTACCGAGGTGCAGACGGACGGAAAATCCGGTATTCCCGATTTGATGGTGGCGTTTATGGTGCGCCTTCCTCCGGACAAAGTGCATCGGTAAACTTTGGACTTCGAAATAATTTAGAAATGAAAGTGCGTTCCAAAACAGATTCTACGGGATATGACAAAATCAAGATCTTTGAATATTTTGACATTACTTCATCCTATAACATAGCGGCAGATGAATTCAAACTTGCACCGATTAATGTTTCAGGAATGACACGATTATTTAATCAAAAATTAAATCTCCAATTCAGAGCTACGTTTGATCCGTATAAAATGGTTTTTGAAGAAGGGAGTGAAACCGGAACAAGAATCAGTGAATTGGGTGCTTTCCGGTTGACTAATTACAGTATAAACTTCGGATATAACTTTGACAATAAAACATTTGGCGGAGGAAATTTCGATGCGAAAAACTACGATAAACGAGGAGAAATTCGGGATGAAAATTTTTATTTCGATGAATATGACTACGCACATTTTAGTATTCCTTGGAAATTAGGAATGAATTTCACTCACAATTACAGTCGATTTAATACCAAACAAGGAATTAACACCACGGTTTTAGCTTTAACAGCTGCCGTTTCACCTACACCTTATTGGAGTTTGAGCACATCGACTTCATATGATTTAACGTCCAAAGAATTTTCACAAGCGCGAATCTCCTTCAATCGAGATTTACGTAGTTTTAATTTAACCTTTTCTTGGGTTCCCTTCGGACGTTATAAAACCTGGGATTTCTACATCGGTATAAAAGCAACCATATTAAAAGATGCCGTAAAATACGATCAAAAACCGTCCAATCTTTTGAGACGAGGTAATTTTTAAAACTTATATTTGCAGTATGAAAAAAGTTATACATACCCTCAATGCTCCTCAGGCAATCGGGCCATACAGTCAAGCTGTGGCCATCCATAACTTACTTTTTATATCGGGACAAATTCCTGCAAATCCAGAAACACGGGAAGTTGTGAACGAAATCTCAGAGGCAACCCATCAAGTAATGAAGAACTTAGACGCGATTTTGAAAGAGGCCGGTGCTTCTTTTTCAAGCGTAGTAAAGACCACCATTTTCTTGAAAGACATGAATGATTTCACCGTTGTGAATGAAATTTATGCATCCTATTTTACAGATGGTATATATCCCGCACGTGAGACTGTTCAGGTTTCAAAATTACCTGCAGATGTGAAAGTTGAAATTTCAATGATTGCTTCGATCTAAAATACGATGACATTTTTACGCAACACATTAGCCGTTATTCTGGGCCTCGCCGTAGCCATGGTTCTTATCACTTTAGGGATTTCTCTCAACGATAATTGGATTGAATACGATTACTCCAAATTCCCTTATGAGCATTGGAATCGTGTGATAAAACATGCTGCACGAACGCCGGAAGTTAGAAATAACTTTTTCTTAGCGCTTCTATTTTCGTGTGGTGTAGGAGCTACTTTTGGTGGATTGGTCGCTGCACTCATCGTGAAAAGAGCCAAGAAAGCCTATGCGGCTCTCGTTGGGTTTTCTCTTTTTATAATTGCGTATCTCGATGTGATTTTTACTCCGAACCACCCCACATGGTATGAAGTTTCCATTCTACCGGTTCTGTTTTTCTTTTCGTGGCTAGGAGGTTTACTTACAGATTTGGCGTCAAAGAAGTTTTCTCGTCCGAAATAATTGGATTTTCTGCCAACCAAATTCCATCTTCCACAAGATGGGCAATTTCTTTATTTCGAGAACCAATAGATTCCAAATGTTCTTTGATCTCTAATTTTAAAGGAATGTTTAAGTTAAATGCCATTTCATACAATTCAACAGGCAATAACCATTCGTTCATATAATCTCTTTTTAGTGCGTTGAACACCTTTTCAATAAAGGGTTCGTCATACGTTTTATTCTGACGTCTATCTCGCGTCCTTTTGTACATATCTCTCAGCACTTCCACTTTGGCAAGTACTTCCACTTTTTTAGGTTTGGTTTCCAATTGATGACTCGTCATGTCAAATGAATTGAAATCGGCAGGTCCCGCATACGCTGAGACAATCGATTTCCCAATCGCCATGTCATAAACGCCCCATTCGGGTTTGAATAAAACTTCGTCGAAATGTTTCACCGTACAATTCTTAAATGAGACCAATAAAACTTTTCCACTTCTATTTCTCGTACCTGTAATCACCTCCCCTTCAACTGTTATATCACCTTCAAATTCCAAAAACGTCATTTCTCCTTCCCGAATTTTATAGGCTTCCAAATCAAAGGGAGACATGTTCTCGATGGCAATATTGATGTTTTTCAATTTCCCAATGGGCGAACCAAAACCATGTGCATGGTTAATTGTTCCGTGTCCAATTAATTCTCTTTCATGGTATGACAGTGCGGTAGGTCCTTCGGTCTGGATGTAAACCGGATTATCATGTTTATCTGTAATTACTCTTTTGAATATTCCAGAAACTTGAATTCCTGTATTGTATTCAATGGTTCCTAAATTTCCGGACTCAATCAATTGTCGAATTCCTTCCGTCCCACCGGTTCGTAATCCCATTTGATTGGCGAATTGTTCCAACACAAAATTCAAGTGTGCAAAATCTGGGGTCACATACAACTGAGGTTGAGGTTTTGTAATATCAAAAG
>JBAYRQ010000034.1:0-17003 GCA_041676545.1 Weeksellaceae bacterium | reverse complement strand
TCCAACACTATACGAAAAAACCTTTTAAGGGGTTTTTCCTATATTGAAATATTGAAAACTCTTTCTTGGGCAAAAATAACTATATTTACAAAACTAATGGTCTGACAAATGGGGAGTACTATCATATTGGCTTACCTGAGGGCATTCAGCGTTAATAACTTTTCATTTTCTTCCCAAGATATTTATTTATTTCTATAAAAAAATCCGAAGGTAAAAGACCTTCGGATTTTATTTAAAATACTTTTAAACCTGCATTACACCTGGATTGTATGCTTTTTCGATAGGAGCATGGTTTGCTGCTTCAATTCCCATGGAAATCCACTTGCGTGTGTCCAAAGGATCGATGATCGCATCTGTCCATATTCGTGCAGCCGCATAGTATGGACTGGTTTGAAGATTGTACCGATCCGTAATTTCTTTCAATAATTCTTGTTTTTTATTTTCATCGATTTCTTCGCCTTTTCCTTTCAGAGTAGCTTCTTGAATTTGAAGCAATACTTTGGCTGCTTGTTCACCACCCATTACCGCTAATTGAGCCGATGGCCATGCGAAAATCAATCTTGGATCATAGGCTTTTCCACACATGGCATAATTTCCTGCGCCATACGAATTCCCTATGAGTACTGTGAATTTAGGTACCACAGAATTGGCCACTGCATTCACCATTTTTGCTCCATCCTTAATGATTCCGCCATGTTCCGATTTTGAACCGACCATAAATCCCGTTACATCTTGCAAGAAAACCAACGGAATTTTCTTTTGATTGCAATTCGCAATAAAACGGGTGGCTTTGTCGGCTGAATCTGAATAAATCACACCACCGAATTGCATTCCATCTTTTTTGGATTTCACAATTTTTCGTTGATTGGCTACAATTCCAACCGCCCATCCGTCGATTCGAGCATAACAGCAAATCAAGGTTTTTCCGTAATCTCCCTTGTATTCATCGTATTCGGAATCATCTACCAAACGTTTGATGATATCGAACATATCATATTGTTCGTTACGATTTACAGGTAAAATTCCATAGATTTCTTTTTCATCTTCCGCTGGTTTTTTCGCTTCTACACGATTGAATCCTGCTTTATCGAAATCACCAATTTTTCCCATAATTGACTTGATTCGGTCTAGTGCATCTTTGTCATCTTTCGCTTTGTAATCCGTTACCCCTGAAATTTCACAGTGTGTAGTTGCACCGCCCAAGGTTTCATTATCGATGTCTTCACCAATGGCTGCTTTCACCAAATAACTTCCCGCTAAAAAGATGGAACCTGTTTTATCAACAATCAAAGCTTCATCACTCATAATCGGAAGATAAGCTCCTCCCGCAACACAGCTTCCCATGACCGCAGAAATTTGCGTAATTCCCATGGAACTCATAATCGCATTGTTTCTGAAAATTCGACCGAAATGTTCTTTGTCTGGGAATATTTCATCCTGCATCGGCAAATAAACACCCGCACTATCCACCAAATAAATAATCGGTAGTCTATTTTCCATTGCGATTTCTTGTGCCCGTAAGTTCTTTTTTCCTGAAATGGGAAACCAAGCACCTGCTTTTACAGTGGCATCATTTGCAACGACAATGCATTGTTTACCCGAAACATAACCAATGACAATGGCAACGCCACCGCTTGGACAACCTCCGTGTTCTTCGTACATATCGTATCCTGCAAATGCAGCAATCTCAATTGAATCGGTATTGTCATCCAATAAGTAATCGATACGCTCTCGAGCAGTTAATTTCCCTTTGGCTTTGTGTTTTTCTATTCGTTTTTTACCTCCGCCCAAACGGATTTCCTCTAATTTTCTACGTAAATCAGAAATCTGAAGTTTGTTTTTGTCTTCTCTTTGATTGAACTGTATATCCATTTCTTATTCTCTTTCTTTTCTATTTGTTAGTATTTTTCAAATCTATAAAATTATAGCTGTCTTTTAAAAAGTCCTTGCAATGAATAATTAAATCGGGGAAAAATAAATTAAAATGTTCATTCAATTCTTCTTCAAATTTTATTAACTCATTCACAGCTTCACCCATATTATTTTCAAATTTCGTCCGTTTACTCATTCCTTGCAGTGTTCGTTGAATTCCTTCGTGGGTTTGATACGTGTGAAACCAATCGTATTCTAAAAGATATTGCATCATATACCGCAAGGATTCAGGAAATTCATCGAGGTTTTCTTCAAATAGTTGGTAACAATCCGTCACAAAATTTTCGAAAGGTATGTCTGAATATGTATCCCAATTTTTAATCAGAAAGTAGTCATAGAGTACATCTACAATAACCGGAGAATATTTACCCTGATTCTTGTGAAATAGGCGTGTACTGCGTTTTACCACCTCATGAGAATCCGTAAAACTATCGATTTCTCTGTGTAATAATATTCCTTTTTGAATTCCTTCAGCATAATTTAAATAATCGCGGGCACGAACAATTTCACCATAGAGATTACCCAACTGAATATCAGGAATTTGAAAAGATAAATATTGATGTGCGAGAAGATTCATTGTACGGTTGACTAAATTAGGGAAACTTTGAGAAAGATTACGGAATTTTTTACGAATTATTTCTTGACGAAATCTTCAAAACTTCCATCGTCGTAAAATAACAACGCACGTATTATTTTTTTACTCTCTTTTAAAGTGGATGCAACTTCCAATTTCTCTTCGGAATTTTTGGATTGGTTTTCTCTCGAAATTTTGTCCGACGACTCAAAATCAAAGAGCGTAGGATGGAGGTCAGTCGAAATTTCTGTTTCCAATTGGTCTTCCAAAATTTCTTCTTTCTCACGACCAAATAGGAGCCAATCGGTATCAATTTCTGGGAATGCATCTTTGATTTTTAAGAGAAAATCCAAACTCGGTTTATTCCGTCCCGAAGTGATATGAGAAATGGCCGAACGCTGCACTTCAATTTTGTCCGCAAATTCGGAGGATGTGAGTCCTGATTTTTCGAGTATTTCTAAGATTCGATTTGTTAGTTCCATTTTACAAAGTTAAATCAAAAATTAACATTATGCAACAGGTTGTTTTTATATGAAAATGACAGAATTACTTAAAGGTAGATTAAATCTTTGGTTAATGTAGTGATGAATATAACGCTCATTATTAGAGTGTAAAGTTTATTTGTTATGAATAGGATAAAAATTCACTTACTCACTGACTCATTGACATACATTGCTATTTACATTTGTAAATTACAAATGTAAACTAAGTTTTCAAAAGCGAATTCTGTGTTAATTTTAAAATTGAGATGTTTGGTTTCATCGGGAAATAATGAATTGCTTAAATCGCATTAGAATCGGTTTTAAAAAATTGTATCTTCGTTTGATGGAATTACTGGAATTATTTGAGAAAAAATACGATGCTATTCGTGTGCCTGATTTTGAGTCGCGGTATTTGCCTTTTTCAAAATTAAAATCCTATTTGGATAAAAATTTCTCGGACAAATCAACCTTGGGAAAATCTTTTTTAGGAGATGAAATTTATGGATTGAAAATAGGAAATGGTCCCATTAAAATTTTAGTTTGGTCTCAAATGCACGGAAATGAATCAACCGGAACGCGGGCCATGTTGGACGTATTGGAATTTTTAAAATTCAATGAAAAATGGTCGGATTCGATTTTGAAATCAATTAGTCTTCATTATATACCGATGTTAAATCCAGATGGCGCGAATGCCTATAACCGAAGAAATGGATACGGTGTAGATCTAAATCGTGATTTTATTCAAGAAAGTTCTCCAGAAATTAAAATTCTTAAGAATTACGTCGACGTATTTCAACCCAATTATTTATTTAATCTTCATGATCAACGCTCGATTTTCAATGTTGGAAACACGCCCAAAACGGCTACATTGGCTTTTTTAGCTCCTTCTGCCGACGAAAACCGTACTTTAACTGCCGATCGAATTCGTTCAATGGCAGTAATTGATTCGATGAATAAAAACCTACAAAAAGTGATGCCTGGACATATCGCTCGGTTTTCTGATGAGTTTTATCCTACTTCTACGGGAGATAATTTCATGAAGTTGGGTTATCCTTCCATTTTATTTGAAGCAGGACATTATCCGAACGATTATTCTCGAAATACCGTCCGTAAATTCAATGCGTTAGCAATTTTATTGGCTTTGGATAGAATTGCGAAGAAAGAGGAAGCTTCCGTCGGCGATTATTTTTCAATTCCGGAAAATAACAAACAATTTTTAGATATTATTCTGCGAAATGTAACCATTCAATCCCATGGTGTTAAAGCCTTGACTGACATTGGAATTTATTATGTGGAAACTTTAAATACGGAGAGTTCAGAGGTTGAATGGATGGCTAGGGTGGAAGAAGTAGGTGATTTATCGACCTATTACGGACATTTGGAGTTGGATATGAAAGGAACAGTTTACAATGGGAAATGTTCCGTTTATCCACTTCTGAATGAGTTTGCGGATTTCTCCGTGGGACAAATTCATTTCGAAGAAGGAAAGTACAAAGGCTGATTAAATTATTATATCTTTGTTTTAATAAAAAGTCAGAATGAAAAATACACTTGTTGTAATCTTGTTTTCCCTCCTTTTTGTTGGTTGTGAAAGTACATATATTTTTAATCGTGTTGTGAAATTAAATAATGGAGATAAAATGTTATTAGGTGGCGTAGATCGAGAAGCTTTTGTAAAAGAGCCTTTTGCAGAATGGTTTTTGACAGAGTATGATAGCTATCAACCTAATTCAGCGATGGTTAAGGATATGAAGAAAAAATTAAAAAACTGTAAAATAGAAGTTTTCATTGGCACATGGTGTGGTGATTGCAAAGTATATTATCCGCAGTTTTTAAAGATTCTGGATGAAGCGAAATTTCCTGAACAACGTATGGTTACCTATGCCGTGAACGAAAGTAAAAAGAGTTTTTACAGCGAAGAAATGGGAAAAGACATTCGGCATGTACCTACTTTTATCTTTTATAGAGGAGGGAAAGAAATCGGTCGAATCGTTGAATCTCCCGTTTCAGGTTCGTTAGAAGAAGATATTTTGATGATAGTCAATGAAGTGGCCTATACGCCTAATCACGCAGAGGATTGAAAAAGTTATTGTACATATTTTACGGTTTCTTATTAGGCGGACTCATTGTTTATGTAGTAAATCGTCAATTTCAAACCCGTTCTACGACCAATGAATCTCACGTAATCAGTTATGAGATCAAGAAGCTCAATAAAATGATTGTGGCTGAGCAGTCTTTCTCCGATATTTATACCCATAAAAACAGTCGGTTTTTTCCCGGATTGGAAAATTACTTTAGTTTCGATAAAAAAGTTCTTCTAATGGTCAATGCCAAAGTTCAGGCGACGTATGATATGACGAAATTAGAGATAGAAGTGGATTCCAAGAAGGAGATCATTTACATAAAAAAAGTTCCCAAGTTGGAAATTAAAACCTATCCGGACATTCAATTTTATGATTTGGAGCAAAGTCGATTTAATTCATTCAGTAAAGATGAATTAAATACGGTGAAGGATGAGGCAGTGAAACATATCGAGAAATCAATTGACAAAAAGCAATTAGAAAAGGAAGCACACGATCAATTGATTGATAATTTAGGAAATTTGTATATGTTGGCGAAAGCCTATAATTGGAAAGTTGTTGATAAAACACCGTATGCCAAGGAATTAAATCAGATGTTTAATTAGTTGGGTAATTTTCGAGTAGCAGACCACGAAACAATTCCACCAATTAATAAGACGGTGAGTGTTACAATCAAATAATTAAAAGCTGTAAACTCAAACGGAAAAGGAACAAAAGGATTGGCCATAACCAAATGGTAAGTATTTTGTAGAAGTCCAAGTGCACTTCCCAATAAAACTCCAAATAATACCGATGAAATCGTAATCAAATAACCGGTTTGGAAAAAGATGCTTTTTATTTGAGAAGCTCTCATACCAAAGCCACGCATCGTTTTTACTTGTTCTTTTTTGTCGATCATAATGATGATAATGGCTCCCGCCAAATTGAACGAAGAGATAATGATTACCAAGGTAAAAATCAGGTAAATAATTAAATTCTCTACATTCATTACTTTTAAGAAAGTAGCATCGATATCTTTTCGAGTTTGAACCAAAACTTGATCGCCCAACTCTTTCTGAAGATTCGATTTCGCAGTTAAAGGTGAAACATTTGGTTTTAATTTAGCTTCAATACTATAGGCTGCATTTTCAGGCAATTCCAAAAGGATTTGCGTCAAACCAATCGGTGAAAAGACGTATTTGTCAAATTGATCATTGATAATGAAAACACCTATTGGATTTGCAACTGCTGAGTTAAAAGCTTCTTCTTCAGACGTAATTAAACCCGTTCCGGATTTAGGAATCCGCAGTCGGCTCGTGTGTTGGTAGTCGATGTACATCTGAAGTCTACGCGCAACTCCGTCCGATGCAATGATTTCATAAGGCTGTTTAAAATCGAAGTAATTTCCATGAACAATGGTGGTGTCGATTCGAACTACATTTTTGTAATTGGCATCGATTCCTTTGATGTAGGCTAAATCTTGTTTATTCTCAAATTCAATGGACACTTTTTCTTCAATTACCTTTGCATACGCAGTAATCAGTTGATTTGCATCCAGTTTTTTAGTGATTTCATCTATTTCTGGAATCACTTTTCCTTGAACCGGTGAAATTTTTAAATCGGGATTTACATTGCTTAAAAACGTAAGATTCATTTTCTCTAATCCAGAAAAAACAGAAAGAATAATGAATAGGGCAGAAGTAGCAATGGTAATTGCAAATACAGCAATTGAGGTAATTATATTAACTCCAGTAATTCTCGTTTTTGAAAATAAATAAATCAACAATCCAAAAACCAAGGAAAGAAGTCCAATCGATAATAAAATGAGTGAAGTTAATTCCATGAGTATCGTTTTATTGAGATTCAAAACGATAAGAACAGCGGCTAAACCACTTGATACTAAACCAATACCCAATGCGATAGCTAACTTTAAATTTCTACTTTTAGATTTCAGTAATCGATTAAATAGAAAATAAATCAATCCAATTTGAAGTAAAACATACAAAAATGAAAGACCGAAAACGGTTCCGTTTTGAATGGGAGTTAATGTCGTATTCGGATAAAGTAATTCTTGAAAAATTGTTTTGGAAGAACTCCCCACATAGCCCAAAGCACCGATTGAAAATGCAGTTATGAGTATAATTACCAAACTGATTAACAAGGTGTATGTGTTGTAACGACGTGCTATGTAAAGAGAAACATTTTTCATTTACAGAATCGGGTTGTTGCCTTCTCCTCTTAATGCTTTGTCTATTTTTTCCATTTCATCTAAACTCGAATCTATATAAAACACAAGTTCAGGTGTAATTCGCATCGTTTTGGATACGGTTTGTGAAAGTAGAGAACGATAAAATGGTGTTTTCTCCTTGATTTGCTTTATAATTTCCTCTTTGTTTTTTGATGGGAAGATGCTTAAATTAACTTTTGCCACAGAAAGATCGGGTGAAATACTCACATTGCTTACAGTAAGTAAGTATCCTGGGAAATGTTCACTCGCTTCTTTTCGGAAGATTTCTGATAATTCTTCCTTAAATATGGTGGCTGCTTTTTTTTGTCTGTTTGTTTCCAAAATAGAATCTAATTTTTGATTTGCTTACGGTGTAGACTTCAATTTTTTTCTAAAAAATGAAACTACAAACCTCTGCAAAATTACGGATTATTTGTTTAATAAATTGACACGAGATACTGAGCCAATTTTAAGATTTCTCAAAAAAAAAGAGGTCGTTCATAGTGAACAACCTCTTCCTTGTATTTATTTCTATTACGATTTCTTTTCGGGTGATTTTCCTTTGATGGTGATTTTCACACCGTCTTTGGCTTCGTTTAAATCCAATAATAATTTATCACCTTCTGAGATTTCTGAATTAACAATCTCTTCTGCCATTGGGTCTTCAATGTACTTTTGAATTGCACGTCGAAGAGGTCTAGCACCGTAATCCTTGTCGAAACCTTTGTCGATAATGAATTCTTTGGCGTCTTTGGTCAGTTCCAATTCGTAACCCAAATCAGTCAATCGTTTGTACAATTTTTCTAATTCGATATCGATGATGCTTCCAATGTCTTCTTTTGTCAACGAGTTGAAAACGATGATATCATCAATTCGGTTTAAGAATTCAGGTGCAAATGTTTTCTTTAAAGCATTTTCAATGGTGCTTTTTGCTCTTTCGTCTGCACTTCCGCTTTTTGCTGCGGTTCCAAAACCAACACCATCTCCAAAATCTTTTAATTGACGGGTTCCAATGTTTGAAGTTAAGATAATAATCGTATTTCTAAAATCAACTTTTCTTCCTAAACTATCGGTAATATGTCCGTCATCCAGAATTTGCAATAAGATATTGTATACATCGGGATGCGCTTTTTCAATCTCATCCAAAAGGATTACGGAATACGGTTTTCTTCGAACGGCTTCCGTCAATTGTCCACCCTCTTCGTATCCAACGTAGCCTGGTGGTGCACCAATTAATCTTGAAATTGCGAATTTCTCCATGTATTCACTCATGTCAATTCGAATCAAAGCTTCTTGGGAATCAAACAATTCAGTTGCCAAAACTTTGGCTAGCTGCGTTTTACCAACTCCAGTGGTTCCTAAGAAAATAAAAGAACCAATCGGTCTTCCTGGATCTTTCAATCCTGCACGGTTTCTTTGAATTGCTTTCACAACTTTATTTACCGCTTCATCTTGTCCGATTACTTTTCCTTTCATCTGATTACTCATCTGAGCCAATTTCTTCAACTCTTTCTCAGCAACTCTATTGACGGGAATTCCACTCATCATCGATACGATTTCAGCGACGTTTTCTTCGGTCACGGTTTCACGATTGTCTTTTGAATCCTGCATCCAATTTGCTTGCGCAACTTTTAGCTGAGATTCAATTTGCTTTTCGGTATCACGTAAACGAGCTGCTTCTTCGTATTTCTGACTTTTTACAACTTTTGTTTTTTCCTCTCTTACTTCTTCCAACTTCTTTTCCAAGTCCAAAATCTCTTGTGGAACTTTGATGTTTTTGATATGAACACGAGAACCAGCTTCATCCAAAGCGTCAATCGCTTTGTCTGGAAGGTATCGATCGGTAATGTATCGATTGGTTAAATTTACACACGCTTGAATCGCTTCATCGGTATAATTTACATTGTGATGTTCTTCGTATTTATCTTTGATCTGATTTAAAATCTGAACCGTTTCTTCCGGTGTCGTTGGATCTACCATCACGGTTTGAAAACGACGAACCAATGCGCCATCTTTTTCTATGTATTGACGGTATTCGTCCAAAGTCGTTGCACCTATACACTGAAGTTCACCTCGCGCCAAAGCGGGTTTGAACATGTTGGATGCATCCAAAGAACCCGTTGCGCCACCTGCACCCACAATGGTATGCAATTCATCAATGAAGAGAATAATGTCATCATTTTTCTCCAATTCATTCATGATGGCCTTCATTCGTTCTTCGAACTGACCACGGTATTTGGTTCCCGCAACTAAACTTGCTAAATCCAAAGTAACCACACGTTTGTTGTAAAGAACACGTGATACTTTTCGTTGAATAATTCGCAATGCCAATCCTTCCGCAATCGCTGATTTACCCACTCCGGGTTCACCGATTAATAACGGATTGTTCTTTTTACGACGACTTAAAATTTGGGAAACACGTTCAATTTCTTTTTCGCGTCCTACTACGGGATCCAATTTCCCTTCAATAGCGATTTGTGTCAAATCCCGCCCAAAGTTATCCAAAACAGGTGTTTTTGTTTTGGCTGTCGGTCCTTTTGGATTCGCTCTCTCATACCCACCACCTGTGCCACCTGCACGATCATCTTCATCATCGTAATTGGCATCAGCTCGGGGTGTTTCATCAATTTCCTCTTCCAAGAAGTGAAAATTAAACTCGTTTTTTACGGTCGTATAATCCACGTTCATCTTTTTTAATAATTTGGTAATGGGGTCATTTTCATTACGCAATATACATAATAGAAGATGTACAGTATTTACAGTTGTATTCTTGAATAGTTTCGCTTCAAGAAAGGTTGTTTTTAATGCTCGCTCTGCCTGTTTGGTCAATTGAAGATTCTGTTTTTTACTTGTAAGATTTTCTTTTGGCGGTGCCAATAGTTCGATTTTTGATCGTACTTCTTTCAAGCTAACATTTAGGCTTTCAAGAATTGCAACAGCCTTGCTGTCGCCATCCCTCAGTATTCCCAACAACAAATGTTCTGTACCGATCTGATTGTGACCCAATCTCAGTGCTTCTTCTTTGCTGTAGGCAATTACATCCTTGACCTTTTGTGAAAAATTATCGTTCATTCTAAATTCTCTTGTAAACAAATATAGTTTATTCCTTTCTTTAATCGCACAAATAATGCCATAGTTATTAACGATAGATTGTTAATTAGATTTTGTCAAAATTGACAAAATACTTCATAAAATCGGACAAAACTTCAGTTTCAGGTGATTATTTGTGCTCACGATTTGGGTTATCGACGTGGTTTGAACGGTGGGAAATCGATCATTGGGAAGCAATTTCATTTCGTCTTGTAATTCAAAAATTCGCTTTGGATTGATTTCCGAAAGGTTTTCAAATGCTTTTTTATGAAATTCTTTTTCTTCTTCTGTATAAAGTGGGGAAGATGATCGAACAATCAAACTCTCACACGAAACATCTTCTTTGTGTTTTTTAATTTCGTCCCAAACCAGAATTTTCTTTTCGTGTGTGAAACGATGAATCATGATCAAACTAAACGGCTCAATTCCTTCCAAATCAACTTTCTCCATAAATGAATCGATGCAGTCGTATTTCAACAATTCCAAAACCACCAAACCGCGACTCATTCGATAGGGCGGATTCATTTTGTGTTTTTCATATCCACCATTTAAAATAGAGCAAACATAGGTGTCGGAATAATATATCCATGTTCCCCCCGAAATTTTATCGGTCGGTCCATAGTAAATTTGGTGATGGAATTCTTTTTTCTGAACTTCGCTCGATGTCGGTCGAAGATAGCTTTCATCTCGGTTTTGAGTGAAAATGAAATCGCCGTTTTTTTTAGTGAAAATACTTACAATGCACAAAATCTTATTTTTATACAAAGTTAATTTATTATTTTTGGCAATTAATACCTAGCATATGAAGGAGAGTTCCAGAAAATTATTGGAAGAAACGGTGAATGTTATTAAACAGATGGAAATCAATCAATATACTCGGGAACTTACGGTTTTTAATGGAAATACAATTGGAAAACATGTTCGGCATATATTGGATTTGTTTGAATGCTTAATCGAAAGTTGTAAACATTCTGAATTGAATTACGACCATCGAAAACGAAGTTCCGAAATTGAAAGCTCTTTAGAATGTGCGATTTCGAAAATGAATGAAATTGCTGAAAAGATTGAAGAATTGAATCTAAGGCAAAAACTTAAATTAACTCAAACTATAAATAACGTGCGGTGTGAATTTGAAACCGAGGTCGGTCGAGAGCTTTTATACAATTTAGAACACATGGTTCATCATTTGACCCTTATTCGCATTGGAATTGAGCAAAACTTTCCCTTGATTCAAATTCCCAATCATTTTGGAGTTGCTTATTCAACCCAACAATACATTAAAAATTGTGAAGCCTAAACTTTCAGAATTTGAATATTGGCCGTATTGGGTATTCTACACGCCTTTTGTTCCTTATTGGCTTTGGAATTCCATTAAATCAGGATCTTTCAGTTATTTCTGTAAAGTAAATCCTGGAATTCAATTTGGCGGTGCTTTGGATTATTCCAAATTTGCTATTTTAAATCAACTTCCGGCCGAAGTCATTCCGAAAACCTATTTTCTAATAAATAAAAAGGAAGGTGAGAAATTACTTTCTTTTCCATTTATAGTTAAACCCGACTTTGGAGAAAGAGGTGTGAATGTGAAATTGATCAGAACGGAAAAGGAGTGGAAGAATTATCCGCTAAATGAAAATTTAATTATACAAGAATATATTGACTTCCCTTTGGAATTCGGAATATTTTATGTGCGCCATCCTCATTCAAAAGTAGGAGAAATCCTTTCCATTACAGGAAAAGAATTTTTGGAATTTCATACGGACGGAAAAACGAAATTAAAAGAATTTGTCGAAAATAATCCACGTGCCTTCGCAAGAAAGAAGCATTTATCATTCCAATTTCAATCGATATGGAATGAGATTTTACCCAAAGGAAAAACTATTTTATTGGAACCTATTGGCAATCACAATCGAGGAACGCGGTTTTATGATGCCTCTTATTTACTGAGTGAAGAATTAATTCAAAAGACATCAGATATTTCAGAAAACATTGCTGGTTTTTTCTACGGTCGATTTGATGTGAAGGCCCAATCGATAGAAGATTTTCAAAAAGGAAAATTCATTGTTTTGGAAGTAAATGGATCCAGTTCGGAACCGACGCATATTTATGATTCAAAATTCAATCTAAAACAAGCGTACAAAGAAGTGAAACGTCATTTGGATTGTCAATATGAAATTGCGCAAACACAGACCCGAACCTATTCACCGATTTTATTCTATAAAGCGTTGTTGAAAAGGATATTTCTTTCCAAATAATTCAAATACAGGAAATTTTGTCATAAAAGTCCGGGTGGAATGGTTTATGAAAAAAACAACGTATAAATTACCAAAATGAAATATCCCTTTCCTAAGAATACTTTATATGTTCCCTTGATACTCCTGTTTTTAATCTGGGCAACCTTTGGGTTACAGTATTTGGGATTGGGAAAATTTAATTGCTACGGAGTTGTGCCCAGACACTGGATAGGATTACGTGGTGTCGTATTTGCGCCCTTGTTTCATTCGGGTTGGCAACATATTCTCAACAATTCCATTCCGCTTGCGGTTCTTAGTTTCTTCGCTGTATTATTCTACCAACGTTTGGCATATTATGTCATCATTTTCGGTTGGATATTGAGTGGGATTTTGGTGTGGTTTTTCGGGAATCTTTTTCCAGCGGGTTCTTTAGGCTGTCACATTGGCGCGAGTGGCGTTGTTTATTTATTAGCCTCGTTTATTTTCTTTGGTGGAATTTTCAAAAACTCACGAAATTTAATAGCAGTTTCTTTAATTGTCGTTTTTTTGTATGGGGGAATGGTTTGGGGCGTAATTCCCGAGGATTTAATGCCATGGTTGTATCAAAATAGCAGTGGTCCTATTTCTTGGGAAAGTCATTTATCGGGAGCTTTGGTAGGACTGTTTTTCGCTTTACTCACTCGAAATCATAATCTTGAAATTGAGAAAAATGCGGTTCAACGAAATGATGAGCCCGATGCGCGTGAAAAATGGCTTTGGGAAAAATACAAAGAAACACTTTCGGATGAAGAAAGAACCGCTTTGGAAGAAAAGTACAATGAATTGCCCAAAAAGGAGGATGAAGATCCTACAAATTGGTATTCTACCCATACAGGAAAAAAATAGAAATTCTGATTAATTCAGATCTTGAACCAATAGATTGTAAAGCATTTCTAGCTCTGCAGGAGGTTTACCTTCGTCAAAAACATTGGATGTATAAATCGTTCCATTCATATCAATACGAATGGTAGTCGCTCTTGCACCATCGAAAGTAAAGTCTTGAGAAGGAGCTTCCCAATTTTCAATTTGACTCAAATCCAAATCAGAAACCAATCGTTGCACCTTGGTCCAATAAAGCGAATCGGTGGTTTGGTTTTTCTTTTCTTTTTCCGTCACATTTTCACCTAGAATTCGTGAACTAACGATTGTTTTCTTTTGGGTTATTTCAAAATGAGTTGCATTTCCTCGGGTTGTGAAATCCATTTCAATTTTAGTTAAAGAGTTGCTTTTAAGCTCTTTGTAGCTCTCGCATGCGATCATAAATGCTGAAAGAAGAAGAAATAAGCTAAGTTTTTTTATGGTTTTAAAGTTCATTACGCTATTTTTTTTAACTTAGCAAAGTTAATCAGAATCAAACAATTAAAAAAAGTAACACATGAAAAAAGTTTTATTGGCTTTGGTTTTGGCTCTACCTATTGTCGGTTTTTCTCAGTGGAAAACTGCGAATTTAGGTAAGGCTGAAGTTAAAGAAGGAAAGGAAATGATAGAGGCTGCAGGTCTTTATAGTTTCGACAATGAGGTATTTAAGCAGCAATTGGCGAACGCACCAGAACGTTTTTCAGGTCAGTCTGGAAAAATAATCTCTATTCCAAATGCAGAAGGAAAAATGGAAAAGTTTGAAGTTTGGGAAGCCTCCAACTTCACACCTACCTTGCAAGCGAAATTTCCCGAGATTCGTGCCTATGTAGGAATTGGAATCGATGACCCAAACGCATATTTACGATTCGGACTATCACCTCAAGGAATTTCAACTATGACTTTACGAGCAGGAAAGTCTGAATTCATCGAACCATACACGGTAGATGGAAATACCTACATCGTATTTAATTCCAAATCACACAGAAATTCAGGAGAAATTCCTTTTGAATGTAAAACCGATGATACAGCCGCTTTATCTACAGAATTAGGAGATATTGCCTCGGGTAATAAGGCAAGTAACGGTGTTTTCAAAACATTCCGTTTGGCTCAATCTACAACCGGTGAATACGGTCAGTATTTTGGTGGTTTGGCAGGAGCTATGGCAGCAATCAATATTACATTGACACGTGTGAATGGAGTTTTTGAGAAAGATATTGCTGTTCAATTAATTTTGGTAGATAACAACGAAGAGGTGGTATTTATAGATCCAAATACCGACCCTTATTCACCACCCTCCGGAATGGGACAATGGCAGAATCAATTGGAAGCGACATTGAATAACATCATTGGTTTTGCAAATTACGACATTGGGCACTTATTTGGTCGCTCAGGTGGAGGTGGAAATGCGGGATGTATTGGATGTATTTGTAACGCTGGAAAAGGGAGAGGATATACTTCTCCAGGTCAAGGTGGCCCCGAAGGAGATAACTTTGATATCGATTTTGTAGCGCACGAATACGGTCACCAATTAGGAGCAAACCATACTTTCTCATTTAACTATGAAGGGACAGGAGCGAATGTTGAGCCAGGTAGCGCATCAACAATTATGGGATATGCTGGAATTACCAGCTTTAACGTTCAAGCGCATTCCGATGATTATTTTACCTACAAAAGTATTCAACAAATTCAAAATAACCTTCAGAACAAACCGTGTGCAATTAATACACCATTAGATAATGAAGCACCCATAGTTAATGTAGGTTCAACTTACAATATTCCAACAGGAACTGCATTTGTTTTAACAGGAACTGCGACAGATCCAGATAACGATCCGTTGGTTTACAATTGGGAACAATATGATTCAGGAACAAACGCAACAACTGGCGCAAATAGTAGAGTTTCTTTTACAAAAACGATTGGACCTAACTTCCGTTCAAATCCACACGAGACTACACCTGTACGATACATGCCTAAATTTGAGTATGTTTTGACAAGAGATGTGGACACTACAGAAAATTATTGGAGAACAAAATGGGAAGCTGTTACAACAGTAACCAGAACATTTAACTTTACGTTTACTGCAAGAGATAACCATGTGGGTGGTGGGCAAACAGCAACTGCTAATTTGAAAGTAAACGTGCGTGATGCAGGTCCTTTTAAAGTTACAAACCCTGTAGAGAATCAAGATGTTCCTTTGAATTCCAATACCATGTTGGTTGAATGGAGTGTGTTAGGAACAGATCAAGCGCCTATTAACACTTCCCATGTACGAATTTTATTATCTACAGACGATGGAGCTAGCTTCACGGAAGTTGTAGCAAGTACAGAAAACGACGGTAGTGAAACTATTACCATCCCTGCAGGTACAGTGGCTGGAAGTACAATGAGAATTATGATTGAAGCAATTGATAATATCTACTATGCCGTTTCTCGTCCATTCAAATTTAGTGGAACGATGGGTGTAACTGATTTAGACGCTTCAACAGTTGGTTTATATCCAAATCCTAACAAAGGACAATTCTTCTTGAAAGCAAACAATGTTGCGCAAGGAACTGTGAAAACAGCGATTTACGATACATCAGGAAAATTGGTTTACAGTCAAGATCAAAATCATTTTGGTGGAAGCTTAAATCAATCGTACAATGTGAAACTTCCAACCGGAGTTTATATGGTTACCATAGAAACTGCAAGCGGAACAACTACACATAAATTAGTGATTAAATAATTTTTTTTCATTCGAACAATTAGAAAACCGAAGTCGAAAGGCTTCGGTTTTTTTATTTTTAAACAGTATGAAAATAGCTTATCCGTCAAAGACTTATTTAAAAATTAAATATAAAACCTATTTTTTTATGAATTTTTTATTCTAAATTTTAAGAAATATGTAATTATGATTAAGAAATTGGAACAAACTTATCCGAACATAATAGCGTTTGAATTTTTAGGAGAAATTATGAGGGTAGATTTCAACCAAAATGTTAATCCAGAAATAGAATCACTTATTGAAGAAATTGAGGAAATTAATCTCGTTTATTTATTAAATACAAATCTAAAAGACTTTACCATGGGGAACATGGTGGAAAGATGCGATGCTTGGTATTTAAAATATAACAAAGTGGAATAAATCCGCCATTGTCACTGATAATAATTCTATTCAAAAGTTTACGGAATTATTTAGTCATATTATGCCAGGAGAATTTATAGGTTTTGAAAAAATTGAATTGGAAGCGGCTTTAAAATGGGCCTCAAATTAAAACTATGCAAAGAATTTCCTTGTAAACTAGTAGGATATTTTGTCTTGGAACATGTTTTGCAACCTATCTATCAAACAGAAAATTATGGCAACAAAAGATTTTGATAATAAGAAAGCAATTAAAAAGCTACGAAAATTAGCAGAACGTGCTAAAATTTGTATGATGACCACCCAATTGGACCGTCGCCCTGCTTCGGCACGTCCTATGTCCCTGCAACAAGTGGATGATCAAGGTGTATTATGGTTTATTAGCGGTA
>JBAYRQ010000033.1:0-19052 GCA_041676545.1 Weeksellaceae bacterium | reverse complement strand
TTTTCTATAAACCTTTGACCACTTCGCGGTCATACTTATAATTAGTGATTGGGAAATTTTTGTGGGTAATTGTTTTTTAGATACTTTCAATTTTTGTTTTCTTTTAATCCCGACGGGATTATATGTTTATAGCAACAATCGTTAATGATAAGGAACGACCCCGTCGGGGTCGAATGTTGATCTTCGTTGTTTTTTCTATAAACCTTTGACCACTTCGCGGTCAGGTTGTGTGTTTGTAGAGGCAAATGGTATTATTCAACCTTCTTTCTCAACAAACATTTGAACCTTTCAACGTCATGTTGTACTTTTGACGGTTTTGGCTTTAGAAATTTAATTAATTCCAAAAAAACAAATTAATCTAAAAACAGACCATGATTAAACCGAAACAAACTCTCTTTCTTTTTACTCTTTTAATGGGGATCCATTCTGGTTTCGCTCAGGAAGGTGGTCCACCCATGCTTATCGATGATGCCCGCGTTGCGGATTACAAAGAATGGGAATTGAATACTTCTTTTTTGATTTCAGTGACGGATAAAGTCGAAGTCGCCACACCTCATTTGGATTTGAATTATGGACTTTTGCCCAATTTGCAATTGAAAATTGAAGCACCGCTTTGGCTGGATTTTATGAAAGGTCAATCCGTGGATATCGAAGTAGGGGATGTTATCGCCGGTGTAAAATATCGTTTTATGGATGAAGAAAATTCTTTTGTGTCCGTTGCTACATTTCCCCAATATACCATATATGGAGAAAAAGGTTTCCTGTTGCCTGTTTTTGTTGAGAAGACGTATGGTAAATATTTGATTGGAGTGGGCGTAGGCCATTTCTTTGGAGATCATAATTTAAATCGAACTGAAGTTGGAGGTCTGCTAGGCTATAAACCCAATGAGAAATTGGATTTGATGATGGAATATTTCTATGTGAAAAATCATTTTGGTGACTATGGGTCCAATGGTTTTGTTAACATGGGATTTCGTCAGGATCTGACCGATAAATTTGTGTTATTGGCTTCTTTTGGAACGCAGGTTGTCACGCCATCGGGCGATGAAAGCGAACGTTTCATTTCATTCATTGGATTGCGAAGTTTATTTTAATCACATTCTTATTCATAAAAAAAGCCACTTCTTTCGAGGTGGCTTTCTTGTTTTAAAACGTTTTGTTCTTATTTTACAACAATACGCGTATGGGTTGCTTTTCCGGAATCCCCTTTGAAAGTTACCCAGTAAACGCCCGCTGAAAGTCCTGACAAATTCAATTGAGATTGTCCGCTTTTCAAGCTAAACGATTTTACGGTTCTGCCTTCTGCGTTTAAGATTTGAACTTGTGCGTTTTCTTTCAAATTCACATTCGTAAATCCTTTGGCAACAGTTGGGTAAACTTCAGCAATGGCAACCGATTGCATATCCGAAACATTCATGTAATCCTCATCGTACAAATACGTCATATTGAAAGTCGTATTCGGGATTTCTTCTCCTGTATCTACATCCCCTTGGAAAAATCGGATTTTATACTCAACCGGACTGTTTCCATCTAGATTGATGAAATAGTTCGGGAAACCTCCCGGATTACCAAGTATTTCTCCAGGCGCAAGCATTCCCCCCGCTCCAGGATATAATCCGCCTTCCTCAAGAGGGAAATAACAAGCGTCAATTATACAAAACTGAGCGTTTGCACCATTTGTATTCGTAAATGAAACTACCTGTCCATATAAACGGATATCTTCACTTCCTGCGTTTTCAAATACCAAATCCAAATGTGCCTCTTCAATAGGGTCACCTAAAGTTCCATGGATATTGTATCCATAGGTTTTGTTGTTTTCGTATTCGTTTCCGTCTAAGTCATATACTTTGTACGATTGGTTTTGAGCACTCACGTTCGCAAAAGCGAACAAGGCTAAAAAACCGGATATAATTATCTTTTTCATTTTCATAATTTTTACTTGATGATTACTTTCTTGGTCGTTACAGTTTTACCTGTTTCAATTCGCAATACATAGGTGCCTTTTCCGAAAGCACTTAAATCCAACTCTGTTTTATTGGTTGAAAGTTTGTTCAGTGTACGAATAAGTTTTCCTGAAAGATCGTAAACCTGTACGCTATCGATTGTTTTATCGCTCGTTACATTTACCACACCGTTGGATGGGTTTGGATAAATATTCACTGCGGTAAGATCTTGTTCGCTCAATCCCAATTGCCCGTGTTTGAATTCAATGGTGTAACCTGCACCGTAGTTTCCGTCTGATTCATTTAATACGGTTCCATTTACATCTTTCAATAAGATGGTTGCACCTCCATCACTTCCTGTATCTAAAATTCGGAAGCTGTAACAGTCGTTACCATCTGGGATTTCGATATCAATTTCATACGTTTGATTGTTCGCATACCCATTTCCTTGAATGATCGTTTGGTTGCTGCTGTTTTTTATAATCCAACGGGTTTGAGCTCCTTTACCATCGGTATTGATTGTTAATTTCAAACTGGTTGAAGTTGCAGTCGCTGCATCATCAAACTCTTTCGTCATGCTGTTGTTCGAATTGTCTTCATCCTGATTCAAAATGGTTACTACCAATTCATTCACTAATAGCTTGTTGAAATGAGATTCAGGCAACGTTATTTTTTCTTTACGTAAAGAGGTTAAACTTCCTGTCCAATTGTACGTTTGAACGTCCTGTCCATTGGTTGAAAACTCAATGGCGAGATTTGTCAAAGTTTGTTCTCCGTTATTTTGGATGGTAATTTCTGGCGTAATTCTATTTCCACATGTAACAGGCAGATCTGATATGTTCACAATAGCCGCATCATTCTGATACTCCAAACCAATCAACGAAGGAAATGCTCCGTTTCCACTGATGATTTCTTGGTGGGTTTCGGTCATGAAAACAACAATCTCCATGTCTGGTAATACCGTTGGAACTCCATTGTAATCTGCAGGAATTGTATAGGTGTAGGTTTTATCAACAAAACTACCCTGTGTGGTTGTAGAAATTTCTTCACCCCACTGTCCCGTGATTAAATGAACCAAACGGTGCATGTGGTTGTAGTTGTTTCCTTGTCCACCTCCTGTTTGAGGTCCTTTGGTGTTGTTTTGAAGCAAAGCCACATTCAAAAGGTTGGTAGATTGGGGACTGTTTCCGGTATAATATCCTTCTACATGAACCGTCATTACGCGTGTGTCAATGTCAATACTTGCTTCAACGGCCATGTTTAAGTAGGAAGGCATTGCCATAATTTCATTGGCGGTAGTTTTCCACCAGCTTCTACCCATTGCAGTTGATCCGTTTGACATCCCTTTTCCTGGGAAAACATGACGGTTTACAGTAGCTGCAGGATAACCAGTTAATCCAGACTGACCGGCAATTGCAGTTCCAAAAGGAGTTCGGAAATCGGGGGCACCACTACCTGGAACGGCAAAACCTCCTTCATGAATGTTAATAACAAATGCATTTCCTGGGTTTTGACTTAAAATCTGTTGTGCAATCGCATGGCCATCAGGACAGAACGTACAATAAATTCCAGTGAATTCTTCCAAAATCGCCTTCTTGTTTTCAGGCGTTGTACTTACTATGGTTTGACCATAGACTGCAAGTGGCATGAAGCCTAGCAGCAATAATTTAGTAATTAAATTTCTCATAAATAATGTTTTTGTGTGTTTAAATTCTGATTAATTATCTGTTACAAAGGTATTAAAATGTTTTTACAAGTGAAAGTGTAAAGCCCGTATTTTCAGGGACATATCTACATACACCTCCTACGCAAATCAAACCACCTCGCTGACGACCGTAGTTCAACTGCACTCGGGTGGATTCTTTGGCATAACTTCCACCTACCATATAATAATGGAAACGTTGGTCTTTGTCGTCATTCCCATAATTGTATTGGTCGCCTACGTAAAAGTTCCATTTGTGGTCTAAGTTGTATTCAACCAAGGCGGCTGCCCAGTTTTTCTTTTCTCTTTTGGTTTGCAAATGCTGTAATTCAAATCGCACGGAATTCTTGGAATTGAATTTATACAAGAAATCTCCTACTACTACATTCGCAATGATGTGGCTGTAATTTCCGCCTTCTACAATTCCTTTGTCATAGTATTGATGCATATACGTCAAGTTGGATGAGAATTTTGGAGACCATTTTTTGCTTACTTCAAAATTCACGTCGTGAAAGAATTTTTTACCAAAGTCAAAGAAATTTGTAGTGTATTCATCGCCCGCTGCATTGAATTCCGCATTCAATCCATTCCAATATGATCCGTTAACGGCTAGTTTTGTACCGTATTTCCCACCCAATAAAGTTCCTTTGGGAAGGTTGTAGTAAATATCAACCTGTCCACCAATTTCACCTGCTTCTTGTTTGTCGAAATTCAAATTCGGTTGGGATTGATACACATAGATATTGGTCAACATATAATCGTGTTGACGAGTCAATGCCGGTAAAAAGTTTACGATAGCTTCATTGTAAACGTTGTTTGCAGCTTCACTTAAATCGCGTTGTGCATACATTCCCATATTTTCCAAGCGACGGAAAGTAGTGTTGATTCCAAATCCTTTGGTTGAATAACCTAGATTAACCAAGGTCCCATTTCCATCGTAGAACTTTTCAGAAGGAACACCACTGTTATACATGGATGTTTCTCCTTTGTGAACATATTCCGCATTCGCATAAAAACCCGAAGTTCCTGCATAGCCCAATCGGAAAGATACGTTGCTTGAAGTTTCTGGGAAATCGGTTATTCCACCCGTGTAATTTTCACTTTGTCCTACGTAACTGAATCCAACATTTAAATTATTGGCTGTGTTTTCTTTATTGAATATGCGGAGAAGATTTGTCTCAATGTCTAATCCACCTACGGTTCCGTCGGTCATTTCAAAACCCAGTCTGGGTTTCCCGATTAAACCTTTGATGGTCGTAAAGTCATTCGGTGTATAGGCCACTCTCAATCCACGAATTGAGTTATTAATTCCAATTTGGCGGTCTTCCCAGCTGCGTAAAATCATACCACTCCCGAATTGCTCATAGAAATTACCGGCGGTAATATCCAATTGCTCTCCTTTGTAATTCACATAGTAAGTTCCAATTTTGTTGTCATTGAAACGGTCTGAGTAGCCCAAAAGTGCGCTGGGTAAATACGCTTCGTATTGCAATCCTGCGGAGAATTTCCCGTAGTTGTAGTCCAAGCGTAAATAATTATTGGAACGAAAAGGATCACTCGGTTGTTCAAATCCCAAATCCTCATCGGCTTGATACCATTGGGAAGTGGATTCAAGTCCCCCTGAAAAAGTTCCGCCTCCTATATCTACCTGACCTTGCGCAAAAGGTGATATTATTAAAGCCACCACTGCTAAACCATAAATTTTTCTCATGTGTTAAATTATTTTTCAATTTCCGTTTCAGAATGTGTTTAGTTCTCAAACGCTTTTAGTTTTTAATTTGAATGTTCTTTTACTATCTCAAATAACTGCTCTTCCGAACCAGGTTGATAACCGATATGTTTATAAACAATGTTTCCATCTTTTATAACTACGGTGTACGGAGGGGTTGAGAAGTTGAGAATTCGCTTTAACTCATTGTTGGTATCCAATAAAACATCAAAATCCCATCCTTTCCCATTGACCAACGGACGCACTCGATTTACGGTTTTTGAATCATCAATGGAAACAGCATAGAACTGAAAATCCGCTTCTTCTTTCCAGTCTTCCATTTGTTCATTGATTGCATTTAATTCAAGCATACACGGTCCGCACCACGTAGCCCAAAAAGCGATGGCAACCGTTTTTTCGGACGATAGTTCTTTGATATTCACACTGTTTCCATTTAAATCCGGCAAAGACATCTCTGGAAATTGACTTTCTTGTGCTGAAAGAAATGATACCGAAAAGGCAAGTGTGAATACTGTAAACAATTTTTTAGACATAATTTTTTATTTGTGTGTTAATTGGGCTAAATTAGCGAAAATTTATTTTCTTATATGAAAAATTTAAAATTAACACACATTTTTATTTTATTGACGGCTTTTTCAAGTCTTTTGTTTAGTTGTGGAACTGAAGAGGAGCTTGGAGATGAGACGATTGAGTTGAGCTTAAGTGCCAATTCCGTTTTAGTAGGAACTCCGATTAACTTTACCTTATTTTCAAGTTTTTCGGGAGATGTAACTTCACAAACCACCTTTTTTGTGAATGGAGAACCAATCGAAGGAAGTAGTTTTACGCCCATCGAAATGAATGATGCCAATGAAGTGTATGCTACATTTAATGGAAAAACCAGTGGTGTGAAGACATTTGCATCGGTAGAGAATCTTCCTTCTCAATACACCCAAAAAGTATTGTTGGAGGATTACACCGGAACATGGTGTGGATTCTGTCCGAGAATGGCGACCATTACCCATTATCTGAAAGAATACAGTGATCGGATTATTCCCATTGCTATTCACTGTCCAGGAGCTCCAACCGATCCATGGGCGTATGAGTTTGCATTGGATATGATTAAACCCGCAAACTACAATGCTCAGGGTGCGCCGAGAGGAAAGTTTAACCGAATTTATGACTTGGATCAAATGCAAGGTATGTATCCTTGTCCAAATGATGCTTCTGCATATTATCCCCAAGCGGATATGTATCTGAATCAAACCGCACAATTGGGATTGGCAATCAATTCCAGTTTGAATGGAAATTCATTAAATATCAAAGTGAAAGTAGGTTTCGCATTGGATACGCTTCCGGATGCCCGTTTGGTGGTAAATTTAATTGAAGATGGCTTGACATACAATCAAACCAACTTCTACGCAGGTGGAAGTGCGACATGTGATCCTGAATTTGATTATACAAGCATGCCTTCAGTGATACCCAATTTCCCACAAGAACATGTTTTACTTAAATCGTACACCGATATTTATGGAGATATCATTCCACAAAGTGAAATTTCGAACGGAAATGTATGGACGCGTGACTTCAATGTTCAGCTTCCAGCGAACGTAACCAATCCACAGAATTTGAAGTTGGTAGCCTTTGTTTTGGGGAATGGAGATAAAAACAGTAACCGTGCGGTAGTCAATGTTCAGAGTGTTAAAGTTGGATCGAATCAAGATTTTGATTAACTACAGATAACCAATATTTTAGAAAGAAAACGTCTACGAAAGTGGGCGTTTTTTTTGTTCGACTTTGTTTAGAATTTGTATTTTGGCACAGGTTTTGGCTATTAACCTACCGAAACCCAAAAAATAAAGGTTATGAAAAAAGTATTTTTAATCGCTGCAGTAGCAGTACTAGGAATGAAAAATGTAGAAGCACAAGTTAGTTACGGTATCAAAGCCGCCCCTCAATTAACAAACTTAGTGGGTGATGACATGGATGATGTAGACAACAAAGCAAAAGTTGGATTCAATGCAGGAGTGTATGCGAATTTTAGAGTATCTGATCAATTTGCCATTCAACCCGAAATTCAGTACTCCACGCAAGGAGCAAAGACTTCCAGTTCAGAAACTGTTGCAGGTGTAACTACCAAACAAGAATTAAAAGCAAAATTAGACTACATCAATGTGCCCGTAATGGTGAAATGGTATGCGTATGATGGATTGAATTTTGAATTTGGACCTCAAGTTGGATTCAATACTTCCGCAAAACTCGAAGGAACAACTACAATAACCGAAGGTGATAGTTCAGCAACCTTTGAATCGAATATGGACATTGAAGATGCAAAAACAGACTTTGGATTAAACTTCGGTGTAGGATATGAAATGCCCGCTGGATTCAATGTTGGTTTCCGTTACACGCACGGTTTATCTGATGTAGTGAAAGATCTTAAAGCGAAAAATTCTGTGATGGCTTTGAGCGTAGGTTATTCGTTCTAAGCATGCAATGTAATTATATAGAAAGAAGGTGTTTGTGCAAATCAAGCACCTTTTTTTTATACTAAAGTTTCTGTGTTTTACGTTTTTACTAAAAAGTAACCATGCAAAAGTTCATTCGACTTTTTTGGATATGCTTTTTATTAATTCCTCATTTAGTAAAGGCACAAGACCCGTATATTTTCAGCAATGATTTGTATAGTGGCATAAGTGCGGTAGGGATAAGTCCCACTCAAGCTTTTCTAAACCCCAATGCATGGGATTTTCATCTGATTTCAGAAAATGTTTTTATTCAAAATCAATACGGATATATTTCCAAAACCACTCTTCTTGGATTGGCAAAAGGCGAAATCAAAGAAGCAAATACGAGTCAAGGAATAACAGGTGGAAATACAAAAAAAGTGTGGGATTATTACAACTTCGATCAAACAGGGTATCATTTTAGTTCAGAATTGATGGGTCCATCCGCCTCTTTTCATTTCCAAGTGGCCGAAAAAGATTTTGTAGCCGGAGTTTTCACGAAATTACGAACGCAAAGTTCCATACTGAAGGTGGATAATTACCTTCAATTCGAAAACCAAAACCTTTTGGAACCGGTTCTGTATAATCTTCAGCCTTTTGAAGCTACTTTTATGAATTGGTCAGAAGTCGGACTGAATCTTTCGACAGAACTTTTCCCGTATTCCGATTTCCAGTGGATTGCAGGTATCAACCTCAAATACCTGATGGGACACGATGCCTTTTATGTGAACAATAAATCGGATGCGTTGATGCGAAGGGAATTTGTGCCGCATGAAGAAATAGACAGTGTGGATGTGAAGAATTTGTATATTTCCAATTTTGATGTGGAGGTGGGATATACCACAGGCTATGACTTTGATTCGGAATCCTATTCATTCAAACCCCAAGGAAATGGAATGGGGTTGGATGTGGGTTTGACCCTGGTTAATAGCGATTCCAACGAAGGTTACAATTTTAAAGCGAGTGTGAATGTACTCGATATAGGGCAAATAGCCTACGATGGTTTTGTCCATTCTTTTCAAGGAGATGATTTTCAATATACCAACAATCCAAGTTTGAACGGGATAGCATTTGAGAATCCCGAGCAAATCGCGCAAATCACTAGCAATGAAATCTATGGAAACCCCAATCAATCTTTAATTTCCAATCGTTTTAAAATGGGTTTACCTACCAGTATTCACCTGAATGTGAGTCAGAATGTGGGATATCAACACTATGTAAATCTAAATTTAATACAACGATTTCCAATTTTTGAAAACAGTTTAAAGCGAAGTAATATTTTAAATGTATCCTATTTATTCAGTAGTCATACAATGGGGTACGGTGGTTCGGTCTCTCTGTATGAATATGAAAAACTTCAAATCGGAGCTTTTTTACGGTATGGGCCTTTTGTAATTGGGAGTGAAAATGTTTTGCCGCTATTCTTACCACAGAAAAAGCTACATGCAGCCGATATTTATTTTGGAATTAAAATCTATCCGTTTAAAAACCGAGATATAGAACGAAGAAGTCGAGAGGATTGCCGCTGCTAATCGTTTGGACTGATGAATTTCAATACGTTTTGAAGCGCTGTTTTGGATGTTTGGGAAATGAAATCTTCTCTTTCCAAATAGGGAAAGAAATATTTCTTGGTCCACGTTTTTTTTTCGTCTGCAATCGCCATCCAAACCGTACCCACTTCTTTTCCATCTTCCCCCAAACTCGGTCCTGCAACGCCTGTGGTGGAAATCCCAAGGTCGGTTTCTAATTTTTCACGCACCCCTTTGGCCATTTCCAGTGCCACTTCTTCACTTACAACTGTGAATGAATCGATGGTTTCTTGGGAAACTCCCACCATTTTTTCTTTGACCGAACGTGCATAGGAGACGATGGAACCTTTGTAATAATCAGAACAACCGGGAACGGAAGTGATGAGTTGCGCAATCATTCCACCCGTACAACTTTCTGCAGTGGAAATAGTTAGATCCAATTCCCGTAATCTATCCCCTAAAATCTCTTCGGTTTTTGCTTTGGTGATGGAATCCAAGTGATTGCCCAAAAGAGGAATTACTTTTTGAACTTCGGATTCAATTTTTTCTTCTAATTTGAATTTATCTTTTCCCTTGGCCGTAATTCTTAGTTTGACTTTTCCGCGCTCGGGCAAATACGCTAACTGTAAATTTTCGGCTAAATGATCTTCCCATTCTTCCAAAAGAATCGATAAATCACTTTCCGGGAAATTGGAAACCGATAAGAAACGATGAATCACATACGGCAAATCAAACTTCTTTTGCAAACGAGGAATCACTTCGGTTTTAACCAAATTCTTCATTTCAAAAGGAACGCCGGGAAGATTGATGATAATTGTTTTTTCATATTCTGTCCAAATGCCGGGCGCTGTTCCCAATGGATTGGGCAGGGCAGTGGAAAGTCGAGGCATCAGAGCTTGATCCCGATTCAACCCATTCAAAATCCGTTTGTTTTTTTTGAATCGCTCTTCCAAATCGTTTAAAACCGATTCATCGGTAACCAAATCAGTCTTTAGAAAATCACAGAGTGCTTTTTTTGTTAAATCATCTTTCGTTGGTCCCAAACCGCCGCTTAAAATCAAAACATCGGATTCGGGTTGCAAACGGTGTAAAGTTTCCTTGATACTTTCCGGATCGTCCGGGATTGATCGAATTTCATCAACTTCCAAACCTATTTGATTTAATTTTTGAGCAATGTAGGCGGAGTTGGAATCCACAATTTGTCCAAAAAGAATTTCGTTGCCGATGGTGATAATCCGAATTTTCATGTGTTCAATTCATTAATTCTGCCTTTAATTTTCATTCGGAAAGCCATGGATTTATAAAATATGCTTTTCCGCATGATAGGATGAACGAACCAGCGGACCGCTTTCAATATGTCTGAAACCAAATCCTTTGGCGAATTCTTCGTATTCTTTGAATAATTCAGGGGTAATAAATTCTTTCACCGGTAAATGTTTTTTGGATGGCTGTAAATATTGACCGATAGTAATAATATCCACTTTGGCTTCCGCAATGTCGCGAATGGTATCGAAAACTTCTTCTTTCAATTCGCCAAAACCAAGCATAATTCCGGTTTTGGTTCGTGGCTGACCTTGTTCTTTCAAATACCGCAACACATCCAAACTGCGTTCGTATTTAGCTTGAATTCGCACGGCACGGCTCAATCTTTTCACGGTTTCCATGTTGTGCGAAATCACTTCAGGCGCTGCTTCTATAATTCGATCGATGATTTTGTGCTGTCCTTGGAAATCAGGAATTAAAGTTTCCATGGTCGTTCCCGGACTGATTCTTCGAACCGCACCAATGGTTTCGGCCCAGATAATGGAACCCATATCTTTTAAATCATCCCGATCGACCGAAGTTAAAACAGCATGTTTGATTTGCATTTGTTTGATGGATTTTGCCACTTTTTCGGGCTCTTCCCAATCGACTTGTTCCGGACGACCGGTTTTCACGCCACAAAATCCACACGAACGGGTACAGATGTTTCCCAAAATCATGAAAGTGGCCGTTCCTGCGCCCCAACATTCACCCATGTTTGGACAACTTCCACTTTGACAAATCGTATTCAAATTGTATTTGTCCACCAATCCTCTGAGTTTACGGTAATTGCCTCCTGTAGGTAATTTTACACGCAACCATTGTGGTTTTTGAACTCTTCCGTCTTCTTTAATTACTGGCTCCATAGTAAAGGCAAATCTAAGAAATATAGCTCAATATCTGAATTGATTTTCATTGGCTTTTAAAATTCATCACTAATGAGATTCTTTTAATTTGGATACGAAAGCCTTAAAATCAGTCCTAAAAATGAAAGAAGATTAATGTTTTTATAAGTTTAATTTCTACCCTCTGAACTCGAAAATTTATCGTAATTTTGCACCCATTGAATCAAAAACGTCAATGAAAACAGATACAGTCAAATACATCTTTGTCACCGGTGGGGTTACATCCTCGTTGGGAAAAGGAATCGTCGCTTCTTCCCTCGGTATGCTTTTGCAAGAAAGAGGATACTCGGTTACTATACAAAAATTAGATCCATACTTGAATGTAGATCCCGGAACTTTGAATCCGTATGAACATGGCGAATGCTATGTTACAGAGGACGGAGCAGAAACGGATTTGGATTTAGGTCACTATGAGCGATTTTTAAATCATCCTACTTCTCAAGCAAACAGCGTTACGACCGGTAGAATTTATCAGACTGTAATTGAAAAGGAACGAAGAGGAGATTATTTAGGAAAAACGGTTCAAATTATTCCCCATATTACCAATGAAATCAAAAGAAGAATTAAACTTTTGGGTAGTACCGGTAAATACGACATTGTTATTACCGAGATTGGTGGAACGGTGGGTGACATTGAATCGCTTCCTTATATAGAAAGTGTCCGCCAGATGATTTGGGATGTGGGTGAGAAAAACGCAATGGTTATTCACTTGACATTGGTTCCTTATTTGGCTGCAAGTGGTGAATTAAAGACCAAACCGACGCAACACTCCGTAAGACAGTTGATGGAAAGTGGTATTCGTGCCGATGTTTTGGTAACGCGTACCGAACGAAATTTACCAAAAGATGTACGTGAAAAACTTGCCTTGTTTTGCAATGTGAAGAAAGGAAATGTAATTGAAAGTGTAGATGCGGAATCGATTTACGATGTTCCCTTGTTACTTCAAGCACAAAGTTTTGACGACGTTGTATTGGAAACCTTGAACTTACCGATCGGAAAACAAGCCGATTTGAAGAAGTGGAAAGAGTTTTTGAAAAAACATAAAACACCGAGTAGTCAAGTTGAGATTGCTTTGGTTGGAAAATATATTACGTTACAAGATTCCTACAAATCAATCACCGAAGCATTGGCACATGCAGGCGCAGCAGCGGATGTAGGCGCAAAAATCCGATGGATTTATTCGGGAGATTTAACGCCAGAAACTGTAGATGAAAAATTAGCTGGAGTCGATGGGATTTTGATCGCACCTGGATTTGGAGACAGAGGAGCCGAAGGAAAAGTGATTGCTGCGAATTATGCACGAAGAAATAAGATTCCAACTTTTGGAATTTGTTTGGGAATGCAAATGATGGTGATTGAATTTGCTCGAAATGTATTGGGATATAAAGATGCAGATACGACAGAATTAAACAGCCAAACCGAACATCCAGTCATTAACTTGATGGAAGGTCAAAAGAATATCACTCAAAAAGGAGGTACCATGCGTTTGGGGAACTGGACGTGTGAATTAGACAAAGATTCAAATGCGTATAAATTCTATGGCAAAGAAACCATCGAAGAGCGTCATCGTCATCGTTATGAATTCAACAATGAGTATTTGGAAGAATTTGAGAAAGCGAAATTTAAGGCAGCAGGAAAAAATCCAGACACGGGTTTAGTAGAAATAGTAGAATACAACGAATTACCGTTTTATATGGGCGTGCAATTTCATCCGGAATACAAAAGTACGGTTGCAAGCCCCCATCCATTATTTGTGAAATTTATTGAAGCCGCATTAGGCCATAAACAAAATGAACTGATTCATGCAACAGGAAAAAAAAGGGGATAAAAATACGTTAATTGCAATGCTTCTGATGGGTGCATTGTTAATGGGATATTTTTATCTGAACAAACCATCTGAAGAGGAATTAAGAGATAGACAGAAGCAAGAGCAGATTGTCGATCAAATGGTCAATCCTGAAAAGGATACGGCCGCTTTGGTTCAAAATCAAACGCAACAAACTGTAAATCCTGAAGATTCTTTGGCGGGTCCAACTGTCATTGAAGCCAAGGACTTTAGTGCAGAGAATGAGAAATTCAAAGTGAAATTCTCTGGAAAAGGAGGATATATTACAGAATTGGAATTGGTTGAATATACCGCATTTTCAGAGTTTGCCGAAGATCATAGACAAGCTCTTTTCTTAATCAATGATGGCAACAACAAATTCAATTTAAAGTTTAAAGATACGTCCGGTCGGGAAATTAACACCGCTGATTTGTCTTTCGTACCTTCCGTTAAAGAAGCGGATTCCCAAACGATTGTAAGCATGGTTGCTCCTATAAACGGAGGGAAACTGGAATATGTTTACACCCTAGGAACGGATTATTCAATTGGTTTTGAAGTGAAATCCGAAGGGATTCAACAAATTACGAATGAAAAGGAAATTGGTTTAACTTGGGACTTGAAAGCTTCTTCTTTAGAAAAAGGAAAACAACAAGAAGGATATTGGGCACAAACCTATTACCGATTCAAAGGGACCAGCGATGTGGAATATGAATTGTTTGGCGCCGATAAATGGACAGAGAAAAAAGACATCGATTGGATTGCGTTCAAACAACAGTTTTTTGCTTCCATCCTTTCGTTTGACGAAGGATTTCAAGCGCCCAATGGAGGTTCTGAAATTATTGATAAAGATATAGATCCAAAACACAGTAGAGACTATTATTTTAGTGCAGTTCTACCCGTTTCAGGAAATGAATTAAACTATAAAATGCAATGGGATTTTGTTCCCTTGGATTATAAATTATTGGCTTACGATCAATACGAAGAAACAGACTTTGGGAAAATCATTCCTTTTGGATGGGGATTCTTGGGTTGGTTAAACCGAAACTTCTTCCTTTTGATTTTCCAATGGTTAGCCAAAACAGGAGTTGCGTATGGATGGGTAATTCTTTTGATGACGATTGTTGTGAAATTGGTTCTTTCACCCGTTATGTACAAACAGTACAAACAGAGTGCAATGATGCGTATTTTACGTCCGGAATTAAATGAAATTAACGAAGCGTATGCCGGAAAAGACAATGCAGTAAAACGTCAACAAAAGACGATGGAATTGTATCGAAAGGCGGGAGCCAATCCGCTCTCGGGATGTTTGCCCGCTTTGATTCAAATTCCGATTTTCTATGCCCTGTTCCGATTTTTCCCCAACGTAATCGATTTACGAGGTAAATCTTTCCTTTGGGCCGAAGACTTAACCGCATTTGATTCGCCCGTAACGCTACCTGATTGGGTTCCGTTTATGGATGGTCACTTGAGTGTATTTGCATTGTCATATATCATTGCGATGGTTGTTTACTTTCGAATTTCGGGGTCGATGGATAGCTTCAATCAGCCGCCACAAGAAGGAATGCCAGATATGCGAATCATGAAGTATATGATGTATGTAATGCCCTTGTTCTTCTTCGTTTTCTTGAACAACTATGCATCGGGACTTTCTTGGTATTATTTGGTATCCAACGTGATTAACATTGGAATAATCCTGATCATTAAGAATGTGTTGATTGACGATAAGAAGATTCATGCCAATATTCAGAAAAATAAGGCCGCACCGAAAAAACAAAGTAAGTGGGGAGCAAAAATGTCTGAATTAATGGAGCAAGCCCAAGAGCAAAAGAAACTTCAGGAAGCAAAAAAATCACAAACGACTAAGAAAAATTACAAAAAGAAGTAAGATTTCTAAAATTGTATAAAAATGAATAGCCGGTTTCTTTGATTCCGGCTTTTTTTATAGTAGTCTTGTTCAAAAGCTTTAAATTTGGAATGAAATAAATAAATCGAATACTATGGAACATATAACTGAGTTTTTTATATTAATTATGTTGGCTATTGCGCTTGTACAATCGGGAATCGATAAAATATTGGATTGGAAAGGGAATTTGGAATGGTTGACGGGACATTTCTCTAAAACTCCTTTTAAGAATATGGTTCCCTTTAATTTAGCAGTTATTCTCGTTTTAGAAATGGCAGCAGGTCTTCTTTCTTTGGTTGGTGCTATTTTATTGGTAGCGACGGGAAGTACGATGATTGCCTTGTGGGCAGCTGTTTTGTCGGCCATTAATTTTATCTTTTTATTCTTAGGTCAACGAATTGCAAAAGAATATGTGGGTGCACAAACCATTGTTGTTTATTTGATTCCTACCTTCTTTTTAATTTATTTACTCACCGTTTAAAATTCTATTTAATAAATGATTACACGTCAAACCATAGATACTATTTTTTCTACCGCTAGGGTAGAGGAGGTGATTAGTGATTTCGTCAGTTTAAAGCGGTCTGGAAGTAATCTGAAAGGATTGTCGCCCTTTGTTGATGAGAAGTCGCCCTCATTTATGGTTTCGCCTGCCAAGCAGATTTGGAAGGATTTCTCGTCTGGAAAAGGAGGGAATGTGGTTACTTTTTTAATGGAACATGAGCAATTTAACTATCCGGAAGCCCTTCGATGGTTGGCCAAAAAGTACCACATTGAAATTGAAGAAGATGGCGAACAAAGCACCGAACAAATTGAAGAGTTTAAACTACGAGAAAGTCTTTACATCGTTTCTGAATTTGCGAAGAAGTTCTTTATAGATCAACTTCATACTACGGAAGAAGGGAAGAATATTGGTCTGAGTTACTTCCGAGAACGAGGATATACCCAAGAAACGATTCAAAAATTCGAATTGGGTTATTCTCCAGCAAAAAGAAATGGTTTTACTGAATATGCCGAGAGTAAAGGCTATGGTAAAACGGTTTTGGAAGCGGCGGGATTATCTATCTATAAGGATAGTGAGCATGGAATCGATCGTTTTCGAGAGCGTGTAATTTTTCCAATTCATAGTTTTTCGGGAAGAACTTTGGGATTTGGTGCGCGTATTTTACGAAGTGATATCAAAACTGCGAAATACCTGAATTCTCCTGAAACCGAAATTTATCATAAAAGTAAAATTCTATATGGTGTCTTTCAATCCAAACAAGCGATTATTCGTCAAAATGATTGTTTGCTCGTTGAAGGATATACCGATGTGATCTCACTCCATCAAGCGGGAATTGAAAATGTAGTGGCCAGTTCAGGAACCGCTTTAACTTCGGACCAAATTCGACTCATCAAACGATTGACTCCCAATATCACTTTAATTTATGACGGTGACAAAGCGGGAATCAAAGCTTCTTTTCGGGGAATAGATTTAATTTTGGAACAAGAGCTGAATGTGAAAGTTCTTTTACTTCCAGATGGAGAGGATCCGGATTCTTTCGCAATGAAGCATTCGTCGGAAGAAATTGAAACCTATATCAAGGAAAATTCTACAGATTTCATTCGTTTTAAGGCAAATGTTCTTTTGGAAGATGCACAAAACGATCCCATTAAAAAATCGGAATTAATTCGAGACATCATCGACAGTATTTCACTTATTCCAAATGTGATTCAAAGAGAACTATACATTCAAGAAACGTCCAAATTGATGGAGGTTAGGGAAGAGGTACTCTTTAAAGAATTGGAACAAAAACTGCGAAAGAAGCAGAATGATTATACGGATAAGAGGAAAACCGAAGCGCAGGCTCCTGCAATGCAAGTGGATCGGACGGTTAAAGTTGAAATTAATCCCAGAGAAATCGTTGAGGAAGAAATCATTCGATTGATAATGCAATACGGCGACATTATAGTCGATTTAACGGATGATAAAGGAGAACACTATCAATCAACGGTCATTGAGGAAATAATCTCGCATTTCAAAGAGAATGATTTGGATTTGAAGAATGAGTTGTATCAGTCGATTTTGGAAGATGTGAAATTGGGATATGAAGAACAAGAACTTCGTACAGGTGATTTCTTTATTCGGCTATTTCAACCTGAAAAAACCGAATTTGCTACGGGTTCTATGATGGAAAAATATACCATCAGTGAAAATTGGCAGAAACGAATGAATATTTACGTTCGTCCGCGCGAAGAAAATGTGGCAAAAGATATGAGTGACACCATTCTTCGATTTAAAACTTTCTATTTGGATGATGCAATAAAAGATTATTCTGAAATCCTAAAAGATGTAGAAATTTCTGGAGAAGCACGTCAAGAACAATTGGAAAAAATAATGATGCTTACTTCTATGCGTGCTGAGATATTTAAAGCGTTGAATCGAATTATCTAAGTTTTCTCTTTATTCAATACTCAACTTCCCAATTCTTGAAACAGGACCTATACAACCCGAGTCAGACTTGTGGCACGTGATACAACTATTCACTACATTATTAAAAAGTTCCGGTCTGTGCATATCTTCAGGATTGGCTTCATGCAGCGTTTTCAGATTTTGTAAATACAGATTTGCAAACCGATTGAATTCTTCATTTCGCTCAAAATCTTCCGACATTTTTGCGGTATGTATTTTAGTGTATTTATCGGGAAAATTACCGATCTCCTGATTTTCTAGTATTTGAACTTTGGTTTTAGCGAGGTCCTCATACATTTGTTCCATAAGAAGTGCCATTTCTGAAAATTCATAATAATCAGAAAAAGCACTTGTACTTTCTTCTTTTTTCGTTGTTTCCGTTTGGGAACAGCTAAAAATAAAAAAGCTTAGTAGAATTACAATTGGAAATTTATTTCTCATCCGAATTTTTCTTTAGAAGAACGCCTTCCGCCATAAAAGTATATTCAATCTTCGGATCTGTAATTGCGGCAATTTCCTCTTCGGACTTTCCTGCATCTTGTGCGTAATGTTTCAATTCTTCTACTGATGTTTCTTCTTTGTAAGCCATACCTTTCAGAATAGCGTCCGATCCTTGTGCATCTTTCGGAACGAAGAATTCATAATCTTTAAAACGAACAAAGGCTTCTGCATCCTTATCGCCCAAATCAATTTTCATCCAACAACCTTTCTTTTGACAAACTTCCCCAACGTTTGTTCTGAACGTAACAGCTAGAGAATCGCCCACTTCCATTTGGTTGTATTTCTGTTGCATTTCCAAGCTGGTAAGTAAGCCGTCTGCAGTGATTTCTCCACCAAAGGGTTCGTAGGTAGATGCATCTACAACTTCAACGGTTTCAACCGGTTCTTCGGCTTGAACTTCTGTTTTGGTTTCGTTTGAACACGCGAATAGAATCAGTGAACTGGTCAGTACTAGAAAAAGGTTTCGTTTCATAATTTGAGTTGTTTTAATTTATAGTGACAAATATAAATGAATTATCAATACCAACAATAGGTGAGGGGAGTGCTTACCTGGAAAAGAGGGTGCTGTGGTTTGGATTTCTATTTTATGTCCAAAAAAAAATCCTCAACAAATGAATGTTGAGGACCTTAAGATAGGCGGCGACCTACTCTCCCGCATTAGCAGTACCATCGGCGCAGACAGGCTTAACTTCTCTGTTCGGAATGGGAAGAGGTGAGCCCTGTCGCAATAACCACCCTAAATTGTTCGCAATTTAGATGCGTATAAAATGACATATGGAAG
>JBAYRQ010000032.1:0-21176 GCA_041676545.1 Weeksellaceae bacterium | reverse complement strand
CATATTTGGGTCATATCCAAGAAAAATAATCAAATATCAAAAAAGCATACAACTCAAAATCAATTACTTAAAATTAATTAAAATGCTATTTCAATGTACGATAAATCCTGTTCTCGCTACTAAGTTAAAAGAGAGAATCTATTCAGGTTCTCTCTTTTTTCTTTCGCTCCCAACTTATCCCGAGTCTTTTATACTTAGTCTTGTCGCCATTTTCAATGTCCCCCATGGGAAGAATCTATTCTTGGTCTATTTTTTGCCACGACAGAATGTCGGACAATAATCGTTAGAATTAACCCAGGTGATTTTCATATTTAAATGAAATTAGTAAGGTCTAAATACAGGCATTTTATTCATTATGCATTGATTGCTTGTGCGCTTTTGATTCAGTTAAGCGTGCTTGTATTTTTTTATAACGAATATTTCAACGAACGGAAATTGTCTGACATTGAAAATCAAATCAAAGAAAGCAAAGGTTTGCGAACGATGATTCAGTCTTCACGTCAAGAATTATTCAATGCCCAGACCCATCTTCAGAATTACGTTCAAACCAAATCCAAAAAGGAACTTCAAGCTTATTTTCATTCTTTAGAGGTGAGTCGGTTCAATTTGGATTCAATCGATGCGTTAAGTGCCAAGGGGGGGTATTTCCAAAATCGTTTCGGTTTTGATGAAGGTAAATCCGATTTGAGAGCGTTTGATTTGTTGATTGATTCAATCTATAAGGCATCTGAAAAACTGGATTTAGATGAAAAAGAATTTGAAATCAAGGACATTGAAATCGATAAGACTCCGAAAATTGAGAAATTAAATATCGAAGTCACGCATTCCAAGGACACCCTTTCGAGAAAGAAATTTTTTCCACGTATAAAAGATGCCATCAAAGGAGAAGTCGAAGTGAAACGGGATACTGTATTTGTGTCGACCACGTATGAACAAGGTGTGGATACAGAGAAAATTCAGGAAAGTATAGACAGTACGTTGACGGTGGTTCAAAATCATTACAAAACTGAACTGGGTAAATACCAAGATTATTTGTCGGGTATTGACGAACAGAACAAACAATTTTTCAGAGTCTACGAAGGTTTGATTAATTCTGCCAATGGGCTGATGAAGATATATGACGGAACGATTGATGATTTTCAAAGCGATTTGGAAAGTCAATTTTATCTTCAAAATTCATTGAATGAAAAGATCAGAAAACGAAGCATTATGGGACTGTTGATTTTTACTTCACTGATGCTTTTGGTTTTGATTTTCTATACCCGAGCTTCCTTCCGAATGGAGAAAGAATTGCAAGAAGCCAATCTAAGAGTGAATCAGCATTTGAAATTTAAAAATAGAATTTTGGGAATGTTGAGTCATGAAACCCTTTCACCCTTGAAAATCATGAATATATTCATTGGCAGAATTCAAAATAAAAATACAGATCCAAATGTAGATTCTTATTTGAAAACTATGAAATTCACGAACAATTCACTCTTGCTTCAGGCCAACCAAATATTGGAATATGCAAAAAATGAACAAAGAGAATTGCACTTAGAGAACAAAGAATTCCTACTTTTGGAAGAAATCGAGAAGATTTCGCAAGCATTCCAAGCTTTCATTGAATCCAAAGGAAATCGTTTTGAATCAAACATTGACATTCCATCGGATGTAAAGGTATTTTCCGATGCTCCAAAAATTTATCAATTGTTTACCAATATATTGGGAAATGCAAATAAATTTACAGAACAGGGATCTATAGAGATGAATGTATCGCCAACACCTATAAATGCCACTGCTTTGTTGTTAAATGTGAGTGTGCAAGATACGGGAGTAGGGATTACAGAAAATGATTTGAAACATATTTTCGATGCCTATTACCAAGGGGTTCTTTCAAGTGAAATTGAGAATCTGGGTGCCGGATTAGGCTTGAATCTTTGTTACGAATTGGTGCAACTGTTGGGTGGAAAACTGAAAGTCGAAAGTAAATTAGGAAGCGGAACTTGGGTAGCCTTTGAGATTCCGCTTCAAATTGTAAAATCAAGAGAGGAATGAAACAGATTTTATTGGCAGATGACCACCATATCGTACGACAAGGCATTCAAATGATCATTGAGAATTTGATTGATGAGTGTGAAATCAAGCATGCGTCAAGTTTAGTCGGAATTCGGCAGGCATTTGAGCAAAATGCTTTTAATTTTGCCATATTGGACGCCCAATTGCCCGATGGAAATTGTATGGAAATACTAAAAGAGTTCAAAGCGAAATGTCCGGATGTGAAGATATTGGTTTTCAGTAGTTTTGAAGAGGAAACATATGCTTTGAAGTTTTTGGATGGCGGAGCCGATGGTTTCCTTTCGAAACTGAGCGATGAAAACGAAATTGAAGATGCGTTGGCCCAACTTTTTGAAAATGGATATTACCATTCTACCCTAACTCAAACTCTTCTGAAACTAGCACATATCCAACCCAATGTTTTGAATCCGTTGAATCAACTGAGTCAAAGAGAAATGGAAATTGCTGTTTTGTATTCCAAAGGTCATGGAAACTTGGAAATTGCCAATCAGCTTTCAATTCGTCAAAATACAGTATCTACTTATAAGAAAAGAATATTTGAAAAATTAGAAATTAATAAGATGATCGACTTGATTGAAGTCATGAAAAAATACCATGATTTCTAAGCGCGTGTCGAATTAATTCTACAAAGGCGCCGACATCTATCGACATTGCTTTCTCTCATTAGGAACATCCTTTTTCTTTACTTTACAAAATACAAAAGATAAAGATTATGAGAGAAGACAGTTTGAATAAAGCAGATTTTAAAGAATCTACCTCTTTCTTTTTTGATTCTAAGATAAGAACCCTCAAACCCAAAGAATTAGTCGTGTTGACCGGAGTTGTGGTTTTAATGATTACAGCTATGATATTGATGAATATGTACCATCCGTCTTTCGAAGCACTTCATTTGAAACGAATGGGATCCCCACTAGGTCGGGCTTTGATTTATAGCTTAATAGCTTTATTGGGTTTCCAAATCTTTTTTCTCACCTATTTGGCTTATTTGTATTTTAAATACCGTCCCATCCGTTCGGTTTCTGATGCTGAATTACCTGTAATTACAGTTATCGTTCCCGCCTACAACGAAGGTAAATTGGTTTATCAAACTTTATTGAGTATTGCCAATAGTGATTATCCAGAAGATAAATTGGAAATCATGGCCATTGATGATGGGAGTAATGATGATACTTGGTTTTGGATTGACAAAGCAAATAGAGATATGAACCGACGTTTCATAATTTACAAACAACCTAAAAACAAAGGAAAAAGACATGCATTGCACCGCGGTTTTACCCACGGAAGAGGGGAAGTTTTTATCAGTATCGACAGTGATTCGATCATTGAGAAAGATACCTTGAGAAATATGGTGAGTCCTTTTGTGGTGGATGAAGATTGTGGTGCTGTTGCTGGGAATGTGAAAGTATTGAACAAAGGAAAAGGAATGATTCCAAAAATGTTGAATGTGAGTTTCACTTTTAGTTTTGAATTTATTCGGTCGGCTCAAAGTAGTTTAGGCTTTGTGTTGTGTACACCGGGTGCGTTATCGGCTTACCGAAGAGAAGCGGTTCTGAACTGTTTGGATGAATGGATTAACCAAAAATTCATGGGGCAAAATGCGACCATTGGGGAAGACAGAGCGATGACGAATATGATTTTGAAACAGGCTTATACAGTTAAATACCAAAACAATGCACATGTATTGACCAATACGCCGGTTTGTTTTAAAACTTTGCATAAAATGTTTACGCGATGGGGAAGGAGCAATGTAAGAGAAACTTGGATGATGAATAAATTCATATTTAAGAATTTTAGAAAAGAACACAAATTTGGCGCTCGTTTGGTTTTTATAAACCAATGTTTAAAGTTATTTGTGGCCCTTCCGATGTTGGCATTGATGATTGGTTTTTTAATTAGTAACCCGATTCTCTACATCTGTTCGGTCATCGTTGGAGCTTTTTTATTCTCAAGTATTCAAGTGCTGTTCTTTTCAAAGAAATACAATTGGCAAGAAGCGCTATGGGCTTACCCGTATAGCTTATTCTATCTCTTTGCTTTGTTCTGGATATTTCCTTTTTCAATCGTAACCGTTAAAAATGGAGGATGGTTAACCCGCTGATTTAAATAATTTTTCAAGAACTTTCCTTTGTGCTGATGGAGCGTTTTCTACAATATCTTTAGTATTCATATTATTTCTAAATTTTAGATAATAATGGATTCTAATTTCGAAAAAACCTTCGTTAAACATTGATTTTATATTAAAATTAGCAACTTTTAAATAAATTTTTCCTTGAAATGTAGAAAATTAATCCCATCGTTTCAATTGCACTTTTCCAAATATGTCTTTGAATATACTTTTAATTCCGCTTTTTACCTTTTGACAATTAAGACTTCATCTTTCAGTTCTCTACTTTCAATTTTAAGTCGATGATTTGGATTTAAAAACTGAAGTTCAGTTGTTATCCTTTCAAGCATTGAATCTGAAATACGCTAAAATAGCGGAGATAAATTTATTTTGAAAATACTTTTCCATTTTGTACTTACGCTTATCGTTTGACCACCTTTTCCTATTACCCAGGTTGGTAGCGCACTTTACGCCTAGTAATGAAACGTTAATTTTCTTCCATTTTTTATTTTGTCAAAATATTCGACTCAATAAAGAAAAAAACATCCCCTTCGCAGTTCCCGTTATTCCTTGTAAACAGTCTAAATAATTAAAAATAACAAAAGTCATTTTTTAATAGTCTATTAAAAAGATATCTTTGTCTTTTATTATGAAAACGGATCAATATAAACTGTGGACTTTGGGTTTGCTATCCCTCGCTTTCTTAGGTTATTCTTTTCAATTGTACGTTTCCCCTCCGGCGGAAAGGCCAAAGGAGGGGAAGGAGGCAAGTTTGGCGGATGAAGGGAAACTGCTGTGGCAAGAAAAAAATTGTACTTCCTGTCATCAGTTCTATGGTTTGGGTGGTCATTTGGGTCCAGACTTAACCAATGTGAGTTCCAACCGTTCTCCGGAATACATTGAAGCCTTTTTGAAAAATGGAACCGATGTGATGCCGAATTTCAATCTAAGTCAACATCAAGTAAATGCCCTTATGGATTTTTTAGCCGAAGTGGACAAATCCGGGCAATCCGATCCCCGAACATTTAAATTAAATTTGGATGGTACCCTATCGAAATAAAACCATTTCTTTCTTTTTTATTCTTTCTCTATGTCTATTGACGGTGGGACTTTTATTTGGACTGCTGGGCGCACTCGAATATGTCTTTCCGGGCATTTCAAAGGGTTTTTTATCCTTCGAGAAAATTAGGCCTCTTCATGTTTCTTCCGTCGTATTTTGGATATTGACTGCCGCGATGGGTGGCGTTCTTTCCTTTCTTCAAGAGCATACTGGAAGACCGATTCGCTATCCGAAAGTATTGAAGATTCAATTTGGGTTATTCGCTCTAACGTTTTCGGCCATTCTCATCAGCTATCTTTTTGGTGTTTTTGGCGGAAGGGAATATTGGGAATTTCATCCGCTATTTTCTGTGCCTATATTAACGGCTTGGATTTTATTTTTGATCAATATATTTTCATCCGTCCGGAATTTCAGAAATCAACCCGTGTATGTATGGATGTGGCTCACAGGCGTTGTTTTTTTCTTGTTTACCTATACCGAATCCAATCTTTGGTGGATTCCTTGGTTTCGAAATGAAATTGTTCACGATATGACGATTCAATGGAAGTCCTATGGATCGCTAGTTGGTGCTTGGAATATGTTGATTTATGGATCGTCCATTTATTTGATGGATAAAATTTCAGGCAACTCCAAATACAGTTATTCCGCACTTGCGTTTTGGATTTATTTTCTGGGATTGTTCAATGGAATGTTTAATTGGGGGCATCATATTTATACGTTACCAACGCATGGATACATCAAACACATCGCGTATGCGGTAAGTATGACCGAACTGATTTTGTTTGCACGAATTATTTATTTGTGGAAAGATTCCTTGACTATAGCAAAAAAACATTTGCATATTCAAAGTTATAAATTCATTATGTCGGCCGATGTTTGGATTTTCATTACCTTGGGATTGGCCATTGCGATGTCTGTTCCTGCGCTGAATGTGTATATGCACGGAACCCATGTAGTGGTGGGACATACGATGGGTGCAACCATCGGAATCAACAGTATGTTATTACTCGCCTTTGTTTACGATCAAATTCACGGAAGTAAAAAACTCGAATCGTATAAGAGGATGTTTCGAATCGGGTATAGTTTGATTCAAATCTTCTTACCCATTTTTGTTTTTACCTTAATTGTCGCGGGCTTTATCAAAGGCTATTGGCAACTTCAAGAAGAGCAATCCGCATTTTCGGTGATGATGAAATCACTGAAGCCTTATTTTATAGTCTTCGCAATTTCAGGAACGGGTTTAATAGTAGGTTTTTTAATGGTCATTTATCCTGCGATTCGAAGTTTACTTTCAATGAATAGTCAAAATAACTAAAATGTAAAGTAGGTTAATTTAGGCAAGGGCCAGCGTAAGTAAAAAGAAACTTTCTTCTTTTGCTATAACACTGTGAGGAAGTTCAGGCTGCAAACTGACCATTTGTCCTTTGTGTAATTCCACTGTTTTTTCTTCGGTGGCAAACTCAATATGACCTTCCATCACTTGAACGCTAATATATCCAGGTGCGGTATGGGTTTTTAATTCACCGTTTTTATGAATTCCAATCAAAACAATCCGCATTTTGTCGGATTTAAAAAGAGTAATGGAATTCAAACTGCTCTCCTTCCACGTAACTTCTTGTTTGATTTGTTGAATGAATTTATTAAGATCCATTTCCACCATAGGCGCATTTAAAAGTCTTTCACCTTGCGGTCGAAGGGGAGTTGCGTCGTTTGATTTATTTTCCATGACTTTGCTTTTCTAGATTCCTTGGGTAAAGTTACTGAAAACTTCCCAAAACGATTCCGTTTCTCCAAAATTGAAAATAAAAAAAAGCCGCTCAATTTTGAACGGCTTTCATTTTATTACAATAATTTATTCAATTATTTTTTTACAACTTTAGAAGTGTGAACATTTCCTTTAGAGTCCATTACTTTTACCAAGTAAACACCTGCTGGAAGTTGTGAAACATTTACAGAAGCTGTTCTAGAAGAAGCAACAACTTGTCCGTTGAAGTTCATTACAGTCATTTCTTTAACTTCTGCATTCTTCATGTTAACTTTCACAAAGTTTGTAGTTGGGTTTGGATAAACAGCGAAAGAAACGTTGTTTACGTCAGTAACACCCATTGTTCCTTCTTCACCGTCAATTCTCATACCTAAATCCAATTCAGTCCAGTCAAGCAACATGCTTAGTGGAGTCCAAGTAGTAGCTCCTGCACCAAATAAATCCCCTGGATCTGTTAAGTGACCTTCAAATCCATTATTAGATAAAGATTGGTACCAGTTCCATCTTGTTGAACCTTCACCGATATCATTAAGTGTCGTATTTGCAGTTACTGACAACCAATAATCACCTGCTGGTAAAACTACATCAAGTCCTGCTGCTACTAAATCCAAAGTAAAAGCATAACCTGTAGCACCATCATCTACTACTGTAAATCCAGCATCACCGATCATCATATCAAAAGCGAATAAATTCGTATCTCTTGGATCTGAGCCTGCAGGAATCCAGTCGTCATCAGCAATAATATAGAAGCTCGCTCCTGTAATATTATTGATTAAATCTCCACTGTTGTTGAAACCATACGCTGCTAAATCTGTGATTTTTGTTGCAGGTAAAGTCAATTCGAAATCATCTGCACTTGCTACAAAAGCATCAAAATTTCCGGCGTCAGAAATAATACCTGAAGTACCAAAGTTTGTTTGGTCAATGATAATTGCATTTGGACCAAAATTTGTTACGGGAGTTGGAACTGAAATAGATTCAGTTACCATTCCTTGTTGTGCAAAAGTAGCTGTGAAAGCTAAACCTGCCAATAAAAAAGAAATTTTTTTCATGTCTCTTTACTTTTAAATTTAATTACTTGTTAAACATTAGTGCCAAAGATAAATAATTCTTTCAAAAATAAAAGTTAAATGATATAATCTTTAATTAACTTTCCATCCTTACAAAAAGGCTTTAAACTGCTTTCTATAAATTCTTCTATCTTTTCTTTATCCTTTTTCGGATATAATAAATGAACATTCGCTCCCGCATCCAATGTGAAATACAAAGGCAAATCAGTTTCTTTTCGGAAATTCCAAAGGGCTTCGATTGCTTTCAATGTATTGGGTTTCATCAGTATATAATAAGGAGTAGAAGTCAACATCATCGCATGCAAACTCAACGCTTCATGCTCTACAATCTGACCAAATGCATCCAAATCCCCAGTCTTTAATACCGAAATTAATTTTTCTAAATTCTCTTCCGCCGACTGAAATCTTCGTTCTGCATACGGATGGTTGTTCATTAAATTATGACCCACTGTACTTGAGACTTCCTTTTCTCCTTCGTCTATTAATAATATGGTATCTTGGAAATCACGAAAAACAGGATGAATCTCATACGGATAAGGTACGGAAAATAAATGAGAACTACCTGCTACAAGACGAGTTTCTCCCCAAACAGTTATTCCTGGATAAACCGATCGACAAGCGCTTCCCGAACCCAATCGTGCTAAAAACGATGCCTTTTTCGTTTTCTGTGCATCGTTCATACCCGCGCCCAATTCGTTTTCTAAATCCACTAAACACAACGCCAATGCGCCCATGCCCGATGCGGAAGAAGCAATTCCACTACTGTGCGGAAACGTATTGTGGGTATAAATCTCAAAATTAAAATTGCGTAAAAATGGAAGGAAATCTTCAATTCGTTCAAAGAATTGATAGATCTTTTCCGAGAAGCTTTCTTTTAATTCTTGGTCTAAATATACTTTCACCTGAAAGTCCGAAGTGTCTTTGGGTTGAAATCGCAATTCAGTCTGAGTATAACTTTCGTTCAACGTGAAACTCAACGAAGGGTTCATTGGAATTTGAACATCCCTTTTTCCCCAATATTTTATCAACGCAATATTGGACGGACATTTTGCCGAAACATTTCCTGTTTGATTGTAGATTGTATTCTGAAGTTTTGATTTGAATTCTTCCATCAAATAAATAGATTAAACGGTTGTTTTATTATTTTTTACAAAACGTTCCGAATGAAAAATCAATGATTCTTCAACCGGAATAAAGGAAAACGAAAGTACGTCTTTTACTTTCTGATTGGAGAACGTGGACGAACTTGTCAAAGCGTGGTAACTCGATTTACTCAAACCCGGTCCACCAAAAAATCGACTGAAAAAAGAAAAGAATAAAATGAGTTTTAATTTCGATTTATTTAAAATTCGAACTTTTCCTAAATTCCATCTTTTTCTTAGAAAGTTAAAAACTTCGGCATAGGATTTCTCTTCCGAATTCAAAATGAATTTATCATTCCATTGTTTTTTATCGACCAATTCGGCCAATAAATAAGCCACATCCCGAACATCGACATAGCCGGTTTCTCCTTTTGTAGCTACACTGTTTTTTTTGGCGGCGTACCGGAATATTTTCTCGCTTTCTCGCTTCCCATCCAGACTTCCAATTACAATGGATGGATAAACTACGAGTGTATTTAATCCTTCTTCTGAACCGCGCCAAACTTCCATTTCGCCTTTTCGTTTCGATAAAGCATATTCAGAATGAGCGAATTCTAAATTCCATTTTGAATTTTCCGTAATGAAATTTTCATTCGGCAATTTGTCTAAAACAGAAATCGAACTTAAATATACCAAATTCGGAATGTTTGCTGAAATCGCAGCATTTACTAAATTCTCTGTTCCTGTAACATTCACCAATTGAATGGTTTTCCTGGAACGATCATCGAAATCAATACTTCCTGCGGTATGGTATAGGGTTTCACAGCCTTGAATTAAATCACTCAAAGTCGTGACGTCGAGTAAATCGCCTTCCACCCATTCAATTCGACTGAAAGTTTCCAAATCTGAAAAGTCTAAAAATAAATCTTTTACCGCTTCCAAATTCGAGCTTTTTCTTTTCAGTGCACGAATGGATTGCCCTCTTTTAGCTAATTCCAAAAGAAGATAAGACCCAATTAAACCGCTTCCACCCGTTACAAAAACCATGGCGCTAAGATAGAAGGTTATAGTTACTATTAAAAATTCGATGAAACTTTTTCACGGGATTTATTTTATTCGGAAATGAAAACTATTCATCTAAATTCCAATCGTTTAATTCGGAAATGTAATGATAGGCAGTCATGTCATACTGAACAGGAACCACCGAAATATATCCTTCTTCCAACGCCCATTCATCCGTATCTTCCCCTTTATCCAAGTTTTCAAACTTTCCGGTCAACCAATAATACGTTCTTCCCCGTGGATCTTTTCGTTCGTCGTAACTTTCTGTCCAAATCGCTTTGGCTTGCCTACATACTTTGATTCCTTTGATACTTTCTTTGGGGAGTTTCGGAATGTTTACATTCAAAACCATTCCTCCAGGCATTTTTTGCTCCAGGGATTCTCTCACTATTTTTTGAATGAATTCTTTTCCTGCTGAAAAATCGGCGCTGTACGCAAAATCACACAAAGAAAATCCAATGGCTGGAAGTCCATCTACACCTGCTTCAACTGCGGCGGACATGGTTCCTGAATAAATCACATTGATCGAAGAATTGGCTCCATGGTTAATTCCAGAAACACAAATATCCGGACGACGAGGTAAGATTTTACTCAATGCCAACTTTACACAATCGACCGGTGTCCCTGAACACGCCCACTCTCTATCGCTTTGTGGACCGTCGTCGATTTTCACTTTTTCACAAAATAAAGTAGAGTCAACCGTAATTGCGTGACCCATTCCACTTTGCGGACTATCGGGCGCTACTACATATACTTCACCTATCTCATTCATCATTTCTATCAGTGCCCGTAAACCCGGCGCGGTTATCCCGTCATCATTTGTAACGAGAATCAATGGTTTTTCTGTGGAATTCATATATATTTGTACGTTTAATCGCCAAATTTACGGAATCTATTTTTTGGCGGTATATTTGATGAGTGATTTAACTCATACTAATTAAGTATCTGTATATGCTGATGAGAAAAACTTTTGTATTACTGTCCTTCCTTTCCATGTGTTTTCTGGCTTTTTGCTTTTGCACCCCAGGAAGTTCTGTCGATGATGCGAAGATCAAAACGATTATTAAAAACGTTCGAAATACGTTAACCTATATGCACTACCGCCCACAAATCATCAATGATGGTTTTTCGGAGGATGTGTTTTCTGCTTATTTGGGGAAAATTGACCCCAACAAACGCTACTTACTTCAATCGGATTACGATGAATTCAAAAAAGACATCCATAACTTGGATGATTATTTCAATAACCAAGACTTGAGGTTCTATCATTCAACCATTGACACTTTGTTTGTGCGATTCAATGAAGCGAAAGGATATTCTGAAGAAATTCTGAAAACACCCTTTGACTTTACAACGGATGAGGATTTTCTAATTGGTGATGATGTCGTTACCTATGCGAAAGATAAAAAAGAATCCAAAGACCTTTGGAGAAAGTATTTAAAATACAGCACCCTCATTGAGCTTGTTCGACTTCAAGAAGATTCAACCAAGTTGGATTTATCGATGGTAGAATTGGAGAAAGAAGCACGTGAAACGGTTTCTGAAAATATCTCTGATTTCTTCCGAAGACAAATGCAGTTGAAAAAAGACAAGTTTTTGGCATTGTATATCAATTCATTTACCGAGAAATACGATCCCCATACCAGTTATTTCTCACCCCAAGACAAAGATGATTTCGACGTGAATATTTCGGGACAGTTGGAAGGAATCGGTGCGCAACTTCAAGATAAAAAAGGATACGCTACCATTATGGCACTCGTAATTGGAGGGCCTGCTTGGAAAGACGGTCAGCTCGAAGTGGGCGATCAAATTACCCATGTAAAACAAAAAGGAAAGGACGCGGTGAACATCGTCGGTCTTATAATGGATGAAGCCATTCGACACATTCGTGGTAAAAAAGGAACCGAAGTTACTTTAACCGTGAAGAAAAAAGACGGAACGGTAAAAGACATCAAATTAATTCGCGATGTGATTGAGCAGGACGAAGTTTTTGCCCGAAGTGCAATTATTGACGACAACGGTGATAAATATGGAATTATTTATTTACCTGAGTTTTATACCAATTTCAACGATCGAAACGGCCGCGATCCATCGGATGATGTGACCAAGGAGATTTTGGAATTGCAAAAAGAAAATATCAAAGGTTTAATCTTTGATTTACGTTACAACGGGGGAGGTTCACTTGAAGAAGTGGTTGAAATCGCGGGATTATTTATTCCAAAAGGTCCCATCGTTCAAGTGAAAAGAAGTGACGGTCAAATGAAAATTCACGAAGACAAAGATCCTTCTGTTTTGTATGACGGTCCTTTGGTGGTAATGGTGAATGAACTTTCGGCATCCGCTTCCGAGATATTCGCTGCAGCTATGCAAGATTACGGCCGAGCCATTATTGTTGGAAGCAATAAAACTTTTGGAAAAGGAACGGTTCAAACCTTTGTCCCGTTGGATCAACGAACCTTCAGTCAAGACGAATACGGTGCACTTAAATTAACGATTCAGAAATTCTACCGAATCAACGGAGGATCGACTCAGTTACGTGGAGTTACACCGGATATTGTGATGACGGATTTGCTTACCTATGCCGATATCAGTGAGTCGAGTGCAGAAGATGCTTTGCCTTGGGATCAGATAAAACCGGTGAATTTTGAGCCGTGGAAAGTGACCTTTGATCTGAAAGAAGTGCAATCGAAAAGCGCTAAACGACTGGAAAACAGTACGTATTTGGATCTAATTGATCAAGCAGCTAAATATTACAAGGAATTGGATAACATTGACCGTATTTCGTTGAACATCAATAAATTCAAAGCAGATCGGAAAAATAGAGAAGAACGTGCGAAAAAATACGATACGACCGATGAATTCAAATCGAGATTAAAGATTTCTGCTCCAGAAGCTGAATTGCCGCGTTTTGAATCGGATACTATTCTTCGTGAAAGACGAAAAGATTGGCACAAAAACTTATCCAAGGATTTCTATTTGGAAGAATCTGTCAATGTTTTAAAAGACATATCCTAATCTTTTGAATGGAGGCGAAATCGGGTTCATTCACTCAAAATGCAATGCGGAAGATTAAAAAAAATCCTCTGGGCATAGCCTCTTTTGTTCTAATTGTCATCGCGGGACTGATTACGATTTTTGCATACGCCATTTCCAGCGACAAAGTAAAAGATGCGAATCAACAAAATGTAATCCTGGCGCACAAACCGATGGGCCACAAACAGTTGTTGGTAGAAGTTCCTTTGGAAAATTACACTTCAGAGGCTTCGATTCATGATTTCTTTTTTGGAAAACAAGTGGAATCCGAAATGATTGCAATTGATTCCTATTCATTCACCACTGATTCTTTGAATTACATCCCTTATTTGGGCGATGGATTGTTGGGCGAATCAGCCCAAGTCGCACTGAAAGATTGGACAGATCGAGGAATTGAAAAAGCCGAAATCAAAAAGAAATTCATTTACGAAAAATCATACCTATTTGGAACGGATGCCTACGGTCGAGATTTTTATTCCCGCTTGGTCATTGGTACACGAATTTCGTTTTTAATTGGATTTATTGCGGTCTTCATTTCCTTATTTGTAGGAATTCCTTTGGGTGCAATTGGCGGATTTTACCGCGGAAAAGTGGATGACTTCATCATGTGGATTATCAACGTAATTTGGTCCATCCCAACTTTATTATTGGTAATTGCCATTACCTTGGCATTAGGAAAAGGATTCTGGCAAATCTTTGTTGCGGTTGGATTGACGATGTGGGTAGAAGTGGCGCGTGTCGTTCGAGGCCAATTTATAAGTTACAGAGAAAAAGAATTCGTAGAAGCAGCGCGAGCTATGGGATTTAGTGATATGCGTATTATTTTCAAAGAAATCCTTCCCAATATTATGGCACCTGTAATCGTGATTTCTGCGGCTAATTTTGCGGCAGCGATTTTGGTCGAAAGTGGATTGAGCTTTTTAGGAATTGGTGCACAACCGCCTACACCTTCGTGGGGAAATTTAATCAAAGAAAATTACTCACACATCATCATTGGTGATGCGCATTTGGCACTACTTCCGGGATTGGCGATTATGTTGTTGGTCTTGGCGTTCAATGTTTTTGGAAATGTGCTGCGCGATGCTTTCGACGTGAAGTAAATTTCATTTCACAACTTAAATTAACCCAAAAAATAAAGCCGTCTCGTTTAAACAAGACGGCTTCCACACTCATATAAAAAAGTTGCTAAGTCTATCTGAACCTGTCTATCGATTTTACAAGCGCTTCGTCTTTCTTTATAAATCGATTAGCTAATAGCAGTAAAATAATCGAAGTGAAAGGAGCGAGGAGCCCAATACCCTTCTCAGAGTCCGAAAACCCTCCAGGCAAAGTGGATAAACGATAGGCCAAATAGCCAATTAACAAAATATTCAAAACTATAGCTACCTTGATCAAATTCATTTGCAGCTTTCGGTTCTTAAATAGAAAGATAACCACCAAGGCTAAGATAGCAGAAATAAGGAACAATGCCAAACTGATTGCATCATCCGTCGGTTGAATCCATCCTTTGATATCCATCCATAAATTGGCGAATCCAGTTGAGATTCCGGATACCAATGCCGCTAAAAATAAGTAGATACTTTGTTTTCTCTGAATCATTTCCTTTATTTCGTTTGCAAAATTAACAATAATTTTCATCTTTCGTATTAAAAATTATTCGTATTATTGCAAAGTAGTTCCTAATGCACATTACCCTCACAAAATATTTGAAGTAATCAATCCACCTTTTCTAGGAGCTATCCTTATTATAAAAACACACATTCAAATTACACAGCTTAAAATAATCCAAAAATATTATGTTTGATTTAAACGAACTTAAAACTAAGAAAGTTGATGAGTTACAAGAAATAGCTACAAATCTCAAAGTCAAAAAAGTGAAACAACAACTTAAAATGGACTTGATTTATAGTATTCTTGATCAACAAGCAGATGTGGCTGCTAAAATAAAACAAGAAAACGAAGAGAAAGCGCCGAAAGATACTAGAGATCCAAAGGAAGCTCCTCGAAAAACACATCCGCACAAAAGAGCACCCAAACCCGCTCCTGCAAAAGCAACTGCTGCAAAGGAAACGACCGAAAAAGTAGGGGCCGTAAAAGAAGCTCCTGTCAAAGAAAAGCAAGAAGCTTCCGAAGAAAAAAAGGACGTTCAAAAACCGAATCCAAGACCCGCTCAAAAAGTGGAAAAGAAAACGGGAGTAGAAACTGAATCGGATTCGTCCAACAAAGACAAACAACCCGCTCCGAATCAAGAAAAAAGAGCAAATACCCAAAACACGCCGAGACCGCATCCAAAAGGTCCAAACCCGAATCAGAATTCCAATCAGAATCCCAATCAGAATCCCAATCAAAACTCGAATCAAAATAAAAATAGAGGACAGCAAAATCGTCCCAACCGACCGCATTCGGATAATCCATCCCATGAGAATCAGTCAAACAACGACACTTCTCAAAAAAACAAATACAGATCGGCGAATTTTGAATTCGAAGGAATCATTGATACCGAAGGAGTTTTGGAAATCATGCCGGATAATTACGGTTTTTTAAGATCCTCGGATTTTAATTACCTTTCTTCACCCGATGATGTGTACATTTCTCAATCTCAAATTCGTTTATTCGGTTTGAAAACAGGAGATACCATTACAGGCGAAGTTCGCCCTCCAAAAGAAGGTGAAAAATATTTCCCACTAATTAAAATCAAAGAAATCAACGGAAGAACGCCCGATTTTGTGCGTGACCGTGTTTCGTTTGAGCATTTAACACCCTTGTTTCCGGAAGAGAAATTTAATTTGGCAGAAAAAGGTTCCACCCTTTCTACCCGAATTTTAGATTTGTTCGCTCCGATTGGAAAAGGACAACGTGGAATGATTGTAGCCCAACCCAAAACCGGTAAAACCGTCTTACTAAAAGACATTGCCAACGGAATCGCTGCCAATCATCCGGAAGCGTATTTGTTGGTTTTGTTGATCGACGAACGTCCGGAAGAGGTGACTGACATGAAACGTAGTGTGAATGGAGAAGTGATTGCTTCTACCTTTGACAAAGAAGCTTCAGAACACGTGAAAGTAGCCAACTTGGTGCTTTCAAAAGCAAAGCGAATGGTAGAATGTGGACACGATGTCGTAATTCTTTTGGACTCGATTACGCGTTTGGCAAGAGCGTATAACACGGTTTCGCCGCCATCTGGAAAAGTATTGTCGGGAGGAGTGGATGCCAACGCATTGCACAAACCGAAACGTTTCTTTGGTGCCGCTCGAAATATTGAGAACGGGGGTTCTTTGACCATTATCGCAACCGCTTTGATCGATACAGGATCGAAGATGGATGAGGTGATTTTTGAAGAATTCAAAGGAACAGGTAACATGGAATTGCAGTTGGATCGTAAGATTGCAAACAAACGAATTTTCCCAGCCATCGACTTGGTTTCGTCCAGTACACGTAGAGATGACTTGTTGTTAGACGAGCCTACCATGCAGCGTATGTGGGTGTTGAGAAATCATTTGGCCGATATGAATCCGTTGGAAGCCATGGAATTCTTACGCGATCGAATTCGAAACACACGTTCAAACGAAGAGTTTTTGATCTCAATGAATAGATAATTCACATTTGTTTTTTGAATCCGTATTGAATGCTGTAACTTTATAGAGTTATTTATAGCCTACGTTTTAATCGTAATTCATTATGCTTCAAATTCAAATCATAAACGGCCCAAACCTAAATTTATTAGGAATACGTGAGCCCGAAATATACGGAAGCGAAACTTTTGAAGACTTTTTCTTAGCATTGAGAAAAGAATTCCCAGAAGTTTCGCTTCATTATTTCCAATCGAATCACGAAGGAGAAATCATTGATAAACTGCATGAAGTGGGATTTAAATACCATGGAATAATTCTAAATCCTGCAGCTTATACCCATTATTCATACGCGATTGCAGATGCAATCCTTGCGATTTCTATTCCGGTTGTGGAAGTACATATTTCAGATATCAATGCACGGGAAGACTTCCGAAAAATTTCGGTGACTTCGCCCAACTGCAAGAAAACCATTTCTGGCCACGGATTGGATGGCTACCGAATGGCACTCAAGGAACTGATCAAAACCTAAATTCTCAAAAAACAATTTCCTAACTATTTTGTAAATTCGCTCCATGAATTCATTTACCGAAGAAAATTATTTAAAAACCATGTTCAATCTTTCCGAGAAAACAGGAGAGGTCACTGTGAACGAATTGAGTAAGGCGTTGGAAATAAAAATGCCCACCGTTAACAGCATGGTTAAAAAATTAGCGGCCAAAGGGTATGTGAATTATCAATCCTACAAACCCATTGAATTAACTGAACAAGGGAAAACCGAAGCCTTGCTCATTATCCGTAAACACCGTTTAACCGAAATGTTCTTGGTCGAAAAAATGGGATTCGGATGGGAAGAAGTCCATGAAGTTGCCGAACAAATCGAACACATTCATTCGCCCAAATTCTTTGCGAAAATGGATGAAATGCTCGATTTCCCTACGGTCGATCCACACGGTTCGCCCATTCCCGATCGGGAAGGAAATATTCTGCTGAAAACCTACAAAACATTGAATCAATTCCAAGTAGGGGATAAGTTGAAGTTTGTTGCCGTGACCAATTCAAACGATGATTTCTTGAAATTCCTAAACTCAAAGAACTTGGTTTTGGAAAGTGAATTGGAAATTTTAGACATTGAAGAATTCGATCAAAATATGCGGGTTTCATTCAACCAAAAAACCGAAACCCTCAGCCCAAAAGTAAGCGAGCGTTTATTGATGGAAAAACTTTAATTTTACAAAATGCAACATTACGATACGATTTGTGCGGCTTCCACTGCTCAGGGAGTAGGAGCTTTGGGCGTTATCCGTATTTCGGGTGACGATTCCATTTCCATTGCCGATAAAATATTCAAAGGGAAAAACTTAAACCATGTCGATTCCCATACCGTTCAGTATGGATTTATTGTCGACGGTGAGATTACGATTGACGAAGTAATGGTCGGTGTTTTCAAAGCACCTAAAACCTTTACGGCAGAGAATTTAGTGGAAATTACCTGCCACGGTTCACCCTTCATTCAACAACAAATCATTCAAGCTTTATTAAAAAACGGCGCACGTTTAGCCCAAGCCGGAGAATTTACCCAACGTGCTTTTCTCAACGGTCGTATCGACCTTTCTCAAGCCGAAGCGGTAGCGGATTTAATCTCCGCCGAAAACAAAGCATCTCATCAAATTGCACTCAACCAAATGCGGGGTGGAATTTCATCCGAATTAAAAGATCTGCGCGAAGAGTTAATCAACTTCACGGCACTCATCGAACTCGAATTGGACTTTTCAGACGAGGATGTCGAATTTGCCGATCGCGAAGAATTGGATACACTGGTTCAAACCCTGAAATCCAAAATCCATAAACTCATCGACACCTTTGAGTACGGAAATGCCGTGAAAAACGGAGTTCCTGTGGCCATCATTGGAAAACCGAATGCTGGAAAATCGACCCTGCTCAACTATTTACTGAACGAAGAACGAGCCATCGTCAGCGACATTGCCGGTACAACACGCGATACCATCGAAGAAACCATGACCATTGACGGTATGACCTTCCGATTCATTGACACCGCTGGAATCCGTGAAACCACCGATGTCATCGAAGCCATGGGGGTGGAAAAAGCAAAAGAAAAAGTCACTCAAGCAAAAATCATCATTCATCTCTACGAAGATGACATTGAAATCTTGAAACAACTGCAACCGATTTTGGAAGACAAAGTCGTTTTCAACCTATTAAGCAAAGTCGATAAAAACGTGGACTTGACCGAACTCGACATTCAATCCTTGCTCGAAAGTCATCCCAATTACCATCATTTTGGAATCTCCGTCAAATCTGGAATCAACCTCGATCGCCTCAAAAATGAACTGGTTCAATCCGTAAAAACCGGCGTGGACGAAAACGCAGTCATCATCACCAACATCCGCCACAAAGAAGCTCTCGTCAATGCTTCCGAAGCACTCAACAACGTTGAGGTCGGAATGAAAACCGGACTCACTGGAGATTTACTCGCCTTCCATCTTCGCGACAGTCTTCGACACATCGGTTCCATCACCGGTCAGATCGATGTGGATAAAGATATTCTGGGGACTATTTTCGGGAAGTTTTGCATTGGCAAATAAATAAGATAATAACGGATAACAAAAACCTAACAACTACTTAATATAGTGATTGTTAGGTTTTTTGTTTTATATTTGGTGGTAGTTAAAAGGATGTTATTATTCCTTTTCTTACACCAATTGTACACCAATTATTTTAATTTTTAAATTTTGATGTACAAACGTACACCATCAAATATAATCGTTATGAAAATCACGCTCAAACAAAGAAAAATTTCAGAAAATAAAATTACGCTTTATCTCGAATATTATAAAGGATCCACAACCACATTAGAAGGTAAAAGAAAACATCTCCGAGAGTTTGAATATTTGAAACTTTATTTAAATCCAAATCCTACTGATGCTGATGAAAAGAAAAAAAATAAAGAAAATCTAGAATTAGCAGAAAATATATTAGCGATTCGTAAAACCGAATTCTTACAAGGCAAGTTTGGTATTGTAGATAGAGAAAAAGCTAATATTACTCTTTATGAATATTTTGATCTATTGAAAGAACATCGATCTTCTTACTTATCGAATTATGGAACTTGGAAATCAGTTAAACGTTATATCGATCAATATTTCCATCCTTCCACTACTCTTTCAGAAATAACTATAGATTCTATAAATGGATTTAAACGATTTTTAGATGTTGATGCAAAAACCAAACATGGTACACCTTTAAAACATGGTTCAAAGTATTCTTATTTCAACAGGTTTAGAGCAACTATTAAACAAGCTTACGAAGAAGGTTATATTACAAATCATAAACTCTTAAAAATAAAACCTTTCGAAGAAAAAGAATCTCAACGCGAATATTTAACTTTTGAAGAACTTCAAAATCTAGCTGTAACAGATTGTAAATATGAAGTCGTAAAACGTGCATTTCTTTTTAGTTGCCTTACAGGTTTAAGATGGAGTGATGTATTCAAATTAACTTGGAAAGAAATTCGAGACGAAAATAATGAACATCGAATCTTTTTTACTCAACAAAAAACAGATGATCTGGAATACATGTATATCAGTAAACAAGCTCGAGAACTCTTAGGAGAACGAAATTATTCAAACCCAAGAGTATTTGTCAATCTAAATTACGGGTCAGCAACAAATACAGAAATATTACGTTGGTGCATGAAAGCAGGAATTACAAAACATATTACGTTTCACTGTGCTCGACATACAGCTGCTACCCTATTATTAGAAGCTGGAGCAGATTTATATACCGTTATGAAAGTCTTAGGACATAAAGATATTAGAACAACACAGATTTACGCTAAAATCGTAGACAAAAGATTAAAAGAAGCTTCAAACTTATTACCAACTTTAAATTTAGAATTATGAATGAAATAATAAAAATAATCTCAATTATCCTATTTATTGTATTATTAACATATGGATTCTTCTCATTTATTAAAAAAATTAGTAATAATTACAAAGTGTTACTTCTTCCAATCATTACATTATTAAATAGTGTCTTTTTTGGATATAAGGCTTTTAAAACATCAGATGATATAATATTAATTATTTGGATGAGTATTTTTTTATTTTCAATACTTATTATTGTTTCTGTATTAAATAAGTTTTATAAAATTAACCATAGAAAGCATAAATCTATTGAGAACATTATCAATAAAACTAATATAAATCATAATTATCAAACAAATATTGTATAATACTCCCTAGAATTCAGACCATTAGTTAAAGATTAAAAAGAGTATTAATTTTAACTAAAAAGAAATGAAACATAAACGGAGAAAATTCACAGTAGCTTTTAAGACAAAAGTAGTGATT
>JBAYRQ010000031.1:0-21810 GCA_041676545.1 Weeksellaceae bacterium | reverse complement strand
TTCGTTGTTGTTTTCAAAACTATTCACGGTAGTTTGCAAACTTTCTCTACTTGCAGCATTGTTTATACTCCCTGTATAGACGACTCGTCCAAATTTATCGTATTTGGTAAAGAGCCATTTGCCGTCCGTCCTCAGATTTGGATCTTGTGTAGCTAACATGCTGTTTTCGTAGTTAAAATTTAAACAATACTAGACAAGTTATTCGAGAAAAGCAAGATTAGAGCCGTTATTTCTTTTTAAGATGTCCAATTGCAAAGGACAGATTTATTCCTTTTCTCCTAAATATTAAACCAATCTCTTCCGAATCAAGGATGCACTTACTCCATAGATACTCCATAGATACTTAATGGATACTTAATGGATAGTGTATGAGGAGTGTATGAGGAGTGTATGGGAGAGTTACAAAACGTTCTTCTGTAATTACACAATCAGTTATTATAACTTATAGACAACCAAATGAGTAATCCTTTTAAAACACATTGCTTTATACCCGCTATTATACAGAATTAAAGGTATGGCTTTTCGGATTTTTCGTACTTAATCTTTCCTTTTGGCCAATTCTTTTTTTTCGGCTTTCAATTGTTGATTGAATACATAAACCGTAATCCAAATACTCAATTCATACAATAATAACAAAGGCATGGCGGCAATGAGCATACTCATAACGTCGGAGGGAGTAATGATTGCAGCTATCGCCAAAATCACGACCAACGCATGTTTTCGATAGGTTCGTAAAAAATGAGGAGAAAGAATTCCAACGCGGGCCATAAAATATGCAAATACGGGAAAAAGAAATACCAATCCCATCGCTAAAAGCGTTTGAACAAATAAAGAGGTATAACTCGCTAAAGTCCATTCGTTGGAAACGCCAAACGGATTGTAGGTAAATAAAAATTGGACCGAAAATGGAAGAAGTAGATAGTAACTAAATAATACACCCAACAAAAAGAAAAAAGTAACAACGAATACCGTCCCGTTGGTATATTTTCGCTCAGTTCCTGTTAATCCAGGTTTTATAAATCGCCATATTTCCCAAATTACATACGGAATGGCTAAAATTAATCCACAAATTAAAATGGTGTAAATCTGGGAAGTAATCTGTCCCGATGGAACTAAGTTTTTTAATTCTTTGGCGTAATTAAATGCATCGGGATATATAGGACCAATCCCAATTTTCTCTGCCAAGGAATTCATAATTTGATAGGTGGGGAATTCTGAATTTAAAGGAGCCATAATGAAGTTTTCACTGATGAAACCCCAAAAAACTGCACACAAAATTGCCGCTACTAAAATCGCGAGTATGGAACGAATCAAATGCCCTCTCAACTCAAAAACATGCCCCAAAAAGGACATTTCATTTTCTCCCTTTTCCATTAAGCTTCGATTCCGTGTTTAATTAATCCATGCAAATCCAAAATTCCAAAATATTCTTCATTCCGATCTAAAACCACCAATTGTCCGATGTCGTAATCGCGTAATTTATAAAAAGCATCCACTGCTTTCTCATCTTTATAAATCATTTTTGGATTCGCAGTAAGCATTTCCTTTGCCAACAGGTTTTGAAGTCTTCCTTTGTGTTTTTGAAACATTCTCCGTAAATCCCCATCGGTTATTACACCTAAAATTTTAGCGTCATCCATCACAACCGTGATTCCATTTCGTCCGGAAGTCAACGAATCGATAACTTCATAAATACTAGAATCTGCATGCACCAAAGGGCGTTGAAAGGTATCCATCACATCTTCAACACTCCACAGCAAACGTTTGCCCAAGGCTCCACCCGGATGAAATTTCGCGAAATCTTCCCCTTTGAAATTGTTGAGTTCCATCAGCGCAACCGCGAGTGCATCTCCCATCATCAATTGAGCGGTGGTACTGGTAGTGGGGGCCAAATTATTTGGACAGGCCTCTCTTGAAATCGTGATATCCAAAACAACATCTGAATTTTTGGCCAAATCGGATTGCAGATTTCCAGTGATTCCAATGAGTGCAGAAGCTGATTTCTTAAGAATAGGTGCCAAATCCTTAATTTCTTGACTGTTTCCACTTTTCGAAATACAAATCACAACATCTTTTTCATCGACCAATCCCAAATCACCATGAATGGCTTCTGAAGCATGCAGAAATTGACTTTTGGTTCCGGTCGAATTAAAAGTAGCGACCATCTTATTGGCGATGTGTGCACTTTTACCAATTCCGGCTACAACCACTTTCCCTTTGGCAGTATGTAACAACTCAACGGCACGAATAAAATTATCGTCCAGTTGGTTACCTATTTGCAAAAGTTCAGTAATTTCGTCCTGAAAAACTTTTTTACCAATATTTAAAATTTGATTTTTCAAATTCAAAAGATTTTTGTGAATGTTATTTTATTTCGTATATTAGGGTCTTTTGACCGCAAAAAATTCTTTATTCCCTTGAATGAGAATTAAGTTGTCAAATATAGTAACTTTGAAAAGTAGAAAAAATTAAAATTATCTTTTTGTAAAGATGAACAATCCAACAGAATTAGCTTCTCAATTAAAGAAGTATTTTGGCTTTAGTAAATTTAAAGGCCAACAAGAGGAGATTATTCATGATCTTCTAAACGGTGAAGACGTATTTGTATTAATGCCAACAGGAGGTGGAAAGTCACTTTGCTATCAATTGCCGGCTTTGATTTCAGATGGAGTTGCAATTATTGTATCTCCCTTGATCGCACTGATGAAAAATCAAGTGGATGCTATGCGCGGAATTTCCACTGAAGAAGGCGTAGCACATGTCTTAAATTCATCGCTGAATAAAACCCAAACCCGTGTTGTGATGGATGATATACGCAATGGCGTAACCAAGATGTTGTATGTCGCTCCCGAATCACTAACCAAAGAGGAATACACTGATTTCTTCAAAACGGTGAAAATTTCATTTTTCGCGATTGATGAGGCCCACTGTATTTCAGAATGGGGACATGACTTCCGTCCGGAATATCGGAATCTGAAGCATATCATCAATCGAATTGGGGATGCACCCGTCATAGCTTTAACCGCAACGGCAACGCCCAAAGTTCAAGAAGACATTCAGAAAACATTGGGAATGCTCAATGCAAAGGTTTACAAGGCTTCCTTCAACCGTCCGAATTTATTTTATGAAGTTCGTCCAAAAATTAATCAGGACAGAGAAATCGTGAAATTCATTCATCAATACGCTGGAAAATCCGGGATTATTTATTGTCTGAGTCGTAAAAAAGTGGAAGAGTTTTCCCAAACCCTTCAAGTAAATGGAATCAAAGCTATTCCCTATCATGCTGGATTAGACAGTAAAACCCGTGCGAAACATCAAGACATGTTCTTAATGGAAGATGCAGACGTCGTAGTTGCTACGATTGCATTTGGGATGGGAATTGATAAACCGGATGTGCGTTTTGTGATTCATTACGACATGCCCAAAAGCTTGGAAAGTTATTACCAAGAAACCGGTCGAGCGGGTCGAGATGACGGTGAGGGCTACTGTCTCGCATTCTACGATTACAAAGACATCGAAAAATTAGAGAAGTTTTTGGCAGGTAAATCAGTGGCTGAACGCGAAGTAGGATTACAACTTCTAAATGAAGTCGTTGCCTATTCCGAAACATCGATGTCAAGACGAAAATTCCTATTGCATTATTTTGGAGAAGAATTTGACGAAATCAATGGATTGGGAGCCATGATGGATGACAATATGCGCAATCCCAAGAAGATGATTGATGTAAAAGAAGATGCGCAATTGGCACTCAAAGCCGTACAAAAAACAAAAGAAATACTGAAAGTCAACGATTTAGTAAATGCAATAGTAGGAAAGGAAAGTTCAATTACGAAATCCTATAATTTACAATTGGAAGACTTTTTTGGAAAAGGAAGTCACAAAGAAGATTATTATTGGAAAAGTATTGTACGTCAATTAATTGTTCGCGATTATCTTGAAAAAGAAATTGAAACCTATGGGATTTTGAAATTAACGCCCAAAGGAAAAAAGTTTATAAAATCACCAGAAGAATTTTTGATCGCTGAAGATGTGGATTTCAAGAAATTATTTTCAGAAAGCTCTTCCGAATCTGCTCAACAAGTACCAGCCGTTTTTGACGATGTACTTTTAAAACAATTAAAAGAATTGCGAAAGAAAATCTCCAAACAACATGGAATTCCTCCCTTTGCCGTTTTCCAAGATCCCAGTTTGGACGATATGACGATGCAATATCCAACCTCTTTAGCCGAATTAACTTCTGTTTACGGAGTAGGTGAAGGAAAAGCAAAGAAATTTGGAAAACCTTTTGTCGAATTCATTGCAAAATATGTAGAAGAAAACGAAATTGACCGTCCCGATGAAATGTTGATTCGAAGTGTAGCTGATAAATCTAGCTTCAAAGTTTACATCATTCAAGCGGTCGATAGAAAACTGGATTTGGAAGCAATGGCAGAAGGAAAAAATTTATCGATGCAAGATTTACTTTCTGAAATGGAAAGTATCGTATACCAAGGAACACGATTGAATATTTCGTATTATATCGATGACATCTTGGATGAAGATCAGCAAGAAGAGATTCATGATTTCTTGATGGAAGCTGAAAATGATTCCATGACCACTTTGTTGGATGAATTTGGTGACAGTTTCGAAGAGGAAGAATTACGCCTCATGCGAATTAAGTTTATCAATGATGTCGCAAATTAAAACCAATACATCCTCCCAAATCGGGAGGATTTTTTAATTTTACAGTCTAATTGCAATTTATGAGCAAGCGCGTTTTGTTACTGATTTTGGACGGATGGGGAATCAACCCCGACCCCAAAGTTTCTGCCATAGCCAAAGCAAATACTCCTTTTATGGATAGCTGCTTTTCAAAATACCCACATTCCACTTTAATTACCTACGGTAGAGATGTGGGCCTTCCGTTGGGTCAAATGGGAAATTCAGAAGTGGGTCATATGAACATTGGCGCTGGTCGTGTCGTTTATCAGAGTTTGGTTCGAATCAATATGGCAGCTGAAAACAAATCATTTCTGAGTGAACAGGTTTTGACTTCACAATTTCAATTCGCCAAAGACAACAATAAAAAAGTGCATTTCATTGGATTAACTTCCGACGGAGGCGTTCATTCCCACATCAATCATTTGATTGCGCTTTTGGATGCCGCCAAAGAATATGGCCTCACAGATAATGTATATGTCCATGCATTTACAGATGGACGGGATTGTGACCCGCACAGTGGAATTGGGTTTATTGCGCAACTGCAAGAAGAAATGAAAAACTCCACCGGTAAAATCGCAACCCTCATTGGTCGATTTTATGCCATGGATCGCGACAAACGATGGGAAAGAATCAAACTCGCTTATGACGTGATGGTAAAAGGCATTGGGAAGAAAACAAACAATCCGATAGAAGCAATTGCAGAGTCCTACAAAGAAGGAATAAGTGATGAATTTCTATTACCCATTCTCGTGGATAAAAACGGATTAATTGAAGAAGGAGATGTAGTAATTAATTTTAATTTCAGAACCGATCGCGGTCGAGAAATTACCCAAGTCCTAACTCAACGAAGTTTTCATGAATATGGAATGAAAAAATTATCCCTTCGATACATCACGTTGACCAATTACGACAAAAGATTTGAAGATGTTGAAGTAGTTTACGATAAAAAAGAAATTCAAAATACCTTGGGTGAAGTATTGGAAACCCATGGAAAAACCCAAATTCGAATTGCAGAAACCGAAAAATATCCGCATGTCACCTTTTTCTTTTCGGGAGGACGAGAAAAAGAATTCATAGGCGAACGAAGAATATTATGTCCATCTCCACAAGAGGTGGAAACCTACGATTTGAAACCAGAAATGTCTGCGTATGCGATCACCGAAAACATTCTTCCAGAAATTGAAGCGAAATCGGCCGATTTTATTTGTTTAAATTTTGCGAACACAGATATGGTAGGGCATACAGGAAATTTTGACGCAGCGGTTAAAGCGACTGAAGTTGTGGATGAATGCACAAAGCAAATCGTAACCAAGGCATTGGAGAGTAATTATTCCATTCTCATTTTGGCCGATCATGGAAATTCAGATTGCATGATTAATCCCGACGGATCTCCCAATACCCAACACAGTAAAAATTTAGTTCCTTTCCTTTTGATTCAAAACGAAAATAAATTCGAAGTGAACGATGGGAAATTAGGAGATGTCGCCCCCACAATTCTGAAATTAATGGATGTTCCCATCCCCATAGAAATGACAGGATCGGTGTTACTCAAAAATTAATTCGTAATTTTGCCGTTATCTAAATTCTCCCATAACTAAAAATGAAAAGTTACATTATAGCTGTTGATTTTGATGGAACCATCGTAGAGGACGCATATCCAAGGATTGGAAAACCAATGCTATTTGCCTTTGAATCCTTAAAACAAATGCAATCCCAAGGCCATCGATTGATTTTATGGACCTATCGTGCTGGAAAAACATTGGATGAAGCGGTCGATTTCTGCAAAGAAAATGGCGTGGAGTTTTATGCCGTTAATTCGAGTTTTGAAGGAGAAAAGTTTGATGAAGTGACGCAAAGTAGAAAAATAAATGCAGATCTTTTCATTGACGACAGAAATTTAGGCGGATTCCCAGGTTGGGGTGAAGTGCTTCAAATCATTGAAAAACGAATTGAATTTTCACTGGGAGAGCACGGAAAAACAAAAGAAAGAAAAAAGAAAAAAAGAGGATTTTTTGGAATATGATTATATTAAAGACAAAAGAAGAATTAGAGTTAATGTACCTCAGTGCCCAATTGGTTTCAAAAACCTTGGGAATGGTGGCCAAAGAAATTAAACCGGGGGTGACAACTCTCTATCTGGATAAGTTAGCCCACGATTTTATCAAAGACCACGGAGGTGAACCCGCGTTTTTAGGATACGGTGGTTTTCCGAATTCACTGTGCATGTCGCCCAATGAGCAAGTCGTTCATGGAATTCCCAATGAAACCCCTTTGGAAGAAGGCGATATCATTTCCGTAGATTGCGGTGTTTTCATGAATGGTTTTGTAGGAGATCATGCCTATACATTTGAAATCGGAGAAGTAGCGCCCGAAGTGAAAAAACTTCTGAGAATTACCAAAGAATCTTTATACAAAGGAATTGAACAAGTTCGACCCGGAAATCACGTCGGAGACATTGGATTTGCCATCCAAAAACATTGCGAAAGAGCTGGTTACGGTGTAGTTAAGGAATTAGTGGGGCATGGCTTGGGAAGAGAAATGCATGAAGATCCTCAAGTTCCAAATTATGGAAAACGTGGTCGTGGAAGTGTTCTGAAAGAAGGAATTGCCTTAGCCATAGAACCTATGATTAATTTGGGAACCGACAAAGTCCGTTTTCACAAAGACGGCTGGACAGTGACTACAAAAGACAATAAACCTTCGGCTCACTTTGAACACGACGTTGCGATCATAGATGGTAAACCGACTTTACTTTCAACCTTTCAATATGTGTATGAAGCATTGGGTATTGAGAGTGAGGAGGAAGTACCTTTTCTTTATAAAAAATGAATAGCATGTTTCGATTTTTAGAATCTTCAAAATTCGCCATAGAAGGAATTCTATTTGGACTTCGTACCGAACGCAATGTACAGATTTGGTTTGGGGTTTTGATTTTGAATCTTGTATTATCCTATTGGTTGGAGATTTCGAAATTTGAATTTATGTTTATTCTTGGCTCCACACTTGCAATTGGAATTGCGGAATATTTAAATACGGCGATCGAAGCATTGTCTGACAGAGTGACCTTAGAAAGAGATGAACAAATAAAAAGAGTTAAGGATTTAGCGGCTGGAGCTACTTTTTTGGCTTCTATCTTAGCTTTCACCATAAGTTGTCTTATTTTCATCCCCAAATTAATCGAAAAGTTTGAAATTTCTCTTTAAAAAAATACTGCAAATCTTCCCACGAACTTGGTTGATTCGAATAAGTATTTGGGCGCGGCCGATTTTGGTCGAATTTTACAAAGGAAACAATTTCACCGATCCAATCGACGGAAAAAATTACCGGAAATTTCTGTCTTATGGCTATGAAAAGCAACGACAAAACGCCTTGTCTCCGGGTACGCTTTCTTTGGAACGCCATCGGTTGATGTGGCTGTATTTGGAAAGAGAAACCGACTTCTTCACCAAAAACTACCGGGTGTTGCACATTGCACCCGAACAAGCTTTTTACCAACGATTCCGAAAAATGAACAACTTGGAGTATGTGACTTGTGATTTGGAATCGCCATTGGCTGACGTGAAAGCCGACATTCAAGCCTTGCCTTTTGACACTGAAAGTTTTGATGTGATTTTCTGTAACCATGTTTTGGAACATGTAGAAAATGACCAGAAAGCTTTGAATGAATTGTTTCGCGTAATGAAACCCAAAGGTTGGGGAATTTTTCAAGTGCCGATTCGGTATCAATTGGAAAAAACCTTTGAAGATCCCACCATTACCGACCGAAAAGAACGAATTGAAAAGTTTGGCCAATACGACCATGTCCGCGTTTATGGCAAAGATTATTACGATACGTTAGAAAAAGCAGGTTTCAAAGTGGATAAAGTCAATCTTTCGTTAAAATTATCCCCTAAGGAAATTAAAAAATTCGCCTTGGAGAAAAATGAGATTTTACCCGTAGTTAGAAAGATTTAAACTTTACACTCTCCTAAAGTTCATCCTAAAAAACAAAAGACGCCGAAAAGGCGCCTTTATATTTCCAATTTCCAAAGGAAATTAAGCGTACATTTCTTTTTTCAATTCTTTGACTCTCTTATCATCCAAAAACTCATCGTAAGTCATGTATCGATCAATTAACCCATTAGGCGTTAACTCTATGATTCGATTACAAACGGTTTGAATCAATTCGTGGTCATGCGATGCCATAAGGATCGTTCCTTTAAAATTCTGTAATGAATTATTCAATGCGGTAATCGACTCAAGGTCTAAGTGAGCTGTAGGTTCATCCATCAAAAGCACATTGGCTCTCAATAACATCATTCGTGAAAACATACATCTCATTTTTTCACCTCCCGATAAAACCGAGGATTTCTTTAAAGCTTCTTCGCCAGAGAAAAGCATTTTCCCTAAGAATCCTCGCATGTATTCTTCATGACGCTCTTCATCGTTTTCGGTGTATTGACGTAGCCAATCTACCAAATTGATGTCTTCTTTGAAGAAATCGGTGTTGTCCAATGGCAAATAAGCTTGGGTTGTTGTTATTCCCCAATTGTACTCACCAGTATCGGGTTTTACATTTCCAGAAATAATTTCGAAAAACTGAGTAACCGCTCTTGAATTTTTAGAAAAAACACCAATTTTATCTCCCTTTTTTAAGTTTAGCGTAACGTCCTTGAATAAAACTTCTCCCTCCAGTGAAGCGGATAAATTCTGAACATCCAATATTTGATCTCCCGCTTCTCGGGACTGTTCCCAAATCAAGGCTGGATAACGCCGTGAAGAAGGTTTGATGTCTTCAACATTCAATTTCTCCAACATTTTCTTTCGGGAAGTCGTTTGTTTTGCTTTGGCAACGTTGGAGCTGAATCGTGCAATGAACTCTTGCAACTCTTTCTTCTTCTCATCCGCCTTTTTATTTTGCTGTGCTCTTTGTCTTGCGGCTAATTGAGAAGATTCATACCAAAACGTATAGTTTCCAGAATACAGATTTAATTTCCCAAAATCCAAATCTGCAATGTGGGTACAAACTGCATCCAAAAAGTGACGATCATGGGAAACCACAATGACTGTGTTTTCATAATTCCCCAAGAAATCTTCCAACCAAGAAATGGTATAAACGTCCAATTCGTTGGTTGGCTCATCGAGAATCAATACATCTGGATTACCAAAAAGCGCCTGAGCCAAAAGGATACGTACTTTTGCCTTGTTATCGAGATCACCCATCAAGGTATAATGCATCTCGGGATCAATTCCTGCACTGGATAGTAAAGCAGAAGCATCGGTTTCGGCATTCCATCCACCCATCTCTTCGTACTGAACTCCTAATTCACCGGCTTTGATTCCGTCTTCCTCCGAGAAATCGGGCTTAGCATAAAGCGCGTCCATTTTTTCCTTTACATCGTAAAGCTCTTTATTCCCGCGAAGAACGGTATCCAGCACGGTATAATCATCGTATTTAAAGTGATCTTGTTCCAAGACAGACATCCTTTTTCCCTTTTCAAGAGAAACTTGACCCGAAGTTGGATCCATTTCGCCGGAAATAATCTTCAAAAAAGTAGATTTTCCCGCTCCATTTGCACCAATTATTCCATAACAGTTGCCATTTGTAAATTTTATATTAACTTCGTCGAATAAAACGCGTTTACCGAATTGCAACGAAAGGTTTGATACTGTTAACATAGTATATGATAGTATTTGATTTATAAAACTTTGCAAAGGTACAAAAATTAACGATTTTGAAACTGCAGTCTGACATTAACATTAAAAATAAGAAAGCTCGTTTTGAATATGAATTGCTAGAAAGTTACGATGCTGGTATTCAATTATTCGGGACAGAAATAAAGTCGATCCGTATGGGTAAGGCAAGTATAACTGAAAGTTTTTGCCAAATTATCGAAGGAGAACTCTACATTATTAACATGTATATTGACGAATATGACTGGGGAACACACTTTAATCACAAGACGAGACGAGATAGAAAATTATTATTAAAAAAAAATGAGCTTAAAAAACTCGAAAGAAAGACAAAGGAAACTGGCTTTACAATCATAGCTACCAATCTGTATATCAACAAGAAAGGACTAGCAAAAGTAAAGATTCATTTAGCAAAAGGTAAGAAGCTATACGATAAGCGTGACTCGATAAAAACAAAAGATTTGAAAAGAGATTTGGATAGATTCATAAAGAATTCTTAAATTTGCACTTGATTGTTTTATTAACTGTTAAAAATTAAAACACTAAATATTTGATAATGAAAAAGTTTAATCTATTATTAACCGCTCTAATAGTGCTGTTTTTGAGCAGTACTGTTTTGAATGCCCAAAACAAGCGAGATCCTTGGGCGATCTCAGTAGGTGCGCATGCTGTTGACTATACTTCTGTACGAGGTGTAGGTAACGAGTTTTTTAACTACAACAACTACAGCATTGTTCCACCATTATCTAAGTTATCTATTATCAGAAACTTAAACAGTTATTTCGATGTTGATTTGACTGCTTCTGTTGGAGAGATAGACAATGACAGATTAAGAATTAAAGACGAATTTTTTGTAAATGCAGGTTTAGGTTTGCGTTTTAAAATCTTAAAAGGCGAATCATGGTTCGATCCTTATTTACGTATTGGTGCTAACTACAACCACTACGACTTCACGAGTTTAGGTGATGTTGTACCTGCTGGATTTGCAGTTTACCAAAACCACGAAGGAAATCCTGACTTAGATGCAGGAGGTAACCCAATCGTAGTTGACTATTTATACCAAGAGCCTAAAACAGCGAAAGATCATTTTGGCGTTTCTGGAGGTGCGGGTATCAACTTCTGGTTTACTAAAAACCTAGGTTTGAACATTGCTTCTGACTACAACTGGATTCCATCCACAAAAACTGACTACTTTGACTTCTTCCAACATACAGTTGGAGTTACTTTCCGTTTTGGAAACAAAGATAGAGACGGTGATGGTATCAATGATGACGTAGATGACTGTCCTGATACTCCTGGTATCCCTTCAGACATCCCTGGATGTAATGGTTGTCCTGACTCTGACGGAGACGGATTGTGTGATGTATTGGATGAATGTCCAAACGAAGCAGGTCCTATGGAAAACAACGGTTGTCCTATCTTAGATAGAGACGGTGATGGTATCCTTGATGTTGACGATGACTGTCCAGATACTCCTGGTGTAGCTTCATCTATCCCTGGATGTAACGGTTGTCCTGACTCTGATGGTGATGGTGTGTGTGACGGTAAAGATGAGTGTCCAAACGAATTCGGAACTGTAGAAAACAACGGTTGTCCAGAAATGGCAGATCCTTGTACAGACATGCAAGCAATTAAAGACGCATTGAAAAATGTATTGTTCGAATACAATTCTGACAAATTAACTGCAGAATCAATGACAACTTTGAATAACATTGCTCCATTGTTGACTTCTAAAAACATCAAAAACCCTCGTTGGTTAGTTGAAGGACATACGGATAATGTAGGTAGCCAAAACTATAACTTACCATTGTCTGAAAGACGTGCGAATTCAGTTAAAAATTACTTAGAAAGTAAAGGTGTATCAAGTTCAATCTTGAAAGCTGTAGGATTTGGATTGGCATTGCCAGTTACAACAAACGATACTGCGGAAGGTAGAGCTAGAAACAGAAGAGTTGAGATGAAATATGCTGACGCTAACTTCAACCCAGCAGCTCTTGAAGTAAATGACGATTGTGCAAATGTACAGATGGGTGACTTAGCTAAGATGATTTATTTCAAAACAGCTTCTTCAGATTTAGTTGAAGCTTCGAAACAAAGCTTAGACGTAATCGCTCAGTACTTGAATGCAACAGAAGGTAATTATGAAATTCAAGGTCATACAGATGATGTAGGAAATGACGCTAACAACATGACGTTATCTCAGAAAAGAGCACAATCCGTAGTTGACTACTTACTTTCTAAAGGAGTTAGTGGAAACAGATTGAAAGCTGTTGGATACGGTGAATCAGCACCTAAATTCGACAACAAAACTGCAGACGGAAGAGCTCAGAACAGAAGAATTGAAATTGTACAACAATAATTTCGTATTCAAATATTTAACAAAAGAGCCGCTCATTGAGCGGCTCTTTTCTTTGTTCTAAATTGCTTCTTTAAGGAAGAATAAAAGAAAGCACTGCCTAAATTGACAGTGCTTTTTTGGGTTAAGAATTTTGATTGTTTAATTTAGTTTCTATAATTTCATTTCCTTTAAGAAAGTAAAGTTGGTCCTAAATTGATAGTAAAATTTTAGGCATATGTAAATGGAGAATAAAATACAGCTCTTAATATTCTAAGTCCTTTTGAGTTCGTTGCAACATAGGAACAAATTGATAATCTCCGAATTCCGTTCTTTCAAAACTCCGTTCACTCACACGCATGATCGCAAACATCTTCTGATTATCCACTCCGATGGGAATAACCATAATTCCACCAATTGCTAATTGCTTCAACAACGCATTCGGAAGTGTGGCTGAACCCGCCGTAACTATAATCCGATCAAAAGGTGCGAAGGAAGGAAGTCCTTTGTAACCATCTCCATAAATAGCATACCGAGGTTCCACTTGAATTTTCTTAAACATACGTTGTGAAAAGTCAAACAACTCTTTCTGACGTTCAATGGTATAAACTTCAGCACCCATTTTAACCAAAACTGCCGTTTGAAATCCACTTCCAGTGCCAATTTCTAAAACCTTATCCCCAGGATTGATATGCAACAACGAAGATTGCGTGGCCACCGTAAACGGATGCGATATAGTTTGTCCCGCTGCGATTGGAAAGGCTTTATCCTCATACGCATATTGTTCAAAAGCACTGTCCAAAAATAAATGTCTTGGCACTTGATTCATTGCATTCAAAACATTTTCATCTTCAATTCCTTTGTTTCTTAATAATTCAATTAAATGAGCACGTCTTCCTTTGTGCTTAAAATCATCCATCACTCTTACATTTTTCCACAAAATTGGGGAAAATTAAGGGAATCTCTGTACTTTTAGCATCAAATTTAAAGGCATGTTAAAAATAGGGGTTTTAGGCGCCGGACATTTGGGGAGAATCCATATAAACTTGGCCAAACAATCCGATAAATTGGATTTGATTGGGTTTTTTGACCCAAACCAAGAGAATTCAAATAAACTTGAAAAAGAATTGGGCGTGAAATCTTTTGTTACCATTGATGAATTAATTGATGCCGTGGACATTGTGGACATTGTTACGCCTACTCTCTCTCATTTTGAATGTGCCAAAAAAGCGATTCTAAAATCCAAACATATTTTTATTGAAAAGCCAATCACCAATTCGGTGGAAGAGGCGGAAGAAATTCTACGTTTAGCCAAACAATACAAAATAAAAGGGCAAGTAGGTCATGTGGAACGTTTTAACCCAGCTTTTCTAGCGGTTAAAGATAAAATTCAAGACCCTATGTTTATTGAAACCCATCGTTTGGCCGAATTCAATCCCAGAGGAACCGACGTTCCAGTGGTGCTCGATTTGATGATTCATGATTTGGATGTAATTTTAAGCGTCGTACAATCAAAGGTAAAAGAAGTTCATTCGAGTGGTGTGGCAGTAATAAGTGACTCGCCAGATATTGCCAATGCACGTTTGGTTTTCGAAAATGGATGTGTAGCAAATATTACATCGAGTCGGATTTCATTAAAAAACATGCGTAAATCTCGGTTTTTTCAGAAAGATGCCTATATTTCGGTGAATTATTTAACCAAAACATGTGAAGTCGTTAAAATGAAAGATGCACCCGAAAATCCAGGTGAATATGATATGATTCTTCAAAATGCAGAGGGGGTAAAAAAGCAAATCTATTTTGAAACACCCGATGTACTTACAAACAATGCGATTTTGGATGAATTGGAAAGTTTTGCAGATGCGATTAATAACGACTCCGAACCTTTGGTTACTTTGAAAGACGGAACAGAAGCTTTACGAATCGCCTACAAAATCATAGCTGCATTTAATAATTAATTAAGAAAATAAAACAACAATGAAAAAAATAGCTGTAATCGGAGCAGGAACCATGGGGAACGGTATTGCACATACTTTTGCTCAAAATGGGTTTTCTGTCAACTTAATCGATTTGTCAGAAAATGCGCTCGAAAAAGGAATGAAAACCATCGCATCCAATCTCGATCGAATGCTGGCCAAAGAAAGAATTACCGAAGCGGAAAAAAATGAAACTTTAGAAAATATCACAACCTTTACAAGTACTGCTCAAGGTGTAATCAATGTGGACCTAGTCGTAGAAGCTGCTACTGAAAATGTGGATTTGAAATTAAAAATCTTCAAACAATTGGATGAAATTACTTCAGCCCACACCATTCTTGCCACCAATACCTCTTCCATTTCAATTACACAAATAGCTGCCGTTACAAATCGTCCAGATAAAGTAATCGGAATGCACTTCATGAATCCTGTTCCTATTATGAAATTGGTTGAGATAATCAGAGGGTACAATACGTCAAATGAAGTGACTCAAACCATCATGGATTTATCAACTACTTTAGGGAAATCTCCGGTAGAAGTAAATGACTATCCAGGGTTTGTAGCCAACCGAATTTTGATGCCTATGATTAATGAATCCATTGAAACGCTTTACAACGGTGTTGCCGGTGTAGAGGAAATTGATACCGTGATGAAGTTAGGAATGGCACATCCGATGGGGCCATTGCAACTTGCGGACTTCATAGGTTTGGATGTGTGTTTATCGATCTTACAAGTAATGTACGATGGTTTCAAAAATCCAAAGTATGCGCCTTGTCCCTTGTTGGTAAATATGGTAACTGCAGGTAAGCTGGGTGTAAAATCAGGCGAAGGTTTTTACGATTATTCAGAAAGTAGAAAAGCTGAAAAAGTTTCAAATTCATTTAAATAATCAATTAATTCTTATATCTTTAATGCTTTATAAGAATATGTTTATATATTAGTGTGTCCAAAATTTCAAAAAGTACATATGAGAAAATTTTCTATTTTATTTACCCTACTTTTTTTATTAATTTCTGCTGAATCTTATTCTCAGAATACATTAAAAAAATGGTATATTAGTGGTGGAGCCCACGCGGTCAATCACCCAAGTGTCAGAGGTTTAGGAGAAGGTATTACCGATGGTGACAATTGGTCATTGGTCCCTCCTTTATCCCAAATTTCAGTTGCGCGAACGCTTAATCGTTCTTTCGCAGTGGATTTACAAGCCTCAATAGGTGAAATCGATAACAAGCGATTGATGATTGACAATGAGTTTATGGTCTTAGTCGGAATGGGATTGCGTTATCGTTTTGCGAATGGATATATTTTAAAGGAAACTTCATGGTTTGATCCGTATTTACGATTTGGCGCGAATTATCATCGTATGCCTTACCGTGGATTGGAATTTAATCCCGCAGTTTATGCAAATGACGGTTCGCTTGTTAGCGGAGTTGTTGATGTTTGGGACGATGCATTGGAAAACGGTGCAGTAGCCATGAACGACCATTTCGCACTTTCTGGTGGTCTGGGAATGAACTTCTGGATTTTCCCTAAAGTAGGTTTGAACTTAGAAGTACAATACGTAGGAGTTCCTGACATCAAGTCGGATTACATCGACTTTTGGCAAGCCAAAGCAGGGGTTGCTTTCCGATTTGGAAGAAGCGACCGTGACGGAGATGGAATCTACGATGAAGATGATGAATGTCCAGATACGCCGGGCTTAAAAGAATTCAATGGTTGTCCAGATAGTGACGGCGACGGAATTGAAGATCGCAAAGATGAATGTCCGCTTGAATACTGTCCAGATGGAGAAAGTACCGACGAATACGACTGTGTAAACGGATGTAAGGTGATGAAAGAAATCGTGGAAGTAGAAGAGCCAGAAGTTCCTGAAATTGATGAGCCTGTGAAAGAAATCACATTTGAAAACATCTTATTCAACTTCGATAAATTTGACTTGACAGAAGCTGCTTCTGAAAAAGTGAAAGAAGCTGCAGATCTGATCAATAAACAAGGTGGAAACTACTTTGTAGATGGATTTACAGATGGAATTGGTACAGAAGCTTACAACATGAATCTTTCTAAGAAACGTGCTCAAGCTGTAAAAGATGCTCTTGTAAAAGAAGGTATCGAAGCAAACCGTTTGGAAGTGCGTGCCTTTGGTAAACAATATCCGAAGTGTACAAACGATACACCAGAAGGTAGACAATGTAACCGACGAGTTGTAGTATTAGAACGATACTAAGAAAAGTATATAAATGAAAAAGGCAGGATTCACATCCTGCCTTTTTTTATGCTTAAAACTTTGATTATTCGTAACTTATTAAAGCAGTCGTTCTTGAAATTACAAGCTTTTTATAGCAGCTTCGTAATTCGGCTCATCGACTATTTCCTTTACTTGCTCTGTATAGATAACCTCACCTTGTTTATCAATTACAACCACTGCCCTACTCATTAAACCCGCCAAAGGTCCATCTGTAATTCGCAAATGATAAGCATCTGAAAAAGACGTATCTCTGAATTCCGATAGAGTCACCACATTTTCTAATCCTTCTGCGCCACAAAAACGCTGCTGAGCAAAAGGTAAATCCCGTGAAATACACAAAACAACGGTATCATTGAGCTGACTCGCTTCTTGGTTGAATCGTCGAACGGATGCCGCACATGTTCCAGTATCAATACTCGGGAAAATATTGAGAATTATTTTCTTTCCTTCGAAATCTTGAAAGGACTTTTCGGATAAATCGCCTGCTGTTAATTTAAAATCAGGAGCTTTGCTTCCTACGGATGGCAATTCTCCTGCGGAGTGAATCGCATTGCCATGTAAACTTAATTTTGCCATAATTACTATTTCTATTTAGTTAAATTTAATTTTTAAAATTTTAAGAAAGTTCGAAGAATTTTCCGGCCAACGGTTTTACAACGCCTTTTAATTCCAAATTCAAAAGTGTACCATTGAGTTTGAAAACCGGTAATTCCGAATGTCCCATGAGTTCATCGACTTGTTGCCTTCCTTTCTTTTTCAATATATCATAAATTAATTGCTCATCGGGCTCCAATTCAATAAATAATTCCTTTTGAACTGATTTTTTCTGTTTTCGCAAATTAAAATAATTCAATAAATCTTCCGCATCCCGAATCATATACGCTTGATGGGATTGAATCAATTGATTGCATCCCGAACTGAATTTATCTTCAATCCTTCCTGGAACTGCAAAAACTTCCCGATTGTAATTATTCGCATACGTCGCAGTTAACAAAGAACCCCCTTTTCGATCAGACTCCACCACAACCACCGCATCACAAATTCCTGCTATAATCCGATTTCGTAAAACGAAATTCATCGCTTCTGTCGAGTGAAAACTGGAATATTCAGATAACAATGCGCCGTTTTCGATTATTCTTTCTGCATCTATTTTATGTTGGGTTGGAGAAATCCGACTTAAATTATGACCCAAAACGGCCACGTTTTCAATGCCATTATGTATACACGCTCTGTGTGCTTCAATATCGCAACCATACGCCAAACCACTCACAATCGCAATATGCTGAGAGCATAAATCATCGATAAAAGATTGTATAAACCCTTTTCCATAATTCGTCATTCTTCGGGTTCCAACAATTCCAATATGTAGTTTTTTATCAAATTCATAATTTCCTTTTTTAAACAAAACCAAAGGAGAATCTGCACATTCTTTCAATTTTTCAGGATACTTCGATGAATCAATGGAAAGAATTTCAATGCCATTTTTTGCACAATATTCGATTTCTTTTTGAGCCAACTCCACATATTCATTCGATTCAAAATGAGAGAGAAAGTCGGGCTTATTTTGAAAGATTTCTTTTAATTCGTCAGATGAAAAACGCCACAATTCTTCGGGCTCAACGACTTTTAAAATCTTTCGTTGATTCATTACACCTATTCCTGGAACATAGGTCAAAGCCAGTAAATGAAGAAGTTTAGGGTTCATTGCCCTAATTTATGAAACTTTTCTCATTTAAAATGAATATAAATTAAAATGGCGAAGATGAGTCTGAAGAATTTTTTGCGCACTTTTCAGCCTATAATTTCATCCAAAAACAATTTATTATCAGCTACTTTGACACAGTCAAAGTAGAATAGAAAGACGGTTTCTACATAAATTATTTATTAACAACTTATCGACGCCGACCGTTTATATCGAATAATATCCTTATTTTTGGACTATGAATTTGGAAAAGTACATCTCGAGCTTATTATATCACCACGATTGTGTTGTGGTTCCTGAATTTGGTGCATTTATCGCACAGAAATCAAATGCTAGTTTTCAGAAAGAAAAATCAGCATTCTATCCGCCTCAAAAAAAAGTGGGATTCAATCCTTCCTTAACTTCAAATGACGGATTATTGATTCAAGAAGTTGCACGCTTTTCAGGTCTTACTTTTGAAGTTGCCAAAGAAGAAGTAGCCGCAAAAGTTCAGTTTTGGAAAAATCATTTGGATTTAAATTCCAATTTGAATTTACCGGAATTGGGGATTTTATCCAAAACCAAAGAAGGTTTATTAAACTTCACGCCCAATCATTCCAATTTCTTATTGGATTCTTTTGGATTGGAAAGCATTCGTCCTAAACACATTTTGGTCGATACAAGCCAACAGCAAAGTTCTTCGGCCATTTGGTGGAAAACTGCTGCTGTAATTCCTATTCTTTTGGGTGGATTTCTTTATTTTGGAAAACCACAACCTGTTACGGATTATGTAAATCAACAATGGAGTGGTTTTGTTTCTCCTATGATGGATCCCAATGTAAAAGCATTGAAAGCAGTTGAATCTCCTATTAAAACGGTGGAAGTTGAAGCGGAAGCATACATCAAAGAAGAATTGACCATTTATAATCACCAAGTAATTGGAGGATCTTTCCGAAAAGTGGAAGAAGCAAATGCACAAGTAGAAAAATTAAAAGAGGCTGGTTTTCATAAAGCTCAGCTGACTCAAAAGAAAGGAAAATACTACTATGTAGCCTTTGACACGTTCGCAACGGAAGAAGCAGCGCAAGAATACAGAAGAAGCATTTCAGGGACCTATTCTGAAGTTTGGATTCTTTCATTGAATGACTAAGAAAAACTTTTATTATCAATTATATTTAAGACCTTTGTTCACTCAAAGGTCTTTTTTATGAATAAGAAAATCAAAACCCCGTCGGATTCCGTATCGGTACTAACCAATTTGGTCCTTCCGGGTGAAACCAATATGCTTCAAAATCTTTTTGGAGGTGAGCTTTTAGCTCGAATGGATCGAATTTCATCCATCGCAGCCAAAAGGCATTCTGAAAGTTTTCAAGTAGTAACGGCGAGTGTCAACCATGTTTCGTTCAATACACCTGTTCCATTGGGAAGTATTTTGAAATTAGAAGCAAAAGTTACCCGCGCTTTTACAAGTTCGATGGAAGTTTATGTCGATGTATGGATTGATGATCCCATCAAACAAGAATTAATAAAATCAAACAACGGTATTTATACTTTTGTTGCGGTGGATGCAGAGAATAAACCGATTCCCGTTCCCCAAATTAAACCGGAGACGGAAGAGGAAATTGAACGTTACGATGCAGCTTTACGAAGAAAACAGTTGAGTCTGATTCTTGCCGGAAAAATGAATCCCAAAGATGCACATGAACTCAAAGCTTTGTTTAATTAGAGCGAATGACTCCAAAAACAAAATCTTTTTTTTTTAAAACTGATAAAAATCGTGTAGTTGCTATGCGTGCATAGTAATTTATTTTCGTTAACTTTACCCACTCTTTTGTTTCAAAATGAAAGAATTAGAATGAATAGTTTGTATAACTTTCAGATTATACCGATTTTTATAGGCTTTTAATAAAACTTTTAAATAATTAAAATTTTAACAAATGAAAATATTAGTATGTATCAGTAGTGTTCCCGATACTACAGCGAAAATAAACTTTAGCGCAGACGGTAAGGAGTTCGATAAGAGCGGCGTACAGTTTGTAATAAATCCGCATGATGAGTTTTGCTTAACGCGTGCGGTTCAGCTGCAAGAAACCCAAGGCGCAACCGTTACTGTTGTTACAGTAGGTGATGCGACTGTTGAACCGGTAATGCGTAAAGCATTGGCCATCGGAGCCAACGACGCAATTCGTGTGAACGGAGAAGCGAGAGACGGCCTTTCGGTAGCAACTCAACTTGCGAAAGTGGCAAAAGACGGAGGGTATGATATAATATTCACAGGTCGTGAGTCGATTGATTACAACGGTGGTGAAGTTCCAGGTTACATAGCCGGACTTTTGGATTATGCTTTTGTAAATGGTTGTACAAATTTGAAAGTAGAAGGAAGTGCGGTAGAAGCCGTTCGTGATATCGACGGTGGACATGAAACCATTTCGGCTCAATTTCCGGTCGTTATTGCAGGTCAAAATGGATTGGTTCATGAAAACGAATTGAAGATTCCAAATATGAGAGGAATTATGTCTGCACGTACAAAGCCTTTGCAAGTTGTGGAAGCAGATGAAACAGTTTCAAAAATGAAAGTGGTTGGCTATCAAAAACCAGCGGAGAGAGGAAGTGTGACTCTAATTGATCCAAGCAATGTCGGAGAATTAGTTAGACTATTACACGAAGAAGCAAAAGTTATTTAATCCACGTAAAAAATTAGAAAATGGCAATTTTAGTATATGCAGAATCCCATGAGGGACACTATAAAAAAGCAGCATTTGAAGCAATTTCTTATGCGAAATCAATCGCTGACAAAAGCGGTGACACCGTAACTGCTGTTGCATTCAATTCAACGGAATCTTCCGATTCACTTTATAAATACGGAGCAAGCAAAGTAGTTAAAATTAACAACGACGCACTGAAAAACTTTTCACCCAATGCCTATGCAAATGTATTGGCCGAATTGAAAGAAGGTGACACCATCGTTTTACCGGCAACTATGGACGCTTCATCTTTTGCACCGATGTTGGCTTTGAAAACCGATGCAACTTTGGTTACGAATTTAACGTCGGCACCAAGTAACGTTTCACCGTTCACTGCAGAAAGAAAAGCTTTCTCAGGAAAAGGAATTGAAACCATTGAAATCACCGAAGGAGCGAAAGTTTTAACGGTACTTCAAAATGCATTTGGAGCCAAAGAAAATTCAGTTTCTGGAACG
>JBAYRQ010000030.1:0-22055 GCA_041676545.1 Weeksellaceae bacterium | reverse complement strand
TCCAACACTATACGAAAAAACCTTTTAAGGGGTTTTTCCTATATTGAAATATTGAAAACTCTTTCTTGGGCAAAAATAACTATATTTACAAAACTAATGGTCTGACAAATGGGGAGTACTATCGTCAGATAGGATTTGGAATAAACAAATAGGAAATTTAAAAGATTCAATTTTGGTCAAAATCTTCGTCAAAAATGAAATTTATGACGAAGAATATTATTACGATGGGAAATAACATTCCAAATGTCAATGCACGGAATTAGCCAAGGGTTTATAACTGGCATAAGCGGAGGAGACTTAGGCCAAGGATTTCTAAGTGGTATGGTAAGTAGCGCTGTAAGCTCTATAGCAGGGGGGTTAAATGCAGCTGTAAAACTTAAAGGTATTGCTAGCGACATTTCTACGATGTTATTTGGTTCGGCTTCGGGAGGCTTGTCTTCAAAATTAATGGGTGGGAACTTTTGGCAGGGAGCTGCCACGGGATTGACGGTTAGTGCGCTGAATCATACGATGCATAAAATACAAGAAGTTAGATTTTTAACAAAATTAGAAAAAGAGCTTGAAAATAATAATCATCAAATGGATGGATCAGTTCCATTAAAGAATCGTGCTCAATATGCGTTGGAAATCATGAAAAGACTTGAAGATGGAAAGAACTTTCTATATTTTAAAGTTTAGCCAATTCTTTAGGAGTTTCAATCGCCTATTTCCTTATTGTTAATAAAAATAGATAAGTACCAACTTATATCATTTTGATAATCAAAAGTTTTTACTTAATTGGAATCCAAATTATTTTCATGAAGAAATTTATACTATTCCTCTTTACTCCTTTTATTTTATTTGCACAAATTCCGGATTATTATACCGGAATCGACTTTTCAAAAACCGGCCAAGAACTCGAAGAAGATTTGCAAGCTCTTGTCATTGCAACCCATCACACAAATTTAGTATACACACCCGGCGTTTGGAATGCGTTGAAAGAAATAGATCTCGATCCTGAAAATCCAAATAAAGTGTTATTAATTTATGGATTTGACGATTCTAGTAATGATATAACCGAAGCTCGAACGCGCGGTGTTAATGAAAGTTGTCACACCAGCAATTGCAACGGTTTATGGGTGAGAGAACATACCTATCCCAAATCTTTGGGTAATCCAAATTTAGGAACAACCGGTCCCGGAGCAGATGCACATCACCTTCGACCGATAGACAATCAAAGAAATAATACACGTTCAAACCGCGCATTTGCAGATGGTACAGGAATGTCTTCGTACGTTACGCCCACCGGTTTGTTTTATCCAGGTCAAGAATGGAAAGGAAGTATCGCTCGTATGATGATGTATATGCACATTCGGTATGGACAAAGAACGCCTGCAAATACTGTGGGAAGTGGACCCAACACCTACAGTGTAGAAATGCCTGATCTTTTCCTAAAGTGGAATGCTGAAAATCCGCCAACGGAACCAGAATGGGTTCGAAACACGGTTTTGCAAGATTTGCAAGGAAATAGAAATCCATTTATTGACAATCCGTATTTAGCCACCGTAGTTTGGGGCGGACCGGATGCCGATAATTATTGGATCGAAATGACGACGACCGAAGTGGAAGAATTAAATACCCAAGTTTATCCAAATCCAGCGCGATCAAAAGTTACAATTCAATCCAATAAAAACGTGGAGTCGATTTCACTCTATTCGATGACAGGTCAATCTGTGTTTAGCCAAAAAAGATATACGAACAATGAATTCGATGTTTCTGCCATTGAGAAAGGAACTTATTTGTTGCTAATTTATTACACAGACAAAACCAAAGAATCTAGAAAATTGATGATTCTGCATTAATTTTCTGAAAGTTATCAGGCTAATTTAAGCCTGATAACTTTTTTTTACCCTGCATTCGAAATTGTTTTATTCAGACAATTCCACTTAAATTAAATTCCTACCTATAAATTCATCCACTCCAGAACAGATTGGTTTTATTTTGTGTTTGGAATTTAGCATCTTTGCATTCCTAATAGTAAATTATGTCCGTTCAAAAACCTTCCCTTCCAAAAGGAACTCGTGATTTCTCATCAGAAGAAGTCAGCAAACGAAATTATATTTTTGACATCATTCGCCATCAATTCCAATTGCATGGCTATACTCCTATTGAAACTCCGTCCTTTGAAAATCTTTCTACATTGACTGGAAAATATGGTGAAGAAGGCGATCGATTGATTTTTAAAATCTTGAATTCAGGAGATTATTTATCCAAGGCAGACGAAAATTTACTACATACCAAAGACAGTCAAAAATTAATTCCTCAAATTTCAGACAAAGCCTTACGCTACGACTTAACCGTTCCTTTTGCACGGTATGTTGTCCAACACCAAAACGATATTACTTTCCCATTTAAAAGGTATCAGATGCAACCCGTTTGGCGAGCAGATCGTCCACAAAAAGGGCGTTTCAGAGAGTTTTATCAATGTGATGCCGATGTCGTGGGGAGTGATTCACTGATGCAAGAAGTAGAATTAATCGCTTTGTATGATTCGGTTTTTACGGAATTAAAAGTTCCTGTAGAAATTCATTTCAACAACCGCAAAATATTGAGTGGATTAGCCGAAGTTGCCGATATATCCAATCAGTTAATCGATTTTACAGTGGCTCTGGATAAATTGGATAAAATTGGCGAGGAAAAAGTCAAAGAAGAAATGATGCAAAAAGGAATTCCTTCTTCGTCCATAGCCATTCTTTCTCCGCTATTTTCGATGCAAGGTGATTTTGAATCTCAATTAAAATCATTGGAAGAAATACTGAAATCCTCTGAAATCGGTCGAAAAGGAATTGAAGAAATTGGATTTGTATTTCGTAAAATTGAAAGATTAGGTTTGAAATCTGCAGATTTGATTGTGAATTTAACCTTAGCTCGTGGTTTGGATTATTATACCGGCGCCATTTTCGAAGTCAAAGCAAAAGATGTTCAGATGGGATCCATCGGTGGTGGTGGTCGTTACGACGATTTAACCGGAATTTTCGGACTCAAAGGTATATCCGGTGTTGGAATTTCCTTTGGATTGGATCGAACGTATTTGGTTTTGGAAGAGTTAAATCTTTTTCCGGAATCCATTCAGAATTCTTTGGATGTATTATTTGTGAATTTCGGAGAAGCGGAAGCTGACAAAGCCATGGAATTAGCCAAATCTTTGCGCGAAAAAGAAATTCGATGCGAAGTCTATCCCGACAATGCGAAAATGAAAAAGCAAATGCAGTATGCCGATAAAAAGTCAGCGAAATTTGTGGTAATGATTGGTGAAGAAGAATTAAAATCCGGAAAACTCACTTTGAAAAACATGGAAACCGGAGATCAACAATCGATTTCTGAAATGGAATTGTTGAATTATTCGGAGTTTTAATTAGCCTAGTTAAATCACCTAACTCCTCCTCCCCCTTGTTGATCACCTCTAACGCCATCTCCTTCGCGTTCGATGTTGACTTGTCTTGGATTTCCGGTAAAGTCAAGTCTTGAGTTCTTACTCACATAGGCATTTATCATTCGTTGAACATGAATGGCAAGTTTGGATCTGTTCTTAAGTTCAGCGTCTACTTGCTGAACGACCAAGTTTTGAGCATCAATGGTACCGCCGGATGCCGTCACATTGATAAGTCCAGCTTGTCCAGCAATCCGTAGTTGAGAATTACATCGTGCATAAATAACGTCCGAATCAATTTGAAGAATATCGATGGTCGCCCCAGTATTGGAATCAATCGTAGTAGTATTGTTTTTTAACGGAGAATTAATTTCAATTTTTGAATGGGTCGATGCGGAAATCGAATGCAAATTCATATACGTCACATAAATATTTATCGGTTTATTCGAACTAATATGCCCGTTTACAATCAACGACAAAGTCCCATTCCGAACAGAAGTTTCGATGTATGGAAGAACTTTTGCTTCGGCTTGGACTTCTACCCTTTCCATCGGTCCATGAACCATATAAACATTGAATCCATTGTTCGCCGAAACAGCTGAAAAACTGCTATTCAAAGGCCGTGTTTCCATAACCAAATCTGAATTATCTCTTGGATTCGAATTGATATTTATTCCAACACAAGCTGAAAGCAAAAATGCCACACAAGCAAATAAGATGAGAAAAATTGTTTTCATACGTTTAAAAGTTTTAGAGTTAGCAATGTATGAAAATTTAAATTCTTTTGTGGAATGCTCAATACTTTCCACTACAAATCCTCTGCTCCAAATAATTCCTCATACAATGAAACATTCATAAACTGTGTTTTACCAACTTTTAAAACTCCAGTTCCCGAATGATTATGACCAAATGCATGATACGTTGGCTGAATTTCATCCACATATTCTTTCAATTCTTTGATTCCAAAACCATCATCCAGAATTCCATCGGGTGGATAATGGGAAAGGAGAATATCTACTTTTTCAGTCATGTCGATTTCTTGGTAAAAGAAAAAAGGACTGACTGCTTTTATTCGAATACCACGAAGAAGAATCGATTCATCATTTAACCACAGAACATTTCGTGGAATCAATTGCCGACTTACTTCCGGGTCCAATTCAAACGGTAAATCATGGTTTCCATGTACAAATAATTTGGAAGGAATAGGCAGTGCGGAATACCATTTAAAAAAATCAGAAATCTCCTCTAAATTTCCATCCTCACAAATATCTCCACAATGGATAACGATATCAATATTTTCTGGAATTTCGATTAATCGGTGTTTTCCGTGCGTGTCTGACAACAACCAAATCGTTTGATTTTTGATTTTAATTAGGAACATGGCTAAATCCAATCGAATTTGTTTTTGTGCTTATTAATTCCTCTCTGCAAAATGATTCAATGCTCGCAAAGTTAGTCAAAGTGCCGTTTACGATTTCTTGAATTTCATTTTTACGAACAATATTATCAATTTCTCCTCCTGAAAAGTTGAATTCCTCTGCCAATAGCTCACATTCTTTCTTTTTTAACAACGGCAATTTCAATTTCCAAATTTTCGCACGAATGGATACAGATGGTTTTTTAAATTCCACTTTAAACAAAAACCGACGTTCAAAAGCGGAATCCAAATTACTTGCTAAATTGGTAGTTGCCATTAAAATTCCTTCAAAGTTTTCTAATTCTTCCAAAATGATATTTTGAATAGCATTTTGGGTTTGTTGCGAATTGGAGTGGTCTAATCCCTGTCGAGTAGAAATAAGTGCATCGGCTTCGTTGAACAATAAAATCGGTGTTCGCTTACACTTTTTTGAATAAGAGGTGTAATCCGTAAATATACGTTTGATTAACTTCTCACTTTCCCCAAACCACATCGATTTGGATTCGCTGATATCCACTTTCATAATTTCTCTTTCGGTCCTTCTTGCCAATTGTTTGGCAAGCTCTGTTTTTCCCGTTCCCGGCGCACCGTGCAATAAAATAGTTACTCCTTTGGGCAATGCTTTTTTAGTTAAACGCTCTTGGGTTTCCTTGAATGCTTTTTCTTCCAATAAATTCTCAATTAAATCCAATTGTTGCATTTCTACAGGATCAAAAATCAATTCTCTAATGGGAATTTCGGATGGAGTGAGAATATTTCCTTTCTTCTTTTTGGTTAAAAACAGTTTAATCTCGCATTCATTCAACATTTCATGTGCAGTGTCGGTCAACTTTATTTCGGTATCACTAAAAAAAACTGCTTCGACCGTTTCCACAAGATTATTTTTGACCAAAATATGATTTCCATTTAATATATCCTGAATGCATTTTACGCGCTTTGATGAATGATCATAAATGTCTTCCAAAGTCGAATTCAAGCTCACGTATTCATTTCCTGCCACCGTTTTCCATACCAAATACAGAAACAAATAAGCATCTTCAACGCCTAAATGAAATTGATGTACTTTTTCTATCAGCGGAAAATGTGCATTTGAAACAATCAATTTTTTAGCATCTACAAATAATTCATGGCTCGTAATTCTCTCGGTATCTCGCTTAATTGCCAAGCTATTTAGGTTTTCTAAAAGTCCAATGATATCCTCAATCTTATTTTCAATAATCTCAGGCATCGGTAAATTTTGGAATATCGCTTCCGTCACTCTTTCGTTAATCGTAAATTGATCATTACTTCGTGTCAATTTCATGTACGAACGGATTTTTTCTCTTTTAAGAATTCCCTTCGAATGCAGAAAATCAAAATCCGAATTGAACTTCAATAGTCTCATGGGATTGCAACTTAAATATTCAGAGATATCACCAATATCTACAGTTGTACCCTTATAATTATGCGCAAAAACTATGGAAATAAAAAAGGATTGATTCTTTGTCGTTTTAAAATACTGAGAGAGAAATTCCAATTCTCCATCCAGCGATTCCAAAAAAGACGATTTGAATTTACAGTTCTTTGCCTTTTCATAAATTATCCCGATAGTTTCCAAAATCTTTTGATTGTCGATGATTTCCATAATTCTAGGTTTTTTACAAATCTAAAAATCATGAAAGCCAAGACGTGTCGTTCTAAATCTTACTAAAATAATAATTTCTTGCTAACTTTAACATTCACTCAAACCACTATCAATCAACGCTTAGAAAGCGAATTAACTTTTCTCCAACAAAACTTTAATAAAGGATTAATGAGTTTGGGATAGATTCTTGCGTTACTGTCAAACAACAACATTAAAAAATACACACTATGATCCCATTTAAGAAAATCGCAATTTCAATGTTTGTTTTCGGACTTGCGGGCGTTTTCGTTGCGTGTTCCAATGACGATGATTCGCCAGGAATCCCAGGCGGCGAAGGTCGATTGGCCATTTCCGCTAGAGCAACGTACAATCCCATGATGTCTGGACAAGGACAAAAGACTACAATTGTGGAACTTTCGAGCTTTCGAGTGAATTTCTCAGAAATTGAACTTGAATACGACGGCATTATCGACGAGGATAATATGTATGGCAGCGAAGATGATATTGAATTAAAAGGTCCTTTTGAAATCGAACTCTTATCTCCAACCCCCGTTACTTTTGCAAATATTCTTTTGCCCAACGGAAGATTGGAAGAGATTGAATTCGAATTTGAAAAGAATGCAAACCCACAAAGTACCCTATTTAATCAAAGTATGCGAATGGAAGGAACCATCAACGGTGCACCCTTTGTTTTTTGGCATGATTTCGAAGAAGAAATTGAAGTCGAATTTGAAGAAGGAGGTGAACACACCATTATTTTAAACGATGAAAACGGTATAACCATTGACTTTGATTTGACAGCTGTTCTTGACGCCACTCCTACAGTAGATCTTTCTTCCGCAGTGGATGGAAATGGCAACGGTATCATTGAAATCGGACCGAACGATACCGATGGAAATCAAGCCTTGGCTCAAGCTATGAAACAAGCTATCAAAGAACAGATTGATTTACTTGACGATTAATTTCGGCCCAAATTAAAAATAGAAATCCCCGATAAATTACGAACTATTTATCGGGGATCTCTATTTTCTAAGGCTAAGGTTTCTGATTGAAATAGAATTTGTTTTATTAATTTTGAGAAAACAATTCAACACTATGAAACAATCGAGTCTATTTTTTCTTCTCATCCTGCTAATTTCCTGTTCGGGTTCCAAACAAACCGATGGAGAGAAGAACACACCTCGATTTCAAATTACTCCATTAAGATCGAATGAAGTTGAATGACAAAGAGTTCCTAAAACTAAAAACAATTTCAATCTACCTCGATGGTGAAAAAGTTTTTCCAAGATAATTAATTAAAAAATAATCCATTCCCACATTTATTTTAGTAGATCGAAGTGAATTCAAACCAAGGTCTAATTATATTTTAATATTTTCTTAGTACTTTGCAGCTTCAAACTCAAAAAGCTATGCAAAATAAATCCCTAGAAGATTCCTTTTTTGGCAATCAGGTTTTAGGTCATCCTGCCGGATTATTTGTTTTATTCTTTACTGAAATGTGGGAACGGTTTTCATTCTACGGAATGCGTGCCCTCTTGGTATTATTCTTAATTAGCTCCGTAGGAATCGGCGGTTGGGATTGGCCCAGAGAAAATGCTTTGGCTTTGTATGGAACCTATTTAGCCTTACTTTATTTAACTCCGATCATTGGTGGTCAGTTAGCAGACCGTTATTTAGGCTATCGAAAAGCCATCATTATCGGTGCTGTAATTATGACGGCTGGTCATGCGAGTATGGCGATTGAATCTCCTTTTTTCCTCTACCTGGGATTGTTTCTTTTGGTTATTGGAACAGGATTCTTCAAGCCAAATATGACCTCCTTTATTTCCGTATTGTATAAAGATCATCCCGAAAAGAAAGACGGTGCCTACACCATTTTTTACATGGGTGTAAATGCAGGAGCTTTCTTAGGAATTATGCTTTGTGGGTATTTGGGAGAAATGGTTGGTTGGAGCTGGGGCTTCGGATTGGCAGGTATTTTCATGTTGTTGGGATTGCTTCAATTTACATTGGCACACGGTATTTTTGGAAATGTAGGATTGGCTCCAAAGAGAATGCTGGAGAATGAAACGCCCGAAGAAAAAGAATTATCGAAAAAAGAAATCGATGAAGCGAAACCCAATCCATTTACACTGGTTGATAAAATCATCATTGGAATTGTTGCCATTGGTGGACTAACATGGACGGTAAACGATCCTTTATCTAAAATCACGAATGTCAACTTACTAAAATTCGGTGATATGGATTTCTCAAGTGCAACAATTATTGTCTCCTTACTTTTGTTTGTATTTCTTTTGGTTTCAAGGGTTATGCGCTTTGACAGAGTCACACGTGATCGCATGTTGGCTATTATGATGATTGCTTTCTTCATTATATTCTTCTGGGCTTCTTTTGAGCAAGCCGGTGGATCGATGAGTATTTTCGCAAAAGATTATACCAGTCGCGTGCTTTCGGGCAATTACGCCTTGGCGTTTAATATTATTGATATTATTATCACGGTGGTCCCAGTAGCGATTATTTCTTATGTATTATTTCTCCTATTTAAGAAAACCTATAAAAATTACTTGGCCTCGAATCTTGTTCTGGGCTTCAGTTTCATTATAATTTGGGCCTTGATTTTCTGGAAAATTTACGCGAATTTCAATACCTATTCGTATGAACTTTCATATCCAACCTATGAATTAATCAAAACAGATGAAAACGGTGTTGAATCCAAAGAAACATTGATAGTAAGCGCCATCAATATTCCAGATGAAAATGCGCTTTTAACAGAGGAAACCACCGTAATTCGTGCATTGGAAGATTTCACAACGGCACAAACGGTTCACATCATCGATTTGGATAAAAAAGGAAATACCTTTAAACTAATTGACGAATCAAAAGCCGCAGCCATCCCGGAAAGCATTGAGGCAAAAGTTATTCGAAAGAAAGAAGGGGAAGTGGAAATTCCCGCTACTTGGTTTTTGATTTTGAACTCCTTATTTATTATCGCCTTGGCCCCCTTATTTTCGAAATGGTGGGAAAGCAGATTTAATCCATCCTTGGCAGGGAAATATGCAATCGGTTTGTTTTTATTGGGAATTGGATTTGCATTTTTGGCTTTTGGAGCGAAGAACATTCCACAAGGAGCAACAACCGCATCAGTTAGTTTGATATGGCTGGTTTTAGCGTATATGTTCCACACGATGGGTGAATTATGTGTTCAACCTGTGGGTCTGTCCTATGTAAGTAAATTGGTTCCTGCACGAATGATTGCATTCATGTTTGGGGTCTGGTATTTGGCCTTGGCAATTGGAAATAAAACATCGGGTGTATTGGGTCAACAAATCGATTCAATCACTGCAAAATACGATATATCGACTTTCTTTTTAATTTTCACTTTCATTCCATTTATCATTGGAATTATTGCACTTTTGATGGGTGGAACCTTGAAGAAGTTGATGCATGGGATTAAGTGATTTCAAGTATCAGATACTTGGTATCTAGTAGCTGGTATTAGGAAGTGAGGCTTCACTTAAAGTGAAACTCTCACTGAAACTTAACACAAGAACCAAAGATTTAGTAAATTTGCAATTAAGTATTTTATATATGAAAAAGACATTGATTTTGACTTTATTGTTTGCATTCGTTGGTTTATCCGCCCAAGAGATAAACTGGTTGTCATTGGAACAGGCGGAAGTTGAGATGAAGAAATCACCCGAAAAATCCTTGTTTATCGACTTTTATACCGATTGGTGTGGATGGTGTAAAAAGATGGATATGTCGACTTTCATCGAACCCGAAGTGGTAAATTACATCAATCAAAAATACCTTGCTGTAAAATTTGATGCAGAATCGAAAGAAGAAGTAAACTTCAGAGGAAAATCGTATAAATACGTGAAACCACAAGGAAGTTACAAAGGCGTTAATTCTTTTGCCTACTTCTCACTGAGAGGGAATTTATCTTATCCTGCATATGCAGTGATTAAAAACGATGGGAAACTGGATCGTTTACTTTTAGGTTTTATGCCGAAAGAGCAATTGATTCAAAAATTAGAAATGGAGAATTAATCCCTAATTTTTTTTTGTTTGGGTAGAGAAAAAACCCAAGCTCCATCCGTTTTTGTGTCCCAAATATTTAATCCTTCAAAATTATTTCGGTGATTTGGATAACTACTCCCATCCAAAACGATTTGCGATGTGGTGGAAATGGAATCAAGCTTGAAATTATTCTGAAGTAAGATGTAATCGGAATTTGAAATTAAACCCTCCTCTCTTTTCAAGTCATTCATGGGTCGTAACCGAAGCTTTTTTATGTTTTGTTGAATGGAATACGGTCGCAAAGTATATTTTTTGAATTTTATAGAATCATCTAATTCTTCCATAAAAACATCCATTTGATTTCCATTTCGAATACCGATCACGGAGTTTTTATAGTGATGAAATACAATCAATTCACGCTTTTGTTCCAATTGCTTATTTTGATACATTCGTTCCATTTGAAAAATAAAAATCAAAGTCAATAAACTAAGTACATATTTTGCTTTGGGTTGAATAAGTACAAACCGCAGAACAATCATTCCGACTAAAATTAGAAATCCTTCCAACAAATTTAATTTCACCGCATCAAAAACAAAAGTTTCAAAAGACGCCAACCAAGCGATGTAGCTATTGCAACTCGTTATGAAGAAATTGAAAAACTGGGTCCACAAATCAAAATTCAATCCTGTTAAAATCAAGAAAATCGTCAGCATTCCACCGGCGACCATCAAATAAGAAGCGGCAATCATCACTAAATTTCCTGCAAGAAACAATCCAGAGGTTTGGTTGAAATAATAAACCGAAAATGGAAGTGTTCCTGCTTGGGCCGAAACACAAGTTCCCACAAAATTATAGACGTGTTTTTTGATCTTAGACCTCGTCTTGATGTATTTCTGAAATGCTTTATGAAAGAAAACAATAAAGAATACAGCAGAAAAACTCAATTGAAATCCAGGTTCAAATAAATAATTGGGATTGATAAATAGCAAGATAAACGCAGCCACAGTTAAGGTGTGATATACATTCGGTTTCCTTTGAAATGCGACGGTGGTATGAAAAACGGCAATCATTATCGCCGAGCGTAAAACCGGCGGATGAAATCCAACCAAAACCACGAAACTCCAAATTAAAACTAAACTTAAAAAAATCCGATAGGTCTTTCCATCCTTCAAATACGACAAAGGAAAAAGCACTAAATAAAAAATACTGTAAACCATCATCACATGCAATCCCGAAATCGCAAGAATATGAACCACACCTGTTTTCCGATAACTATCTTCGACCTCTTCATCCATTTCCGTCCGATCGCCTAGCAACATGGCTCCCACTTGATCGGCCACTTGTTTGCTGTATCCATTTTCAAGAAGTTGATTGTAAATATTCCTTTTTAATTTAGAGCAAAAATGAACGATGGAAGTTTTTGTCTCTTCGGTAAAAAGCACAGATTCCGCGAAAATAGCCGATTGAATTTTCCGACGTTTTAAAAATTTCGAATAATCAAACTGATGCGGATTCAATGCTTTTTGTGGATGTTGAATTTTAGATCGAATCCAAACCACTTCATCCGCGGCCAATTCAGGCGCTTCCTTTCTCAAATACAATAAGGAGTAATTATTCGTGTACTTGAGCGAATCAATTCGTTGAATTTCCACTTTGTATTTTCGGTATTTTTCAGACGAGCGATAGGTTTCTTTTACTCTGAGTTTCAAAATGGATTCTTGATTGAGAACCGTTTCCGGAAGTGGATGGTGGAGATTGTATTGACTGGAATAAATCCATCCAAAACATACAAAAAACATGAAAATAAACGGTGAAAAATAACGTTTCAGTCCAAAGAGAAGAATGAGAAGAAAGAAAAACAGGAGCACAACCCATCTTGCCGTGTTTGTAAAACCTATAAACTGAAAGAGTTCTGTAAACACTATACCGAACATAAGTCCGGTCAAGGGCAGTATGAAAGGTTGATTTTTCATCGTCCGTTTTTCAGGAAGATGAAGGTATAAAAAAAGCACCTCCGAAAGAAGGTGCTTTTCCCTGTATTTTTATAAGGAAAAACCCTTATGGAATGATTACACCTGGATAGATATTTGGATTCACATTTCTTAAGGTTGAACCAAATTTCGTGTTGATTGCATTGATGAAATAATTAGCAACCACTGCATACCCTTTTCCTGTTAGGTGAACTGCATCCAAAGAGAATGCACCTCCGCTCACATAGGTAGTTGTGTAGGTATTACCGTAAAAGGTAAGTCCAGAATTACTACTTAAATCTTTCATTGCTTGATTCGCATCCACAAATGCCAAATTGTAATCCATCGCTAATTGTTTGATGGCTGCATTGTAAGCTGTGGTTGCAATAGCAACTGCTTCTTTTTCCGTTTTGGTCAAAACCCATTTGTCTTCCAATGGAAAAGTAACTCCACTTACAGATAGCTGAGCTGCTTGTTCTTGCGGAACGCCCATTTGCATTAAAGCAGCAACACGTGCCATATCCACCTGACCAATTACGGTTTGAGAGGTAAACACCATTAAATCCTGCGCATTTGCTTGACGAGATTGACCGTACGTCATTCCCATAATGGTTGCTGTTCCTTGATCCATTCCTTGTGCCATTAAAACACCGGTAATTTGTGCCGATAAATCAGCCAAACTATCATCAAAGATTACAACTGCACTTGCAGCATCCGTATTGAAAACTACTTTTCTTTCCGGTGCGCCTAAGTAATCAAAAACTGCATTCAACTGTCCGAACTGCGTATTCAATGCAGGAATCATCGGTCCAAATCCTGGATTCGCAGGACTTAAAGGAGCAAAAGGGACCGTTGTAAAATACGGAATATCGGTAACGCTAGGTATGTTTGCAATTGCACCTTTTGCGCCTCCTTGATTTACTAAAGTTTCTAAAACAGCCTGTATTGAACCTGCAACTACAGCTGGATGTGAAATATCAGTTCCACTGTAAGTAGTTGGATCCATATTTCCAGCCGCATTCTGATCTACACCTACTCCACCACCGGTTGCGTAAGACAAGATATCATTGTTCCCAATCCAAAGAGTAAAAAATGTAGGTTGTTGCGCAGCGGCATCAGCCAAAACACTTGTATTTGGCGAAGTTGCAAATCGTGCAAAATAAGGGTTTGCAGTTCCATTCGCAATTCCTCCTGGATTACCATAACCTGGTGCCAAAAGGTGGTACGATTTTGCACCCGGAACGCCCATGTTATTAAAAGGTCCGCCAGTCGCCATATTAAATGGAGATTGAGCTGGTGTTGGAACTGGTGCCAAAGCGCCGTTTACGATTTGTAAAGTTAACTTACCTGCAATTCCAAAATCAGCAAATCCTCCAATATCATCGGGCATCATGGGTTGAGTGAAAACTCCTCCTCCGGCCATTGCCATACGTTCTGCCATCATATTAGGATACGAACTGTTTTGCGCACTTATAAAAAGAGCATTGTCTGTAAAGCCCGAAGTCAAAGAGTTTCCTATGGCTACGTATTTACTGAAATCTGCATCGCCCGAAGTAGCAACAAAATCTTCTACCGGATTGTCGAAATCAGGATCACAACTTGCAAAAACTACTAAAGAAGTTGCAATAAATATTTTTGATAAATTTTTCATTTTTCTCATTAATTAAAGTTATAAGAAAGTCCTAAACCAAACGAAATAGCAGTAACGCTAATATCACCTGCAAAACCTGTTTCCACATTGTTCACATAACGCTCTACACCCATATTGTACTGACCAAATGTGTCAATATTGAATGCTCCAAACGTAAATCCAATCCCTCCTTGGAAGGCATGTCTTGTAATATCCGGCGTTTCAGGTGACCAATATGCAGCACTTGCTACATGTTCGTCGAAATAATACCCTAAACGAACAGCTAACATATCTGTTGCTTGGTATTCAGCTCCTACTTTCCATACTGCACGATCTATAAAGTTCTTAGTTGCTTTAGAATCGTACACATCTCCCGTTGCCGTGTTTTGTAGTGCAATGTCTAAGCTTCTGTATTTACCCCAACCGTGAACAGATACTTCAGCTGCTACCAATAATTTCGATGAAGCTTGGTAAGAAACTCCCGCTAAAAACTCAGAAACCAAAGGCAACATGGCGTTGAATTGATCTGCAGCAAAAGGCATAGATCCCGCTTGACTCGATGGAACATTGGTCCATGTAACCTCTCCATGATTTGCTTTCATATCGATCGGTGAACGATAAGCCAAACCAACATTTACTCTTTCACTCGGTCTAAAGTAAGCTCCAATATTGAAACCTAAACCATGTGCATCCTGATCATCGATTTCTAAATCAATATCATTCCCTCCAACCGTCATTGTACGGTTTAAAGTTACGCCCCCATGTGCATAAATAAATCCAGCACCCACACTGAACCAATCGTTAAATTTAAGTGCAACCGTAGGTTGAATGAAATAAGATTTCATTTCAATTTCTGTGATATTTGCTTTCCCTGCCCAATCTTTTGGCCATGTAACCGTACTTCCAAAAGGAGTTGTGAAACTTAAACCTAGCGTTAAGTCATCAATTGGTCGATATGAAGCCGCAAAATAAATAGGCGTTCCAAGTGGGCTATCCGTTTCTGCGGATTCTAACGTGCTTGGATTTTGCCATTTTACATTGTTAATAATTCCAAAACCACCTGCTGCAATACTTAGTTTGCTATCTACAAAAGCAAGTCCCGCAGGGTTATAAAACGCAATACTCGCATCACGTGCATGCATCACACTGGTAAGTCCCATCGATGCTTGTCTTACTCCTTGTAAGGCCACACGGTATCCACCTGCAAAGGTTGATACACCCAAGCCAAGCAAGAGAGCAGTTAAATAAATTTTTCTCATATACACTGTCAATTTAAATTGTTAATGAATTACTAACAAATGTAACAAAAAAATAATAGAATTGTTATGCTTACATAATAATTATCGGAAATATTATCAATTCTACATTGATTTATCAACGTTTTAAATAAGAATTACCTAGTTTTTGATTTTAAAAATTCCGAAATTAAAAAACCTTCACTCCAGCATGCTTGAAAATTAAACCCGCCTGTAATCGCATCGATATTCAAAATTTCACCCGCTATAAAAAGATTGGGAACGATTTTACTTTCCATCGTTTTGAAATTAATTTCTTTTAAATCCACGCCACCCGCAGTTACAAATTCTTCTTTAAATGTGCTTTTTCCGTTTACTTTATACACACCCTCGGTCAATTCCTCTGAAATTTGTTGAATTTGTTGTTTTGTCAAATGAGAAAAAACCATTTCTTCTGAAATGTTCAAAACTTCTAATATCCGATGCCAAAAACGTTTTGGAAATGAAAAAGGATTCATTTTATATACTGTTTTCTTAGCATGTTCAATTTTGAATTCATTCAAAAAATCAATGCACTCTTCTTTTTCTTTTTGGATGAAATTTATTTGAATTTCAAACATATAATTCAAACGATTTAATTCCAAAGCGCCCCATGCTGACAATCTTAAAATTCCTGGACCACTCATTCCCCAATGGGTAATTAACAAAGGTCCTTCGGAATCCATTTTTAATTCTGGAATGGAAATTTCTGCATGCTCAAAACTCACGCCCATCAAGTCCTTCAATCGATTATCCTTAATATTGAACGTAAATAGCGAAGGAACGGCACGAACAATCGAATGGCCTAAATTCCGTAAGATATCCATTGATTTTCCACTACTTCCCGGCGTGAAAATGATTGTATCAAAAGAATACACTTCCGATTTTGTGTGAACTAAAAAATGACTTTCTTTCTTTTCTATTTTATTAATTCCTTCACTTAGTCGAATTTCTACCTTGTTTTTTTCCACCTGATTGAGCAAACATTCAATAATGGTCATTGAAGAATTGGATATGGGAAAAATTCGGTTATCCTCCTCGATTTTCAAAGGAACTTTCCGATTTTCAAACCATTCCATAGTATCACCCGGCTGAAATTTATTGAAAACACTGAGCAATTCTTTTTTACCTCGCGGATAAAATTCAACCAATTCCCGCGGATCAAAACACGCATGCGTCACATTGCAACGACCGCCACCCGAAACCCGAACTTTCTGCAAAGGATTCGATGACTGTTCAAAAATAACCGTTTGATTTCCTAATTTTTCGCCCAAATTGGCAGCCGTAAAAAATCCGGCAGCTCCGCCTCCAATAATTGCAATTCTTTTCACCTTTTCTTATTATTTACTGAAAAATCAAGTATGATTTTAATCGTCAAATGTAAGAAAGATTCAAATGTCAGATTTGACCGTTTAAATCTTTCAATTAATATCTGATTCCTTACCTTTGCACAAAATAACGGGCATGCAACTTTTAGATGGAATCAAACTCGCAAGAGAAATAAAATTAGAAATCAAAGACATCGTCGCGGAATCGGTGAACCAAGGTAAAAGACCGCCTCATTTGGCTGCGGTTTTGGTGGGTAACGACGGTGCGAGTCAGACCTATGTGAAAAATAAAATCAAAGACTGCGAACAAGTTGGGTTTAAATCTTCGTTGGTCGTTTTGCCCAATACGGTTTCTCAAACTGAATTGTTGGAAGAAATCGAAAAGTTGAATAACACGAAAGACTTGGACGGATTCATCGTTCAGTTACCTCTACCCAAACAAATTGACCAAGAATTGGTGATTGAAGCCATCGACCCTAAAAAAGATGTGGACGGTTTCCATCCTGCGAATTTTGGAAAAATGGCCTTGGATATGAGTACTTTCCTTCCGGCTACACCTTTTGGAATTTTAGAAATGTTGGAACGTTATCAAATTCCAACCAAAGGAAAACATACCGTAATTATCGGCCGTAGTCGAATTGTTGGTCGACCGATGAGTATTTTGATGGGACGAAAAGATTTCCCCGGAAATAGTACTGTTACATTAACTCACAGTCACACCGAAAATTTAGCGGAATATACCCAACATGCAGACATTGTGATCACAGCATTGGGCGTTCCTGGATTTTTGAAAGCAGATATGATTAAAGAAGGAGCGGTAGTCATCGATGTGGGAATTACACGTGTGGATGATGATTCAGAAAAAGGATACAAATTGGTGGGCGATGTAGATTTTGATAACATCAAAGAAAAGGCATCTTGGCTAACACCTGTTCCCGGTGGAGTAGGTCCAATGACACGAGCTATGCTTTTAAAAAACACGCTTTTGGCCTATAAAAATAATTTAAAGTGATACCCATTCAATCTCTTACTTCGGAGCAATCCCAATTAGTGAAAGAAGGAAAACTTCTTCCCGTGATGGAGCATTTCTATACGCTGCAAGGCGAAGGTGCACATTCTGGAAAAGCGGCTTATTTCATTCGCTTAGGCGGTTGTGATGTAGGTTGTCACTGGTGCGATGTCAAAGACAGTTGGGATGCAGAAAAACATCCGTTGACCGATATCGAAGAGTTAGCCAAAACAGCGGCTGAGACCTGTAAAACCATTGTGATTACAGGTGGTGAACCTGCCATGTGGAATCTTGCGTTTTTAACGCAAAAATTAAAAGAATTCGGAGCGACGATTCATATCGAAACTTCGGGTGCGTATTCATTGAGTGGAACTTTGGATTGGGTGACCTTATCACCTAAAAAATTAGCCCTTCCGCAACCCGATGTTTTGGAAAAAGCCAGTGAACTGAAATGCATTATTTACAACAACGATGATTATAAATTCGCTGAGAAATATGCCGAATTAGTTCAACCCTCATGCAAACTCTATCTTCAAGTGGAATGGAGTCGAAGAGATACAAAAACGGCTGAAATGATTGAATATGTCAAACAAAATCCGAAATGGCAAGTTTCTGTTCAGACGCATAAATACCTAGACATTCGTTAGATTCTGAACGCATACATCAGAAATCGTTAACCATTTAATCTTCCGAAAACCAAATCCTGTTTTTGGTAAGCAAAGTCATTCCTCAAACCGTCCTAATTTTCTATATTTGTACATCAACTTTCAAAAGGAATACGATGTCAGATACAAAAACAGATATTAAAGTAACGATTATAGACCGAGAAGGCATAAGCCACGAAGTCGATGCACCGACGGATATGTCGATGAATATGATGGAGTTAGTCAAAGTCTATGAATTGGCCGAAGAAGGAACTTTTGGGATTTGTGGTGGAATGTGTATGTGTGCTTCGTGTCAATGCTATGTGGAATCCGAAGTGGAACTCAATGAATTGGGCGACGAGGAAGACGCCATGCTATCTGAAGCTTTTCATGTCAAAGACAACAGCCGTTTGAGTTGTCAAATTCCAATCAAACAAGAATTTGAAGGATTGATTTTAAAAATTGCGCCGGAACAGTAAACCGCTGAAAAACATCTGTTTATAATATTAAAATAATATAAAACCCAAAACCTGAATTTGAAAATCGTTTCGAGTTCGGGTTTTTGCTTACCTTTACTTTCTATGAATTCAGACGACAAACGATTATTTTTATTAGACGCCTATGCGCTAATTTTCAGAGGGTATTATGCCTTTATAAAAAACCCAAGAATCAATTCAAAAGGAATGAATACATCCGCCGTGATGGGTTTCACCAATTCCTTGCTCGATGTAATCAAACGTGAAAACCCGAGTCACATGGCTGTGGTTTTTGATGTGGGAAAAGCCACCATCCGAACCGATTATTTTCCGGAATACAAAGCCAATCGAGATGAAACACCGGAAGCGATTAAAATTGGCGTTCCTATCATTCAGGATATTATTCGTGCCATGGCTATTCCGGTTTTGTATGCAGAAGGGTATGAAGCCGATGATGTAATTGGAACTTTGGCGAAAAAAGCAGAAAAGGTAGGCTATACAACCTATATGGTTACACCCGATAAAGATTTTGCGCAGTTGGTTTCTCCGCATATTAAAATGTATCGTCCGCCCGCTTTTGGAAAAGGTATCGAGATTTGGGGTGTGGATGAGATCAAAGAAAAATTCGAAGTCGAAGATCCGATTCAAGTCATTGATTTCTTAGGTATGATGGGCGACAGCGTCGATAATATTCCGGGATTACCTGGAGTGGGCGAAAAAACCGCAAAAAAATTCTTGAAAGAATACGGTTCCATGGAAAATCTTTTGGCTAATACCCATGAGCTAAAAGGAAAAATGAAAGAGAATATAGAAGCAAATAAAGAATTGGGATTACTGTCTAAGCGGTTGGCGACCATTCATTTGGATGTTCCTGTGGAATTTGACGAAAGTAAATTGCTAATGAGCGAACCCGACTTTGAGAAAGTAACCGAAATTTTCAATGAGTTGGAATTCCGTCAAATGTTGGATAACTTTTACCGAACGTTTAATTTCGAAACTCAAGAAGCAGCAAAACCAAAAACCGTTTCTGAAAGAGCCATTCAGACTTCTTTATTTGGTGAAGAGGAAAGTGGAACGCTGGATTTTGATCCGAATTCGGGTTATTTGACTTTGGAAACCTACGATCATTTGTATCAATTGGTCGAAGGAAAAATGGGTCGAAAATTATTGATCGATAAATTACTTCAGCAAAAAGAAGTGTGTTTTGATACCGAAACCACCAGCTTGGATGCTTTGTCAGCAGAATTGGTTGGAATTTCATTTAGTTATGAAATCGGAAAAGGATATTATGTTTCCTTTCCCCAAGATTTTCAAGAAGCTAAAGAATTAGTGGAAGAATTTCGAGCGTTTTTTGAATCGGAAGACATTTTGAAAATTGGTCATAATTTAAAATACGATTACAAAGTTCTTCATAAATATGGAATTAGTCCCAAAGGGAACTCGTTTGACACCATGATTGCCCATTATCTTTTGAATCCAGATATGCGACACGGAATGGACATACTTTCTGAAACCTATTTGAATTACAAACCTTTGCCGATTGAAGATTTAATTGGTAAAAAAGGAAAAAATCAAAAGACGTTTGATCAAGTTGAATTGGAAAAACAAAAGGAATATGCGGTCGAAGATACCGATGTAACTTTGCAACTCAAACACCTCTTTACACCTCAGTTACCCGATGTAAACGCGGATAAATTAATGCATGAAATTGAAATGCCGTTAATGGAAGTTTTAACCGAAATGGAAATAGAAGGCATTCGATTGGATACTGTGGTTTTAAAAGAACAATCCGAAAAAATCAATGCCGAAATTGAAATTCTGGAAGGAAAAATAACCGAAGATGCCGGTGAATCTTTTAATTTAAACTCACCCAAACAGTTAGGAGAAATCTTATTCGACAAATTAAAAATCGATTCCAAAGCAAAGAAAACACGAACCGGACAATATGCGACCGGTGAGGAAATTTTGACTAAGCTTAGAGACAAACATTCCATCATCAACCATATTTTAGACTATCGTCAATTGCAAAAATTAAAATCAACCTATGTTGATGCGTTGCCTAAAGAAGTGCGTATGGATTCCCAACGAATTCATACCACATTCATCCAAACCACGGCTGCAACAGGAAGACTGGCATCCGTCAATCCGAATTTACAGAATATTCCAGTTCGTTCGGAACAAGGTCGTGAAATCCGAAAAGCCTTTGTCGCAAGAGATGAAAACCACGTTTTGATTGCTGCGGATTATTCGCAAATTGAATTGCGAATAATTGCCGAACTCAGCAAAGATCCTGTAATGTTGGAATCGTTTCAAAAAGGAGAAGACATTCACAAAGCCACAGCCGCACGTGTTTTCAACGTGAGTTTGGAAGAAGTAAATCGGGAACAACGAAGTCAAGCGAAAACCGTGAACTTTGGAATTATTTACGGTGTTTCTGCTTTTGGATTGGCCGAACAAACCGGACTTTCTCGAAAAGAAGCCAAAGAATTGATTGATGCCTATTATGAAACTTATCCGGTTTTGAAACAATATATGGAAGATCAAATTCAAAAAGCGAGGGAACAAGGTTTTGTAGAAACTATTTTTGGTCGAAGACGTTATTTAAAAGATATCAACTCGCGAAATCATGTCGTAAAAAGTCACGCGGAACGAAACGCCGTGAATGCACCAATTCAAGGGAGCGCGGCGGATATCATAAAAATTGCAATGATTAATTTACACAAAGAGTTGAAAAAGAGTCTCAGGACCAAAATGCTTTTGCAAATTCATGATGAATTGATTTTTGATGTTCCCAAAGATGAATTGGAAAAGGTAAAGCCGATGATAAAAAACACAATGGAATCTGCCGTTAAGTTGAGTGTTCCGTTGATTGTGGATATCGGCGTGGGTAACAATTGGTTGGAAGCACATTAATTAAAAAAAATCTTACAAAACTTAATTTGTAAGATTGAGAACGAAAGTCTTAGTTTTACTCCTATAAAAATGTTCTTGACTATGCAGATTCAATATCTTTTTGAAATTCTTGGAACCATTGTGTTTGCCATATCCGGTGCTTCAGCAGCGGATGAGAACTCAAAAAGCGACTGGTTTGGTGTAACCTTTGTCGGATTTATTACAGCGATTGGAGGCGGAAGTTTACGGGATATGCTCCTAGGAAGCTATCCTCTGGTTTGGGTAAACGACGTGAATTTCATCTATGCCATTATTTTTGGAATTGTAATTATGCGCGCTTTGCACCAATCCATTGACAAATA
>JBAYRQ010000029.1:0-23938 GCA_041676545.1 Weeksellaceae bacterium | reverse complement strand
ATAATTGAAAACATAGTTAAACGAAAAGTCAGAAGTCGGCAAACCACGCCCTGCTGAAATGGCGGTTACTTTTACATAGCCTTCAGGATGAGGAAAGAATTGCAATACTTCTCCTGCATATTGAAAGCCATCCAAATATTCGACTATTTTGATGGAGTCATTCTCTCTTACTGATTTGGATATTTTTTGTCCCGCTGCATTGTATTGGTAACTGATGTATTTCTCATTTGACCAAGTGACTTTGGTCGGTAAATTCAAATGGTTGTAGGTGATACTTTCAATCCCTTTGTTACGGTCTTTAACCATTGAGCTACGCTCGTTTTCTTCACAAAAAAGATTATCAATCTTTTTTACTCGAAAATCATTGGCATCGTATTCCAATTGGTTAATGAAATTTTCACTTACTATGTAAAAAGGTTTTCTCATGGTTTTTCTTAGGCTAAAGATATTGATTTTTTCCTGTATCACTAATTCTAAAACACGAAGTATTCATTTTTTTGTTTTTATTTTGAATTGCGCTTATTATCAGTTGATTGGACGCTAAAAATAGTGTCAGCACTAATTGTGATACGTTACCACATTGCCCCGATTATTGCTTATTTTTTTTATTATATATAACATTATCTGCTTCTTGAAGTTGCAAATAATTGGGGTTATAAAATATTTTAAATTCTTCTTTACGATTTTTGTCAATATACCAAACTATAATTATATTGTTTCTAACTCCAGTATTTAAGATTTGTTCACTTTTTAAGAGATTTGTAAGATAACTTTGTTTTATATCGCAAGAAACATTTCTATTGTTTTTAAATTCTATAGCTTGTCCAGCTTGAGTATATAAGTAATCATTACACTTTAAGTTTTTCTCTAAAACATATATTTGATTATAGAATACTTCCCCTTCAACGAATAACGCTATAAAATAATATTCGGTATTTGGTAGAAATTGATTGGAAAATCCTATTTTAGTAAAAGTATCTTTCAAAAAAGTTTCTTCAAAATATAAAACATAATTTAAACTAAGATTTACCTTAACTTTATCTCTATCAGAGATATTCATATTGTAAAACTCCATTAAGTTTTCAGAAGCCTTACTTTGCCATTCTTTAGTTGAAAAAATAACTTCATGGGATGAAATTATTTCTTGCGCACTATATTGTCTTTGTGTTTTACAAGATTGTAATGAAAACATCAATATTAGTGTTGTTATATTAAGAATTAGTTTTTTCATTCTAAAATTATAGGACTTAATCTTGCTGGAACATTATTTTCTTCTCTGAGTTTATTCTCCTCTTCTCGTACCTCTATTTCTTCTTTAGATATTCCTCCTGGCTTTTGATAAAAAGAATCAGGGTCTACAGCATTTTCAGGATAAACATGACTTTCAGAGGTCCCATCCATAATACGCTCAGCGTGTAATAATTCATGACCCAATCCAATTTTTGGAAGTCTTGTGTTTCCTCCACTTATATCACCACCACCCAATTCATTATGGAGTCCATATGATACTATAGCATCAGATCCTTCATTTTTAGTCCCATCTTCTTTTAAACTCGATTTACTCGAATCCACTACATCTGTTTTATTTTTCCCATCTGAAGAAGGATTTATTGTTGTGGTTTTGCTCATAATGCTTTTCTACTGTTGAATAAGGAATTCGCGAACTACGTTTATTGTACTGTAAAGGGTTGATGGTATTTTGGTTTGCTATGTAAAAAATATTTCTCAAATGGTTTTTCTAAGGCTAAAGATATTGAATCTTTGTTAGAATTTGGGTTTTGTCAAACGTTTTACATTTTGAAATGATACTTCCTATTAATTTGAAATTCATTTTTAACACACGTATCAGCACGGTATTTCAATTTTTTCATGTCCCCATCTGATGCGTCAAATTTAATAAATGAAATGTTATCCTAATTAAATGAACCAAAAAATGAGTGATAATACTTGCTAACCTCTTGAAAATCCTTTTTGAATGCTGTCAATCTACGACCTGCGTAGGCTGTAATCTATTCCATTATTAGGGATTTATCTCATATCGATCCAGCAGGCTATTTGTTTTATGATTAAAAGAGAAAACTGAATTTGGCAAGCGAATTAAAAACAAATTGATAAATTTGCATGGACCAATGAAGATCTTAAAGTTGCAACTAGTTAATTATGTTGTAAACACAAAAATATTACTTGGAAGACCAATCGACGCCTCAATAGAAACAACACGAAAGAAAACAGAATGAATAAACTAATTATTTTTTTAGCACATGGTCAATCCTATTTTATTAATTTGGCGAGAATATCAATACTTATAGTTATGGTCTGGATTGGCGGACTAAAAGTATATCAATATGAAGCAGACGGAATTGTTCCATTTGTTGCCAACAGTCCATTTATGTCTTTCCTTTACAATAATGATGCTCCTGAATACACCGATTATAAAAATCCAGAAGGAAAAACAGTTCAAAAAAACATAGATTGGCATAAAGAAAATGGAACCTATATTTTTGCTTATGGCTTAGGAACGGTTATAGTAATTATAGGCTTGCTCACTTTTTTGGGAATTTGGTATAATAAAATTGGATTATTAGGGGGAGTACTAACCTTTGGGATGTCATTAATTACATTGACTTTTTTGATTACAACACCAGAAGTGTATGTCCCAAATCTTGGCGGAGATTTTCCGACACCGCAATTTGGATTTCCTTATTTATCGGGTGCAGGAAGATTGGTGATAAAGGACGTAATAATGATGGCTGCTGGACTAATTTGTGCGTCGGACTGTGCAAGAAAACTTGTAGGACAAACGAAATAAGCACTACGTATGAATACACTTTTCCACATATTCAAAGTTGACGAAGCTGAAGCCCAAAAAATTTCTTCTCAACCTGACGAACCTCACAATCACGATTTTGAAGAGTTGCTGATTGGCATCAATGGAGAGTTAGAACATTTCATTGATTTTAATACAACTCTAATCCAATCGCCTTTTGTGAGTTTCGTAACCAAAGGAAAAGTGCACCGGGCAATTCCAAGGCTGCATAATGGGAAGTGCGATATTTGGGCAATTCGTTTCAAAAGCGAATTTATTCCCGAGACTACATTTCAACTCTATTCCTTCTATCACGACCAAGCCAACATAAAATTTGAAAAAGGGGATTGTTTTCAAAGATTGGTTACCCTTTGTGAGATGATGTACGCCGAAACGCAGCAGGAAACAACAGATCTTTCCATCCTAAGACAACTATTAAGTGTGCTGTTCACGATGATCGAAGCTGAAAGAAAAAAGTTAGCACCACAAGAAGGTCCTTTGCAAAAAACGCAACATATTTCATTCGGAAATTTCCTAGCCATTCTTGAAGAAAATTATCGAAGACCTGTTGGCGTGGAATTCTATGCAGAAAAACTTTTTATGTCATCAAGGAATTTGAATATCATCTGCCAAAATATTTTGGAGCAGAGTGTTTCAGAAATAATTGAAACCCGTAAATTGATTGAAGCCAAAAACCTCTTAATCTCTACAGAGAAAACTATTTCAGAAATAGCGTATGAACTTGGCTACAACGAAAACTCCTACTTTTCAAATGTCTTCAAAAAAAAGGCAGGACAATCGCCAAGTGAGTTTAGAGAAGATATGAAAAACAGACTAATTTCCTAAATCTACATCTCTATTACCGAAAAATGTAATTCGCTATATAAGAATGCAGCTACCTTTGTAATCAATTAATATTACTAATTTATTTTTTTACAATTATGAGAAAAGCACTTATTTTATTTGCAGTAACATTGATGAGCATAGGCTCATTCGCACAGAGTCAATGGAAAGTAGATCCTTTTCATTCATCAGTAAATTTCAATATATCCCATTCTGGGATTAGTATTGTGAATGGGAAATTTACGGAATACACCGGAACCTTAACTACAAATGGAGAAGCATTGAACGATGCGAAAATTGATTTTACGGTTAAAGTAAACAGCATCAATACGAACGTAGAAAACAGAGACAACCATCTGAGAAATGCCGATTTCTTTGAAGTGGAAAAATACCCAGAAATGACTTTTAAAAGCAGTGAAATATTGGCTACAGGAAAACCAGACAAATATCTATTGTACGGAAAATTGACCATAAAAGATGTGACTAAAGATGTAATTTTTGATCTCCATTATGGTGGAAATGCCAAGAGCAAACAAGGCGAAAAATTAGGATTAAAAGCCACTACAACTATCAATAGATTTGATTACAACATTAACTATGACCCAACGGCTGCAGGTATAGGAAAAGACGTAAAGATTTTGGTTCACTTGCAGTTTGCCAAGCAATAATTCATTTTAAAAGGATAAGTAAATAAATAAAAGCAATATGAAATACAACCTCAAAATCATTTCTTCTACTGTGCGTCCCGGCCGCAAAGGTTCGATTGTAGCAGCGTGGATTACTGAATTGGCAAAGCAAAACGAAAACTTTAATGTAGAATTATTGGATCTTGGCGAGATCAATTTACCAATGATGAATGAGGCTAATCACCCCATGCAGAAAAAGTACGAACACGAACATACCAAGCAATGGAGTGCCAAAATAGAGGAAGCTGATGCTTTTATTTTTGTAACGGCCGAATACGATTATAACTATCCGGCACCCTTACGTAATGCACTGGAATATCTCTTTTTGGAATGGGGATATAAAGCTGCGGGTATTGTAAGCTATGGTGGTATTTCGGCAGGCACCAGAGCGTCAAACAGTTTAAAAGCAGACTTATCCACTTTCAAAATAGTGCCTTTAACTGAAGCGGTAAACTTTCCGTTTTTTCAGCAGAATATCAATGACCAGAATGAATTTGAAGCCAACGATAGCGCTCATAAAGCTGCACAAACAATGTTTAAGGAGTTAATCAGATGGACAAAAGGGCTGAAAACCATAAGGGAAGATCAATCCTAGTAAAATGAGTTCACTTACAATTTGTCAAGGGTAATATTTTTAAAAATTTAGATTAACATTAAAAAATGAAACAAACAATAAAAAGCAGTTTACGTACGGATACTTCGCAGAATACGTTATCCATAGCATTATTATTACTTCGAGTTGCAATGGGAGGAATGATGTTAACCCACGGTTTAGGAAAACTTACCATGCTTTTTGGAAATGACCCAATTGCATTTCCAGATCCTTTAGGTATTGGTCTAACGGCATCTTTGGCACTTGCAGTTTTTGCTGAAGTAGTTTGCTCCATCTTTTTGATTTTCGGACTAGCAACAAGATTTTCTGCCATAATTTTGGTAGTAACAATGCTTATTGCTGCGTTCATTGTTCACGGTGAGGATGATTTTGGAAGAAAGGAATTAGCACTACTTTATCTTTTAAATTATGTAGTAATTGCGAAAGTTGGAGCGGGAAAATATTCGATTGATAATTGGTTGAATAAAAAAGAGCGCTTAAACAATTTAAAAAACAACGGCGTTGGTGCCAATATTTAAAACAGTATGAATCTAAAAGATTTAAATAAAATGACAGCCACAATGAGTAACACCGGAAAAATGCCGGTGTTATTTCTTGGTCATGGAAGTCCTATGAATGCCATTGAAGAAAATGAATTTGTTTCAGCATTCAGAAAACTTGGAAAAGAATTGGTTCGACCCAATGCCATCCTTTGTATTTCGGCACATTGGGAAACAAAAGGCACATTTGTTACAGCCATGCAAAATCCACCGACCATTCACGATTTTGGAGGGTTTCCACAAGCTTTGTTTGATGTTCAATATCCTGTACCAGGAAGTCCGGAATTGGCACAAGAAACCAAAAAAATCATAACCAAAACAGAAGTTGGATTGGACGATAAATGGGGACTTGACCATGGAGCCTGGAGCGTAATCAAACATTTATATCCAAATGCTGATATTCCGGTAATACAAATGAGTATCGATTATTCGCAACCTGCAAAATACCATTATGAATTAGCAAAAGAAATAAACAGCCTTCGCCAAAAAGGAGTTTTGATTATTGGAAGCGGCAATATAGTGCACAATCTGCGGATGGTAGCATGGGGAAAATTAAACGAAGAATACGCTTTTGATTGGGCAATAGAAGCAAACGAAAAAATGAAAAATCACATTTTAAATGGAGACCATCAAAAACTAATCGACTTTAGATCACAAGGAAAAGCGTTTGATTTAGCGATTCCAACCCCCGAACATTATTTGCCTTTATTGTATACATTGGCTTTAAAAGAAGAAAATGAAAGAATAACACTCTTCAACGACAAAGCAGTTGGAGGTTCGTTATCAATGACTTCTTTAAAAATTGAACCGAATTGATAATGTGGTAAATAGGCAGTAGCTAACAACTATCAAGACTAAAAAAACAATGGACATTATAATAAGAAAAGCAGAAGAAAAAGACAGCGAGAAAATTTGGACTTTAATGGAACAATTAGCTGTTTTTGAAAAATACATAGACAGTTTCGCAATCACACCTGAAATTGTAAGAGAAAGTGGCTTTCGTAAAAATCCGCCAGATTTTTATTGCATTGTAGCAGATGACAACGACAAAATTGCTGGAATGTTGGTGTACTATTTTTTGCATTACACAGCTCAAAACAGACCTGCTATTTATATGAAAGAACTATATGTGGATGAAAATTATCGTGGTAAAAAAATTGGCGAACAGTTGATGGACGCTTTACGAAAAGAAGCTGAAATCAATAATTGCACCCAAATAAAATGGACAGTTGCACCTTGGAACAAAGCAGCACAAAAATTCTACGAACGATTAGGAGCAACAGAAAATAATGAGTGGCTTAACTATGAATGGAAACTGTAATGATGAGCACAATTGAAGTAGCAAAAATAGGAAAAGAAGAAATTCTGCGATTGCAAAAAATTGGCAGGCAAACTTTTTATGAAACATTTTACGAGAGTAATACCGAAGAAAATATGAAGAGCTATTTAGAAAACGGTTTTTCCATTGATAAAATAACTGCCGAACTAAATAACGAAACATCTGAATTTTATTTCGTCAAACTTGACAAGGAGGTTATCGGTTACCTAAAACTCAATTTCGGACAATCACAAACCGAACTTAAAGACAACAAAGCTCTTGAAATTGAAAGAATTTATGTGCTTAAAGAATTTCACGGAAAAAAAGTTGGACAAATTCTATACGATAAAGCTATTGAAATAGCCAAAAATAAAAAAGCTGATTATGTTTGGTTAGGAGTTTGGGAAGAAAATCCAAGAGCAATAAAATTTTATAAAAAAAATGGTTTTATAGAATTTGACAAACACATTTTCAAACTTGGAAATGACGAACAAACCGACATAATGATGAAATTGGAGCTGAATTAAAAAAGCCAGGAACTAACAACTAAGCATTCGTGTAACGAAGGAGCCAAAAGGAATGCGGAGTTGACTAAACCAGTGTCTGTCGGTTTGCCTATTTTTAATTTCCTATTATCTGTTATTATAATAAATCAGATAAATATTGTTAGCCATACCCTCCCAACGTTGTATTTTTCGCAACGACAATAATCTGTATATTTATTGAGGCTTAGTACTATTACTGATGAAAAATACCGACCGCACAGTCAAACTCTTTTAATTCTCCACCACCACCCCAAATTGTTGATAAATATTTAACTCATTATGTGAGATATATAAAATATCAATCGTAATATTGCAATGAAGCAATGAAGCAATGAAGCAATGAATAGAGATAACCAATAGATATAAAAATATGTACACAGAGCAACAAAAAGAAATCGCCTTATTCGCTAAAGTCTTTGGACATCCGGCAAGAGTGGCGATTTTACAACAATTATTTGAAATAGACGCTTGCTATTGTGGCGATTTATCCGAAGAAATTGGACTCGCACAACCCACTATTTCCCAACATCTAAAAGAATTAAAAACGGCAGGACTCATTAAAGGTACTGTGGAAGGAACGAAAGTTTGCTATTGTATAGACCACGAAAACTGGACTAAAATGAAGAAATTGATGCATCAATTTTTGGATAAAGACATTCCTAAAGCAGATTGCTGCTAAATTTTTTACTAAAATCAATCGTTTAATCGCAATAAACAAATATCAAAATGACATTATCAGAAATTAAAAACAAATTACAGCAATTGGAACAAATCGGTTTTCAATTGCCAAACGGAGAATTAGTACCTAGTCATTTTCACGTGACCGAAATCGGTAAAATCACAAAACACTTTATTGATTGTGGCGGTACCCTAAGAAACGAAGAAGTAGTCAACTTTCAACTTTGGAATGCAGATGACTATGACCACAGATTACATCCAGAAAAATTATTGGACATCATCGAACTTTCCGAACGTGTTTTAGGGATTGAAGATTTGGAAATCGAAGTGGAATATCAAGGCGATACGATTGAAAAATTCGGACTTGATTTTGACGGAAAAAACTTCTTGCTGACCAATAAACAAACTGATTGTTTGGCAAAAGATAAGTGCGGCATTCCTGAAGAGAAACCGAAAATAAAATTAGTTGAATTGGCAAATGAATCTTCTTGTACACCAGGAGGTGGTTGCTGCTAAAATAACCACTTAACATCAAGAAAATGACAACAACAACTCTCTTTTCAGAAATAGAACAAGTAATCAAGGAATTAAACCCTGAAACTATTTCAAACCAACGCAAAGCAGTCTTACAACCGCTAATCGATTATATTCAGTCAAAAGTTTCAAATCATCAGGACATCAGAATCAACTTTATCTGTACACACAATTCGCGAAGAAGTCATTTAGCACAAATTTGGGCACAAACTTTAGCCTATCATTTTACTATCAAAAACCTGTTTTGTTATTCAGGTGGTACGGAAGCTACGGCACTGTTTCCAGTGGTTGTTGAGACTTTGCAAAACTTAGGTTTTAAAATTAAAAGCATTTCTGAAAGCAACAACCCTATTTACAGTATTAAATATGCTGATAACGCATATCCTATCATTGGTTTTTCTAAAAAGCTGGATGATGATTTTAATCCCAAATCTGAATTTGCAGCCATTATGACTTGCTCACAAGCTGATGATGGCTGCCCATTTGTTGTAGGAGCCGAAAAGCGTATTCCAATTACGTTTGAAGACCCAAAGATATTTGATGGCACACCACAACAAGCTGAAAAATACCAAGAAAGAAGTCTGCAAATTGCAACTGAATTGTTCTATGTCTTTTCTCAAATAAATTTATAAAAATGGCAACCAAAAAATTAGGGTTTTTAACCAGAAATCTCACTTTATGGATATTTGCTGCAATGGCAATCGGAGTTGGTCTTGGCTATTTCATTCCAACTTTCCCAAGCATTATTGACTCGTTTAGCAGCGGAACAACCAATATCCCAATTGCCATTGGTTTAATAGTAATGATGTATCCGCCTTTGGCAAAAGTGAATTATGCGCTATTACCCAAAGTATTCAAAAACACAAAAATCCTTTCTGCTTCGTTGATTTTAAATTGGGTCATCGGACCTGTTTTAATGTTTCTATTGGCAATTACGTTTTTACGTGATTATCCAGAATATATGGTGGGTGTTATTTTAATCGGTTTGGCGCGGTGTATTGCAATGGTTTTGGTCTGGAATGACCTTGCCGAAGGCAATAGCGAATATGGTGCAGGATTAGTAGCGTTAAACAGTGTTTTTCAGGTTTTCGCCTATAGTTTTTATGCGTGGATTTTTATTACGGTGCTTCCGCCCTACTTTGGATTTGAAGGTGCTATCGTGGATATTTCAATGGGAACGGTCGCAGAAAGTGTCGCTATTTATTTAGGACTTCCATTTTTGATGGGAATTTTAAGCCGTTTAATTTTAGTGAAATTAAAAGGAGAAGAATGGTACACCCAGAAATTTATTCCTGCTATTTCTCCATTGACATTGATTGCGCTTCTATTTACCATTGTCATTATGTTTTCGCTCAAGGGAGAATTAATTGTAGAAATTCCGATGGATGTTCTCATTATTGCCGTTCCTTTAATCATCTATTTTAGTTTAATGTTCATCATCAGTTTTTTCTTTACCAAAGCAATAGGTGCTTCCTATGCAGAAAACGCAGCAGTTTCATTTACGGCAGCTGGGAACAACTTTGAATTGGCCATTGCAGTTGCCATAGCCGTTTTCGGGTTAAATTCAGGACAAGCTTTTGCGGGAGTTATTGGCCCGTTGGTTGAAGTTCCGGTGCTCATCTTTTTGGTTCGGGTTTCTTTTTGGTTGAAGAAAAAATATTACGGGTAAGGCAATATGGGATGATCAATTGAATGGGGAAAAGCCTATTGATAACACGGCAAAAGTGCTAAATTGAAAGTTTAAAAGTGAATACTTGTCTTTTATACGCTTGTTAGACACAAGCTGGAAAAAATCCGAACTATCATTAAAAATCCGAATAGAAAAACTCCAACACATATTTTAGCACATTTGTTTTTTTCTCGCATAATACCAACGCTCCAAAAACCATTGTACACTCCTTTCTTGTATTTGTATTCATAATCTTCACCATATACATTTCCACCCCGCAAAGAAAATTTGGGATCTACTTTTGAGAATTCTGATTTTGCAGTTTTTAAATCTCCGTTTGAAAGTGCTAAAGTTCCCTTCATATTTGCCTCGGGTGCAATCCGTACACTCAGAACATTCGTAATACGATTCATTGAAATTTTTTTACCCCGTGAAAACCACTTCCACATTCTTATCCAAATCCGCATAATTTCTGACAGAGCTAAAATAGTAACTTTTCGGGCCAATTTCTGGATACCTTACGATTTAGAATGTATGGGCATAAGAAATGAAAAATAGAATTTTTCAAGCTTTGGGTAATTTGACAATTTCCATTAACTTTGCAACTGATTTGGAAAATAAAATCATTGATGCAGTCTTAAAAAGATACGAGTCATCCGATTTCGTGCAGAATTCCATTGCCCAATTTCAAAAACAAGCCGATTCAAAAATTCATGCACGAGGTCAATTTGGATCTTCGTTGTCATTTTTGACGACCCAAGTTCTCAAACAATCTGGAAATCCAGTTTTACTGATTCTCGATGATAAGGAAGAAGCAGTCTATGTTTTGAATGAATTGGAAACGCTTTTTAAAAGAGATGAGATTCTATTTTTACCCGCTTCGTATCGAAGACCCTATGAAATTGAGGAAACCAACAATGCCAATGTAGTTCTGAGAACCGAAGTTTTGAATACCCTAAACGGTGCAAAGAAACCACGTATCGTATTGACGTATTCAGAAGGTTTGTTTGAAAAAGTAGTCACTCGAAAAGCGTTGAATAAAAACACTTTACGTATTTCAGAAGGAGATTCTTTGGATATTGATTTTTTGAATGAGATCTTATTTTCGTATGAATTCCATCGGGTTGATTTTGTTTCACAACCGGGTGAGTTTTCAATTCGAGGAGGAATTGTGGATGTTTTTTCCTTTTCAGAAGAACAACCTTTCCGGATTTCCTTGTTTGGAGATGAGGTGGAATCGGTTCGTCGTTTTGATATTGATACCCAATTGTCGGTAGGAAAAGTGAAAAGTTTTACGGTAGTTCCGAATTTGGAAAATAAATTTAGTTCGGAATCTCGGGAAAGTTTCTTCGATTACATTTCCGATAAAACGATTGTTGTTGCAAAAAATATAGCTGTCATTCAAGCGGCGATTCATCGGAATTTTGGTTTGGCGGAAGAAGCGTTTGAACGTTTATCCAAAGATATCAAGCATACGTCACCCAAAGGATTATTTCTGGATGAAGGTGAATTCAAGTCAGAAATCTCGAAATTTCCTGTTATTGAATTTTCATTGAATGCGTATTTTGAGAATTCAGTTTCCTTTGAATTGAATCACAAACCTCAACCTTCTTTCAACAAGCAGTTTGATCTGTTGGCAGATGAATTCAATCAAAAAACCAAAGAAGGTTTCACGAATTATCTTTTTTGTTCGGGTGAAAAACAAGTCGAACGTTTTAAAGCGATTTTTGAAGATATTTCAAAAGATGTCAAATTTGTTCCCATCATCGGTTCCATTCATCAAGGATTTATAGACGAAGATTTAAAAATCACGTGTTATACCGATCATCAAATCTTTGAACGGTACCACAAATACAATCTCCGAAATTCTTTTTCAAAGAAGGAATCGATTACACTCAAGGAATTGACTTCACTTCAAATTGGAGATTATGTGACGCATATTGATCATGGTGTTGGGAAATTTGCGGGATTGGTGAAGATAGATGTGCAAGGAAGTAAACAGGAAGTAATTAAATTATTTTATCAAAACAACGATATTTTATATGTCAGCATCCATTCCCTTCATAAAATAGCCAAATTCACGACCAAGGATGGAGGTGAACCAAAAATCAATCGATTGGGTTCACCTGCTTGGCGGAATTTAAAGAATAAAACCAAAGCAAAAGTCAAGGAAATCGCTTTTGACTTGATTAAGTTGTATGCAAAACGTCGAACTCAAAAAGGATTTCAATTTGAGCCGGATGGCTATTTGCAAAATGAATTGGAAGCCTCGTTCATATATGAAGACACGCCGGATCAGTTGAAGGCGACAAATGACGTGAAGGCAGATATGGAAAGTGAACGTTCCATGGACCGATTGGTTTGTGGAGATGTAGGTTTCGGGAAAACAGATGTTGCGATTCGTGCTGCATTTAAAGCGGCAGTGAATGGAAAACAAACTGCGATTTTGGTTCCCACTACGATTTTAGCTTTTCAGCATTATAAAACGTTTTCAGAACGATTAAGCGAAATGCCGGTTACAGTGGCGTATTTAAATCGTTTTAAAACCACCAAACAAAAGAATGAAATCATTGCTGATTTGGCGAATGGTAAAATTGACATCGTCATCGGAACCCATCAATTGGTAAATAAATCGATTAAATACAAGGATTTAGGCTTGTTGATTGTCGATGAAGAACATAAGTTTGGAGTAAGCGTAAAAGATAAATTGAAAACCCTTCGGTCGAATATTGATACCTTAACATTGACTGCAACGCCGATTCCGAGAACACTTCAGTTTTCTTTGATGGCCGCTCGGGATTTATCGATCATTAAAACACCGCCACCCAACCGTCAGCCAATTGAAACGCATTTGATCGGATTTAACGAAGAACAAATTCGGGATGCGGTTTTCTATGAATTGCAAAGAGGAGGTCAAGTTTTCTTTGTGCATAACCGAATTGATACTTTAAAAGAAGTTGCCGGAATGTTGCAGCGATTAATTCCCGATGCGCGGATTGCAACCGGACATGGACAAATGAAAGGACCTGAATTAGAGAAAGTAGTTCTTGGATTTATGGAGGGGAAATTCGACGTTTTGGTTTCTACTACGATTGTTGAAAACGGAATTGACGTTCCGAATGCGAATACAATTATCATAAGTGATGCTCAGAATTTTGGTTTGGCGGATTTGCACCAAATGCGCGGTAGAGTAGGGCGAAGCAATCGAAAAGCGTTTGCGTATTTGATTTCACCACCCACTTCGACTTTGACCAATGAAGCTAGAAAAAGACTGCAGGCGATTGAACAATTTACAGATTTAGGTTCCGGATTTAATATTGCGATGAAGGATTTGGAAATTCGTGGAGCCGGAAATCTTTTGGGCGGAGAACAATCTGGATTTATGGCAGACATTGGGTTTGATACCTATCAGAAAATTCTAAATGAAGCCATTGAGGAATTGAAAGAAACGGATTTCAAAGATTTATTTGAAGATCAACAACCGGTAGATAAAGTATATGTATCCGATGTCCAAATAGATACAGATTTACAGATATTGATTCCGGATGAATATGTGAACAATGTGGAAGAACGTTTGGCGTTGTACAATGAGTTGGCAGGAATTGAAGAAACAGCTGCACTCAATCAATTTGAAACCAATTTAATCGATCGATTTGGCGACTATCCCAAAGAGGTTTCGAATTTACTGAAAAGTATGAAGCTGAAATGGATGGCAAAAGAATTAGGTTTTGAACGAATTATCTTGAAGAAAGGAGTTTTATTGGCGTATTTCGTGAGTAAACCGACATCGGATTATTACAAATCCGAGCAATTCCAACACATCATTTCTACCCTGCATCAAAACCCACGATTGGCGAGTTTCAAAGAAAGACCGTCCAAAATTGAAGGAGTTGATAAAACATTGATGCTTCGTTTTGAAGGTGTTAAGAATGTAGAAACAGCCATTGAGAAATTGGGTGTTTTGGAAAGAAAGGAATCGATCGCATCTGAATAAAACGTTAGTAAATCAGTTTTAATCCAAAAAAAAACCGTCCAATCCATTGATTAAACGGTTTATTATACCTTAAAAAGGTATTCTATTTTCATTTGTGCTTACAGCATTTTCAGAAAACCAACTTCTTTTTCGGTCAGTTTTCGCCAATCCCCCCGTTTTAAATTTTTCTTTGTCAATCCACCCATCGAAACGCGATCCAGAGCTTCCACTTCAAATCCCATTTTTTCGAAAATTCGGCGAACTACACGGTTCCAACCGATGTGAACTTCAATTCCTACTTCGTCATGCGGTTTTCCTTCGATGAAAGAGATGCTATCTACTACCGCAATTCCTTCGGGAATGAGTCGTACGCCTTTTAGAATCGTATCTAAATCTGCATGCGTTGCTTTTTTATTCAACTTGACATGGTAGATTTTTTTAACGGAATGGCTTGGATGTGTTAATTTTTTAGCTAGATACCCGTCGTTGGTAAAGAGTAAGAGTCCCGTTGTGGCTCTATCCAATCTTCCAACGGGGAAAACCCGTGCTGTAGTTGCATTGGCAATTAAATCCATGACGGTTTTTCGGTCTTTTTCGTCACGGGTTGTGGTAATAAATCCTTTCGGTTTATTCAAAAGGATGTACACGTTTTTTTCTGCGGTAATGGTTCTTCCGTCGAATTTAACGATGTCGCCGGGTTGCACTTTATAGCCCATTTCTGTAATGGTTTTTCCATTGACTTGGGCCAATCCTGTTTTGATTAATTCATCGGCTTCACGTCGAGAACACATGCCTGAGTTAGCGATGTATTTATTGAGTCGAATGGTTCCATCGTCCACCGGTGCCTTTTTCAAACGGGGTTTGTATGGTTTTCCGGGAACTTTTGATTTTGGTTTTGAATTTCCAGTCGGCTTCTCATGGGAAGCATCTCGCCTTTCCTGCTTTTTCTTCATTGTTTACATTTTATAGTGTCTGTTATTCGCGTGAGAGATAGTAGCGAAAAGCCCGGAGTACCGTTGTTTAACGGGACGAGGACTTGTAGCGGATAGCCCGACCTGCTTTAGCAGGGCACGCCCTATCTATTTAAATAAGATTTTGCAAAGTTAAGGGATTTAAATCTATGAATACCATATTAAATATTCCAAATCCAATCAACAGTTTAAAAACCAAATACAATATCTTGTAACTCGTTCGAGTATGGTTGCGATGCAGCGGGAAAAGTAGGATGACCATGAATACGGATGTCAACAAGAAAAAATACCGCATATAGCCTGTGGCGCTGTTGTCCCACATGTAAATGGATAATAGGGCGGTGAGTACCATCAGAATGGTCAGCACCGTTTTGGTTTTTCGTTCGCCGTAAATCAAGGGTAAAGTGCTGTAATTATACAATGCATCTGCGGTGGAAGTGGTTAAATCTTTTAGTATATCGGTGATGAGTAAGAGTAAAAATAGAAATCCCGCGTGAAAAAAGATGATTTTTGAGAAATTTTCATAGTAAAGAAAAAGTGCGAAAAACGGAAAAACCATCAGAACGACGGACCAAATATTATTTAACCAAACCAGTTTATTTATTTTGTGGGAATAAAACCACACTAAAAATTGAAAAGTCAAAAAGAATACAGCGACTCTCCACGAAACTAAATACGCAATGCCAAGTGCTAATAGGTTGAGTGCTAAGTAGGTGTTTAATTTAAAGTTCTGAGATACAAAGCGTTCGATATAATTTTGAAGCGGGCGTTGAATGGCATCTTTTTCTAGATCGTAAAAATTGTTGATAATATACCCGGCCGCTGCACTTAGGGCAGATGAAAAAATGATGAAATTCAGGTTTTTATCGAGCAAAATACTGAGGTGATTTCGGCTGTCGTTGAAAATAAAAAGACTGGCCATGTATTGCGCCAAAACGAGCATTGCGATGTTATATCCTCGAATTACGGTGAATAGAGCAAGTGTTTTTACAAACAATTTTCGCACTCCTAGCGATTTCATGCGTGATAGGATTGGATTACTTTATCGGCAAACCAACACGAAGCGGAAAGGTTAAGTTGATTTTCTTTGGCGTATTCAATCACTTTATCGACCAATTTTTTACCGTAGCCTTTTTCTTGAAATTCTTTTTTGACTAAAGTGTGGTAGATGGAAATGGAGTCTTCTTTTTTCCACTTAAAATCAATCTCTCCAATTCTTATTTCATCGTCGTAAAGAGTAAATCTTGCATTTTGTTCCCCTTCTTCGAATTTGAAATTAAGCATTTTTTAGAATTTATAGATTACTTCGGTATCAAACTCCTTCAAATGATTTTTCGCTTCCTCATAGTCCTTTGTAAACCCTAAAATATACCCTCCGCCTCCTGATCCACAGAGTTTTAGATAATAGGAGTTGGTTTGAATTCCATGTTGCCACGCATCAACTAATCGTTGGGGAATCATGGGTTTAAAGTGTAGGAAAGCCCATGTGGAAAGGTTTTTAAGATTTGCAAACAAGGGATTTACATCGCCTTTTACAAAAGCGTCGATACATGCATTGTTGTATTTTATGAATTCTTCTTTCAGTGTTTTACGGAAGCCTTCTTGTTTTAATTTTTCAAAGAAAATCTGAACCATGGGTGCCGTTTCACCGGGTGAACCTGAGTTAACCAAGAAAATAGCTCCTTTTCCTTCTTTCTGTGCCGGTAATCCAATGGTGGAAATATCGGTTTTGGAATTGATAAGTAAGGGTAAATTCAAATAACAAATCAAAGGATCAATTCCTGAGCTGGTTCCGTGAAAAAACGATTCCATTTTTGAGAAAATTTCTTTTAATTCAGAAATAATCTCTTTTGAAATCTGGGTTGAAGTTTCGATTTTTTGAAGTGCATACCCTTCGTAAATAGCAGCAACCAAAGCGCCAGAGCTACCTACTCCGTATCCTTGTGGAATACTGGAATCGAAGTGCATTCCTTTTTTTATGTCTGCATTTAATCTTTCAAAATCAAATTGATCGTGCAAATTTTCGCTTAAGTAAAGGGCGAACTTTCGGATGCTTTCGTTGGATATTTTGGCTTGACTTCCTTTGTCGAATTTGAGTGAACCTTTGTAGGAGTTATAGGGAATGGTTAATCCTTTGGAATCTTCAATGATTCCATATTCTCCAAAAAGTAGAATTTTTGCATAAAACAAAGGATTTCTCATTCACTGTACTTACAGGGACAAAGATAATGTAAATTTCTGATAAAATGCGTTTGTTTATTTGGTGCTTTGTTAAATAGACGCTTAAAGCAAAAGAGGTTACATATGAATTTGCAACCTCTTTTTAATTATTTAAGATTATTTACTTTAAAAGGATGGTTTCCAAAACGTCCATTTATTTCCATTGAAAACGGCCAAACGCTTGGCGCCGGTTTTGTTGATATATACCATCATTCCTGGCGCAGGTGCTATTACATCATCGGTGTTATCAACCATAGGTAAGACCATGGCTTTATCGGATGATTCTAATACCAAAACTCCATTCGCGGTAGTTGTAGATGCGCCAATAATGACTTTTGCTTCGGGAGCTTCTACTGCAGACGTTAATTGATCTGCTAATGCAGTTGTAACATTCCCTTCATTTCCATTGCTGAGGTCATTCCAACTTCCGTTGTAAAATTCAACTTTTGCTTTGGTTGGATTAGTTGCGTTTAGAATAATTGTTCCTTCCACCAATCCGCTTCCAGATGGTAAAGTGGTTACATAAGGCAAAATAATTCCTTTATTTTGTCCGGCCGCAAATTCCATAAGTACCGATGTTTTATTTGAAGCTGTACCTATGTTATCTCCGATTATAACTTGAGAATAAGTCAACGAAGCAATTGCTATTGTTAGTATTGAAAGTATTGTTTTCATTGTTTTTGATTTTTTAAATTAAGGATAGATTTTTCATGAATTTATGGACAACCTGGAGTGTCAAAGCATTTCCATTGAGCATCTGCATAAATTTTCAGACATTTTTCTGTCGTGTCATACACCATCATTCCCTCTTGCGGATTACTTATATTCCCCAAATTAGCGGTTGGAATTCGGGTAATTACAAATCCTTTGGAATTGGATTCCAGCGCAATAAAACCTGCGTTTCTGATTTTAGGCCATTCTGAATTTTCACCCACCTTATCTGCGCTTCGGCCGAGTAATGAAATTCCGACTTCTGTGTTTTTAATATTCCCTGATAAGACGGGGTCAATTTGGCAGGAACACGTTTCATAATCCGGATCGCCAGGTTGAATCAAAACCACATGAACTTCGGATCCCGGTGGATTGGGACAAGTTCCAGGTTCGTAAAATGCGTAATAGATTCCAGGCCCTACTGCTGTGGGGTCGGGAACTTGCGTTCCAGGAGCTCTGTTTGGAGTTGTGTACCAGGTTAAATGGTCACCCAAGGGCACCGTTCCTAAATGTGCATTGTTTAAATTCGCTGTAGTACTTGGACAAATCCGTAAATCCTTTGTAATGGGTCCTGTAGGTGCTCCACAAAGATTTACGACCGATGTATCTCCAAAATTATAAATGTATTCATTGGTGTTTTGATTGGAACCATCTGCCATACTTCCATAAACTCTATGCCCAACATAACCAAATCGCATACTACAGTCTTTGATTAAAATAGTGGTGTGTCCACCTGTTTCAACGGCCATAATGTTGTCTGTTAGATTTAATTTTGTTTCATCATAAGCTCCGGTTGTTTTACCTGGCATATATGTTGGGTCATAGCTTGTTTCATTGGTTGGAAGCCCCAACATTAAACCGTAATTATTACCCCAAGCCCATAATTTATGGTCATTTGTGAGGACATTGATAGCGGCTGCTTTGCTACTCCCATCATGTTCCTGTGGACTGATCCAAACTACATTCGTTAAAAAATCATTGGTTGAGTTGGATTTTTTTACTTGGACCCAATTTCGATTGTCAGTTGTAGTGAAATCTCCCAATTGTCTGTATCCATTTTCTCCCAAAGCATACAATTTTCCATTGGTCGCCAAAAGATAATATGTGACACCATTCGAATCGTTGGTCGTACTACTTGTCATTCCAATCATTTTTGGAGATATTCCTGTAGGTATAGTCATTTGTGTCGCATAGGTTCGCGAAGAAGAATTTGTATTATTTCCTAAATAGGTTTTGCTTCCCCATGTGTAGACTTTACCTTCCGATGTCAGAGCCATAAACGCCTCAGGGACACCACGAATAGCAACAACTTTGGTTAAATATGGATTTCCTGTAGCGTTGGTTTTAACACGGTGCCATTTTTTGTTGTTTGTGTTATTTTCAGTGGTTCCATCTCCATTTTTATTTCCAATAAAGGATAGAACCCACGCATCCCCTGCACATGTAACAATGGATAAAGTTCGATACGATCCAAACATCATTTTTACATCCTCTGGATTCACACCGGCAGGAAGTCCATCTGCTTTGCCATCCACCGTGATTTTGCTAAACGAATTGGTGTTTTTAATATCAGATGATATTAAAACATTGGGAATTCCCCAAATAAAAAGTCCGTCGGTTGTGAGAACTGCAAATTGTTGAACCACACTTTCAAGCGAGGTTCCTGAGGTGCTTCCCGCTGCAAATTTCAATACTTTTCCTGTAAGTGAAGGGTAGTTGATGTTATTTAGAATTTGAGGTGATAAGACATGGTCTGTATTTGTTCCTGAATTCCCAATTCCTTGTCCCCAGACTTTTATTTTTCCGTCTGCTTCCTTCAACAAAGTGGAGTGAAAGACTGAAACAACATTGTCATATTCAATCGTATTCGGGTCGGTGCTATTTACGTAAGTATTGTCATTGCATCCATTTACGCAAAAGTTTTGAGCTGATGTTGAATTCCAAAAGCCCAAACTGATTAAAGCCAAAAAAATGACTTTAAGGGTATCGGTATATTTCATGTTTTGTAGATTTGGTTGATTTCTTTATGTGATTTCGAAACTAAAGTCGAGAATTGGTAACTCGATTCTTAATTTCTTATATGAAAATAGAAAGAGACAAGGGTGGTGCGCGCTCATTGGATTTTAAAACATTTCTCCCATCTTTCATCGTTTCTAGGTAAGGTATCGTAGGAATTTGGGATAGAATTGTATATTGTAAATTGAAACGAGAGGATGGTTTCAATATTTTATAGGAATTACTAAGTATTGAAACGGCTAAATCATTTCTTAAGTGGGACGTAAAATGTTCTTTGCTTTTTGAAGATGTGAATATTAAGGACGGTCTTTCTGCTTTTTTTCTTAAGATGGGGACCGTTAGGGTTTGAACTTCGTGGGGTATATTTTTCTTTTCTTTTTGAAGAACTTTTTTTGTCGAAACAGATTGATCCAAGTAAAACAGACTAGCGTTTTGTAGGTTATCAGCGTTTATGAGAGTGGTTCCTGATGCAATGTAAATTTTAACGGTTTGTTGTGTGGGGAGGATAGAATCTGATTTCTCCACTATTTCTTTTTTTAAAGAGAGAGAATCTTGAGGATACAATAAGGCATTTTGAATCGATACAATACTGTCGTTTGAAATTGTGATTTTTAAGGGAGTTAAAGTGGTATCAGGAGTTTTCAAACGGGGATTTTCCGTAAGTGAATGGGCGTAAAGATTGGTAAAAAATATAAACGCAAGAAAAATCATTAACCCTCGAAAATAAGTAGGGAAATGAAATCTTATGAAAAGAATTTTCACAGGTAACAGAGAATAAGCTCTCACTTTTAGGTTGGGTTAAAGGTTTTTAGGTTTAAAATTCATTAAAAGTAGGTTAGACTTTTAATGAACATGTAAATATACAATTAATTTTTATTTAATTTAGTTAAATTAATTGAAAGCGAAAGTTAGTTTCAAGGAATTACAACCTCTAATACGCTTAGGTGTTCACTTGGAAGCATTTGGTAATCCGAACAATCAGCTGGTATTAATAAGCTTTCGTATTTTTTCAATTCGATTTCGCAGTCTTTGAATGTAAATTTCCCCTTTCCTTCTGTGCAAATATAAATTCGGAGTTCATTGTTAGAGAATTCTTGGGTTTCATCTCCTGAGAAAATTTTTGTGTCAAAATAGGGTGTTTCAATCAACGTATTGAATTGATTTTCGGTGGTTTCGTAGTCTGATTTTATTTTCTCAATCGGTCTAAAATCAATAACTCGAGAAGCATTTTCTGTATGCAATTCTCGTTTTTTACCGTCTTTGTCAATTCGATTGTAATCATAAATCCGATAGGTAATATCCGATGTTTGTTGGATTTCAGCTAAAACTACGCCTGCACCAATCGCATGCACACGGCCTGGGGGAATATAAAGAGCATCTCCTTTTTGAACCGGAATTTTATTTAATATTTCATCCAACGAATTAGCTTTCAAATGCTTTTGGTATTCTTCTTTTTGAATGCCTTTTTTGAATCCTATAGTTAATTCTGAATTAGGTTCTGCATCCATGATATACCACATTTCGGATTTACCGAAAGAGTTGTGAAGTTCTTTTGCTTGCTGGTCGTTGGGATGAACTTGAACCGATAAATCAGCGGCTGCATCCAGAAATTTAATCAACAACGGAAATTCAGTTCCGAACTTTTCCCATACTTTCTTTCCAATCAATCTTTCTTGGTATTCTTCGATTAATTCTTTTAAATCCTTTCCTTTTAATTCTCCATTTTCAACTACACTTACATTTCCTTCTATACCTGAAATACTCCAAATTTCTCCCAATTTATCCTTTTGCAATTCAGTGGGAACTGCCGAGTTTAATTTCGAACCGCCCCAGATTCTATAGTGGGTAATCGGTGTGAATTTTAAAGGATAGAGTTTCATAAAAACCGAGAATTTAAAAAGGATTGTTCCAAAAGGAGTTTATCCTCATCGTTGTCATAAGTGATACTCACACTAAATTCTTTTTCATTCAATTCAGAAATGTAAGTGTCAGATACATAGATGTATTCCGATTCCAAATGGGTAATCGTAGAGCGAATCAAATAGAAAACATGATTTGAAATTTTCTTTCTTTCCATTTCGACCTTTGCCATGAATTCCGTGTTGTTGTAGGCTTTTTTATATAAATCAACCAAGGAGAAAACATAGATTTCGGTGGTTAATTTCTTCATATTTTGATTTTCACCGTAGGTTACCGATATTTTATTCACGGCATCGGATGGATTTTTATAAACAGAAATTAGCTGATTTGAATTTGAAAGATTTAAAGAATCATTTTCGTAGGTTTCCATCTGAAAATCAAAAGGCACGTCATAGTGCCAAATGCTTTGGTCCAAATGAAAAGTTTGTTGACCAAAAAGGCTATAAAATAAAAAGCCTAAAACTATACTTAAACTCGATTTCATCATTCTAAAAATTCCCAAATTAAGTGTGCGGCAATTTTCGCCGTTCGGTTATCTATGTCGTATTCTGGATTCAATTCCACTACATCAAATAATTTTAATTTTCCGGATTGAATCACGGTTTGAAGAATAGATTTTACTTGAAAAGTACGCAATCCATTCGCCGAAGGAGCGCTAACTCCGGGCGCAAATGCTGCATCCAAAACATCCAAATCCAAGCTCAAATAGATCACGTCCATTTTGTGAATGAAATCTTCGACTTTTCGTAAAGAAAAATTCAAGTCAATGTGGACTTCATCTGCCAAAACGGTTTCTACATGAAGTTCTTGTGCGCGACTAAAAAGAGCAGCTGTATTTCCTGTTTTCTGAATTCCAATGGCAAAATAATTGAAATCTCGATCGTTTTGCTTGCAATAGTGAGCCATTTCGTAAAAAGGAGTTCCCGATGTACTGTTTTCAACGGGAATTCGCAAGTCAAAATGCGCATCAATGTTAATGATTCCTATATTTTCATAGCGTTCTGCCAATCCCAAGAAATTACCCAAAGCCGTTTCGTGACCGCCTCCAAGAACGATTGGGAAATAGTTTCTTCGTATTAAATCGGAAATGCATTCGATTTGTTCTTTTCGTGCTTTTTCTAGATTATCTTCTTCCAAAACGATGTTTCCTAAGTCGAAAATTGATTTTCGGGTTTCTAAATTATACGGAAGATTCGCCAAGGCTTTTCGTAGAATGTCAGGAGCGTTTTTTGCACCGATTCGACCCTTGTTTCTTTTTACTCCTTCGTCGGAACAAAATCCGAGAAGGGCAATATTGGGTTCGGTGTTGAAGGTGAGATCGATGAAGTTTTTAAGCTCCACTTTTTGATGAATGCGAAGACCGAATTCGCCATCTTCATCATCAAACCTTCCTGTCCAAATCGATTTATCTGTAAACTGTAGCATATTTATCCAAATTTAGGAACATTCCATTTATAATACATGGCAAGAAGTCGAGTGACCATAATTAACAAGCCCGAAACTATAAAATTAACTGTTTTGTCCACGCCAAAGTTATGTAAAATCAAAAACAATGCAGCACCAATCAGGCACGCAATTGCATAAATCTCCTTTTTGAAAATTACAGGCGTCTGGTTGGTCAACGTATCTCGAATCACTCCCCCCATGACCGCGGAAAACATACCCATAATGGCGGCTATCACCGGATGAAAGCCTAATTCCAATGTTTTTTGGGTTCCCAAAACCGTGAAAAGTGCAATTCCCATGGTGTCAAAAAGCGCCAATTCCCGGCGATATTTGTCAATGGATTGGTGCAAAGCGCGCATAATTACAATTCCAAAAATAATGGCATAGATGAAATTCACGTCGTTTACCCAAACCAGAGGATAGCTTCCTAGGAGCATATCCCGTAAACTT
>JBAYRQ010000028.1:0-25164 GCA_041676545.1 Weeksellaceae bacterium | reverse complement strand
ACAAACAAATTGGCAATAGAGCCGGTGAAGTACTTCTATTGAACTTTTGTGCAATGTTGAAGATTAGTAATTCTATTCAACATTTGTGCTAAAAGTCGGCTCCATCGCCAATTTGCCAAACGTCGTTAGTAAATCTTTTAAAATATTGTGAACCTATTCCAACAAAGTTATTCCATAAAATTTTGAGCCTTCAAAGCTCTAAAAATTTTACGGAAATAACTTTGATAAACACTTTTCAATTATTGCTTTTGACTCCACTCTTTGAAAGATTTAGCTGTCCTTGGATTTTTGTTAAAAAACTGATTTACATTTTCTAATTGATTTATTAATTGCCCCTTTTCTTTTTCTAAACGCTCATACTCCGATTTCTCAATAGTATTCTTAACAGCTAAATACATTGAAAAACCTGTTGTTAAAAGTAAAAAGATGTTCAATACAATCAAGTAGAATAACCTCTTTGAGCTAACAGCCTTGTGAACCTTCAAAAGCTCCTCATTATTTTTTGTTATCTCTCGATGAAATTGATCGAAGTCATTCTGTAAGCGTTGTCTTTGTTCTTTTTCTATCTGTCGAAGTTCAGCAACATTTACTGTTACTTTGATGTTACTTAATTCTTTGATGGTATCTAAATGAGTTTTTTTACTTTGTTTTATCGTGTGTTCTAATTGTATGACTTGCTGAAGTAATAGTTCTGTCATATCAGTGAGTTTAGGTTGGTTCTTTGCCATTGTTTATCTTTTTAGTGCTCTTCGTTTACGTTTTTTTTGTTCATCATCTTCATCGTTACCACTAAGTTGAAAAGCAGATAACAAACTAAATAAAACAGACACATCTGTTTTCCAATTCTGCATTTGTGGTTCGATTGCTTCTTGCTTAGTTAATAGTTTTTCTACTTCATTCTTTGACTCTGTGCTTGCTGTATTTTTAAATAAATCATTCAACTTCATATTTCGGTCAACTTCACTTGCTTTTAGGTTTGTATTAGTTGGTAAATGAATAAAGCGATATCCTTGAATATTCCCCTGTTTATTAATAGTTGGTTTAACCTCAATATCTTTTTCAAGCATTAATCGAATGTATTGTTGTAAATCTTTTGGTTCCTGTCTTAAAACTTCCCTATGAGCTGTTTTGATAGTGTTTTTAGCTATTAAGTTTGTGTTGTTAGCTCTTTGTTTCTTATTCTCGTTTTCTTGTCTTATAGACGTCCAACCGTATTTAAGTGCTATTTCGTGAGCAACTCTTTGAGCTTCAAAACCAATGTAATTATCTTTTAGAGCTTTGCCATTTTCATCTATGCGATTGGCGATGATATGAATATGTTTATGCTCTTTTTCTGTATGAACAAAAGCAATGAATTGAGCTTTGGTAGGATCGATTTGTAAACCAAGTAAAAACTCAACGGCTAATGCTCGTAAATCTCTATCGCTCATCTTTTGACTATCTACAATAGTTGGAGATATAACAGCCGATATTGTGTTGTTTTTACATCTGCTGTTTTGATTTTGTAGTATCTGCATCGTTTGAAACATATCTTTCGGAGTATCCCCCGAAAGATTGTTTCTTAATAGCTCATATCCCTTTTTATCATCAATTACGTAATTGAATAATGCTGTGCCACCAACACAAGATTTTGCTTTAGCTATCATAATTACAGTAGTTTTTGTAAGTGAGTCCGAATTAGATTAGCTGTTTCAATAGTGTGTTCTTTAACTCCTGTTGTATCACCAAGCTTAAAAAGGTTGCTTATTCGCCTAAAATTATCTGTGTATTTGTTCAGTAATTTGTAAACTTCAACTTCATCAGGAGTTAATTTATACGCTAAAGAATAGTCAAGTGCGGTGTTTCGGATGTACTCCGAAACGCTACAACCTACTTTTTCTGCTTTGTTTTTTATGATTAGAGCCTCTGTAAGAGTTACTCTAAATTCTATCTTCTTTGTTTTTTTCATCGTCTTACCCATTTTGCGACCTTCGGGAGAAAAACGAGTGGTCTTTGGTTGTCAAATTTCCAATTTGTAAGGACAAAGACACATCTCGATAATTCTCACGTCAAATCATTGCGGTTAATAGTTAGTAAATAATCATTCAAATCTTTGTGATTCTCGTACAGTTTTCGTCCATCAACAACGTTTGTATAGGTCTGAGCTACTTTTTGAAAGGCACTTTCTCCAGCTTTATCATTGTCGAAACAACAAATAATACTTTCATACTTTAATTCTTTGTACAAAGTATTATTGATACTTTTATCCATTTGTACATTGATACATTTATACAATTCCCCATTTGTACATTTGTACAAATAATTATTTGGTGTTTTAATTATTGTATTATTCAACATTGATACGGAATTAAGAATCAAATAATCATATTGCTTTTCTGCATTTGGATAAAGGGTTAAAAAGCTGATGTAATCACTCCAAGATTCAAACAAGACAATATGTTTACTTTTGTTATCAAAGTAGGTTACTGCCTTTTTTCCAAGACACATTTTTATATACACGTTTCTTAGTTCGAAACCATTTATGGTGGTATTGGGAAAACCAACAGCGTAATATGATTTGTTGTTTAGAGTATAGTGTACTTCCTTACAATAAGTTTGAGCCATTTTAAGGCTAAGATTACGCTCAGTGATATATTGTATCAAGTTTGGATGTGTTAATGGCTTAATCGCTTGAATTGTATATGTTGGTTCTTGAATAATGTTAGAACTCACAATAATTGGCTGATGAAAAGAAAAAGAATCGTTTTTGAGCAATTCTAAAGCTGATTTAATATCGCAATTATTGTACTTCATCACAAAATCAAGTGTTGTTCCACCAAAACCAGCAGAATGGTCATAAAACACGTTTTTATCAATATTCACTTTAAATGATGCTGTTTTTTCAGTTCTAAATGGACTGAGATACCACCAATCAACTCTCATTATTTTGGTTGGGGTATGACCTAACTTTTTAAGTAAGTCTGTTAGGCTAATTTGTTTAGCTGATTCACAATTCATACGTTTTGAAATAGTCGGGTTAAAAATCTGTTTTTTTTGATGCAATGATGCAGAAAGGTGTTAATCAATTGTATTTCAATAAAATACTCTGCATCACTCTTGCATCACTGCATCAAACTCATTTTGTTTCTTGCATCACTCTTGCATCAAACTTGATGTGTTTTTAGTTTGATGCAGACTTTGATGCAGTGTAACTTATTAATAAACAATAGTTTAATCTATTCTTGCATCATTGCATCAAATATTTTATAGAATAAATCTTTTTTAATGATGTAGTAACGTCCTCTACGTTCTATTTTAACAAATTCTCCATGAGATAAAAGCTCTATTCCTTGATAAGATTTTGTGTTATTTTGTGGTTCGAAATCCCATTTCTTTAAAATCTTTCTTATTTCACTAGCAGATATAATTAGTTTTGGGTTTGTCTTGCGTAATAACAAGAGTAAATCATTGGGAGCTACGCAAATTTCATCCTCGGCAACCTTTTCAAAGCACAGGTTTAAAAGTTCTAAAAGTGAAATCTCTATTTTGTTTTTACTAATTAGTTTTAAAAGGGAAGCTGTAAGTATCTGTTTAGGTGTAAACCACATTCGGGTTTGTTGCGTGGTGTAATAAGGTCGTAGAAGTAAGTATTTGATGAAATAAGGAACTTCACTTGTTAGCTTCTTGATAAAGTGAACGTCTTCTGATTCAATAGGTTTAATCTTTCGAATCCAAAAACGTATTTCTTCTTCGTCTATTTGAATGAAATCATCCTCATTGTTAGAGCAAAGAATAAACTTGGCGAAAAACTCTATTTCCTGTCTGTCTTTTCCCTTTGCTTCAACTTTGTCTTTGTCAGTAGTAGAAAGGTACTTTAAACGCTCTGTAATCTCTTTCTTATCAAAGAATACTTCGTCTATGGCAACTAATAACATACTTGCCCAATCAGCGTTAAATTGAGAACCAAAAGAATCTCCTTTGATATAAGTCATATTGAGTCCAAAGATATTTTTAAGCCATTTAATAAAAGAGCTTTTTCCTGTTGCACGTTCTTTACTAACAAGGCACAATATTGGTAAGGTTTGCGTTGGCTTCTCATACAATAGCTTTAGATAGTCTAAACCATATTCGTATTGTTCACTTCCGAATATGTGCTTTACAAAGTGTAGTGAGTTTGGAATCAATTGTTCTAATTCATTTAAGTTAAAATCTTCTTCTATTGGTTTCATATTTAATTCATTATAGGTATTAAAAAAATTTTCTACGATTGGTTGATAGTTAAGATGGTCTGGAATACAGCAAAAGCCATCTAATTTTAAGACGTTCTCTAAGTAGGACTTTCCGTGATCTGATACAATCGTTTCACGAGTCCAACGCACCATTACTTTAACTTTATCACCTGATATCAAAGGTTTTTCGATGATTTTAAAGTAAGCAGTTCCTACTCGGATATAGGGTATATCTAAGCTCATATTTACTTGTGTTTTAATAATCCTTATCTTTATACGATAAGAGTTGAGTTATACTTTAATTGGATATTAAGGGACGATTTGCACAAGTTGTCCCTTTTATTTTTTAGCGAATAGTTCTAATGCCAAGTCAGCATCGACTATAATTTTTCTACCTCTTTGGATAATCGCTTTTTTGATATGACCTTCTTTCTTGATTTTATTAGCAGTGGTAATACTGCACCCAAGTAGGTCTGCTATACCACGTATTCCGTAAACATAACGCTTTGTAGATTGTTGCGTTTCTTGCGAAGTATTGAGTTCTTTAAAATCCTTTATAGATACTGTTTGTAATAACTGTAATAGTTCTTCTCCTGTCATTTGCCAAACTGGCTTTTCTTTTAATTCGCTTATATACATAGTTTTAGTTTTTAAATTATACGATTTTGTGATGTTCGAACAATTCAAAACTACGATGTGTGTAAGGTGGAGAGGGGGTGGAAAAACACACTTTATTGCACAAAAAAACCACTTTAGTAAAATTCTAAAGTGGTTCAAAGGTGGATTTATAAATTTTAAAGGCTTTTATAGTACTTTATTGTTTAAAAGCTGAATCAATGAGATTGCGATACTCTTTTAATGTATCATTGGCACTGCTACCTGTTATGTGTTTATACTTAGAGTCATAAGTTGCTTTCTTAATCTTAAATTCTTTTAATATTTGAGCAAACCACTTTTTCTTTAAACTTTTGTTTTCTATGTTATTATGTAAGCAATGAATTACATAAAAGAAAGTGTATAGAAAATCCTCTTTGATTTTTATTTTATTCACTGTATGTAAGATATTTATCTCTCTATAAAAATCATATTCTGATATATCTTCAATAAATTGATTGTTTACTATACTATGTAGTTTACTAATAAGTCCCATTGAAAATATAGGCTTGTCATTAATAAAAAGATAATCATTGTCATACATTTCATAGTCCTTAAAATTTGATTTCACATCTTTTAAAAGCCTTTTACTATGATTATATATCTCTTGGTGGTAGTCGTAGTTTAAAAAACCTATCTCTTTGTAAAAACTTGATTCAAAGTAGGTTTTACGTTCAGGCAATTCCGTTTCTCTATACAATTCCATTGTTAAATCATTATCTGACAAACTATTTTTATTTCTTTCTCGGTATTTCTTTAACCGAAGTCCATCTCTATCAAGATTAGTGAAGAAATCAGAATTTTTTTCATACAACTTAATTATTGTCTCCAAATTTTCTCTAACAATAGATAAAATTTCTTTTCTTTCTTGTGTGTCTTTTGCAGAATCAATTCGGTCTTTAAAATCAAACATTAAGATATTAATCATATATTGTCTATAAATATCTTGGGAATCGAAATTAAACGAATTTCCTGATGTGTTTAATTCTTTTTCCCACATCACTATTGTGTTATCAGTCATAAATCTTGTTAATTCTAATTGGGCATCTACTGTATTCATATCATATCAAATTTAGTCATTGCATTCGCTTTAATCGTATCAGCTACATCAATATAAGGCTTCATTGATTTGTAGTCTGAATGTCCTGTCCATTTCATTACAACCTGTACAGGTATCCCCAATGATAAAGCGGTACAGATAAATGTTCTTCGCCCTACGTGAGTGCTTAAATGTTCGTATTTGGGTTTTACTTCATCTATTCTTTCATTGCCTACATAGTAGGTTTCTCTAATCGGTTCGTTAATCTCTGCTAACTCTCCAAGTTCTTTTATGTAGTCATTCATCTTTTGATTAGAAATAACAGGTAGAGCCTTTCCTTTTTCAAAAGGTACATCTTTGTACTTCTCTAATATTGCTCTACTGTGTTTGTTTAATTCAACTCTCAGCATATCATTTGTCTTTTTGGTAACAAACTCAATAGCATCATTTTTAATGTCGTGTCTTGTTAGGCTAAAGGCATCTGAATAGCGAAGTCCTGTATAGCAACAGAAAAGCAATACATCACGTACACGTTCTAAGTACGACTTTGTGCCTAAATCCGTTGATTTAATCTGTTCGATTTCCTCTTGAGTTAAAAAGATTATCTTTTTAGATGTTTCCTTTAGTTTTGGTTTAAACTCTTCAAAATTATAGGTAATTGTATAATTGTTGTTTTTACACCACTTCAAAAACCACTTTACAAAACTAATTTGCTTTTCGATGGTGCTATTACGCATCTGTTTTTCAATGCGTAAAAATGAAACGTAGTCTAATAACGTCTTTTCGTTAATATCAGTAAACTGAAAATTGCTTTTGAAAGAAAAAAGATGTGAACGAACAGTATTAAACTTGGTGTAAGTAGCAGTTGTCCAATCATTGCGTTTACCACTACTTTTTACAAACTCGTCAAAAGCTGTAAAGAGATTCTTTTCTGTTGCTGATATGGTTTGTTTATCTGAGTAGCGTTTTATTTCATCTTTTAAGAGTTCAAAAGAAGGTACTTCGTTTTTCAATTCATACTCTTTAAAGATTCTATCAATCGTAGTAGATAGCTCCTGTATTGCTGTATTGATTTCGGAAGAGCTTTGTTTTAGCTTATTGGTACACCCATTGCGTACCTTTTCTTTTGCTTCATCCCATTTAGAAGCATCAATGCGGTAGCCTGTAAAGAGTTCTACACGGCCACCATTATATACCACTCTTGCACGAATTGGAACGTTCTCTGTGATTAATACACCATCTTTCTTTCTCTTTTCAATAGCAATAGTTATCTTTCTTTTTATAGTCATAGTTATTTGTAATAGCACCCAAATATACACCCAATTTTGATACTATCATATAGTATTTTAAGGTATTTAATCGACTTAATAAAAACATAACTACCAATAAATCAAAATAATAGTATTTTATCACACTCTATTTATATATGGGTTATATTCCCTCTTTCTCCGCAAGCAAATCAAAAGTCGACCCGAAAAAGGGTCGACTTTTTTGTTTTCAATTTCCCGCTGAAAGCTTGCTTTAAATTGGGACGATTGGAAACATTCAAGATCGGTTGATGTATAAAATTCGATACCTAAAAAACAAAGATTTTTAAATCACTTTAGACAATTTAATTTCATTGAGTCATTCTGAATGGAGCTTGGTTGAATTAATTAAGGAGCAGAAAACAAAGTTGGAATTGAATGAAGAGGATATAAAAATGGAAAATTAATTTTCCAAGGAGCTTAAGATAAATGGAATCTAAAAGAGTTAAACCAAATGCAAATTGAACGATAAAAAAACCCGAAAAATCTTTGGAAACTTTTAGAAAATTAAAAACATCGATTCTAAACTCCTAAACCATTTCTTCTCAATTTCCTTTTCAGAATAAGCAGAAAAAGCGCTTGTATCTTATCCTAAAAAATAATACGTTTGACGCAAATTTTCAAAAAAAAAAAATAAAACATTTTAAATCGTTTATTTCTAATTGTTTGTAAAATATCTAAAATGAATAAAGTATTAAAAACCGTAGGATTACTCGTAATCTTAGCAACAATCAGCAGTTGTGCAGTTAAAATGCCACTTTCCACTAATTATTTCTCAAATCAGAAAACAGTGGGAGTGATCTATTTAATTGACTCAATAGCTGTTTATAAAGAGGGTTCTCAAGGATTGTTAGACATGGCGTTAACCTCTGGAAATAGATTTAAGGAACCGCTTTCCATAGTAAGTAAGAAGATCAATCCGGACGATGCGATAAAAGATTTATATAAGCAACTATTCGACAGTAAAGGAAAGCCTTTAAATGAGATTGATTTCGATTTTGATGGGAAGAAATTAACAAAATTTGAAAAGGACCCGCGCTCACAAAAATTGTACTATTACCACGACTTGCGCTTTTTGAAAGAAGAAGAAGGAATTGATGAACTTTTAATCATCCATGCAAAACATGGACTTTTAGTAAGTTATTATGGAATGATTGAAACGGGGAAAATGGGGTATTGTAGAATTGACGCTGAAATAATTAATCTTTCGGATAATTCAATCCTTTTTAAAGATTTTTCAAACTCTGCAGAAAAAATTGAAGGTAAAATGAATACACCACCCGACTATGAAAATTTAAAAAACGCAATAGCGCAAGCAATTTCAAAAACAATTAGTCTCGAAAGAAATAAAATGAACAATTAACTTTTCTCAATGAGTAATCGACTGAAAGACTGAAAAGTATAAGCTTTCAAATATCACTTTTCACGAAAAATATACAGAATCCTGATGTATCGTATCCTTAAAATCAATACGTTTGATTTAAGTTAAGCATAACACTTTGTGCATTTAACTCTTTTTTATTTCTAATTTAGCCACAGAAAAAAAACACTTTTCCTCAAAGAAATCAATATGAGCCTATTCTCCTATCATCTTGTTCAATTACCGCTATCTTTGGCGATAAAAGGTTTATTTTCAAATCCAATTTCTAAAAATACGCACGGATTAATCCATTCGGAATATATGACCGCAATGACGTTGGGTTCGCCTATTCTATCGCCATCTCGGTTTTTAATTCGGCAAGGGGTTGTTTTTGCGCAGTGGGAGGATGAGAAAGCTTTGGAGGATTATTTAGAAAAAGACTTGTTTGGTCGGATTCTCGCAAAGGGTTGGCATACACGCTTGGTTTTCATGCGGAAATGGGGAAGTTACAGCGGCTTTAAAATCCCTGAACAGAAAGCAATCTTAGAAAATCCATCCTCCAGTGTGGTGGCAGTTACAATAGCTCGAATGAAACCTTTGCAAGTTCCACGGTTTATTTATTGGGGCAGACCGGTTGAAAAATTGATTCGAGATCATCCGGCCGCAACGCTTTCGTTAGCATCAGCGAAATTACTCAACACCGTTTCCACTTTTTCTATTTGGAAAACGGAGAAAGAAATGATTCAAATGGTTCACGGACACAGTTCCGTTCCGGATCCTAAAAGACATGCGGATGCAATGAAAGAAAGGGAAAGAAAAGACTTTCATTTTGAATTCACCACCTTGCGTTTTAAACCCATTTCTGAATTTGGTAGTTGGAAAGGACAAAAGAATTTCATCTCACAGATTGAAAAAAACAATTCATAATGGGAAAACCGCATTCCAATCAAAACTTCCAGGACTGGATCACCCAACAATGGGTGATTCGGTTTGGAAAAAAAATAAATCCCAAGCAAAACGAATGGCTGTTGGGCCCTTTTGGAAAAACGGACGGAATTGGCGAGAAATTCATTCAGCAATTGGCCGAAAAAGAAAATTTAGTAATTGACAAAAGCAATCACAAAAAAGGTTTATTGCAATCGATCAATCAACTTAATTTGACGGAAGAAGAGCAAAATGAATTATCCAAAGAGGTCATTGACTTTTACGAAAATACAGGGAATTACAATTTAGATTTGGACGTGAAATGGAATCCCTACTTCCGAATGTTTGGAGGTCTATTAAAGATTTTATTTAGCAATCGAATTGAACAATTAAACATTCCGATGGACAACCAGGAAAATTCCAATAAGCTAAAAAGTGAAATCATTCAACTGATTGACGAAAAGAGCCAAACCGTCAAACGTATTGTATGGCTTCGAACTTTCATTGAGTCAAAACAAGTGGTGTATTCTGGGGTGTATGAAACCTGCACCATCCCTTCTGGTCGAACGTGTATAAAAGCGATTTTCCCTCTTCCGAATGGAAGTGCAACTGTCATTCTCAATCCAAGTGTCGGTAAAAAGGGCGAACTGATTTTGAATTCTTCCGGAAAGAAAATAGGAGACAGTGGCTTTTACTTTTTATTGCAAGACGCTCAAAATAACGTCTGGGCAAAGTTTGTAAAATCCTTCAAAGATGAATTGATTGTCTGTTCAAAAAATGAGAAAATCACAGCAATACAAACCTTAACCTTGTGGAATCTAAAGGTTTTGACTTTTACTTACAATATACAGAAACTAAACAAATAACAGTCTTCAGAAAGATTTGGAAGATTTCTCTCTCAAGTTTTTATAATTTCTCACCTGAATTTCGTGTGCATTAATAAAATAAAAAAGCACTTGGAAAATAAAGTGAAAATGAATAAGTTTGATAGGAAAATTAATGAGTGAGACGCAAAGTAAGGTGTCTATGCCCGTGGTACTAATTTCAAACTCAAGACAAATGAACCGAGATCAAATAGTGAAATTAATTGAAAAATATAAATTCACAGCAAACGAAGCGCTTATCATTCAACAGAATTTTCAAAACTTTACATTGAGTATTGAATTCACAGACGAACAAATTTTAAGTGTGTTTGATGCTGTAATCAAAGCTGTAAAAGATGATTTTGTGTGCTTTCAACTTGCAGAATTAAAAAATAAAATTATTCAATCCATTTCTGTACAAAACGAAATGAATCCGGAAAACAAAAGAAAAGAAGCGGATTTTGAAGATGATTTGAATGATAAAGAAGAAATGCGTGGAAAGTGGGTTTCTAAAAAAGAAAGAGAACGCATTAAAAAATTAGAGGAATATTTGGATAAGTATGAAGATGATTTAATACGGAAAGATTTAGTTGATTTTATTTATGAGTCTTATCCAGATACGTATAAAGAAGTTAATAAATCCGTACTGGGAGAAGGATGTCGTAATTTCTTAAAAAAAATGGGGACAGATAATATCAATTATCTGAATAAAAAATATGCTGAGAAATGGAAAATAATACAAAGTTCGATAGATAAAGAGGTTGAATTAAGAAAACAAACCATTGATAAAAATAATATTCATTTACACAAAAGTGAATATTTAGATTGGTGTTTAGAAAATGACATCAAAGACCATACGAAACAATCTTTAAAGTTATTTTTAAAAGAATATCACTACAAATTCTCGGAAAGTATCATTGAAGAAATCCAGCAATTAGTTAATACACAAATAAATGCAACCAAAAAATCACTGTAAATAGAATTTTATGACTGATAGAATAGAATCAAAAAGAACCCTCGAAGACCAAAGAATCGAATTTTCCAACGGAAAGTTTTTGGCCACCCCTTTGGCTGGATTAATCGTTTGGACGATTATTGGTTGTATCGGGATTTTCTTTTCGGACTTTGTATCGGTTTGGGCCATTTTTATTGGAACGGGAAGTATCGTTTATTTGGGACTTTTTCTCTCCAAATTTACGGGTGAGAATTTCATGGACAAATCCAAACCGAAGAATGAATTCGATACTCTGTTTCTGTTTACCGTCGGCCAAGCCATTTTGGTTTATTCCATAGCCATTCCCTTTTTTATGGTGGATTATTCTTCTCTTCCGCTATCTGTGGGCATTCTCACGGGATTGATGTGGTTACCTTTTTCTTGGATTGTGAAACATTGGGTGGGAATCTTTCATGCCTTAGTCCGGGTTGTTGTGGTCTTCGCACTTTGGTATCTTCTGCCTGAACATCGATTCATTGCCATTCCTTTTGGGATTGTTTTGATTTATATACTTACCCTACTTATTTTGAGAAATAGAAAAAAGATGAAAAAATTAACAGCTTATCACTAAATTCTTCCGAAACCATTCATTCCTAAATTTCCTTCATTCAACCGAAATTTTCCTGTTTTCATCATTTTACAGATGGAAAAAGAAGTGATATAAAATACTTTTGTTTCATCAAATCCTTAAAATTTGTAAAGATGAACAGAGAATTAGTTTTTTTAAGAACCTTTGCCCTTGCGACAACAATAGCGATGTTAATTCTAACTTCCACTGCATTTAAAAAGTCAGGCAATCAAAGATTTAGTGAGATTGATGTGGAACGTATCAACATTGTTGAAAAAGATGGAACCGTGAAAATGATCCTTACCAATGTCGACCGTTTTCCAAACGGAGCGGATAAAATTAACAACCGTTCGACCAATTCAAAACGAAAAAAGCGTTCGGGAATGTTGTTTTATAACGAAGATGGAATTGAAACCGGCGGATTTATTTATGATGGTAGAAAAACTGAAAATGGACATTCGGCCGGACTCTCTCTCACGTATGACCAGTACGATGGCGATCAAGTAATGCAATTGCTAACGCAGGATATAGGACAAGGCGAGAAAAGAATGGTAAGCAGCACTTTGGCTTTTAATGATCGTCCGAGCAAAGAATCCCAACTTAAAACGGCAGAAATAATGAAGGAATTGGAAGAACTTCGCAAAAAAAATCCACAAGCCATGCAGGAAAAATACAATGCTTATCAAGCGCAAGGACTGTTAGGCGGTGTCCCACGAGTGATGTTAGGCAAATCGAAAAGCGAAAATAACGGATTGTTTCTTTTCGACGACAAAGGCAGACCTAGAGCTATGTTTTATGTGGACAAAGAAAACAATGCAAAATTAGATTTCTTCGATGACGAAGGAAATACCCTTGCCTCCTTTCCAGAAAAATAGAAATAAAAATATTCGTAAAAAATAGTTCTGTCTAAGTCAGGACTATTTTTTTGTAAATTGCTTCGCCAAAATATCCATGAAAAACATTGTTTCCAAAATATTTGCCAACCGTTATTTTCTGCTGTTTATATTGCTATTTGCGTATCTACAGTCCATTTACAGCCGCATCGCTGTAAGACGGGAAATAGATGCGTATATATTTACGCCCGAAGCAGCGCTGTTTACGCTCATCAAAGTGGGGATTTTATTTTTTATTCTCTCTTTCTTTCTCCGAAAATGGCAAAAATCAGAGACTTTCCGCACGCAAGAAATGTTGAAAATCTTTGGAGTTTCTTTGATTTCTTTTGTGATTACGGTACAAGTCATTGCGTTTTTGATCGCCCTGACATCTGGGAAAATGGAACAAAACTTCAGTTTGCCTACCTTCCTACTTTCCCTATTTTCTGATTTATTAACGGGAATAATTTATGGAAGCTTTTTACTTACTTATTATTATTTCAAAAAAAGTAAAAAGCAACAACAGAATTTAGCGCGCTACAACAAAGCTTTGGCAGAAAGCAAAATCAATCAACTAAAAACTCAACTTAATCCCCATTTTTTATTCAATAATTTGAATGTTTTGGATCAATTCATTGAAGAGGATAAAAACAAAGCTTCGGCTTTTTTAAATGAATTCGCTGAAATTTATCGCTATGTATTGCAAGCCTCTGACAAAGACTTAATTGATATTCAATTAGAAATCGAATTTGCGCAACAATACTTTAATCTCATTCAACACAAATATGAAAAAAAATACCAATTGTGTATTGAAAATAAAGAAACCAAAGGATTTATTGTTCCGCTTTCATTGCAATTATTGATAGAAAATGCAGTTCAACACAATGTGGGTACAGCTGAAAATCCCATTCAAATTCAAATCGTAGTTGAAAATAACATAAGAGTTTCAAATAACTTACATTTGAAAGCCAATCCCAAAAACACATCGGGAAGGGCTTTGAATAATTTAAAAGAACAATATAAATTATTGGCTGAGAAACCTCTAGAAATTCATCAAAATGAAAATTACTTTTCTGTAATTATTCCACTTATAGAACATCCAAACGAATGACGAAAATACTGATCATAGAAGACGAAATTCCGGCTCAAAAGAAGTTAAGAAGTTTTATAGAGAATTTAAATTCTCCAACGGAAATCATGGCTGAATTAGAAACCGTTCAGTCAGCACTTGATTTTCTAAAAGTAAATCAACCCGATTTAATTATTTCGGACATTGAATTGTTGGATGGAAATGCGTTTGAAATATACAGTCAAGTGAATATCACCTGTCCCATTATTTTTACTACAGCCTATGATCAATTTTTGATAAATGCTTTTGAAACCAATGGAATCGCTTATCTGTTGAAACCTTTTTCCCAAGAACGATTTCAAAATGCATGGGATAAATTCATTATGCTGAAAAGTCCTTTTGTTGATACCAATCCTTCCATCCAAGCAATCACGCAACTGATTCAACAGAATTTTCAGAAAAAGGAGTTTAAAAGACGTTTTACAATCCATAAGAGTGAACAAATTTATTTCGTAGCCACCGAAAACATTCTATTTTTTGAAGCTGATGAAGGAATTGTTTTTGCCTATGATTCCAACGGAAAAAAACATCTACTGAACGAAACTACCCTCAAAGAAATCGAAGAACAACTGAATCCCAATGATTTTTTTAGAATTAACCGAAGTGAACTCATTCAAAAACAGCATATCGAAAAAATTGAACGTTACAACAAAAACTCTTTGGCGATCTATTTAAAAGGCCACGTTTCTCATCTAAAAACCAGTCAAAACAAGACTTCATCTTTTCGGGAATGGATTGAAAAGTAATAAGCAAAAAATTGCACTTTAAAAGTTTGAATTAATTTTTCCTATTGTTTTCATTATTCTAAACTCCACGAATAGGAATGATTTTAGCTACATTACCAACCGAAAAACACATCCAACATTATATAGTATCATTGAGAATAAGAAGAACATTGATTTTTGGAAGACAGGCAATGGAAACGATTTTCTAGCATGGGCAAATATTTCGGAGAAGGAATTGACTTCTGCGTTTGATACTCAATTATTTACGCAATACGATCAAAAAGTAGATGAATCCGTAGAAAACTGGATGAAAAAGGGTGATTTCAAAAAGATTATGGCTTCTTTACATCTCCAAAATAAGGATGAGAATCTACCCGAAGATTTCATAGCATTTAAAAATAGTTTAAAAATTATCCCCGAATGGTTGGATGAAGAATTAATTGAAGCTGGATGTCAACTTTCGGAAAGAAGTGGATTGAATGGTTTACTTATTTTAAGAAATTTCGCCTTATTGGGTGGATATAATATTGCCAATCTCACCAAACCCTTGGTGGCAACGGGATCGCTAGAAAAAGGTGCCGTTCATCGACTTTATAACACATTGAACTTTTGGGTAGAAGTAAGCCGAACGAGCGAAAATGCGCAGGGAATGCGTGTAAACGCCTGTATTAGAACGCGGTTAATTCATTCTGCATCTCGTTTAATGATCGATAAAAGTAAATCAAATTGGAATGGGGAACGCTATGGCATTCCGATAAATTATGCGGATATGGTGGCTACAAATATTGCTTTTACGGTCTATTTTTTATATGGATTGAATCAACTCAATTTTAAGTATTCGGAAAAAGAAGCCTTGGGTATTTTCCATTTGTGGAAATATGTAACCTATCTTTTGGGTGTTCCCGTCGAAATAATTCCAAATAATACTTTCGAAGCGCTTGATTTCTTTCATTTTTGGACAAAATACCTAGTATGAACGTCTTTTCTTGCAACCTGAGGACCCAAATAACAATGTATGGCAACCTTCAAAAATGGAATATAATTTCCGAGTTTCTGCACCCAAAGAAAAGGATGAAATCGATGAAAAAGTTTTAACCGCCGATGAATACTATCACGGTCATTTGGATTGGTATAATTTGGATATCGACCCCAAAAAGTCTCGTTTAGAATTAACGGAAGGGACTATCATAGCGCCCGAAAAGCGTGAAACTATGTCATTCTTCCCTTCGCCCCTTATTTTTGACGGAATGCCTAATACCCGATGGTGGCAGTTTGAAGAAGGAAATGTGAATTTTGGTGACATCAAACCCGATACCCAAGACATCAGTAAATTACTTTTTATGGAATTCGGATTGATCTATTCCAATGACTGGTTTATTGTACCCTATACGGTAGACTCTGGTACTATTGCCCAAGTAAAAGGACTTTCAGTCACCAATGTTTTTGGTGAGAAAACGTGGATAGAAGCTACTGGAAAAGGGGCTGATGAAAATTGGAAACGTTGGAATATGTTCTCCTTGAACGTAAAAGGAAAAAAAAACAATTCCTGTTAAAAAATAAAAGCTAAATAATTCGGTTATTTTTCAGCACAAAATAAGCCTCTCAATCAACACAGCTTAACATTCTTCTATTTATCTGATAAAAAGAGATTAAGGCGATTGACTTCAGTTTTTTTACTCCAAGTGAATACCTATATTTATCGTTAAATTTTTAAATATATGATTAAAAAAATCGTAATTGTAGGTACACTTTTATTTTTAAGTTCGAAAACCTTTTCACAGGAACATCGATTATCCGCCGGAATGGGGATAGGTACAACCAGTCAAATTTTTGATTCCTTTCAAGTTGTTGGAAGTGCTTTCTCAAATGTAATTTTTAATGGTGCGCAACTTAACGAAGCCAGAAATCTGGGTGAGTTTCGTTTAGCGTATGCGTATACTCCCAAAAACAGATGGAGTTTTGGAGGTGTTGTATCGTACAGTACCACCGATTTTGATGTAAATTATCAAGGTTCTAAAATCGGCGAACAAACCAGTAATTATTACACGGTCGCTGCAGAAACAACGTACGCTTACATGAAGAAAGAAAAAATGCGTTTGTATGGTTTACTAGGTGCGGGTGCTACGTTTAGCAACGATAAAGTGAAAGACTATTCAGACAAAAGTGAAGATTCTTCAAATTCTAGTTTTTTCAATTTTCAGGTAACACCGATTGGTTTTAGCTATGGAAAAAACTGGGGTGGATTTGTTGAAGCAGGTGTAGGTTATCGAGGTTTGTTTAGCTTTGGTCTGTTTTACGATTTATAATATTGTAAAACTCTACCTTAAGAAAAACCAATTTGGAATTCATGGTTTCTATCTGAATTTCAAATTGGTTTACCTATATCTTTCACTGAATTTCTCCACGAAAACTTTTATGAATCGTGTCGTTTAAAATCGATCGATGTTGAATTTGAAGAACTTGAACTCAAATGATTTTTTTTCGTTCTTGGTTTCAAATTACACAGACTCAACTAGTCTGACTTCACCCTTTCTTGTCTCATTTGCGCGCGCATTTGTTTTACAGTCAGTGTACTTCCATCATGACTCCAACCGGGCTGTCCGAATATGTACATGAATTTATGTTTCCAGTTTTTTGACTTTTTCATGTCCATCCAAATATTTTTATACTCGTGGGTTAAAATTACAAATAGGTTGTACGAATGAGGCGGCGTAGATACTCCAAATTCAATATCTATGGAATCGTCCAATTCTTTCCAGGTGCCAAAAATTCGATCAAAAACATTTAAAATTCCACCGTGGTTTTTATCCATATACTCAATATTTTGGGCATGATGAACTTGATGCATGGTATGTGTATTTAGGAATTTATCGATGAATCCCAATCTTTTGATATATTTTGTATGCAATTGAAATTGCCACAAAGCTTCGATTCCCAAACAAACGACAAGCATATTGGGTGGAAATCCAATCATTACAATCCAGACATAAAAGAGCGGTTTGTAAAAAATGGTAAACCATCCATTTCGAATGGCCGTTCCTAAATTAAAATTCTCTGAGGAATGATGTACGATGTGTGCAGCCCAAAAAAATCGGACCATGTGATTTTGTCGGTGAAACCAGTAGTAACTGAAGTCATCCAAAAGCATACAGATAATCCAAACATACCATGCATACCCAAAGGATTCCCAACCCATAATATTCATTCGAACGCCGTCTACTAATGGGTTGAACAAGTCATAAGCAATTTCCAAAATCACAATAAGTGAAACGGTTTTCAGAAGCGCGCCTAAAACAGCGGATCCAATTCCAAGCATAAGACTGGAAAGGAAATCTTTCTTTTTATAGAGTTCTTTGTTGTCAAAAAAATGACTGTATGAAAGCTCGAGTGCAATTAGAGCCAAAAAGATGGGAGCTCCATACACCAAAGGATTAGTGAAATCCATGTTTTATAAATTTTTATTTCTGTAAAGATAGAATAAAAAAAGGCGGTTTATTCATCCAAAATAATTATTCCAAATTCGATACGTTTAGTTTCTTTTGAAAATTTAAAATCACAATTTCTATTAAAGAAAACAAAGAAAAACTTGCTATTAATTAATACACATATTATTGTATATTTAGTTTTTACAACCAATGCGAAAACGCGCATCAGTTTAAGTGCTTTTAGAAGCAATTGATTTTTACTTACGAACAAGAAAATTTAATTTTATGCAGATAGTTTTTGAATACCACGATGTAAATGCCAGTCAAGATTTAGAAAATAGAGTAAAAGAAAGATTGGATAAATTGGGAGCACGGTATGATAGTGTTATACGTGCCGATGTGTTTTTTAAAGAAGCACAGTCTTCTACCGATTCCACGGGGAAAATATGCAACATCCGTTTAAGCCTTCCGGGTCCTCGTTTATTCGCAGAAGCCAACCAAGGTAGTTATGAGGCTGCCATTGCGGAATCTGTGAGCGATCTTGAAACGCAGTTAAGAAAACGAAAAGAAAAAGGTAGAGATTATTAAAAACGAGGAATGAAGAAGTAAATCTAAACTTTATTCCGTTTATTTCCTTACCAAAAGATTAAAAAGTCAGTGTATAGCCTTACTTATAATGAAAATTAGTCAGCCTATACCCTGACTTTTAATTTGTTTATGTCAGGCTAAAGTTTGATCACAAAAGTAATTCTCACTCAAAAATTTCCTGTAAATAAAAAACCAACTTAAAATGTATAGAATTTCATCTACAAGCTTCAAGTTGGTTCTGCTTTTTTGTTTTTTAGCTTAATGCTTCGGCGTAAATCCGTCGTCGCTTATTTCTTTGTGTTCGTAATCGGCCTTGAATTCTTTTTCAAAATCCACTTCTTCCGTTTTCCCAAATCGACGGGTGATACTATCAAAAACGGAATAAACAACCGGAACAATAATTAACGTTAGGAATAAGGAAGACAACAATCCTCCGATAATTACGAATGCCAAACCGTTGTTCATTTCGGCAGCGGCACCTTTTGCAATCGCAATGGGAACCATTCCGAAGACCATTGCCAAAGTTGTCATCAAAATTGGACGAAGTCGCGCATGATTCGCTTGAACCAAAGCATTGAAAGTAGTTTCACCGGCTTCTATACGATGATTCGTAAAGTCGACCAATAAAATCGCGTTTTTACTCACCAAACCAATCAGCATAATCATTCCTAAAATGGTGAATACGTTGATGGTATTGTTGGTTAAAGCCAAAATAATCATCACTCCTACCAAGGACAAAGGAATCGAGAATAGAACGACAAACGGATGCACATAACTGTTGTACAAGGAAACCATCACCAAATAAACCAAGATAATCGCAGCCAACAAAGCAACTCCCAATGTACCGAATCCATCTTCTTGCATTTCAATATCTCCACCCCACATATAACTCACACCCGCTGGTTTTTCCAATTTCGAAAACGCTTCTTCCCACTCGGTAGCCACGTCACCCACCGCACGTCCAACTACTTGGGCATTCACATTTACGGAAGGCGATTTGTCACGACGTTCCAAAACGCTGGGACCCGAACTTTCAAATACAGTTGCAAATTGATTTAGTTTGATGTTTTGACCTTTGTTGTTAATGAAAATTAATTCCCGAACATCATTGATATTCGATCGGTCGAATTGGTCGTAGCGGATGTTGATATCGTATTCATATTCACCGGCACGATATTTTGCATCCGTATTTCCACTAAATGCAGTTTGCATGGTTTTACCCACCGTTCCTAAATCCAATCCCAAGAGCGACATTTTATCGCGATCTACTTGAACGTTGATTTCGGGATTTCCATCTTCGACGGATAGTTCGATTTCAGACGCTCCAGATATTTTGCGTAATTCCGCTTCTGCTTTTTTCGCGAATTCCATGGCGGAATCTAAGTCAGAACCAACGATCACCAATTGAAGCGGTGCTTCGTCTGCACCCATCATTCCCACCGGCATGGTGCTTACTTTTGCCTTCACCAATTTCTCTTCCAATTCCCGACGGACTTTGGCTGCATATACAAACGTATTATCGGCAAATTTCTCTTCTTTATTCAAAAACACATCGATTTCTCCTTGATACGACGTAGTTTGTGTCGCTCCAAATCCGGAACTCGTTTGACCGACCATGGTAATCATATCGACTACTTCCGGTTTTTCTCGTAAATATTTTTCGGCTTCTTGAATCACAAAGTTGGTTTGTTCCAACGAGGCATCTTTGGGTAATTCAATTTGAACCAAGAATTCTTTTTTATCCAATTTCGGGAAGAATTCTCCACCAATAAATCCAAATACCACAAATAAGAAGGACCCTAAAAACAATCCCACAGCGATTAATAATGTCAATATTTTATTTAATCGTGAACGTAAGGACCATTTTAAAAGTCCAGAAATCCAATGGGTGAAATGACTCAATTGTTTTTCAAAGCCCATAATAAAACGTTGATAGACGGTTTTCCCTTCCATCTTTTCCATTTTCCCATAGCGTGAAAATAACCAAGGAACAATGGTAAACGAGGTTAATAAAGAGAATCCAGTCGCCATCATTACCGTGACGGCAAATTGTTTAATGATGTTTGAAACCAGGTCGTTACTCATTGAAATCGGTAGGAATACCACAATAATTACCAATGTAATCGCAAAAACGGTAAAACCAATTTCAGTAGCTCCGTCATAGGCCGCACGGTATTTGTTTTTTCCCATTTCCATGTGACGGTGAATGTTTTCCAAAACCACAATCGCATCATCCACCAAAATCCCAACTACCAAAGAAAGAGCTACTAAGCTCATTAAATTCAAGGTATAACCCATCAAATAAATCCCAATGAAGGTTGCAATAAGGGATGCAGGAATGGAAACCATAACGATCAATGCATTTCTGAAACTATGCAAGAACAAAAGCATCACTATGGCCACCAAGAAAATCGCCATAAATAAGTCGAACATTACGTTATTCGCCGCTGCCAAAGTAAATTCGGAGGTATCATTGGCAATTTTTAATTTCACACCTTGGTTTGCATAGTCACTTTCCACTTGTTTCACCGCTTCAATTACACCTGCGCTCACTTCCACCGCATTGGCGTCGGATTGTTTCATCACTTGAACCAAAATCGCGCTCTCTTGATTTAAACGAGCGATTTTATCGACATCTTTCTGAGAATCTTGAATATCGGCCACATCGCTCAAACGAACTTGAACACCGTTGTTATCACTAACCACTAATTTTCGAAGTTCATCCAAACTTTTAAATTTTCCTGACAAACGAATTAAAGTTTCATTTTCTCTGGTTTTTAAATTCCCGGTTGGAAAATCCAAATTCGACATTTGAATCGCTTGGTTGATTTGAAGAATGGATAAACCATAGCCTTCCAATTTTTTCTGATCCAAATTCACTTGAATCTCACGTTCTTGACCTCCAATTAAATTCACTTGCGCCACTCCGGGAACACGTGAAATAATGGGTTCAATCTTTTTATCGAGTATATCATAAAATTCCTCACTACTCAAATTGGCAGTGGCCGCTAGGGTCACAATCGGCATATCGTCCAGCGAGAATTTCACCAAAGAAGGCGGATCTACATCTTCCGGTAAATCGGCCAAAATTGCATTTACTTTTCGTTGGGCATCATTCAGTGAATAGTCTGTGTCCGCACCGGGATTTAGACTCACCATTACCAAAGAAACACTTTCAAAGGATTTGGATTCTAATTTTTTAATATTTTCCAAAGATGAAACCGCATCTTCAATCTTTTTGGTCACCGTATTTTCTACTTCGGATGGAGAAGCACCCGGATAAACGGTTGAAATTGTGATTACGTTTACTTCAAACTTTGGAATTAATTCATAACCCAATTGGGTATACGAATACAGACCTCCCAAAGTAAGTATGGTAAACAATACCACAATAAGCGTGGGTCTTTTTATCGATATTTCAGGTAAATTCATTTGTTTTTTCTTTTTATAAAAAGCTTAGGTTAAATCGAAAGCATTTTGATTATTGGATAACCTTAATTTTAGCACCGTCGTTCAGATTGATCTGTCCACTGGTAACTACGGTTTCTCCTTCTTTCAATCCATCCAAAACTTCAACTAAATCTCCAAAGTTTCGGCCGATAGAGAATTTCTTCAAATGAACCACACCGTCTTTTACTACAAAAACTTCTTGGTTATTCAAACCACCTACAAACGCATTTCTTGGAACAACCAAAACAGGTTTTGAACGTACTTCATCCTCTTCAGACGAAAAAACGGCGGTTCCATACATTCCCGCTCGCAAATCATTATTTTCTGTATTACTCACTTGAATATCCACTGGAAAACTCAAAGAAGAAGTTGCTTTGGGTGCAATGAAAGTGATTTTTCCTGCCAACTCACGATCCGGCATTACACTCGCATTTACTTTGATGACATCGCCTACTTTGTATTTCACAATTTGGTTTTCATCGACCTCCACACGTAACTTTAGATTTGAAACATTCACAATTTCAAACATTTGGGTTCCAGGCGAAACAAAAGATCCGGGCTCAACAAAGCGTTGATTTACAATCCCATTGATGGTGGCTCTCACTTGGGTGTCGCCTACTCTGATTTTGGCTTGATCCAATTGTGCTTTGGCATTTTTCAATTGCAAGCGCGACATATCGACTTGTTGTTGGGTCACTCCACCGGATTTCAATGCATTTTCAAAACGTTGATTGTCCGTCAATGCATTTTGATAATTGGCTTGAGCCGAAGTTAAGTCGATGGATTGTTGATCGGAACGAATTACGGCCAAAGTCTGTCCCACACGAACATGACTACCTTCATCGACTAAAACGCGAATGACCTTTCCTCCTACTTCAGATGGGAAATTTAACTGTTGAACAGGTTCAAAAGTTCCGTTTGCAACATAATCGGTATTGATATTTTTAAATTCGACTTTCGCTACGTTGACAGAAATACTATCAATTCCTTTGGCAACCACTTTTGTTTCTTCTTCCGACTTCTTTTTGTTATTGATTAAAGTCAAGGCTCCCCAGCCCAAAAGCAATAGTATGACTACAACGCTCACTATGTTTTTCACGATTTTCATAGGTTATCTTTTAGTGTATTTAATTCTCCTCTTGATTTTAACAATTGTACTTCAGCCAATTTAAACTGAAGAACGGCATTTGAATAATTATTTCTGGCATCGACCAATGCATTTTCAGCTTCCAACAAATCGGTCAAAGTAGCCAATCCCAAACGATAATTGTTTTGGGTATTATTTACTACTTTTTGTGCCAAATCGACATTTCGTTGTTGATTTTCGATGGATATATAGGAATTTTCAATCTGTGACTTTGCATTTTGATATTCCAAATTCAATCCCAATCGGGTGTTGGCGATATCTTGTTCCAATTCACGAATCTGAATGTCCGCTTGACTTACTTTGGCTTTGATTTGAAAACCATTGAAAATAGGGACAACCAAATTTAATCCAATGGCAGAAAAATCAGACCAATACACACCTTTATCCAAGCCCGATCCAATTGGGAAACGATCTCCTTGTCCCAAGTAATTGTAACTCGCTTGCAAAGAAAGTCTGGGATAATATGCCGCTTTGAAGGCTTCTTTTTGAAGACGTAAAAGTTCATCTTGCTTTTGCAATAATTTAAATTCGGTTCGGCCTTCAACTCCGATGGTTTCGTCCAATAAAAGTTGTTCCACTTCAAAGTCTTCTTCTCTCAGTTGAATCGGTTGCTCAATCGGCATTCCCATATAAAACTTCAATGCATTCTCTTGCAAAGCTACGCCGTTAATCAATTGTTGACGACTTGATTTTAAGTTATTCAATTGAACATCGACCCGATCCAAATCGATTTCACGTGCCAATCCGTTGTCGAAAAGACTTTTGATAATGGCTCTTGTTTTTTCCACATTCAAATAACTGCTATCGATGGTTGACAATTGTTCTTTTTGAACAAATACATTGTAATAAGCTGTTGCAACTCTTTCTATCACTTGCTCCTCGGTCAGTTGTGCATTGATTTGATAAAAATCACGGGTCGTTTTTGCCGCTTTCAATCCCGTAAAAACGGTCTGATCAAAAAGCGCTTGATCCAAGGTAACTCCTGCAACCGATGTCCATTTTTGACCCATTTGTAGAATTAAAAAAGGCTGATCCAGTTCTTCAAATCCCGGAAAAGAAGAAGCGGGAATGGCGGTTTCTTGGAGAATGGGATTGTAAGTCAATCCACCGTGTGCGTTGATATGAGGCAAAGCGCCCGCACGCGCTTCTTGAATCAGGTATTCACTGTTTTCAATTTTTAATTTCGCGATTTTCGCTTCTGCCTTATTCTCAAGCGCATAGTCAACCGCATCCTTGAGAGAAATTGTTTTAATTTCTTGTCCCCAACTAAAAATGGAAACGAGAAATAGTAAAACGAGTGGTTTAATTTTACGATTCATTTAGTGTTTTTTTAAATAACATATTCATGATTATTTTCTTTCTGTCACTGATGATTTGAACATATTCATCGTCAGAAATCTTCAACTTTTGTTGAATGAGTGGGCGAATTGCGAATGGAAAAGAAATTAATGATGTAAGATTCAGCATAAACTGAATGGGAGAAATTTCTTCAATGGTTCCCTTCTTGACTTCCTTTTCAAATTCCGCTACAAATTGGCTTGTAAAGTCCGTTTTCTCTTCTTCTTTAAAGAAGCAACCATCATTAATCCGTGAAACAATGTAAGTTTCTAAATACGGATAAGCAATTGCTTGTTGAATAGCGTGATCTATGTACAATTCTATTTTCTCTTTGAAACCCAAATCCGACGAAAGATATTCATGCCTTAACTCTTCTTCTCTTTGAATAGCGGCTTCAAAAATTAGATTCAGCAAATTATTTCGTGATCGAAAATAATAATTAATTAAAGTTCGATTCACACCGGCTTCATCTGCAATATCCTGAGTAGTAGCATTGAATTTCCCATCCACAAAAAACAACTTTTTTGCCGTCCTTTTTATGAGCATTTCGGTCTCAATATCTTTCTCTTTTTT
>JBAYRQ010000027.1:0-26676 GCA_041676545.1 Weeksellaceae bacterium | reverse complement strand
GAAAAAATCGAGAAATTCTCCATTGAAAACATTTACAATCACCACGCTGTTGTCGAAATCGAAAATGCAGGTTACCATGTGATGTATGAATTGCTTTCCCATTTCATAGAACCGATTTTGAAAGCAAATCGAGCAAGCTATGATGAAAAAGCGGTCAAACTAATTCCGAATCAATTCTTGTACGAAGATGGAAATGATTATCAGAAAGTGCTCGGTGTTTTGGACTTTGTTTCCGGAATGACCGATAATTACGCCAGCGAATTGTATCGAAAAATCAAAGGGATTGAAATTGGAATGAGGAGGTAGGTATTGGGTACTTGGTATCAGGTAGCAGGTTTCAAGTATTAAGTATTAAACTGTGTCCGCCGCGGTGGATATCTGTTAGTGAGAATTTCATTTTGATTAAAGAACTCGTTTCGTAAATTATTAGAATGATTTGAAATCTGCAATCAAAAATGTGATTTTCTTCGACCTTGAAAAGGTCGCATGTTTATAGCAAGAACATTGTTATTCATTCTTCGACCTCAGCGGGGTCGTACATTTAGCTTTATAGTATTAATGAGATTAGTAAACAGTGAAACCCTCACTATTTAACTTAAAACTTAAACACCTTATCTTCAATCACCGGATTGATTTGGATGGAATTGAATTTTATCACATATTCTCCACCTGCTTTGGGTTGTCCGACCATTCGTGTTGCGAATCGTAAACCATTGAAGACTTTGTAATCGTAATAAAACACTTTTTCTTCCGTGTTTTCTTCCCATAACAACGAGGCGTCTTGGGTCGAGAAACAATACGTGGTTTTATTGACATTTTTGGTGAGTACGACTGTGTTGCATTCCTGGTTACCACTTTTTGATTTTCCTGTGTATTCAGCGGTAAAACCTTTCTTTTGATAGTCTAAAATATCGGATTCAAAAGAGTCGGGTTGATATCCTTTTACGACTTCATTTTTCCCTGAAATGTCGTTGAATGTCCATCCTTTTTTACCGTCATAACCTTCGTTCAATAATTCTTTTCCTTCCACAATGAAAACTACTTTCTTCTGATACGGTCTTTTGTGGTAAATGATAATTGGAAAAGATTGCTCAATACTTAAAAGTGCATCTCCTCGTAAAATTATACTATTCAAATTTCGCCAGTTTTTAACACCTCCCGAATTCTCTAAATTTTGGTTGATGATCTGATCCGCCGATTGTGCCGAGAGATTTAGGCTTAAAAAGCCCACGATAAAAACAGCCAAAAAACTCAGCTTTTTCAATTTACATCCGTTCATACAATTCCTTCAATTTCTTTTCTGTAATTATTTCTTTCCAATTTGAGCCGATCGCATTTTCCCAAAGAGGTTCAAGTCCCAAGGCAACATTGACCATTTTATTCATTTGTTCGTCCGATAAATGAGAACAAACATTTTTTGGAATTTCAATTTCCCATTTATCGACCATTTTTTTAAAGTCTTTAACACCTTCTGGATAAAATGATTCAATTTGATTGAATGCAATGCAATTCCCTATTCCGTGGCGTAAACCTAAAACATACGATAAACCATAGCTCAAAGCGTGTGCGACACCCACTTGGGAATAGGCGATGCTCATTCCACCGTGCCAAGAAGCCATCATCAATTCTTCGTCAGACTCTTCGCACCATTCCTCTTTTTCTAGAAATATTTTCTTGCAAAGCTGCAATGCATTTTCACCGTAACTTTTACTGAAAGCGTTCAAAAAAGTCCCATTGAGCGATTCAATACTGTGGATATAACAATCCATTCCGGTATAAAAAACTTGGTCTTTCGGAGCATTTTGGGTAAGACTGGGATCAAGTATGACTTGATTAAACGGAGTGAAATCAGAGTTTAGCCCCAATTTTTTTTCGGGTCCTGTTAAAACACAAGTTCTCGAAACTTCGGAGCCGGTTCCACTTAATGTAGGAATGCCAGCATGATAAACGCCTTCGTTTTTCACCAAATCCCATCCTTGGTAATCGGCGGATGAACCCGGATTGGTCATCATCAAAGAAACTGCTTTGGTGATATCCAACACACTTCCACCGCCGTAGCCGATGATTCCTGAAATTTCTCCGAAATCATTTTGCAATTGATCTCTCAACCTATCCACGTCAGAAGTAGTAGGTTCTTGATCGGTATTGATGAAAATAATAGGGTCGTTTTTTTGCACAGGGATGGATTCAACTAACTTTTTGTCTTTGAAACAATGGTCTGCAAAGAAAACAATCGGATGGCCATTTTTCCGAAGGGGCTCCACTATTTTTTCTACCTGCTTTGAGCTACCACGTCCGTACACTACACGGGGGACCATGGGGAAATTTCTGAAACTCATCCTACTTTTTTAAATGTTGTTTTAAATACGAATTTGCTCTTTCCAAATCCTCCGGTGAATCAATTCCTATCCCCATATAATTGGTTTCTAGTACCTTAATTTTCATTCCATATTCCAAATACCGAAGTTGTTCGAGTTTTTCAGCTCTTTCATTCTGCAACATAGGTAATTTAGAGAACTTCAGCAAGGCGGTCTTCCGAAAGGCGTAAATTCCAATGTGTTGAAAATACCGCGCTCTGAAATTGGTTTCGCGTGGATAGGGAATAGGACTTCTCGAAAAATACAATGCGAAATTATTGATGTCCCAATTTACTTTTACGCTGTTTGGATTTTCAATTTCTTCTTCATCGGTTATTTCCTGTGCTAAAGTGGCTAAGGAAATTTCCTCATTCAAATCATTTTTATAAGCATCAATCAATTTTTGCAAGGCTTCTTTTTTCACAAAGGGTTCATCACCTTGCACATTTACGACCACATCACATTCTAAGTTTTCAACGGCTTCCGCAATTCGATCGCTTCCCGTTTGATGGTCATTTTCACTCATGATGGCTTTTCCACCATTTAAAATAATTTCATCAAAAATGGCTTCCGAATCGGTTACAACAAAGACATCATCAAAAAGCTTGGTTTTAACCGTGTTTTTATAAGTCGTCAAAATGACAGATTGCTTTCCTAGTTTTGCCATCAATTTTCCGGGAAAACGGGTGGCGGCATATCGGGCGGGTATAACTGCTATAATTCTCAATTTTCTACTTTGAATTTGGTCAAATTTACAAAAAAGCTTTGGGAATTAGTTAAAAATATAACGCTGATAAAGCCCAAAACTTGATCAAAGTTATATTTTTCGTTTTACCCGTCTTTATGTCTGTGTTTGTACTTTTTAGTGCTTCAGACTGTTTTTATTCTGGATTGATTTCACAAAAAAGAAAGTGAGAATTGCTAAAATAAACAAGGGCCATAGATACAAAAGTCCTAGAAGTACGATTTGGAGCAAGTAATAACCTCCTTTTAAGGAATTCACTGCACTGTATAGAAAGTCTGGACGGTATTTGTCATTGTAAGATTTGGCATTGAAAACCATCGTTTCAGCAATTTTCTCTTTTTCGGTAAACTCGAGTTGAATTGAACTGTAATTCACTTCATCGTTTAATTTTAAGGTGTGGATGTTTTCTTGATTGGCATGGGATTGATTCGAACTCATCGATTGAATCACCTCTTTTTTATCCTTTATTTTTCCGGATTGGTGATTTAATGCGGACAGCTGTTGGTTGGTATTATTCCATCTTTCTTTTTCGAGTTTTGCCCATTCCATATTTAAACTTACATCCTCAGCAGAAATATTTCTGTAATTCAAGAACTGAATTTCATCTCCCAAAGCGATTAAAAAAGCGCCTAAACTCTCTTGGGGAACACGAACGGTCATTTGACTTCGCACGGTATATCTTTTCACTTCCCGCGCACTGTCTGAACTGATGGGAAAGGTTTGTCGGGAGTTTATATTGGAACTCAACTGGCTTTCTTCGACAAATCCACCGATTTCGGTTAATTTGGATTCTACTTTTGTGGTCGATTTATACACATTTTTTACTTCCATCGATACATCCGCTTTACGAACGAATTTTCGTTTTGGATCTTGATAAGTGGCAGCGGATGATGTCATAACCGAATCGGAAGATTCATTTATAGCATCCATTTCTGATTCCATTGCCAATTCCTGAGATTCAACGGAATCTTTGGTGGAATAGGAATTTTCAAGTTTTGAATTTTGATTACAACCCATCAGTCCCAAACTGAATACTAAAATGACAATACTTACTTTTAAAGATTTCATACGATTTTTTTTAAGGGTTTATACTTTTTCGAAATTCTAATTAATTCCCACAAAAAGTTTGTAGATGGATTGTAAAGATTTTGAATAATTGTATATGATTAGTAGTCAGCGCTTTGTAAATCGGATTTTCAATTTGTAGAATTGAATTTGGAATCCATTCGTTTCAAATATGAAATTAGCAGAGAATAGTTTAACTTTACGGCTTCAAAAAACAAAGCTATTTCAACAGAAACTACTCATACGAATGAATTGCATCTTCTTTTTTACAAAGAAGGATTTTCTTATTGTGTGCGGAATGAGAATGTGAAGTATCCCAAAGTGAATCATTTTAAAGTGAATCGCTTCAGTGTGTGGGAAGAAGAAATCACCAAAGAGTTAGAAATCAATTTGAGTTTACGTCGAAATTTTGAAAACGTTCATGCAGGATTTATTTCGTCGTTCTTCAATCTGGTTCCTTCAACCTATCTGTCCGAATCCAAAGATGTTTTATTGAATTTCAGTGAAGCAGAGTTCGAAGACAATTTATTACTTCTGTCCGAAACCAATTTTGAAAGTAGTTTTGTGTATGGAACCTCACAAAAGTTGATGGCTAAATTGAATGATTTGTATTCCAAAGTGAATGTAAGTCATTCGGGGAAAGTTTTTTTGAACTCGCTTGAAGAGTCGGAATCAGTTACGGTTCATTTGAATTTAAATCAGACGAATTTTGAAATTGCCGTTTTAAATACAACGGGAATACAGTTTTATAATTTATTTGAGACGCCAACGGACGAAGATGTTTTATTCTTTAGCTTGTTTGCGATGGAGCAATTGGCGTTGGATCCAAATAATGTTACTGTAAAAACCTATGGGCAATTATTGCCTGAAACAAACGTGTTTCAAACGTTGAAAAAATACATTCGTTTTGTGCAAACTGCAGTAAAGGACGAAGTTTATTTAGAAAATTACACCTTATTTAATTTATAGAAATGCGAATCATCTCCGGATCATTTAAAGGAAAACGAATAATAGCACCCGGTAATCTGCCGGTCCGTCCGACCACAGACTTTGCCAAAGAAGCTTTATTCAATGTGTTGAACAATTTTTTTGATTTCGATGAAATTTCCGTTTTGGATTTGTTCGCTGGAATTGGAAGTATTTCGTTGGAATTCGCTTCCAGAGGAGCGCAACGGATTGTTTCGGTCGATCAGGATGCAAATTGCATTCGATTTATCAATGAAACCACTCAAAAAATGAAAATTGATGATCGGTTCGCTGTCATTCGAGCCGATGTTTTTCAGTTCCTAAGTCGAAACAACCAAGGAAGTTTTGATGTGGTTTTTGCTGATCCTTTTTATACCTTGGAGTATGAGGAGTTTTTGAAGTTGATAGAATTGGTCAAAGATAATAATTGGTTGAAATCCGATGGTCAATTGGTTTTGGAACATCCCAAGGCAATTAAATTTGACGATCATCCGCATCTACTCGATTCTCGAAAGTATGGAAATGTACACTTTTCATTTTTTAACTTTACAGAAGACGAAGAATAAAAAGCACAAAAGAGAATTTAGTACAAATAAAAAAAGCACTCTATAAAGAGCGCTTTTTTTTGTATTAAATCTATAAATCTTAATTAATCACTTCGTATTCAATTGGCATAATACCTTTGTCAATATTTCCAATTTCAGAAAAGGCAGCGCGACTTAGGTCAAATTGACGAGAAGCTACAAAAGGTCCTCTATCATTTACTTCTACCACTACCGATTTTCCATTTCGTTGATTTGTTATTTTCACTTTTGTTCCAAAAGGAAGGGTTTTGTGAGCAGCTGTAAGTTCATTCATATCGTACTTTGCTCCACTTGCAGTTGTTTTACCATGGAATTTGTCACCATACCAAGAAGCTTTTCCGCTTCCTTCTAACCAAGTAACATCGCCGTTAAGACTTGCTCCGCCAAAAGCGATAAATCCTAAAAGAATTACAAATGTTATAACTGATTTCATATGCATGTTTTTCAATTTCACTGGCAAAAATACGAAGCTGAGCTATCCGTTTTCATTTTTGACATTTGTCATCTCGTTTTTGAAGCCCTAAAACCTCGGGATCACTTTGTATAAGTGGGTTTGCTGGGGGTGGTTAAAATTCTGTTAAAAAATATTCAAATGTTAAAAACCTTAAGAACCCTTGAAAATGCTTTGAATTACTACCAAAAAAGGCACCTTCATTTTTAGTGTAAGTGCCTTTTATTTAGTGATATACCTATCTGTTATTCAATAATTCGCTTAATTCAGTAATCGTTTCACCGTCTCAGCAATTAATTTCCCTTCTGCTTTTCCAGCTAATTTAGCTCCTGCAGCTCCCATAACTTTCCCCATGTCTTTGGGTGAAGTGGCACCTACTTCTTGAATGATTGTTTTTATAGCCGATTCCAATTCTTCTGCCGTTAATTGTTCAGGCAAAAATTTCTGGATCACTTCGGCTTGTGCCAATTCTTTGTCCGCTAATTCAGCACGGTCATTGACAGAAAACTGTTCAGCCGCTTCTTTTCGTTGTTTAATTAGCTTTTGAAGTAAAGCAACTTCTTGGGTTTCGGAAACTTCTTCGTCTTTTCCGGCCGTTTTTAATAATAAGAGTTCGGATTTAATGGCGCGAAGCGATTCCAAAGCAATTTTGTCTTTTGCTTTCATAGCCTCCTTCATCTGCTCCGTCATTTTTGAATCTAAATTCATGGGTATATATTTTATAAATGCAAATTTAAGGTTTTTTTTGTCTTTATACCTTAGTATATACATCCGTTGAAATTTCGCTGGGTTCATCTTGTGCGGATTCAGAATTCGAACTTACCTCTTTAAATAGAATTATAACTCAAATAAATTCTTAACTTTGCCAACCAAAAAATTTTTAAGAAAGATGAATATTAGCCAAAACAGTATCGACGATTTAACTGCCTTAATTACCGTAACAATTGAGAAGGATGATTACAAAGAGAAAGTGGAAAAATCTTTGAATAATTATCGTAAGAATGCAACAATCAAAGGATTCAGAAAAGGACAAGTTCCTATGAGCTTTGTGAAAAAGCAATATGAAAAAGCTGCGATTTATGAAGAAGTAAATCAGATATTGCAAAGGGGAATCAATGATTATATTCAAAAAGAGAATCTTTCGATTTTGGGGAATCCACTTCCAAAGGAAAAAGAAACCATGGATTGGGATGTAGATCCTTTGGTTTTTGAATTCGAAGTAGGATTAGCTCCTGAATTTGAGGTGGACTTGTCCAAAGTGAAAGTAGATACCTATAAAGTTGCCGTAGGTGACGATGAGGTTCAAAAATATGTGGAGAATTTCGCAAAGCGTTTCGGTTCTGTGAAGTCAATGGATGTAGTGGAAGAAGGGGAAGTGAATATCAAAGTTGAAATTCAAGAACTGGATGCCGATAAAAATGTTGTAGAAGACGGAGTGAAAAAGGAATCGTATTTGTTTATAGAAGAATTAGCCAAACCCAAAAAATTCATCGGTAAAAAATTCGAGGATGTAGTAGTGGTGAAAGCAAAGGATATCAGTGAAGATACTGCACAATTGCAAGATATTCTGGGAATGACAGCCCAAGAGGTGGAAGATTTCAAAGGATTTTTTCAAATAACGATCAAAGAAATCTCTACCATGGAAGCTTCGCCGATTGATCAATCCTTATTCGATAAGGTATATGGTGAAGGTGCGGTAAAAACGGAAGAGGAATTCCGTCAGAAAATTAAAGAAGAAGCTAGCAAAATGTACGTTCGTGAAACCGATAAGTTGATGATGAACGACGTTGTAGAAGCTTTATTAAAAGAAACCAAATTTGATTTGCCAACCGATTTTCTAAGTCGATGGTTGCATTTCTCTAACGAGAAAATCGAATCGATTGAAGATGCAAAAGAGCAATTGAAAAAAGAAGAAGACGGATTGCGTTACCAATTAATCGAATCCAAAGTTGCCCAAACTTTTGATTTGAAAGTGGAAATGGAAGATGTTCAAAATGCGACTCGAAATTTAATCAAAGATCAATTGGCAATGTACGGTCAGTCCGATATGCCGGAAGAGGATTTGGAACGAATCGTTCAAGGTTCTTTGCAGAATCAACAAGAATTCCAGAAAATTGCCGATCAAGTATTTGCAGATAAATTGATGCAAACTTTCAAAGAAAATGTGAAATTCAAAGAGAAAGAAATTTCGTTTGAAGAATTTGCAAAGATAATGGAAGAGAAAAACAAAGCACATCAGCATAACCATGATCATGCAGAGCATGCACACGATCATCAACATTAATCAGTTCATCTACGGTAAAAAGTTATAACTTTGAACCTGGAACTTAAAATATTTTTATATGAATTACGGAGAAGAATTTAAAAAATACGCAACCGGTCATCAGAACATAAGTAGTTTACGTGTAGAGAACTACGTGGAAAGTATGACTCCTTATATCGTTGAAGAACGAAAGTTAAATGTAGCGCAGATGGATGTTTTTTCTCGTTTGATGATGGACCGAATTATCTTTTTGGGAACTGGCATCAATGACGAAATAGCAAACATCATCCAAGCACAGTTGTTGTTTTTGGAAAGTGTAGATTCGTCCAAAGACATTCAGATTTATATCAATTCACCGGGAGGTGGCGTTCATGCTGGTTTAGGGATTTACGATACCATGCAATTGGTAAAGCCAGATGTAGCAACGATTTGTACGGGAATGGCCGCTTCTATGGGTGCTGTTCTTTTGTGTGCAGGTGCTGCAGGAAAGCGTTCGGCTTTGAAACATTCGAGAGTGATGATTCATCAGCCTCTTGGAGGTGCGCAAGGACAGGCCACGGATATGGAAATTACATTGAAACAAATATTGATGTTGAAAGATGAGTTGTATGAAATTATAGCACATCATTCAGGTCAGGCTTTGGATAGAATTAAAACCGATGGAGAACGTGATTATTGGATGACATCTTCCGAAGCAAAAGAATACGGTATGGTGGATGAAGTTCTTTTGCCAAGAACTTAAATCGAAAATACAGCAAGATAGTTTTAGTTGCTTTCATGTAAAATGGAAGCAACTTTTTTATTTAAATGAGAGACGATGGACTGCAAGTGATTATTTCTTAGTTTTGTAAAGGACGAAACCGATTCGTTTAATTTTCTTGAATTAAAATGAAAGCAAAAAAAATAGGAGTTTTACTCTTTGTCATATATTGGTTCATCGTGTATGGATTGAGCTTTTATGACAACGAATCGATGAATGCTAAACTGAGAGAAATTATTCCCACGAGTTATAAAATGTTTGCGCCCGCTACAAAAACCAATTATGATGTGGAGTATGTGTTTTATAAAGATGGACAACCGAAGAAACAATTGGTGTTCTCAGACTATATCGATGCGGAATACAAAAAATCAATTCTAAAGGATAAAACTTCTTTTATAAAGGATAAATTATACCAAGGGAATCTAAAGGTTTTGGATTTTAATTACCAACAAGCTTTGTATGCAGAAAAATACATGGAGAAGACCAATGATTTCGAGAGACGAATTGTTTCCAATCCAATTCTAATCAAAACCATTCAGAATCTGCAAAACTTCCCAAAGTTGTATTTGAATGAAAACCCTGATTTGAAAGCTGACAGCGTAGTGATTTTTGTACATCGAAAACCGATGATTTTATCTTACACTCCAGAGTATAAAGATGATTTCACCTACCACTTAGGAGAAATGTGTTTTTTCAAAACCTATACTTTATTGAATCGATGAAAGAGTTTTGGACAGCAGAAAGGAGATTGTACGCACCTGTTTTTCGGGTAGCCATTGGTTTGATTTTATTGATTGACCTTCTAACCACATTTCCAAGTATTTCTTTCCTCTTTCAACCGGAGCTCAATTCCTTTCTACCACTTCATGGCGTGTTAGGTTTCTTGGCGAAATATCCTTTTGTGTTTTTTGGATTGTATGCTTCGACCTTGCTATTATTTATTTTCGGAATCGGGAAGCATTTTGTTTCTTTCTTGGTTTTCGTTTTTTATTTTTTCATGCTTCAATTCAGTATACCGTTTGTCACTTGGGGAGATAAGATTTTAAGATTTACGTTGTTGTACTTTGTTTTTGTGGATAGTTTTCGGTGTTTATCAGCTCATCGAAGTACAGGAACGCTGGGTTTACTATCTAAGCTCGCTTTGATGTCGATTATTCTTCATTTATTTTTAATTTATGGAAACAACGCGTTTTTTAAGGCTATAAATAGAGATTGGCAGTTGGGGCATGCGGTTTTTTATAGTTTTTCACAATACCCCAATTTTAAGGAAAGTATCTTTTATCCGATAATTTCCAATGGATCTCTCAGCAAATGGATAGGCTATTTGGTAATCCTCTTGCAATTGTCTTTTGTGCCACTTACAATTTGGAGAAAAACACGTTTAGCACTATTAATGGTATCCACACTTCTACATGTTGTGATGATGTTTCAGTTTGGTTTGTGGAAATTTGAATGGATTGTCATACTTCATTATGGATTTGTATTGACGGACGAAGATTGGAAGCGTATTTTCGGAAGCAAAACGAGCTTGAAATTCCTAAAAACTTAAGAGTGTACCTGTAAAAAAAGTTCATACCTTTGCACACCGAAATTTATCGGACGGAAAATGAATTAAAATGGAAGAAAATAAATGTTCTTTTTGTGGCAGAGCCAAGAGTGAAGTAAATTTACTTGTTGCAGGATTGGAAGGGTATATCTGTGATATTTGCATTGAGCAAGCACATGGAATCGTAAAAGAAGAAGTGACTTTCAAGAAAGGACCTGACTTAATGAGTGCGTTGCCTTTGAAATCACCCAAAGAAATTAAAGCGTTCTTGGATGATTATATAATAGGACAAGATCATGCCAAAAAAGTCATGTCAGTGGCCGTATTCAATCACTACAAACGAATTATGAATCCTACTTTAAACAAAGACGAGGTAGAGATTGATAAATCCAACGTTGTTTTGGTGGGTGAAACCGGAAGTGGTAAAACACTTTTGGCCAAAACCATTGCGCGTATGTTAAATGTTCCCTTTGCCATCGTTGATGCGACGGTTTTGACCGAAGCGGGCTATGTAGGAGAGGATGTAGAAAGTATTTTAACACGCCTTCTGCAAGATGCGAATTACGAAGTAGAATTGGCTGAAAAAGGAATTGTTTTCATTGATGAAATCGATAAAATAGCGCGAAAGAGTGATAATCCATCGATTACTCGGGATGTATCTGGAGAAGGAGTTCAACAAGCCATGTTGAAAATCTTGGAAGGAACCGTAGTAAACGTTCCACCGAAAGGCGGACGGAAACATCCCGATCAAAAATTCGTAGAAGTAAACACCAAGGATATTTTGTTTATTGCTGGTGGCGCTTTTTCTGGAATTGAACGTCACATTGCAAATCGTTTAAACGCCCATGTTATCGGTTTCAAAAACGAGGATAACCTAAAAACATCAGATAGTATTTTGAGTGAAGTGAATGCGATGGATTTAAAATCTTTTGGATTAATCCCGGAACTGATAGGTCGACTTCCCGTGATTGCTAATTTGACGGCATTGAATGATGAGGGAATGAAACGGATATTGACAGAACCGAAAAATGCATTGATAAAACAATATCAAAGACTATTTGAACTGGATGGCGTTAAATTAATTGTGGAAGAGGATGTATTGGACTATATTGTGGAAAAAGCCAATCAATTGGGGCTTGGGGCAAGAGGTTTACGTTCAGTAACCGAGGAGATATTCACAGACTTAATGTATGCGATTGATGAATTGCCCGCGGAATTTGTGCTCACAAGAGCGAAGATTGAAGATGGAATTCACGGAAATGACACAAAACACATACAAAAAATCGTCTAGCCATACTCCTAGTTAAAGAAAATATATATATCTTTGTGGCAAAATTGAACTGAACTAAATTAGTTTGGTTCCTAATAAACCGACCAATAATATCATAGTTAACCAACTAAAATCGAATTAAATGAAAAACAATTACTTATCCTTAACTGTATGCTTATTGCTGTTTGCAGGAGTATCTCTTGCGCAGGAAGCATACATCACTGGTACAGCAAAGTTTAAAGTGGAACCCAATACCTTGGTGTATTTTGGAGATGATTTAAACCTAACTGCCGCAGTAAACCAACAAGGAGTTGTGGAAAATGGCGGAAACATCAAAATTGATGGGAATTTCACCAATTTAGAAACAGCACTTAACGGTACGAACTTTTTATCAACTTGGACAACAGAAGACGACTACGGCCAAGTGATCATCAATGATGGAAAATCAGCCAATATGTTGGCCATGGAAAAAGGTGTCATTGATCCAGTTACTTTTAATTGGGGACAATTCGCAATACCTTTTAACTTCACAAATACAAATGAGGCAATGCAGTTCTTATTTGGTGGGCCTTATCAAAACGGTAGTAACCGTTACACCGCATCCATGATGAGCTGGAACAATACATCAAAACCACAGTTTGATCATTTAAATTCAGCGAGTACGCTTTCAGCGGGAGATTATGTAATTCTAAACCTAACTTACAATAGTGCAGGAATCAAATCATTGATGACCAACAGTACGAAATTGACCTACAGCGGTTCTCCTTCAAACGCAGTTTATTCACGTGCAATGGGAACCAACAACTATTACCCTGGAGACAATTGGTCTGTTTGGAAAGAAAAGAAAAACGATTACAACGAAAGATACAAAACCTATATCGAAGATCAAATTAGAGATGGTCTAACCGATCCTGATTATGGTAAATATGTATATCAATATGGAAATCCCTACACCTCAAATATTGACCTAAGTGATATTGGCTCAGTTACAGGTTATGATGACGGAGTGTTTATTCAAGACTTGAGAGGAGTATTTAAATTAAATGATTTAGCATGGAGTCCAATAATTGCAACCGGAGGATCCACTTCTCAAGATTCTTTTAAAGCAACTTTTAACGGAACAACATGGGCAGGTGATAAAGAAGCTTTGATTGTTAAGCCCTTTGAACCTTTTGTTTTGGTTTTAAATTCAAACACTTCTCAGAATTTCCAATTCTCTGATAAATTGAAAACTTTCAGTCATTCTGCAAGAACAACGCCTTCACCTCTTCCTTTTGGAAAGAATCAATCCATGGATGGGGGAGCAGACTATGGTACAGAGGGTTCAAACGGAGATTTCTATCAATTGAGATTGAATCTATTTAATGCAGATGGAACTTCAACAGGAAACAGAGTATATGTAGTTGTTGCTTCCAATGTTATGGATGGTGAAGATAATAATTTTGAAGCAGAGTATTTTGACTTCAACAATAGAACCGGATTCTTTTTGGCACAAGAAGATCCAGAAGGACTTCCTGTGAAAACATCCAGTAGAAAAATGGACATCAACGCAGTGAGTCCTGATTTTGTTAACAAACCTATTCCCATGTTCCTAAATAGAACCACTGGAGATCCTTCGGGATATTATTTAAAGGCTGATTTGTTTTATCAATCCATCTTTAATCAACTCAATGCAGAAGATGAAAATTACGCAGATGGCAATTCATTCTATTTCTACGATGATAAAGAAGATGTGATGCTTCCAATTACAACAGATTTCGCTTATTACATTGCACCCGACGATGTGTACGGTGAGAAATTAAAATATGAAATATACTGGAATGCAGAACCTGTAGTTAAAGATGAAATGGGTACAAATGATGAGTTTGCAGCCTCAACAATCATTTATAAAAACCAAAATGTACACCAAGTGAAGTTTAATGTAAACTGGACATCTGCTGATCTTAAGGTATATGATTTAAGCGGTAGAAATATCCAAACTTTTGAGAATGTGAATACAAAATCAGATTTTAGTATAAAAGTACCAAATGGCGTTTATGTTGTTCGAATCAAGTCGAATACAGGTGAAGTTTACACTCAAAAAATAATTAAATAATAAAACCCTAAACTTATATTGATGAAAAATAGAATATTATCCTTTCTGCTTTTAGTTCTTCCACTGGTAACTGTCTTTGCACAGGTACCACCTCCACCAACACAAGGTGAGGATGCTGGAGGACCGGGAGTGCCAGATACTCCCATTGATCAATACGTATTTGCATTACTATTAATCGGAATTACGTTTGCTCTTTACGTTGTCTTAAGCAAAAGAAAAATGGCAAAATCATAAAAATAATTAAAATTAATTTTTAAACTATATAAAAACCCTTTCCGTTTCAGAAAGGGTTTTTATATTTGAATAAATTTACAAAAATGAAGAATCTAGTTAGTCTCCTTGCAGTCGTGTTTTTCACACTCAGTGTGAATGCGCAATTCACAATTTCAGGACAAATCAAAAACTTTGCGGATAGTAACCTAATGGTCCGAATCTTTAAAGGTGCCGATGAGCAATTGGTCAATAAGGTAAAGACCGATGCCAACGGAAAGTTTTCTGTGAATATTCCTGAAAATTACAGTGGATTGGTTCATTTGACAGACCATGCTCGGCAAGCATCCATCGAAGTGTTGACCAACAATGAAAATGTGAGCCTATCTGCTACCTATCAAAATGGTCAGTTCTTTAAACCCGAATTTAGTCAAGGAAAAACCGCTATGGGCTTTGATAAATATCAAACCTATGAAAGCTACAATGACTTGCGCGTAAATGTCTTTCCAATTATAAAAGCATTGTACACTACGGATGATGAATTCTTCAAAGCATTAACCAAGGAAGAAGACCGAATCGTTAAAATGAGCCCAGCTTCTGATCTGCCTTTGTTGAAGTATTATACCCAGGTTAATGAATTAGCCAATGCCAATGTGAATTCAAAGAATGAAGCAGATATCTACAAAAATAAAATTCTACACCGTTTGGTCAATGACAACAACTTTCTCGAAGGAACAGGTTTTCTATCCAAATTGGTATTGGATTATCTACGTTATTCCATCTTCGGAGCGACCGACCAAAATTCGATAAACACTACCGTTGAAAAGGAAATTGATTTTCTATTAGAGAAAACAGACATTGAAACGCCGCGTGGTCAAAATGTATTATCTGCCGTGTTCATGGTTTTACCGAAAGAACAATTTGGGAGTATGTTGGCGAAATATTATTCAAAAGTCGATGCACTCACTTGTGAAATTACAGATGAATTGAGAACTTCCGTTTCTGCACACAATATGACAAAGCCAGGAAGCGTGGTCCCAAACATTGTTTTTGATAAACCGATCAAAGGTTATAAATCATTGTACGACGTGAAGGCGAATAAGAAAATTGTGTTCTTTTGGGCGTCTTGGTGTCCTGCTTGTCGGGATGAATTGCCTTTCGTGAAAGAATACTACGAAAACTTCAAAAAGGAAGGAGGAGAGATTATTGCGATTTCATTGGATTATGAGGATGCTGCGTTTAAAGAAGCCATCAAAGGCTACGATTGGATTAACTATACCGAATTGTTGCAATGGGAAACGCAAGGCGTAAGCGCGTATGGAGTGACCTCAACACCTACTTTGTTTTTAATCGATAAGGACAACAAATTGATTAAACAAGTGGACCATATATCCAAGTTGGTGGAATTATAAAATAGATCTTAAAATAGGAAAGGATTATAAGATACCTCGGGATTTAATCTCGAGGTATTTATTTAGGGTATTTATCGTTAAATCTTCCGGACGGGTTAATACGGTTTGAATTCCATAATTATTGAGTTCCAAAACGATTTGGTGCTTTTCATAAATAAACTTCTCAACCAACGTCTTTTCGTACGCATCCAGTTCCGTATTGGAATTGTTTATAAAGTCTTCCAATTCCGTGTTTTGGAAAAATACCACAACCAATAAATGACTTCGATTGATTCCCAATAGATAAGGAAGTTGACGATGCATCGAATCCATACTCTCGAAATTGGTGAATAAAAGAAGTAAACTACGTTGGGTAACTTTGTGTTTGGTTGCATTGTATAATATCCCAAAATCACTTTCCATATAATCGGTTTCTACCGAATACAAACTTTCTGAAATCTTCTGAAGTTGATTGGTCCTCCGTTCTGCTTTCACTAAATTCTTAATGGCTTTGGAGAATGTAAAGATTCCCGAACGATCTTGGTTTTGTAAAACAACATTGCTAATCACCAAACTCGCATTGACAGCGTAATCCAATAAACTCAACCCATTGAACGGCATTTTCATTACCCGACCGGTATCGATGACGCAATAGATTTGTTGGGACTTCTCATCGATGTATTGATTGACCATCAGCTTTTGGGATTTGGCTGTTGCCTTCCAATTGATCGTCCGTATGTCGTCACCCGCTACATAATTCTTAATCTGTTCAAACTCCATACTGTGGCCTAGTTTCCGAACTTTTTTCTGACCGATTTCATTGATATGGGCTTTGAAGTTTTGCAAACTAAATTGCTTGAGTCGTAGAAAAGAAGGATATACCTTTATGTAACCTTCGGTATGCAAGACGATTTTCCGTTCGAAAAACCCCAAAGGGGAACTCACAAAGACATTGGTTTTTCCAAATTGATACCTTCCTCTTTCGGTCGGTGTCAATGTGTAATCCAATACCACTTCAGATTTTGACGATAAAAAACCTTTTATTTTAAAGTCAAAGAGTTGGAATTGTGCGGGAACTTCATCCAAAATTGTGTAGTGCACTCGGAATGGATAATGGTTTTGAATGAGGATCTGAACTGGATTTTTATCGGCATTCGAAAGTTTGTCCTTTACTTTTCGATGGCCGCTAATCGGATTGCGAACGATGAACAACAATACCCAATCGATCATGGACAGTAAAACTACGGCGAATAAGAGCGCCGGAGCGACAAGAAGCATCACTGGGAAGTAAAACCCAAATAAGTAGCTTACAATCACTAAGGCGAATGCATAGAAAAATACTTTTGTCAGAAAGAGGTTCAGCCAAGACTTCATTAACGCGGAATTTCTATACTTTCAATAATTTGTTGTACAATCTGATCGGCAGTTACTCCTTCCATTTCTTTTTCAGGCGAAACTACAATTCGGTGTTTCAAGGCGGGAACGGCGACGAATTTAATGTCTTCTGGAATCACAAAATCCCTTCCTCGAATGGCTGCGAGCGCTTTGGCTGCGTTTAAAATAGAAATCGATGCACGTGGAGAAGCACCCAAAAATAAGAATGGATTGTTCCGTGTCGTGTTCACCAATTGTGCGATATACTGAATCAACTTGGGTTCCACCAAAATGGATTGAATGATTTTTTGGAACTCCGTGATTTCGTGCGCTTTAAAAATGGGAGTAATTAAATCGGTTGGATCGACGTTCTTTCGCTGGTGATTTCCTTCGATGATTTTAATTTCTTCTTCCAAATTCGGATAACCCACTTCGATTTTAAATAAGAAACGGTCCAATTGTGCTTCCGGAAGACGATAGGTACCTTCTTGCTCAATGGGATTTTGTGTAGCGAAAACCAAGAATGGCGATTCCAGATTGTATTGCGTTCCATCGATGGTGATTTGCCGTTCTGCCATTACTTCAAAAAGAGCAGCTTGGGTTTTGGCAGGTGCACGGTTGATTTCGTCAATCAAAATGATGTTGGAGAAAACGGGTCCTTTTTTGAATTCGAACTCATTTTTCTTCATGTCGAAAACCGACGTCCCCAAAATATCGGACGGCATCAAATCCGGGGTAAATTGAATTCGACTAAATCCTACATCCATCGTGCGGGCTATCAACTTCGCAGTTACCGTTTTGGCCACGCCAGGAACGCCTTCAATCAAAGCATGACCGTTTGCGAAAATGCTTATCATCAATAAATCTTTGAATTCTTCCTGACCGACAATCACCTTAGCCAATTGTCTGCGAATTTCTTCTACCCCTTGTTGAATCTTGGATAAATCAATGCGTTGGTTGAACGCAAAGCCTGTGGGTGGCGAATCCGTGGGCATATAATCAGAATTTGATTCGTAGTTATTTCCTTCCATAATTCTTTGCTTTATTTGTAAATGTTTCGATTTGTGCTTGTAATTTAATGAAATCTTCTTTGTCAAAATAGGTGCGCGATTTAAAAAGAAACAGCGTCACTACCAATTGGCGACAGGTCTTTAAATCCACACCTGATTTTACACTCAATATTTCTTCAAAATCTTTCTCGGTATCTTTGGATGTGATGTTGTAATTCACCCGAATTTGTTCCAAGAAATAATTGGTTTTGTAACGAACCATTGCCGTGTGGTCTGCATTGTGTCTATATAAATTGGACAAGGTTTTGGCGAAATTCAAACTGTAATTGGAATAGGGAAAAAGAATCGGAATCGCGGCTTGTCTTCGTCTGGAATTGAATAGTAAATACAGAATTCCAATGATCAAAAGCAGATAAAAGGCTTCTTTCAATCCTTTGTTTTTTAGAATGAATGCCAATGCACTAAAGAATCCACCGTCGTCTTTATCCGCTGAACTTCGTTGATGTATCCGATAGTTGTCCCACAAAATATCCTGCGAATCCAAGTAAGAGAAAGCGTCAACGACATAGTTTGAAATGTCGTTTTTGAGCATGTAATAATTGGTGAAAACATAGGGCTCGGTATGCAAAAGCAAATAGCCTTCACCGTAATAAAACTTGATGAAATTGGGTTGTTTCTTTCCATCCATCGTTGTATAACCTAATACTTCGGCATAATCTTCATCGAAATGGGTAAAGTAAGCACCTTCAAACCCTTTGGTAAGGTTGTACTTTTTATTTTTAACTTCAATCGGCAGATTCTCTTTCAGCTTGGGGAATTTAACGATTTGAATTCCCAGAGTTTTTTCCAGTTCGGGAATATTTTCTCCACTCGATATAAAGGCAGAGCCGCCTTCAAAAACGTGATACAAGATTTCTTGCCATCCCTCTTCACTGTTTCGATCCTCCGCATCGATGTAGATGTAATGATCGTGTGGATAGGAATACCAATCAAAACCTTCAATTTCTTCTTTGATGTCTTTGATTTTTGAATCGGGAAAGAGTTTGGGGATTTCTTTGCGTAGAATGGAAGTTCCGTATGGAATGGAGTGAGCAGAATCAAAAGTAGGTGTCCAGTTGACAGGCTGATCGCTGCATCCCGTAAATACCAGTGCAAATAAAATCAAAAGAGTTTGTACAAGATGCTTTCTCATTTGAGTTTATTTAATGTTCCTTTAAAAATAGACTCCGCGCGATTGAATTCGGTCAGGTCAAATTCAAAATTCCCATACCAAATGTAATCATAAATGTAATGGCTGTGGGAGAAGTCATCTTGAATCGCCTTTTCATTCAATTCCAAAAAGTAATCGTAATTGGTTTTGTCTTTGTGCCAATCGATTAACTTATTTTCCGTCAATCGTTGTAAAACCCAAAGGTAATAATAACGAACAGCCCTTCGGTAATCTTTGCTGTCTTTTGCTTTTTGAATCAAGGTTTCAAAATCATTGCTTTCAATGTTTTCTACATCCTCCAATTCATGTTCATCTGAAAAATCCACCTTGATTTTGGTTTTTGATTTCCCGAAGGTGAAACCACCCGCGTTTTGGATAATTTTGTAAACAACAACAATCAATAAAATCGCCAAAAGTCCATACATCAGGAATTTCAACAAACCTACAGGAATGGAGAAATTAGGCAGGTTTAGGGGTTCGGGTGGTTTTACAACGCGGTCGTAGTCGTATTTTTTTCCTTTGTATTTGGACTTAAAATCCGAATCTAATTCCCTTTGTTTGTAATAAACGGGTGGTCGTTCCCCGTTAATTGGGGTTTTACTGTAATGGGGAGTGAATACTTGCTCCGCAGATTCCGAAGATTCTTCAAAGACTTCTTGAAATTCTTCCTCATATTCCTCTTCCCATTCTTGCGCGTGAATCGGTAAGAATTGAAAACTGAATACCAGTAGCAAGAGATAAAAACTATACTTTCTCATTGCCGATTTCTTTTAGAAGTAAGGAGATATCCGCGTGATTTCTTTGATACACTTTTCGCGGATAAATCAAATAATACCAACTGATAAAACCCAAGGTTCCCAAGACAATCAGTCCGGCAAGGGGAATGGGCATTTCGTTGGCGTATTGGGTGATGTAGCCTTCAATCAAAGCAGCCGCAATGGTAAAGGGAACGGTGCTAATCACAATCTTCAAAGCGGCTTTTCCTTTCTGAAAAAAAGCTTGTTTCCGAGTAAGGATTCCCGGAAATAAATAACTGGTACCCAACAAAACACCGGCGCCAATTTCTATACACATCGCAAAAATCTCCATCGAGCCATGCATCCAAATCGTGCGTAACGATAAAAAGAAATGGCCTTTTTCATAAAACATATATTGAAAACTACCGACCATCACGCCGTTGACCAGCATGAAATAAAGTGACCCAATTCCCGCAAAAATGCCGTACACAAACGCCATCAAACCAACCCGTAAGTTGTTGAAGGCAATCATAAAGAAATTATTGAAATCTCCAAATGAAGATTCGTTGTTGTACACTGCCAGCGGATCACCGTTCTCAATGTTGTCTTCCGTCATGTTTACATAATTGTCGCCCAAGAACGAACGAACGAATTCCGGTTCGTGAATCGATGAAAATACGCCGATTAAAACCATAAGGAAAAATACCGCAAATGAAAAGTAAAAGTATTTTCGGTATTGGTACATGAGCATCGGAATCTCAAACGTCCAGAAGGTCTTCAGTCCATTCTCACTTTGTTTGTGACCGTAAATTTTGTGGTAAGCGGTTACAGTAATGGCATTCAGGTATTTTATGACATTACTTTTCGGATAGTAAGTTTGTGCGTATGCCAAGTCATTGTTGATTTGAATAAAAAGTTCTGCCAATCTTTCGGGTTTGTTTTCAGAAGATTTGTACAAAGCTTTTTCAAATTCCAACCATTTTTCTTTATTTTGTTTGATGAAAGCAACTTCTCTCACTACCTCATTTATTTTTCGTTTATTTATAGTGAGGTAAATATAGAAAAAGTTCAATGCATTCAAATTGTTTTTAAGTGTAAGTTTATGTCCGTTGTAAAAATAAAAACCCCATTCAATGTAAATGTGGCCGCTCAACAAGCTGGAGTCGGATTGCGTATCCTCTCGTTTGGGTTGGATATCCTCTTTATACTCTTGTATATATGGGCAATTACCTACCTGTTTTTTAATGTATTGCAAATGGATTTTGCGGTGTTTAATGAAACGGAGGATTTTGATGCGGATCGATGGAACTTCATTCAAGTACTGTATACTTTGTTGCTTTTTCCCGCTTTTTTCTATTCATTGTGGACAGAATATGCATTCAACGGACAAACTTTGGGCAAAATGATTACCGGTATTCGGGTCGTAAAGTTGGAAGGGTACCGCGCGGGATTCTCTGAATATTTCACCCGTTGGGCCTTCCGATTCATTGATTTCTGGACGGGATTGTTTATGTTGTTATTTTTCATTCCTTTGTTCGGAGAAGAAACAGCGGTTGTTTTGATGGGAATGCTGTTTTCGGTAACGGGCGTAGTGGCTTTCTTTTTGATTATACGAACCGAGAATTCCCAACGTTTGGGCGATATTATTGCCGGAACCACGGTTTTGAAATTGAAAGAAAAACAGTCCATCAACATCACTATTTTGCAAGAACTCGATGAAACCTATGTGCCTATGTACCGTCAAGCCATCCGACTGAGTGACAACGATGCGCGAATTATTAAAGATACGTTTATGGTTGCCCGCAAGAAGGGAGATTTAAAAACCATCAAACGATTGCGAAAGAAATTGGAAGCAGTAATGGAAATTGAATCCGAGCAAAGGGATCAAGAATTCATTGTTACCGTGATGAAAGACTTTAATTATTACACCCAAAAATTATAATACTTTGTATTTAGACGACTTAAAAATTCAATTTGAAAATTACGAAGGAGAACTTCCGGGAATGGAAGCACAGCTCCGACTTTCGCCGCCTTATCGCGAAGGATATGATCTGGAAGAAGTTAAAAAGAGTTCCCCACGGATTGCGGCGGTACTGATTATGTTGTACGAGAACGACGAAGGAAACATAGAATTCCCCGTCATATTACGGCCTTTTTACAACGGCATTCATTCCAATCAAATTTCCCTTCCAGGCGGTTCATTTGAGCCAGAGGATATCGATTTAGCCAATACCGCACTTCGTGAAGCAGTGGAAGAATTGGGCGTGGAAGAAGAAAACATTGAAGTTTTCAAACAATTGACCGAATTATACATTCCACCCAGTAATTTCTTGGTGTATCCCTTTGTGGGAATACACTACGGCGTTCCTGAATTCATGGCGCAAGAGGACGAAGTGGCGCAAATCATTCCCCTGGATTTGGAAGCGTTTATGCAGGCCGAACCCATGCAATTTGAGCGTAACTTTTCGGAGAATATAGTTGAAATTCCAGGATATGAATTGGGTGAAGAAGCTTATATTTGGGGAGCAACCGCAATGATTCTATCGGAATTCGGTGCATTGCTTGAAAAGCTTTAAATTTGCAATTAAATAGGAAAACAGAAAATGGCTAAACAGAGAGCGGTAAAGAAAAATGTCTATAGGGATGCTTTCGGACACTTGTATTTTCTCAAACGGAGTTTGATATTTATATTGGGTGCTTTTACCTACAATCGATACAACGGTTACAACAAACTAAAAATAAGCGGTGGCGAAGGGTTGGAAGATTTGCCCAATACCAATGTTTTATTCGTATCGAATCACCAAACCTATTTCGCCGATGTATTTGCGATGTATCACGTGTTTTGTGCGTCCAAAAATGGATTTGTAAACACGATTAAGAACCCGATTTATTTATTAAACCCTAAAATTGATTTTTATTACATCGCCGCAGAGGAAACGATGAAGAACAATTTCCTTACCAAATTATTTGCTTACACCGGAGCAATTATGGTCAAACGAACGTGGAGAGATTCTGGAAAAGATGTAAACCGTAAAGTAGATATAAACGAAGTGGGAAATATACAAAAAGCCCTTCAAAATGGATGGGTAGTAACCTTTCCACAAGGTACGACTACGGCTTTTGCGCCCGGGCGAAGAGGAACGGCACTGATGGTGAAAAAGTCAAAACCCATTGTAGTTCCCGTTGTGATTAATGGATTCCGACGCGCTTTTGATAAGAAGGGTTTGAAACTCAAAAAAATGGGCGTTCGTCCGACTATGCATTTCAAACCGCCTTTGGATATCGATTATGAAAATGAAGATTACGATTCCATTATGAAAAAAATTATGGATGGAATTGAACAATCCCCCGAATTTTTAAAAGTAAAACCCATTGAAGATATTCTCCAAGATCGGGAACCACAAGATTTTTTTGATGAATAAAAAAGTACACTTCATAGCCATTGGTGGTAGTGCAATGCATAATTTAGCGATTGCGCTGCACGAAAAAGGATACCGAGTAAGCGGATCCGACGATGCGATTTTTGAACCCTCCGCCGGACGATTGAAACAAAGAGGTTTGCTTCCGGAGTCATTGGGTTGGTTCCCCCATAAAATCACATCCGACCTGGAAGCTGTCATCCTGGGAATGCACGCACATGCGGACAATCCCGAAATGTTGAAAGCCAAAGAATTGGGACTCAAGATTTATTCGTATCCGGAATATCTGTATGAACAATCCAAAAATAAAACCCGTGTTGTCATTGCCGGTTCCCACGGTAAAACGTCGATCACGTCGATGATTTTGCACGTTCTCCATTACCACCACAAAGACGTGGATTATATGGTGGGCGCACAATTGGATGGTTTCGATGTGATGGTGAAACTGACCGAAGAAAATGATTTTATAGTGATGGAAGGCGATGAATACCTTTCGTCCACACTAGACAGACGACCGAAAATATTATTATACAAACCCAACATTGCCCTAATTAGTGGTATTGCGTGGGACCATGTCAATGTATTTCCCACTTTTGAGAATTACGTCCATCAGTTTGAATTATTTACCGATAGCATCGTTCCCGGTGGTTCAGTGATTTACAATTCCGAAGATGAAAATGTAGTGAAAGTAGTCGAAGGTTCCGAGAATTCCATTCGGAAGTTGCCGTATGCCACGCCCGATGCGACTATCAAAGAAGGGATTACGTATTTAAATACCTTTGAAGGACCGCTTCCTTTGGAGATATTCGGAAAGCATAATTTAAATAATTTAGAAGGAGCGCGCTTGGTTTGCAATCAATTGGGCGTAATGGACGAAGATTTCTACGAGGCCATTCAATCCTTCACCGGGGCATCCAAACGATTGGAACTGATCCGTCGAACGCCTGAATTTACGGCTTACAAAGATTTCGCCCATGCACCGAGTAAAGTTTCATCGACTACCCAAGCGACACGCGAACAATTCCCGGACAAGAAATTCATTGCTTGTTTGGAATTGCATACGTACAGTAGTTTGACCCCGAGTTTTTTATCGGAATACCAAGGGGCACTCCGTCCGGCGGATGAGAAGATTGTGTATTACAATCCCGACGCCTTGAAGATCAAGCGGATGGAGCCGATTTCACCCGAAGACATTCAAAAGGCCTTTGGTGATTCATCGATTCTCGTTTTTACGGATTCTATGGAATTGAAAACGTATTTGGAAGAAATGGATAAATCAGGAAAAGTATTTTTGATGATGAGTTCCGCGAATTTTGGGGGATTGGATTTGAATGAGGTGTTTGGGTAGGGGGATTATTATGAATTATGAATTATGAATTATGAATTATGAATTTTGAATTATGAATGGGGGCTTGGCATTACGTATCAAGAAGGAGGACTTTTAAACTCCGAATTTATTCAAGAATTTTTAATAATCTAAAATCTAACTCTCCCCCTTTGAAGGGCGGACTGGGGTGGGATGTTTCCTTGGGTTGAATTTTTCTCTAACGATTCGAATCTTTATACTATTTTTTCACCCCGACGGGGTGACATATTTATAGGATAGGACGCAGTCCTATCAAAAATAAAGGCGAAGCCTTAGCGGCGGTCTGGGTTTTCTAGGATGCGGAGTTGTCTTCCGCCGCTTGGGTAACGGAGTTCCGAGAATTTCATTGACCGCACTTCGAGAAATAGAACATTGTCCTATTTCAGTGACCAGCGGGACTCAACCACTCCACCACTCAATCATTCAATCCTTCAGCCACTTAATGATTCGCCCAGGATTGCCTACTACTACTGCATAATCTGGCACATCGTGGATGATTACTGCACCTGCACCGATCATGGCCCATTTGCCGATGCGGATGCCTTGGATGACGGAGGCGCCAATGCCAATCTGAGTTCCTTCGCCAATGTGGACATCGCCCGCAAGTGCCGCGTTGGGTGAGATGTGGACGAAGTCACCTATTTTGCATTCGTGGTCTATGGAGCAATTCGTGTTGAGGATGACGTGGTTTCCAATGTGGGTATCGGGATTGATGGTCGCCGATGCCATGACTACCGTGCCTTGGCCAAGGATGGCTCTTTGGGAAACGAAAGCATTCGGATGGATCAGGGTGGGGAATGAATATTTTTGAAATTGTTGGTAAATCTTCTTTCGGCTTTGGTTGGTGCCGACAGATAGGAAGAGAGATTTCACATCAGCCGGAACTTCATGAAGCACTGGATAATCCCAAACTTGATGAATTTCGGTGTTTTCATCGATGAATCCTTTGATTTCTAGGCCGTTTAATTCGGCTATTTCTGCCACTACTTTTCCGTGACCGCTTGCTCCGTATAGATACATTGTACTTTTTTAATTGTTACCGTTGAACATTTCCATTGTGGCTTGACCCTCTTGTGAAATGCCTTCTTTGATGATTACTTTCTTCAAGGTCAAAAATAAGATTTTCAAATCCATTTTGAAGGATAAGTTATCGACATATTCTACATCGTACTGAAATTTCTGTTGCCATGAAATCGCGTTTCGTCCATTGACCTGCGCCCAACCTGTGATTCCGGGACGGACTTGGTGTCGTCTTTTTTGATGGTCATTGTAAAGCGGCAGGTACTGCACCAACAAAGGGCGGGGGCCAATCAGGCTCATGTCGCCTTTCAATACATTGATCAATTGTGGCAGTTCATCCAAAGAGGTTTTGCGCACAAAAGCACCGACCTTGGTCATTCGTTCGGCATCGGACAACAGATTGCCGGCTTTGTCCTTTTTGTCATTCATCGATTTGAATTTGATGATTTTGAATCGCTTCTCATCTTTCCCGGGACGTGCTTGAAAGAAGAAAGGTTTGCCTTGGTTGGCAAAATACAAGCCTATCATCACGACAATAAAAACAGGGCTTATTAACAACAAACCAAAAAAAGCAGCAAGGAAGTCGAAAAGACGTTTGAAGAAGTTTTTGTACATGGGAAAGAAATGACTTTGCAAAAGTAAGGCATTATTCTTTTGAAAGGAAGAGACTTCCATGCAATGGAGGGTTTTTTCTCAGCGAACTCAGCGAGAAAGACTCAGTATGGTTTTTTCACGCAGAGGACGCAGAGTGTTTCACGCAATGCACTCAGCGTTTTTCTAAGCGAACTCAGCGAGAAAGTCTCAATATGGTTTTTTCACGCAGAGGACGCAGAGTGT
>JBAYRQ010000026.1:0-26707 GCA_041676545.1 Weeksellaceae bacterium | reverse complement strand
TCGATTCACACCGGCTTCATCTGCAATATCCTGAGTAGTAGCATTGAATTTCCCATCCACAAAAAACAACTTTTTTGCCGTCCTTTTTATGAGCATTTCGGTCTCAATATCTTTCTCTTTTTTTGCCATAATTAACTATTGAAATTTTCATTAGACAATGTTGTTTAACAATTTTGTCAATGCAAAAGTAAACAATTTTTTCGTTGTACAAAACTTTTCAAAACAAGAGTGTTTTTGATTGTAGGGAATTAGGTAAAAAGTTGTTCTGCTTCTTTAACACTTTCGGGTTTCCCAACGTCGATGAAGATTCCACCGCTATGGTCAAAACCTAAAATTTTTTCGGTTTCCATGACATCCCTATAGGTTTTCATAATGGAGAATTTGCCTGAAGAGGGCATTTGGTTAAAAATTCGTGGATTAATAAGATGAATACCACTAAAAGCTAACTCTTTCAAAGGTTTCTCAGAAACGATAATTTCCTCGTTCTTGCTGAAGTCCTTCCAACCTTTCAATCGTTTGTTTTCTTCGAACAGTAATTTTCGGGAACTTTCCCGATCCGAAACGGCTAAACTCACCAATGGTTGATTTTGATAGTGGAATTGGATGAAATCTTCGATATTCAAATCAGTAAGCACATCTGCATTCATCAATAAAAAAGATTCATCGCCCAACAGTTCTTTTGCTTTGACCAATCCACCGCCTGTTTCCAAAACTTCATCGGATTCGTCGGAGATTTGAATGTGTACGTCGAAATCGTTGTTCGCTTGTAAGAAATCTCGAATTTGATCTGCAAAATGATGGACATTGATTACAAATTCGGTAAATCCATACTTTTTTAAATACGTAATATTTCGTTCTAACAAAGTGACTCCATTGATTTCCATCAAGGCTTTGGGATGACTGTCAGTATAAGGTTTCAAGCGTGTTCCTAATCCAGCGGCAAGAAGCATCGCTTTGGGCAAACCTGAAGTGGGTATATCTAGCATTTTTTGGGTGGAATGTAGTGAATTTGAATAACGACAAATATACAAAAGTTTGTAGTGGCTTGAAAAATTTAGATTAAGTAAATCTGTTGAATTCAAGCAAAGCGATTTCTCACTTCGTTCGAAAAGACAAAAGATGCTAAGTTATAGTTCTGCTACTTAATAACGAAAAGCATAATTCTTAGTTCAAAATTCTCAAATCAAAAAATCCTTTCTTTAAATTGAAAGAGTGGGATTCCAGAAAAGAACAAATTTATCTTAATCTTGCCAGATATAGGATGTCTTCTCCTAAATAAGAGGAGCTCCCACTTCGATATCACATCTATGGTGTGGTTGACCGTGTGCAGGATTTAAAGCGGGTTTCGGCCCTGTTGCTTGAGCGGGTGCATTGTTTTTGGGTGGGCTGATGTTAAACATCTCTGCACCTTGTTGCGGTCTCGCTTGTTGTGCAGGATTTTGTCCAGGTTGACTATCGATAGGTGCACCTACTGCGATTTCACAACGGTGAAAAGGCTGTCCATGTGGTGGATTCAAAGCCGGTCTTTCAGCCGGTTTATTGGTTGTTACTGGATTCTGAGGTGCCGTTGTAGCCGTAGCAGATTGACTGGATACTTCCGCATTTTCAGCAACAATTGCTGTTTCCGTCGCATCTTCAACTTGTACTGCATCGGCAGTCTGTACATCGATATTTTCCGATACGGGTGCTGTTGATTTATCTTTAGCACACGAAGAAAGAAGAGCTGCGCTTGCAATTAGTACTACTATATATTTCATGTTTTTCTATTTTTCACAAAGGTAGAAGAATTTATGAAAACTTAAAAATATAAATGGGTTTGTGATTGATGTAAACTTGTCAACACGATTCTTAGCGTTTTATTGGTTCTTGCGCCTACATAAAAACGCACTACTTTCCGGGTTTCTCTTTCTAAGGCATAAGCTACCCAAACCAAGCGTGATTTATTGCCGATATACGTTCGTAATTCATCTACTTCATAAACTTTTCCTTTGCTGATTGCAGGACGAGGAACGTCTTTGGCTATGGATAAAATTCGTTTTAACAAGGTGGTTGCGGAAATCTGCAAAACCCTTGCTGTACTCCTAATGCCCAAACCTTCTTTGGTTAAAAGCACTATTTGGTAATTTAAATTGGGCTGATAGGCGTTGTAAGTGTAATAATCAATAAATCTTTTGTTGCATGGTTTACAATGATATTGTTGTTTTCTGTTTTTTGTAAAACCATTTTTAACCCATTCTTTTCCCTTACAATGAGGACAAACTCCTGTATCACTAACTCTGATACACGAACTCTTGTTTTTCTCCATTTTAATCGATTTAAAGCATTCAAAAATACAAAGAGCAGGAAACCCCTGCTCTAATTTATCTTGTTTTTATTTTAAGACACATTCATTATCAATTTATTACGCTTAGCAAAAAGCATCATCACTAACTTTGATACATTACCAGTAAATTTCGTTTTCATCATTTCCGTGTACAAACTTCTATTTTTAATAGTAATTCGTTTTTGTCACTTAATATTGCAAAATATCTTCCAAAAACATTTTCTTTAAGGAACAGAGAATTACCTGAATAAACTTTAGGTTTCATTAAATAAAAATCACCTTGCTTTCCAATTTTATCTTTAATAGATTGAGAAAACCACTTTTTATAAAACCAACTTTTTATAGGTACTGGGTGATTGTATGATTTTTCACTTTCGATAATATTTCTCAATGAATCAAAATTTGAACTTGAGTATTTAGATTCAATTATTAAATAAATGATTTCGGAACAGTCTTGACTTCCCTGTCCCAATTTTTTATCAAGCAATTCATATTTGATTGACATAGGTTTTACTGGAAATTTTATTATATTCTCTATACCTTCTTGATTAGTCTTATAATTATTTTCATTTGAACAACTAACCAAGGTTAATAACATTAAAAAATATATAAATAATTCTTTTCTCATCTTTAAATCACTAAATAAGACAACTATGGAACAATATCTTTATTTTTAGAATTATTTGAATCCCAAACTATAGGTTCTTTTAATTTAGCAGCCCCAGATTGCAAATAACCTTTAGCCCAACCAATAACTTCAAACCTACCATTAACTGCATCAGGTGTACCCGTAGCTAAATCTGTGTTTCCTGGATTGAAATTATACATATCTTCACCATATATAGTCAAGTTCAATTTATATGTTAAACCACCTGCATTATTTTTTGTAGCTGTCAAATCAGCCTTATAATAAACATTAAATGCACCTACTGCTTTTTGCCAATTTTCTGTTTGAGGATAGCTAAAATCTCCAATATCTCCAACAGTAAAACCTTGACTATAATATGTAATTCTTCCAGGAGACGTTAGAACACCTTCTGCGTTTTCCATGGCAATACTTTTCATGAATATTAATAACTCTTGTCCACTTGGATCCTCATTAATATATTTATGTAAGGCAAAAGTTCTATGACTACCCGTATTACCCATATAATGCAAATATGCATTTGCAGCGTCAGGCATAATTGCTTGAGCAACTGTTGCTTTTGCTACCCATTTTCCAAAATTAATTCTATCTTGATTTGTTGGTTCTTCTTTAGGAAAATTAGCAAAACCTGAATCATAATGGAATTGTGGTCTATTTGCATTATGCACTTGTTTTCCATTAGGATCTAAATATACAACTGGGCTCTGATAAGTGTAGCCATAGACATTTAAGTTCTTGGCATTGTACACTCCGCCGTTATGTTGTCCATCAATATAATGTTCCGAATTTTGAAATGGATCATAAGAAGCCAACGGATCCACACTCAACCAAACACTTATCCTTGGGTCATAATATCGCGCTCCATAATAATACCATCCTGTTTCTTCATCCAATTCTTTACCATTAAACTTGTAAGGGCTGTTATTTGAGCTTCTGTGTTCCTCTACAAAGGTTTCACCGAAAGCAAAGTATTCCATGTGTTGAGAAACTTCGCCCAATAAGTTAGTGATGTATGAGGTAACCTAAGTGATCAGGATGAAAGAAGTACTGTTCAACCTCATTTCCGCCATGTATGAAAGAAGCCACAGGAATAAACACGGGTGAAGAATCATACGTCGGTGGATCTATTCCGAATTCATCATATACTTGGACAACGCCTTGTTCCGCATTCTTTAATACACCGAAAGATGAACCTATTACATCTACAGGTCCGCCTGTTCCTTGGGTAAACCAATCGTATAAGTAATCTCCGAGATTTTCGGTAGTTCCTATTTTACTACTTACTCTTTGAGTGCCTGCATAATAATGCTTGGTGTAATTACCTGATATGTAAAAAGAATTTCTCACAGATTTTTTCTAAGTCTAAAGATATTAAATTTTTCCCCACCTACACTTCTGATACACGAACTCTTTGATTGTTCCATTCTATGCGTTTTAAAGACTTGAAAATAGTGAAAATGAACTTCATACTCATCTATTAATTGTCACGTTAAATACTCTGCTCGCTGATTATCAATTAAATATAATTGCATTCTTTTACAAACAACAACTTTGATACACTACCTAAAAAGGTTTGCACTTCTAAATTCAATTAATTGTATCTCTCAAAATAAATGTATAAACATCCTTTCTCAAGTCAAAATCCTCCTTACATATCTTGCTTAAATTCATTTTAACAATAGAATCTTTCTTATAAACATACATAATGATTTCTCCTTCGTTTTTGACCACCGTATCACCGATATTTATATAATCAGATAAAGCTCCCCAATCTCTTGTTTTGGACTTATATAAGATTTCTTCATTAGTTGTAAGATCAATACCTTTAAATTTTAGCTTAGCGCTAACCCAATGCGAACTTTTATTGATATTATAAGTTACTACTACATTACAATTTTGTTGTTTATTATAAACATTTGAACAACCATTACCTGTATCACATGAATAGCTGAAAATAAAATAAGATAAAATTATCAATAAGCTCTTTTTCATTTTTTGTTGTTTTTTAAACTCCATATCCAGGAATGAGAACCAAAAACGCTTACCCCAATATTTTTAGAACGTGGAGCAACTCCTAAATAAGTGCTTTTTGTCCCATAAGAACCTGGTGAAAATGATGCATTTGGTTTATAAGGAATGGCAGAGGTCGAAGTAGACAAAAAAATAGGACCTCCTGAATAGGTGGAGTTTACAGACCATTCACTTAGTCCTTTTAACACATTAGTTTCACCTCCATACATATCATGGAATCCTAACGACACATTTGGGTTGAATGGTGAAAAGTTTTTAAACGGCATATCACTATTTATTCCAAAACCTCCTCCGGCATTACCACCTATTGAAATATTACCTCGAGAAAAAATTAAGCTTAAAGAAATATCATAATTTGCAACATACAAATTACCGCTAGACCCTACGTTAACAGACATAGCATCAGGATTGTACGGGCTATATTTCGGGTCATGATTACCGCTCATATATGCAGTTCTACCAAAACCTACTAGTGAAGTGTCTTTGTCTAAATTCGATATTGTTGTTCCTGCTCCTGTTTTAAACTTATTTTTCATAGATGAGCCATGACTATCCTGAACATTTCCATTGGCATTTAAAGAATAATTATAACGACCATCCGCAATATCATTTGTAGTACTAAAAATATTTCCTGCATCCATATACTCTGAATAACCTAAATCTTTGTAATTATCTTTGGTTATATGATAGCTGTACTCCCAAATATTATCCCTTTTCCCCCAACCATCATTATCCTCCGCCGCCATCCCTGTCGGATCAATAAATCGAATCGGATTCTGATAAGTGTACTGATACGGTGTCATGGTTTGCTCCGCTAACGGATCCACACTTATGAACAAAGAAATCCTCGGATCATAATACCTCGCACTATAGTAATATAAACCAGTTTCAGTATCTAGTTCTTTTCCGTTAAACTTATACGGAGAATTATTACTGCTTCTGTGCTCTTCAACGAACGTCTCACCAAAGGCAAAGTATTCCATGTGTTGGGAAACTTCTCCTAACAGATTTGTTATATAAGACGTACTTCCCAAACCTGTGCTGAGCATAGTCGAAGCATGATCCGGATGGAAGAAGTACTGTTCAACTTCATTTCCGCCGTGTATGAAAGAAGCAACCGGTATAAAAACGGGTGAAGAATCATACGTCGGTGGATCTATCCCGAATTCATCATACACTTGTACAACGCCTTGTTCTGTATTTTCTAATACACCAAAAGAACTTCCGATAACATCTACAGGTCCACCTGTTCCTTGGGTAAACCAATCGTATAAGTAATCTCCGAGATTTTCGGTGGTGCCTATTTTGGAAGATACTCTTTGTGTACCTGCGAAGTTTTTTGACAATATGTTTGAGAAAACTTGCACTTATTTTTTTATTTAAAATTCAACAAATACTTAGATAAATCAACTTTATAATATATTTTGGAATCTAAAATAGATTTAGGAAAATAAAGATCTTGTTTATAAAAAACTAAAATCCCACCAAATTCTTTTTTTATTTTCAATTGATTATTTAGAATAGCTATTTCAGATGCTCCTTCTTTATAAAATAAAATGTATGAACTTTGTAAAAACCCAACATCTAAATATTGAATTTTATATTTAGTTAAATTCATCTCAATATAAACTCTTTGATCATCAGGTTTGTTGATGTTCTCTTTATATTTTGAAAAAACAATTTTCACATCTTTAGGTAAGTTATCATAACTTACAATTTCTCGTTTTTCTTTATCAATATTAACTTCTTTCCACCCATTGATTAAATTAGATGTTGATCTCATTAAATCTCCATATACCAGACCTGGTTTACCAGTTATCAAATTATAAAATAAAGATAAAAGAATTGTAAAACCAATAACAAAAATAAATCTACGGTAATTTCTATTCCGCATCTCCTTCATAATTTGGATTTTTACTAGTGTTATTTAAAAACACTTTTGATTCAAGTTCAGACAACCATTCTTTTACGTTTTCAGATGACGTACCACAATGACCGCTTATCCAACACCCTTCTGCCCCACCTTTATCTTGATATTTTATATTAAATGCATTTTTAAATTTTCTTTTTACTATATCTTTTTTTCCATCACTATCTGTTCCACCTAATATTTGAACAAAATCACTATTATTATAGATATTATAATGACTAACATTCTCATAACTATCAATACTATAAGTATTTTCTCTAACAGGAGTGTTTATTGTTACCAAATTAAAGTTAACATCTTCATCAATAGCTTTACAATATAATTGTAAAATATTCAGACTCAATATTGAAACATTCCCCCCATGACTATGTCCAATCAAAGTAATATCTTCTCCTTTTTTATGATTGCTAATAACATAATTTGCAAATTTTATTGAAAAATCTAATCTATCTTGATGATTGTTTTCTAATTTTTTTCCAATTGTAAAAGAATAATTATTAGTATTCCCAAATAAATTCTGTAAAGCTAATTTATCGGTCTTTGACATACTAAAGTTATTTACAAATGTACCATGCATAAAAAATGTTTGCTTCCCATTAGGGTCAACATATAAAACAGGATTTTGATAAGTATAACTATAAGAATTATGGTTGAGTGAATTATATACACCACCATTATGTTGACCGTTTATATAGGCCTCGTCATTCATTAAATAATCTACATTGGCCAATGGATCCACACTCAACCATACACTTATCCTCGGGTCATAATACCTTGCACCATAATAGTACCAACCGGTTTCTTCGTCGAGTTCTTTTCCGTTGAATTTGTATGGAGAGTTATTACTACTTCTATGTTCCTCTACAAACGAGCTTCGCTCACAACCTTCAAGAAAAACCGCAAGGCTTTTTCTTTCGATCGCTCCAAAGGCGAAGTATTCCATGTGCTGGCTTACTTCTCCTAATAAGTTAGTGATGTATGAGGTAGAACCTAAATGGTCGGGATGGAAGAAATACTGTTCAACTTCATTTCCACCGTGGGTAAAGTTCTGTATTGGAATGAAAACGGGTGTACTTTCATACGTTGGTGGATCTATCCCGAATTCATCGTACACTTGGACAACACCTTGCTCCGCATTCTCTAATACACCGAAAGAACTTCCGATAACATCTACAGGTCCGCCTGTTCCTTGGGTAAACCAATCGTATAAGTAATCACCTACATTTTCGGTGGTTCCTATCTTGGAAGAAACTCTTTGTGTTCCTGCATAATAATGCTTGGTGTAATTACCTGATATGTAAAAAGAATTTCTCACAGATTTTTTCTAAGCCTAAAGATATTGATTTTCTCCAATTTAAACGATTTAAAGCATTCAAAAATACAAAGAGCAGTAAATCTCTGCTCTAATTCATCTTGTTTTTTATTTCAAACTACATTCATTAATCCATTTATACCATTACGGGTATAATCAAAACGCTATCATTTACTTTATACCCGAAGTGGTATGTTTTTGTTTTTTTTACTATATTTATACCAGAAAAGGTATAGATATGGATTCAATACGATTATTTGTAAAACAAAAGCGAAAAGAATTAAAACTGACACAAGAAGATTTAGCTTTAAATGCGGGTGTTGGACTCCGATTTGTTCGTGATTTAGAACAAGGAAAGAAAACACTTCGTTTAGACAAAGTGAATGATGTGTTGGCATTGTTTGGTAAAGAAGTAGGCGTAATTGATCAAAACCGAGACTAATGGCACGAAAAGCAAGAATATACTTTCAAGATCAATTAGCAGGAATTTTGGTGGAAGGCGATAACGGCTATTTATTTACTTATGAAAAAAAATATTTAAACAGTCCAAATCCCAAAGCAATTAGCTTAACATTACCTCTTTCTGAACGTCCTTACCACAGTAAAGTATTGTTTCCATTTTTCGATGGCCTAATCCCTGAAGGCTGGTTGTTGGATATTGGTGAAAAATACTGGAAACTCAATCCTCGTGATCGTTTTGAATTATTAGTGAACCTGTGCAGAGATACCATCGGTGCTGTTTCTGTACATCCAATCCCAGAAAATTATGAGTAATTGTTTATTCTGCTATCAGCCTGTTACAACAGGAGAATATCATCCAACTTGTTGCAAAAAATTCTTTGGAACGTTACAAATTCCCCTATTGGAATTAGACCAAGAGAAATTGAATCAATTGGCTCAAATTACGGTAAATGAAAGATTGGCTTTGACAGGCGTTCAACCCAAAATATCATTAAGCTTAAGTGGTGAAAAAGGAAATAAACGATTGACGTTAGTGGGTTTATGGGGTGATTATATCTTAAAACCGCAATCTGCTGATTTTGCTTTTATGCCAGAAGTAGAAGATTTAACCATGCATTTAGCAACTTTGTTTAAAATTGAAACAGCGCACCATACTTTGATAAAGACTTCTACTGGTGAGCTGGCGTATATTACTAAGCGTTTTGACCGAGCAAAAGGAAAAAAAATTCATGTTGAAGATTTATGCCAATTATCAGAATTACTCACAGAACAAAAATACAGAAGCTCCTACGAGCGTGTGGGCAAAATCATCAAACAAAATGCCACCAACTCAGGTTTGGATGCCATCAAATATTTTAGATTGGTGCTGTTTTCTTTTTTAACAGGAAATAACGATATGCATCTAAAAAACTTTTCTTTAATATATACTGACAAAGGCATTTTACTTTCTCCAGCTTACGATTTACTGAATGTGAATTTAATTTATCCAAACGACAAAGAAGATATGGCTTTAACTTTAGGCGGGCGAAAACGAAAACTAAATCGCTCCAACTTTGACCGATTGGCCGAAAGCCTCGGACTTGCAAAAGTTGTTCGTGATAATATTTACAAAGACTTTTCAAAGCAAATTGAAAAAGTACAGGATTGGATTGATATCAGTTTCTTGAGTGACGAACTTAAGGAAAAGTATAGTCAGATCTTCACAAACAAAATAAAGCAGATTGATATGTAACTTCGTTCAGTTCGGCTTTGCCTCGGGGGCAATCCGTGCTGTTATATTTTTCTAATTCTAAAGCTATTGATTTTTTAAAATAAGGACGATTAAAAAAAACGGTTGGGTTTGATCAATACAGAAATTATTCTCCGCACATTTCGCGGTGATTAATGCGCTTTTTCTCCGCATTGAATTGAAAACAATAAAAAAACCTACTGAATATCAGTAGGTTTAAGTCATGAATAGAATCAACCAAGATTCAAATCAGCAGAGGGGATGGGATTCGAACCCACGATACAGTCACCCGTATACTACCTTTCCAGGGTAGCCTCTTCAACCACTCGAGCACCCCTCTGTTTAAGGACTGCAAATTTAATCGAATTTTTGAGAATCACAGCCTTTTTTCTTTCTTTTCTTTTACCATCTAATTAGGACACTTCCCCACGTGAATCCGCTTCCAAAAGCGGTCATACAAATCAAATCACCTTTTTGAATTCTTCCTTGTTGATAGGCTTCACTCAATGCAATCGGAATGGATGCTGCCGTCGTGTTTCCATACTTCTGAATGTTATTGAATACTTTGTCATCACTCAATCCCAATTGTCTTTGGACGAATTGACTGATTCTCAAATTCGCTTGATGTGGTATGAATAATTTCAAATCTTCTATTTTCTCTCCGGATTTCTCAAACGCTTCTTTGATCGATTCTGGAAAACGAGTTACGGCATGTTTGAAAACAAAGTTTCCATTCATGTGCGGATAAATATGTTCTTCCGTTATTTCATTTCCTTCTTTTAATAATTCATCGGACCAACCGAATTTACTTCCTGGAAAAAGAACCGCTAATTCTTCGGCATGCTCTCCTTCACTGTGCATGTTGGTTGTAATAATTCCCCGATTTTTTTCCTCCGTAGCTGAAACAACGACTGCTCCTGCTCCATCTCCAAAAATTACGGAAACACCTCGCCCGCGTGTACTCATGTCCAAACCAAACGAGTGATTTTCAGCACCTACCACCAAAATATGGTTATACATTCCTGATTTTATATACGCATTGGCAGTAGACAGTGCATAAATAAATCCAGAACATTGATTCCGAATGTCCAATGCACCGATGGTATCACATCCTAAATTTTTCTGAAGTTGAACACCACATCCTGGAAAAAAATAATCCGGACTTAAAGTGGCAAATATAATGAAGTCAATATCTTTTGATGTTAATCCCGCATCTTTAAGAGCGTTTTCAGCCGCCTTTGTTCCCAAATCCGAAGTAGTTACTCCGGAATGTTTCCCCAGATGACGACGTTCTTTAATTCCTGTTCTTTCTTGAATCCACTCGTCATTGGTATCGATAACTTTGGATAAATCATCGTTCGTCACAACTTGTTCGGGAACGAAATGACCGACTCCAGATATAATTGAATTTCTCATGTTTTAAATTTAATTGTAGCTACAAATTTAAGAATTATTCCGATTGAATCTCCCTTTGATGTATGCCGTTTTCGTTGAGTAGATTTTCAAAGAAAAAACCTCACGATTCGATGAATGATGAGGTTTTTCTGTGATTTTATTTTTTAGAGAGCATATTATTTAACACGCTCCATATAGGAACCATCTTCGGTGTTGATTTTCACTTTATCACCTTCATTGATGAAAAGAGGAACACGGATTTCAGCTCCCGTTTCTGTAGTCGCTGGTTTGGTTGCATTGGTCGCTGTATCTCCTTTTATTCCCGGTTCGGTATAGGTAACTTCCATTATGACGAACTGAGGCAAATCGGCGGACAAAGGGGTTTCATCATCGGCTCTGAACATAATGGTTACTTCATCTCCCGCTTTTAAAAACTGCGCATTGTCAATCATTGCTTTGTTCAAATATACTTGGGTGAAATCATCATTATTCATAAAGTGAAATCCATTGTCATCTTCGTATAAATATTGATATTTACGCGTTTCAACGCGTACTTCTTCAATACGGTGTCCTGCTGAAAACGTGTTTTCTAGGACTCTTCCTGTTGAAATACTTTTTAATTTGGTACGAACGAATGCCGGTCCTTTTCCAGGTTTTACGTGTTGAAAATCAATTATTTTGTAGGTGTCATTATTATAAACAATACACAACCCTTTTCTAATATCTGCAGTTGTTGCCATTCTTTTTTATCTAATTTTATTAAACTTCTCCTCTGGTACTGTATCCCTTCATGATCCCTCTTCCACTGGCTTGAATGAATTGAATAATTAAATCGCGTTCGGGTGTTGCTTGAAATTCAGCTTCAATAATGGATAAAGCTTGAGTAATATTTTTACTTTTTTGAAATAATATTCGGTAAATACTTTGCAATTCCATGATTTCTGCGTCTGAAAATCCTCTTCGTCTTAAACCTATCGAATTAATTCCTGCATAAGAAAGAGGCGTTCGCGCTGCTTTTACAAATGGTGGAACGTCTTTTCGAACGTGAGAACCTCCTGCAATAAAGGAATGTTCACCAATTTTCGTGAATTGATGAACGGCACTCATTCCGCCTAAAAAGGCGTGGTCACCTATTTCAATGTGTCCCGCGAGACCTACTCCGTTTACCAATATGACGTGATCACCCACTATGCAATCATGAGCAATATGCGCGGTAGCCATAATCAAACAGTTTTTTCCGATTTTGGTAAAACCCAATGCATTGGTGCCTTTATTAACGGTTACACATTCTCGAATTACGGTGTTATCTCCAATATACGTTAAGGTTTTTTCCCCTTGGTATTTTAAATCCTGTGGTTCCGCTGAAATGACAGTTCCGGGAAAAATCTTGCAATTCTTTCCGATGCGTGCCCCTTCCATAATGGTAACATTAGGACCAATCCATGTACCTTCGCCAATTTCTACATTGTCATAAATGGTAGAAAAAGGTTCAATCGTAACAGTGTCGGCGACTTTTGCGTTGGGATGAATGAAGGCCAGCGATTGTTTCATTGTTTTCAAATTAATCTTTTACTTTAGTTATCAAAGCCATCATTTCTGCTTCAACAGCAATGGTGTCGTTAACATATCCATACCCTTGCATTTGTACAATTCCTCTTCGAATCGGTTGCAAAAGTTCTACTTTTAATATTAAGGTGTCACCCGGAATTACTTTTCGTTTGAATTTCACGTTTTCTATTTTCATGAAATACGTCGAATAATCTCTTGGATTTTCTATCTCACCTAAAATCATTATTCCACCTAACTGCGCCATTGCTTCTACTTGCAATACCCCAGGCATAACCGGTTCTTGTGGAAAGTGTCCCACAAAGAAAGGTTCATTCATGGTAACATTTTTCACACCGACCAAGGAATCTTCCGTTCGCTCAATCACTTTATCAATCAATAAAAAAGGAGGACGGTGCGGTAAAATATTCATAATATCATTGATATCATAAATCGGTTCTTTGGTCAAATCGAATTCCGGAACATTTTTCCGTTTTGCGATAGCGATTTGTTTACTTAGTTTTTTAGCGAAATTTGTATTGATTTGATGGCCCGGTTTATTCGCGATGATTTTCGCTTTTAATTTGGTGCCGATAAGGGCCAAATCCCCTACTACATCGAGCAATTTATGGCGTGCCGCTTCATTGGGATAATGAAGTGTAATGTTATCCAAAACTCCATTCGGACGGATATTTACATCGTCCTTCTTGAAAGCTTTGATTAATTTTTCTTTGGTTTCAGGTGTAATTTCTTTGTCGACATAAACGATGGCATTTCCCAAATCACCTCCTTTAATTAAACCTTGTTCCAATAAATATTCTATTTCATGCAAGAAACTAAAAGTTCGTGCATTTGCAATTTCACTTTTGAATTCTGAGATATTCTTAATCGATGCGTTTTGAGTTCCTAAGACTTTGGTTCCAAAATCAACCATGGTGGTTATTTGGTAATCGTCTGAAGGAATCGCAGTAATTTCAGATCCCGTTTCGGGATCCGTGTAGGTTACAATATCCTTAATTACAAAATACTCTCTGTCTTCTTCCTGTTCTTCAACCCCTGCTTTTTCAATGGCTTCAACAAAGAATTTAGCGGATCCATCTAGAATAGGAACTTCAGAATTGTCTATTTCTATAAAGACATTGTCCAAATCCATTCCGGTTAATGCAGCAAGTAAATGCTCCGTTGTATGAATTTCGACTCCTTTCTTTTCAATGGTGGTTCCTCGCTGTGTACTGGTCACATAATTTGCATCGGCTTCCACATGCGGACTGCCTTCCAAATCGGTACGAATGAAAACAAAACCGGTATTGACAGGAGCTGGTTTCAACACTACATTCGCTTCACGCCCTGTATGAAGTCCTACCCCACTCAAAGCACATTCGTTTGCTAATGTTTTTTGTTTATCTGACATCAATCTTTTATTGTTTGTTGCTTAATTTCTTTTTCTAACTCTTCCAATCTTTTAATAATACTCGGGAAATTGCGGAAATATACGTAAGATTTTCGGAAATCGGACGCATCCATAGATGGTGAACCGTAAACTTTGCCGTAATCCGCTACATTTCCATTGACACCACTTTGGGCTTGAATTTGTACAAAATCACCGATTTTTAAATGACCTACAATTCCAACTTGCCCGCCAATCATACAGTTTCGACCGATTTTTGTCGATCCTGCAATTCCGGTTTGGGATGCAATTACCGTATTTTCATTGATTTCCACATTGTGGGCAATTTGAATTTGATTATCCAACTTCACACCCGAACGAATGATGGTTGAACCCAAAGTCGCACGGTCAATGGTACACGAAGAACCAATTTCAACATTGTCTCCAATAACCACGTTACCAATTTGAGGAACTTTCTGTAAAGTTCCATCCTCGGTAGGTGTAAATCCAAAACCATCTGCTCCGATTACCGTATTGGAATGGATGATGCAATTTTTACCGATTTTGGTATCGGCATACAGTCGAACGCCTGAATGAATCACACTTCCTTCACCAATAGACACATTTTGTCCCACGTCCACATTGGAGTGAATCATTACTTCATTACCGATTTCAACCTTGTCATCTATAAAAACAAAACTACCTATATACACGTTCTCACCTAATTTTGTGTTTTCGTGAATTTGGGCATTGGCTTCTATTCCAACTTTTTTGTTTTTTAAATGATTGGCATAATTCAATAATTTAGTAAATGCCTTGTACGCATCGTCTACACATATAAGTGTGGGTATAACTTCTTTCTCAGGAACAAATCCTTTTGAAACAATTACAATTGACGCTTGGGTACTGTATAAATAAGACTCGTACTTCAAATTTGATAAAAATGAAATTGAACCTTCCTTACCTTCTTCGATTTTCGAAAGTGTGGATACCTTTACTTCAGGATTTCCTTTTACTTCACCTTCTAAGATTGAAGCAATTTCTATTGCACTAAATTCCATACTATGCAAAAATATAAATTTTGGTCAAACCAATGCTTTGATTTCTTAAAATTTCTTAACATCTAAGTAACATACATGGAATTTTTCTATCGGATTTAATAAATGATGCGATAAAATTTGCAACTTCGACTCGGAAATCTCTTCCAAATTCCGTTGCTTATCCATTATATATATTGGGTAATTCTCTTTGTCATAGGGAATTACCTGAATTTTTGATTGATGAACAAAATAACTTCCATCCTCCACACCCAATAATTCTTCTGCTTCTTGGGTTAATTTTCGTATTTCAACATTACTCAGCGGTTTATTGAAAATTTTTGAGATCGGAAGCTTTCTATTGACAATTGCCTTCGATAAGAACGATAAAGTTACGTCTTTATGATATTGCCATTCTTTCAATGAAGCCCAAATATCGCTGTCATCCAATTTGGTAAACCGTCCCAAACGTTCATTCAATTCCATTTCTTTGTGGTCCTCCAAAAAGAATTTCAAGGAATCAGTGGCAAATAATTCTTGTCCACTTCGAACCAATTCTTTCGCTCTTTTCAACGCCTGCGTTACCATCACTTCTGCCGTGAAGGAGGTTTTATGCTGATAAACCTGCCAATACATAAACATACGAGCCGTCAAATATTTTTCTACGGAATAAATTCCTTTGGAATCCACCACCAAATAATCATCCTTCACATTCAAAGTAGAAATTATTCGATCGGGATTGATATTTCCTTCCACTACACCCGTAAAAAAACTATCGCGTTTTAAATAATCCATTCGATCCATATCCAATTGACTGGAAACCAATTGGGAAAAGAACTTTCGATGGTATTCTCCTTTGAAAATTTGAATCGCTAAATCCAATTCACCAGAAAACTCTTGATTCAATAATTCCATCAAATGCAATGAAATTTTTTCATGCACCCAATCTTCCATAATCGCATATTCCAAGGCATGAGAAAAAGGTCCATGTCCAATATCGTGAAGTAAAATGGCGCATAAAACACCTTTTTGTTCCTCTTCCGAAATTTCTATTCCCTTCATTCGTAAATTCTCAATCGCTTTGTGGGTCAAATGCATCGCTCCCAACGCATGATGAAAACGAGAATGCCGCGCACCTGGATAAACTAGTTCCGTAAGACCAGTTTGGCATATTCTTCGCAGTCTTTGAAAGTAGGGATGTTGGATAATATCGAAAATTAATTCATGGGGTATGCTAATAAATCCGTGTACCGGATCGTTAAATACTTTGAGTTTGTTTACATACTCCAAAATGCTGAGAATTTAGCTAATTAATTAATCTACAAATTTAAACAAAACAAACGTATGGCTATAAAAATTTTATGGATAGATGATGAAATTGAACTTTTACGACCGCATGTCCTGTTTTTAGAGAAAAAAGGATATGAAACTCGAATGCTGAACAATGCCACAGATGCATTGGAAATAATCCCCAATGAAAATTTTTCTGCCGTATTGATTGATGAAAATATGCCCGGAATGGGCGGATTGGAAGCCTTACAGAAGATAAAAGAAATAAAACCGCAACTTCCCATAATCATGATTACAAAAAATGAGGAAGAACATATTATGGAACAAGCCATCGGTTCACATATTGCCGATTACTTGATTAAACCCGTAAATCCCAATCAAATTTTATTGAGTTTAAAGAAAATTCTCGACCGAAATAAATTCGTGAGTGAAAAAGCCGTTGGAAATTACCAACAGGAATTTCGGACGATTGCAATGGACATGATGAATGCACGTGATTTTGAAGATTGGCGCGATATCTATAAAAAATTGGTGTTTTGGGAATTGGAATTGGAACATATTCAAGACAGTGAGATGTCGAATATCCTCGAAAACCAAAAACAAGAAGCCAACGCCGCTTTCTTTAAATTCATCAGTAAAAACTATTATGACTGGATGAATACGGAGGATAAACCCATTCTTTCACATACGGTTTTTAAAGAATTGGTAAAACCGCATTTGAGCAAAGATTCCAATACCTTACTAATTATGGTGGACAACCTTCGCTATGACCAATGGAAAACCATTGAACCTCTTTTTTCTGAATTTTACAATGTCGAAAAAGAGCAGATGTATTACAGTATTTTACCATCGGCGACTCAATATGCACGAAACGCTTTCTTTTCTGGACTTTTACCTGCAGAAATTGAAAAAAGATTTCCCAATGAGTGGAAAAATGACAATGACGAAGGAACAAAAAATCAGTTTGAGAAGGAATTCTTAGCCGATCAATTGAAACGACTGGGATTGTCAGACCTAAGTACTCAATATTTCAAAATTTTAAATTCGGATTTCGAAAAGAAAATTCTGGATGATTTTCACCAGTATAAAAATAAGAATTTAACTGTAATCGTTTACAACTTCATTGATATTTTATCGCACGCAAAAACCGACAACCGCATTGTAAGTCAGATGATTCGGGATGATAAAACCTATCGTTCCATTACAAAAACCTGGTTTGAAAATTCGTATTTGCTTCAAATTATAAAGAAAGCACAAGCAGAGAAAATGAAAGTTCTTTTGACAACAGACCACGGGACTATCTTCGTACGAAAACCATCGCAAGTAATTGGAGACAAAGAGACTAGTACCAATTTGCGGTATAAAATGGGTCGTAAATTGCAGTACAATGAAAGTGATGTATTTGTAATTGAAAAAGCAGAAGACTATCATTTACCGCGTGTGAATGTGAGTTCAAAATACATTTTCGCCAAAGAAGACGTTTTCTTGGCGTATCCAAAAAATTACAACCATTACGTGAATTATTACAAAGATACCTATCAACATGGTGGAATTTCAATGGAAGAAATAATTATTCCTTTTGTAACTTTGACGCCAAAATAACACCATGAATTTCACGGCAAATAAATTGGAAGATTTAATTCCGATTGCCAAAGAGATCTTGACGAATTTAAAACACAAAGTTGTTTTATTTGAAGGAGAATTAGGCGCAGGAAAAACGAGTTTTATAAAAGTACTAGTGAAAGAAATGGGCAGTTCCGACGAAGTGAGCAGCCCCACTTTCTCTATTGTCAACGAATATGAGCTTCCAAAAGGAAAGGTTTTTCATTTTGATTTGTATCGAATCAAGACTGAAGAAGAGGCACTAGACTTTGGAATCGATGAATATTTGGATTCGGGGAACTTTTGTTTCATAGAATGGCCCGACAAAATATCCGATCTTTTACCCGATGATTTTCACACTGTTAAAATTATTGCTGAAGAAAATAAAAGAACTGTTATTTTTACGTAATTTTATAAAATGGGAAACAGCGGAATTTATACGCCCTTTTCACGTCAGGAATTGATACCTAAAGAAGAGCGGCTGGAAGTAAAGTTGAGAGAAGGAAGTCTAAGCATAGGCATTCCTAAGGAAATACATCATCAAGAAAGACGAATTGGACTTTCACCCGATGCGGTTCAAGTAATGGTCGCAAACGGCCATGATATAACCGTTGAAAGTGGTGCGGGCGAAGGTGCAAATTACTCCGATCAGGAATATTCAGAGGCAGGTGCCAAAATAAGCTATGACTCTAAATCGGTATTTTCAAAACCGATTGTTCTGAAAGTCAGCCCATTGACTTTGGAGGAAATTGATCTTTTGACACCCAATGCTTTTTTAATTTCTACGGTTCAAATCAATATGCAAACCCGTAGTTATTTTGAAAAGTTAGCAGCAAAAAAAGTTACAGCCATTGGTTTTGAATATTTAAGAGATGCCCACGGTCACCTTCCGGTTGTCCGTTTACTCAGTGAAATCGCAGGAACCACTTCCATACTTTTGGCAGGTGAACTAATGGCTAACACCAACGGCGGAAGCGGCGTTTTGATGGGCGGTGTAGCGGGAGTTCGTCCTGCAGAAGTCGTGATTCTAGGTGCAGGAACAGTCGGTGAATTTGCGACCAAAGCCGCTTTAGGTTTGGGAGCAAGTGTACGTGTTTTTGATGATTCATTGACTCGACTACGAAGACTTCAAACCGATTTAGGTGTTCGAATCTCTACTTCGATGCTCGATCCCAAAGAGTTAGGCAAATCACTCAAACGTTGTGATGTAGTGATTGGCGCATTGAGAGGTGAAGCGAGAACTCCGTGTATCGTTTCGGAAAAAATGGTAAAAAACATGAAATCCGGTGCGGTGATCATCGATCTAAGTATTGATAACGGAGGTTGTTTTGAAACGTCTGAAATTACGACTCACAAAAAACCGTATGTCATCAAACACGACGTCATCCATTATGGAGTGACCAATGTAACCTCACGCGTCGCTCGAACTACAACCAAGGCCTTGAGTAATTATTTTTTACAGTATTTATTGCAGATTAGTAAAGAAGGCGGTTTTGAGCAAGTGGTTAAAAATGACCGTGGCTTACGTTCAGGCATTTACCTTTATCATGGGTTAATGACCAAAAAGAAAATCAGTGATTGGTTTGATTTGTCTTACCATGATATTAATTTATTAATCGTATAATTGCCGAAAATTAAAGTGTTTACACTATTTAATTAAAAAATTTAGAATGAATTTCGCAAAAAGGCTTCGCTTTTATTTAATTGGTTTTTCCTTAGGAGTTGTATTGGTCGTATTTTTCTTTGGTCCGCGTTCCATGCAATGTTCCTATTTTCCCAACTCAAGAGCCTTGGAAGAAGCTAAGATTTATCCCATGACCTATTCCGATCAAGCAACCGCAATGATGGAGGCGGAAGGAATTGATAGTTTGTTTTTGTACAAAAGGATATTGAGTAAAAGTAAAGTAACCAATTTAGGAACCGATGAAGTACGGACAAAACCATGCAGAACCTATCGCGCTTCGTACAGAGAGGATAAATACTACGATATTGTTTTTGAAATCTGTGATAAAAAGACCGTCTTAACAGAAATAAAAAAGGCAGAGTAAATTTAATCCGCCTTCCTATTTTATTTTATAATTCTCTGATTTTCTAAACAAACGCTTTCACTTCGCAGGTTAATTTTTCAGTAATATCAGCGACATCTCCTACTCCATCAATCTCAACGTATTTATTTTGTGCTTTGTAATATTCAGCAACTTCGTTGGTTTTCGTGTAGTATTCTACAATTCTTTCCCGAATGATATCTTCACTTGCATCATCGGCACGACCGCTGTCCAATCCACGACCTAACAATCGATCGACCAAAATTTCATCGTCAACTATCAAGGATAATGTAATGGTAACTTCGTCATTCAAGTCTTCTTCCAAAATCATATCCAAAGAAGCCGCTTGTGCAGTGGTTCTTGGATACCCATCAAAAATAAATCCTGCATACCCTTTGTGGTTTTTTAATTCTGCACGAAGCATATTGGTAGTAACTTCATCGGGTACCAGATGGCCTTTGTCCATATACGACTGCGCCAATTTACCTAATTCCGTTTCGTTTTTGAGGTTGTACCGAAACATATCACCCGTGGATAATTGTTTCAAATTAAATCTTTTTTCCAAAAACTTTGCTTGGGTTCCTTTGCCGCTACCTGGAGGGCCAAATAATACTATATTGATCATTCTTACATTTTGATTTGATAAATATCCGGTAAATTTCTGCCTAGTCCATCATAGTCTAAACCATAACCAACTACAAATTTATCAGGTATTGTAAGTGCTATTAAATCTATTTTTAAATCCTTTTTATACGCATCGGGTTTGTATAATAAGGTTGCTATTTTTATACTTTTCGTCTTCTTGGTTTCCAAAACTTTATGAAGTGCTTCCAACGTATTGCCTGTATCAACAATGTCTTCCAAAATCACAACATGTCGATCGGTCAAATCCATCGGTATATCCATCTGAAGGTTTACTTTTCCAGTAGATTGTATACCTTCATACGACGTCATCTTCAGAAAAGAAATTTCACATTCGCCTGGATATTGTTTCAAGAAATCACTCATAAACATAACCACACCATTCAATACGCCTATGAAAACAGGGACATCATCCTTATGCTCTTCATAAATCGTATTGGCAATTCGCTTGATGGCATGCTCAATTTCTTCGAAAGTAATATAAGGTATAAATACCTTTCCGTGAATAGTAATTTCTTCCATAAAATTTAATGATTGCCAAAAGTACATATTTTTTCTTTAAAATCAATTTATAACAATTATAAAAATCCAAGGTTTGACATCTATCATATACTTATTTCTCGCTCATTTTCAGAATAATGATGAAGCTTGATTCAATTTTTGATATTTTTGCAGCCGATGAAGACGAAAGAATTAGTAGTTCAGAAAATCAGGTATTTTAGCAAAGAAGAACTTCGAGGAATGAAAACGCCTCCGAAATTCACCTTCCCATTTTTCTATGAACCGGATGAATTAACCCAAATTGCAGTGTCGGATCTTCAGAAATATTTGGAAGAAGAATTTGACTCCAATCACAACTTTGGATTGGATGAATCTCACCAAGGATTGGTGATCGGGAAGATGTTTGGCGTGATGGTGGTCGAAGATGACCATAAAAATTTAGGGTATATATCTGCTTTCTCAGGAAAATTAGCAGACAGCAACATCCATCCGAAATTCGTTCCACCTGTTTTTGATATGTTGACCGAAAATGGATTTTTCAAAAAAGGAGAAGCCGTTGTGAGTGAGATTAATGATCGGGTAACTAAACTAGAAAACGACGAGAGTTTTCAATATTTAAAAGAGAAATTCAATCAACTGTCCTTGCAATCCGAAACGGAAATAGCTGCTTATAAAAAAGTAGCAAAAGCGAACAAAGCAGAACGGAAACGTCTTCGCGAAGAACAGAAGCCGATTTTATCCGATTTGGATTATTCTGAACTTGAAGAAGATTTAATCAAACAAAGCTACAGAGATCAACACGAGTTGAAGCTTTTGATTTCCAATTGGAAAGAAAGATTGGCTAAACTTCGTTTGGAAATAGATGAATTTGAAAATGAAATTGAAGAATTAAAAAGTGAACGAAGAGAGAAATCATCCGCTTTACAGAATAAATTATTCAAACAGTATTCGTTTTTAAATAAGCAAGGAGTTTCCAAGGATTTAGGCGAAATCTTTAGCGAAACCATCTTTGAGAAACCACCTGCTGCAGCAGGTGAATGCGCTGCGCCTAAACTTTTGCAATTTGCATTTACACATAACTTAAAACCGATTTCTTTTGCAGAATTTTGGTGGGGAACTTCTCCGAAATCCGAAATTAGACAACACAAACAGTTTTATCCCGCTTGCAGTGGAAAATGTCGTCCTATTCTGAAACATATGCTCGCAGGAATGGAAATAGACGATAATCCTTTGTTAAAAAATTTAGCCGAAGATAAACAACTTCGAATTGTCTATCAAGACGATGAAATAATTGTGGTCAATAAACCCGCAGAATTGCTATCCGTTCCCGGAATTGAAGTTCAAGATTCGGTGTACACCCGATTGCAAGATGAGTTAAAAACGATTGAACCTTTGATTGTCCATCGTTTGGACATGTCCACTTCCGGACTTTTGGTTGTTGCGAAAACCAAAGAAGCCCATAAATTTATTCAACGTCAATTTCTAAAGAGATCCGTAAAAAAGAGATATACGGCTCTATTATCAAAGAAAATTAATCAAGATGAAGGTGAAATTCATCTTCCGCTTCGACCCAATCTTTTGGATCGTCCTCGGCAGTTGGTGGATTTTGAAAAAGGCAAAAAATCAGTTACAAAATGGAAGAAAATTGAATCCAATGATATTTCTACACGTGTACATTTTTGGCCTGTAACGGGAAGAACGCATCAACTTCGTGTGCATTCCGCGCATCCAGAAGGTTTGAATGCTCCCATTCTGGGCGATGATTTGTACGGTAAAGTTTTGGATCGTTTGTATCTTCATGCGTCTTATTTGGAATTCATTCATCCAAAAACAAGAGAAATTCTGAAGTTTGAAGTGAAAGAGGATTTTTAAACTCGTATTGAAACCTGAAATCTTCTAGTTTTTGTTACTTTTGATTCTACTTTCAAATCGCTGGTATGAATTCAATGGTTTTTGAATGGATTGGTTATTCAGCCTCCATTTTCGTGGTTTTATCTTTTATAGTCAATCAACTACGTGTAGTCCGACTCATAAATATGATTGGATGTTTGTGTTTTGTGATTTATGGCGTTTACTTTGAAGCCTGGCCGGTTGTCATTCCGAATGCGATAGTTGCCCTCATCCAAGTCTATTATTTACTTTTTGCAGATAAAAAATCCGACAATGCTTAATCCGAAAATTATAACGTCTGTCATCAATAATTACGAAGGCGATCAACGCGTTCAGAAAGTTTGTCAATCTCTGCAGAAATTTGGTTTTGATATTCAAGTGATTGCAACGACTTTACGAGGTGAACCTTCCTTGAATTTCCCGTATCCGGTGGATGTTTTGAAAATAAAAAATCAACACGGAATGAATTTGTATTTGGAGTTCAATTGGAAATTATTTTGGAAATTAGTGAAGATTACGAAAAAAGAAGACATTCTTTTGGCCAATGATGTGGACGCTTTGTTACCGAATTATTTAGTCAGTAAAATAAAAGGAGTGAAATTGGTTTTTGATAGTCATGAGATTTTCTCTGAACTTCCTTCTTTGAGCGATCGAAAATTCAAGAAAAAGTTATGGAAAACCTTGGAATCCTACATCGTTCCTAAATTAAAATACTTTTATACCGTAAGTGATGGTTATGCAGATTGGTTTGAGAAAGAATATAAAATTAGACCAGAAATCATTCGAAATGTCCCCAATGTGGCTTCCAATCAAGAATTGATATTAGAAATTAATTTACCTGAAAACCCAAATCAACACAAGATTTTGATTTATCAAGGTGTATTAAACTTCAGTCGAGGAATTGATAAAATGATTGAAGCCATGCAATATATTGAAAACACACAACTGTGGATTGTAGGAAAAGGGCCTAAAAAAGAAGAGTTTGAAAAATTAACTTCGAACTTAAATTTAAAAGACAAAGTAAAGTTTATTGGAAATGTAACTCCGTCCCAATTAAAATTAATCACCAAGAAAGCAGATTTGGGATTGAGTTTGGAAGAAGACTTCGGAATCAGCTATCGGTATGCGTTACCCAATAAATTATTTGATTATACCCATGCGGGAATCCCAGTTTTAGGAACGTTTTTGCCTGAAATTAAAAACACAATTCAAAAATATGGAATTGGAAAAACGATAGAAAATCACGATCCAAAACATATTGCTGAGAAAATGAATGAATTACTAGCAGAAGGAAAATCGCCTTACACTGAAAATTTACAAAAAGCGTCTGAAGTATTCAATTGGTCGCACGAAGAAAAGAAATTGGAACAGATTTTTAAACCTTTTCTAAAAACGAATTAATTTTATTATTTTTGAAGTATGGATTTACACGATCAATTAAAAAAATTATTCCCAGATCATACCCCTTCCGAAGAGAAAGAAATCGTAGAAGATTCTGAATTTTGGATGCAGGACAATCCCATTTTATGCAAATTCGAAAAGAAAAAAGGAAAACCCCAAACTATTTTGGAAGGATATACCGGTGCGGATGAGGATTTTAAGCAATTGGCGCAAGAGATTAAGAAATTTCTCAGTGTAGGTGGAACGTACAAAGACGAAAAAATCATTATTCAAGGAGATTTTCGCGATAAAATCATGGCTTTTCTAAAAGAGAAAGGATTTAAAGTAAAACGAGTGGGAGGTTGATTTTATAGGATTAAATTTCGATAAAAAAAGAGGGGGTTCAATTAAAGGAGAGAATGATCTTCAAATGAATTCTAATTGCAAAATGCTAATTACAATTCGGTGGCAGAAAAGCAATTGACCTAAAATGACCCCCAAATAAGAATAATAAAAGGATATTATTCAATATTTTGAAAATCAAATATACAAAACTATTTAATTCAACCACCCGAAATCCAAAATTTCATTCCTCGATTCCAATTGAATTTCAGTTTCTTAACGCTTAATGATTGACATTTTCCACTTTCGTTTCTCTGTTTGAAAATTCCAGTTTATAAATACGAAACATCCAAAGTACCAAAGACAGAAAAATAGGACCAAATATAATTCCAATAAAACCAAAGAGGTTAACACCGATAATCACTCCGAAAATAGTAATCAAAGGATGCACATCTGCCATAATTTTCTGTAGCCAAAATCTGAAAATATTATCCGCCAACCCTACTACAATGAAGGAATAGGCAAGCAACATGTAGGCATTGTTTGTCTCGCCATTGGCCATCAAATAAAGCGATGCAGGAATATAAACAATCGCAGCTCCGACAACGGGCAACATCGCACCGAAAATGGTTAGAATAAACCAATTAAAAGCATCATCCACACCAAAGATTAAATAGCCTATATACGCTAAAATTGCCTGTATAATAGCTACTAGAGGAACACCGACTGCGTTGGAAACAACCAAATCCCGTAAATCCTTATTTAAAATCACTAAATTCTCAGAACGAAGAGGAATGTTTTTATAAAACCAATTCTCCATTTGCTTATAACTCATCAACATAAAATACAAGATCAAATATGCGACACCGATTTGAATCACTCCATTAATCGATGTATTCAGGACTTGTTGAATTATTTTAAATATCACACCTGTTATATCCCCCACATTAATATCCTTCAATAAGTCGATACCTACCTCTTTGTGAACATTATGAATAGCCAATTCAACTTTACTTTGTATTTCCTTTTTGTTATCTAAAACTTGGCTTACTTTATCCGTTAGCATATTAATTAAAAATATCATAGGCGTAATCACTACTACAAAACTTCCGACCATAAGTAGAATTACAGAAAGCAGTTTATTCATTTTCCATTTGTACATCATATAACGCAATGGGTGGATCATAAGAACATACAAACAGAAAGCACCTAAGAGTCCAGGGATGAAGGCTGACAAATTAAAAACAACTATTAGCATCATCGCTAACGCAACTATAATGAAGAAGACTTGTCTAAGGATGCTATTGGGAAGGTAAGAGTGTTTCATAAAAAAAATAAAATTTATTCTCAAATTTACTTTAAATTTTGATACGAATATCTAAATAAATAAAATAAGAGAAGTAAAGGAAGGCTATTGGATTTCAGTGACAGAATATTGGGTGGAAATAGATTGGATTGGAAGTTAAATTTAGGAAATGAATCCAGCAATTCCTGTTCGATGTTTTTTAAAAATATCTCTGACTTTTCTCCAAAAAAAAATCCTCAACAAATGAATGTTGAGGATCTTAAGATAGGCGGCGACCTACTCTCCCGCAATAGCAGTACCATCGGCGCAGACAGGCTTAACTTCTCTGTTCGGAATGGGAAGAGGTGAGCCCTGTCGCAATAACCACCCTAAATTGTTCGCAATTTAGATGCGTATAAAATGACATATGGAAG
>JBAYRQ010000025.1:0-36590 GCA_041676545.1 Weeksellaceae bacterium | reverse complement strand
CATTGGAAAGAATCAACACCAGTATTCTCCCCCATACTTTTTCTCAAAATTACAGCGTTTCAGTCAACTATAAAAACCCTATCAAATCCTTGTTTGGTAGTTTGAATTATCGTTTTTCGAATTCAAAAAACAATTTAATTTACAACCAAACGATGGATGAAAACGGAAATTCTATTTTAGTAACAGAAGAAAATGACAATTCGTCAATTAACCATTCTGTTTCCGGAAAAATAAGTAAGTACTTTAGTGATATTCGTTCTACTGTTGGTTTCAATACAAATTATACGACACAAAAACAGGCACAAGTTTTCAATGGTGAGCTTATTTATTTTCGGAATTATGGATGGATCATGGGTGCTAAAATTAACACAAATCCTTGGGATTGGTTTTCTTTTGAATATGATGGAAAAGTCTTACTGAATCAAAATCAAATCAATAAGCATCCTGCCCATAAAATAAATTCTTTTCAACATTCATTTTCCCTCAACTTCTATCCTTTTGACAATCATTTCTTCCAATTTCGGACAGATTATTATAGAAATGACTTTAATTCAGAAAATCAGAAAACAATCTTTTCTGATATAATGTATCGTTATACTTTCCCTCAAACAAAAATAGATTTTGAGGTTAGTTGGTCCAATATTTTTAATCAAGACTCTTTCTCAACTGCATCCAATTCTTCCATTTATTATTCGCAGCAAACCATCCGCCTCAGACCTTCTCAAATCTTCTTAAAAATTAAATTCCCTTTTTAATTCCTCGTATTCACTTGACCATAACCAACCAACACGTCGTAACGAACGCTCCACGGACGGTAATAAAAGAGTGCTTGGCATTGATTTTCAGTTTGCTAAAAACTTCCGTTCACATCGGAATAACTCACCTTTTGAGTCGATGTATCATAGGTTGCATATTGATAGTTGCAATAGCCATGTTTCAAATAAATAGCCGTTACCCAATAATTAGACTCGCTCAAATGCAATTGATATTCTGGCGCTAACTGCCAATTATTAAAAGCTCCCACACTATACAATCCCTTGGTTCCTCCTGCATTATCAAACTCATCCAAAGCAAAATGAATCCAAGTATAATCCGCTTCTGTACTGGATTGAATTTCAAGAAGTAAGCGGTTTAAATTTTAGGCCAAGACATCGTGAAGTTCTTGACTTTTATCAAATACACTTTTGCATACGGACAAAGTGGAATTCAGCATAATCTATAAACTATGAATCAATATTGAAAATTTATTTTCTAATAATGAGTCGAATAGTAATTGAAATATTTACAGTTGGATTTTACTTCCTTGTAAAAATTGGTATTGGAATATTTCTTCAATTCCTTAAAGTGTTTTCGGTATTTTCGAACTTTTATTTCCAGAAGTTTGTCTGAATAGTTTTCATCCCAACTGTCTCCTAAATTCAGAATGTCTTTGTCGGTGGATTCTGAATTGTAAAAAATCGCTTGTTCAATGTTGGAAGCTGCCCAAAGAATCCGTGCTTTCAATTCATCGTCTTTTGCTTGTTCCAATGCCTTCACCGCATAATTCATCGGTCTTTCGAAATTACTATCAAATTTATAACCCCATTCATACCCTTTGAAATAGAAACCATCGTAACTTTTGGAATCTAGGTAGTCATCATGAAATTTCCCTCCGTAACTGTTGTCGACATCAAATCGTAAAAACTCTCTGAAATAACCTAATATAGTGGTATTGTAATAAAAGTTCGAAAGCAAATAATTCGCCTTGGAAGCTCTTTCATCGCTTTTGTTTCCTATTTCATTCAACTGTATAAGAGCATGGGTCACTTCCAACTTATTCATTTTGGATTTAATAAAGGGAAATTCATTCAAATACTCATTTTTCATTACCCAATTTTCAGCGCAATTGTAACATACTTTTTGAGTATAACCAAAGATGTTTTCTGAGATATTTGAGAAGCCATTGAACACTCCTTTCTTGTATTTGTATTCATAATCCTCACCGTAAACGTTTCCTCCACGCAAAGAAAATTTCGGATTTACTTTTGAGAATTCTGATTTCGCGGTTTTTAAATCTCCTTTTGAAAGCGCTAAAGTTCCTTTCATATTCGCCAACCAGTTCTCAAAATCAAAAACAACTTCATTCCTCAATTCATCACTTACATAAAAAGAAGCGTTGATTTTTGACATCAAGTAAGTTTCAAAAGAGTTTTTATCCTTTTTTCGATACAAAGATTCAATCTGATTCAGTATTTCCAAATCGGGATTGGATTCGAGAGCCGTAACTTTATTTAGCAATAAAAATGATTTTCCGTATTCTTTTTGAATAAAATAACGGTTGGCTAAAATATCCAATATGAAATCCGAGGTTGAATTATTGACGGAGTAATAGTTGTCATCTTCATTCGATTTTCCACCGAAAATACTTTTGTGTTTTGTCATCAATTGTTTCTCAAATTCTGCATCGATTGTTTTTTGACTAACGATTTCCAACAACATTTCTATTTTTTGCTTTTGTCCTTTTACGGTAGAATCGGAAGTATTCACTTTGGCTAAATACTCTTTTGACTTTGCGTATTCTTTGCTTAAGAAATACAAATAAGCCGTGGTTAAATTCCAAAAATCTTTGTCTTGCGCCTGTTTACTTTGACGAATGGATATATCCAAAGTAGAATTAAAAAACGGTTTTATTTCTAGATTGATTGCGAGCGGAAGTCGATTGTCTTTTAAGTTGTTCATACAACCATCATTGTCATACCCACAATAATAATCGGTGGGCAAATAATTTCTCTCCAACTCATTCACAGCGCGTGCCATCAATACTTTTGCTTGAATTGCGTCCGGTGAAAGTGCAATGATTTTATTTAATTGAGAAATTGGATTGTTAAAAGCTTGATACCCCAACAACATATACAAATCAATCCGCTCTTCGTCTGATTTTGCCTGGCCTAACATTTTCTGAAAATTCAAATCTTGGGTCACTTTCATCGACGTATAAGCTGATTCTTTTCTGTTTTTGGTATGAATGAAAAACTGGAAGAAATCATGATTTGCTTGCATAAAATTTCCCAATGCTCTTTCAGCACCGCCTTTTTGATCCAAAGCATAATAATACATAATCGATTTGTGATTCAAACTTTCTACATATTGATTAAAGAAATTAATCGCTTCCTTATTTTTACGATTGTAATGTGCAAATCGAACCAATTGATATCCATAACGCAATTTCAAATCCTTATCCGTTTCTGCATGCCAACTTTTAGTTAGAACGGTAATTACTTTTGAATAATCGATTTCAGCTACGGTATGTTCCGGCATTTCGCCCCAATAATAGGACTCCTCCCCACTCGGTTTCACGGCCATATACGGTTCCAAATATTTGGCATAGGCTAAATAAAGTAAGGCTTGTTTGTATTTGGTTTTGAAAGCTTCGTCAATAAAATCCAACTTTTTATCGGCCGACGAATTTCCTTTGGCCAACGCTTGAACGTCATCTCGTCTTGATGAAAACACCAAATAATAGGCATTATCATATGAAATATTGAAATAGGCTTGCCAATCTTCTATGTTCTCATTCGGCTGATTGTAATACGCATCACTGGAATAATAGGCTTGATCATAGGCCAATAAAAACGGTTCATACATGGGCGAATTGATAGTTTCCTGAACAAATAAATTGTAATAGTCCGAATCCGGTTCATACCATGCACAACTGAAACCTCTACTAGAGAATAAGGTAAGAAGTAGAAATAAAATTGATTTTTTCATTAGGCGCTGAGTTTAATACAAAAATAGGGAATTATTTGGTTGTATTTTTAATTGTATTTATTTTAAATCATCAACTAAGTAACGATTTAGAAACAAGCCATCTAAATGATAATAAACAAGGTCAAAATCAGTTTTAATTTTTGAATCTAAGAATTCACGCGTTTCTTTCAGTAAGGAGATTGGAATAGTTTCTACTTTAATTTTAAACCCGGGATTCAAATAAATTCCGCGTAAAAACACATCTTCTTGCACTTCATAAATGCCATCTTGCTGTTTTTTAAATTCTACAGAATTTAAATCCGCTTCTGAAACTCCATTAATTAACTTCTTTTTCCCCAAATGATTGGTCACAATCGCCCATGAATAAATCGGTAGAGCGACATCAAAAGGAATCGGATAGTCGTTAATGTTTTCTAAATAATCTTTCAATAAATTCACATCCAAAATCGAGTTCTTCTCTATTTCTTCAATAGGACTTGAAGTTGCATAACACATCAGATATACTTTATCAGCAGTTGGAACGCCTGTTTTATTTCTGAATTTAACTTGATGCAGACGAAGTGTACTGCTGATGTTTTTGTGGGATTGATTTTTTAATTCCGTTAAAAACTGAAAGTAATTTCCCTTCGTCGATTCGGTCCAATCGCAGTCGATTTGGATTTCAGAATAATGGGAGAATTGATTTGATACTGCAATTTGTTGAATCATTTGAAAGGTGTTTTTGGCTAATTCCTCAACCTCCACTTTTCCCATTCCAGCAAATACTTCATTGGTGATATAAACTACGGGAATGTATTCTGCATCCAATTTATTCACATCAAAAGATTGAATAATCGCAGTTGGCATAGGTTTTCCTTGACTTTTAACCAAATCAAAAACGCGGAGATACAATTTGTCAGTATTTAATTTCTGAAAATAATCTTGTTCAACTTCACCGATTTCAGCAATGGTTTTCCAATGGTAAAATTGAATTTTATGCTGTTTAGGTTCAGAATCACAACTCCAAATAAAAAGGATGGAAAGTAAGAATACAATTTTTCTTGCCATGCGAATTACTTTCGGGTATTCACTTGACCATAACCCACCAACACGTCGTAACGAACGCCCCACGGACGATAATAAAACAAGGCTTGGTATTGGTTTTCAGTTTGCCAAAAACTTCCGTTCACATCGGAATAACTCACTTTTTGAGAGGTTGTATCGTAGGTTGCATATTGATAGTTGTAATATCCTTGTTTCAAATAAATAGCAGCTTCCCAATAGTTGGATTCACTCAAATGCAGTTGATATTCCGGTGCTAACTGCCAATTATTAAAAGCTCCCACAATATACAATTCCTTGGTTCCACCTTGATCATCAAATTCATCCAAAGCAAAATGAACCCACGTATAATCCGCTTCTGTACTGGATTGACTCTGATTCGGGACACGTACATTTCGAATGTAAAAAGAACCGTTCACATCGCTTTCATCGAAATATCCTAAATTCCATTTCATAAAATCGGAACGTAAAATGGTATGGTATTGATTGGCTTCTTTGAAAACACGTTCGGTATTCATCGAAGGCGATTCAATATTTTTGGTGTCAAACCAAAGATATTCACTATTACCTTCGAAAAGATGATTTTGATCTCTGTAAGTAAGTTGACTGTTGGTAATGAATTGCGGTTTTGGAAGTGTTAGGTTATCTTCCCAATTCCCGTTTTTCATAATAAACAAAGTCGCACCATCAGGTGTTTCAGTTAGGTTCATTTGACCACTGCTTACAATGGCATTGATTCTTTGATTTAAATTACCGGTTCCAATTCCTCTTTCTGCTTGCAGTCCAACAGAAACTTTGGCGTCGTCGAAAATTGCAAAACGCTTGGTAAATACCGGTTTACTTTCATCGTCTTTGAAAACTTTCACTACATAATTTCCAGGAAGTTTCAACCGCGTATCCTGATTGGGAAGACGAACTTGATAGTGTGTATAAAGCTGATAGGTATTGAATGAATATTTATAATCTTGGATATAATTGGTACTGTAACCGTCCAAATATTCAGATTCAAAAATACCCGAAGGCGTCCAATCGGCGTTGCAATGTTCAATTTTGTAATTATATTCTTCAAAACCACCATTCAAATCGTCAAAAGATAAAATCAAATATTGCTCTCTCATTCGCACTACTGGCGTTTGATCGTTGGTTTGCGGATTGAACATTTGCAGGGCCTTGATGTTTTTTGGCGGAAGAATTTCATGGTAATTTTGTGAAAACACAGAAAGACAACTTCCAAAAATCAACAATGCAATAAAGAGCTTTTTCATTGAATACGGTTTATATAGTAATCGAATTTATCGGTAAAAAAGTATGTTTGATATCCATCCTTTCCTCAAAAGTAAGAAAACGAATGCGAATTAAAAAGATTCCCGCATTCAATACGAGGATTGATTTTCAAGAAGTAAGCAGTTTATATTTTAGGCCAAGACATCGTGAAGTTCTTGACTTTTATCAAATACACTTTTTGCATACGGACAAAGTGGAATGATTTTCAATTTATTTTCACGCGCAAACTCAACCGCTGCCATCACCAATTTTTTACCTACTCCTTGCCCCGAAAATTCGGATTCCACTTCGGTATGATCAATGATGAATTTATCCTCTCCTGTCCACACATAAGTCATTAATCCTGCTTTTTCACCCTCATTGATTGCTGTGAATTCTCCTTTTTTGCCGTCGTCTTTTCGTTCGATTTTCATGTTTTTAATTTAAATTAATTCACTATTTATTTCCACTGGATTTTCCAGGGATCGATGGATAGGACAACGTGCAGCAATTTCAAACAAACGTTTTCTTTGCTCTTCGTCCAAATTTCCTTTAAATTCAACCTTTTTGGTAAATCGAGTGGTGTTCTCTTTTGCATCGCGCTCATAATCGACTTCAACGATTGCTTCTTCCAATTCCCATCCTTTTCGTTCGGCGTACATTTTCATAGTAATTACAGAACACGAGGCCAAAGCGGTTGAAAGGAACTCTCCCGGATTAGGCCCTAAATCATTCCCTCCCAAATCAATGGGTTCATCGGCAATAAAATTATGGTCATCGGTTTCAATTTGGGTTCTGAATTTTTCTTCGCGAATCGTCGCTTTTGCTTTGTTGCTCATAGTCTATGCTTTAGGGTTTGTACTGCAATTAAAGTACCAATAAATTAATCTAAAATTAGTTAATTTAATTGAATTTAGGTCAAATAAAAAGTCAATCGGGAATAAAATTCTTGCGTGCCAATTCTTTTCGAACCCGACTTAAAGATTCCGGTGTAATTCCCAAATAAGAAGCTATCATCCATTGCGGTGCTCTTTGCAAAATGTTGGGGTAAAGCTTCATAAAGTCCAAATACCGTTCTTCTGCCGTAGCGCTTAAAAGTGCGTTAATTCGTTTATGTAGATGATGAATGTGATTATTGAGTGCAAACATATTGAACCGCTGAAAACTAGGACTGATTTCAGATAGTTTCTCTAAAAACTCGGAATCAATTAGAATTACTTCGGAATCTTCAATCGCATCAATGAATTGTTCAGAAGATTCTTCGAGCAAAACACTTGACCTGTCGGCGATAAACCATTCTTCGGGAGCAAATTGCAATACATGTTCTTTGCCACTTTCGTTGATTGTATAAGCGCGTAATAAACCTTTGGCAACGAAAAAAGTGTATTTACAACTTTCACCTTGTCGAAGTAATACTTCGTTTTTTGAAAGACTTTTTCGAATTAAATTTTCTTCAATTAACTTTTCAACTTCCGATGTTAATTCGACCGATTTATTTGAGAAATAGGTTTTAATCTCCTGAAACATGTTACGGATTTTGACTAAAAATACGATTTAATTCACACCCAAAACTACAAAATCAAATAAATATCACAAATCGAAAATGGATTTAAAATCCTTGGATAAATTCATCCAAAAAAATATTGTTGATAAAATCATTCCTCTCATTTGAAAACTTAGTTAAACCACGTCACATTGAAAACTTCAATAAAAAAACCTCGAAGGTGAACTTCGAGGTTTTGTAAATTTATAGTGTACACGTTTTATTCTTTTAAAACAGAACGTGAAATTACAATTTTCTGAATTTCTGAAGTTCCTTCATAAATCTGTGTGATTTTGGCATCACGCATCAAACGTTCCACATGGTATTCTTTCACATATCCATATCCACCGTGAACTTGAACGGCTTCCACGGTAGTATCCATAGCAACTTTGGACGCAAACAATTTCGCCATTGCACCTTCTTTGTCAAAGTTTTTACCTTGGTCTTTTAACCATGCTGCGTGAAGACATAGAAAACGAGCGGCATCAATTTCAGTGGCCATATCTGCCAATTTAAAAGCAATCGCTTGGTGTTCTGAAATTGGTTTTCCAAATGCTTTTCTTTCTTTTGAATATTTCAATGCCAATTCATACGCGCCACTTGCAATTCCCAATGCTTGAGAAGCAATTCCAATTCGTCCGCCCGATAAAGTCTGCATCGCGAATTTGAATCCGAAACCATCTTCACCTACTCTGTTTTCTTTTGGAACTTTAACATCAGTAAACATCAAAGAATGCGTATCTGATCCACGAATCCCTAATTTATTTTCTTTGGGTCCAATTTGGAAACCTTCCATTCCTTTCTCAACAATCAAACAGTTGATTCCTTTGTGACCTAATTCTACATCGGTTTGTGCAATCACTAAATACACGGAAGCTGTTCCACCGTTGGTGATCCAGTTTTTGGTTCCATTCAAAAGGTAATGATCTCCTTTGTCTTCTGCCGTTGTTCTTTGAGACGTAGCGTCTGAACCTGCTTCCGGCTCAGAAAGACAAAAAGCACCAATCACTTCACCGGTTGCTAATTTGGTTAAATATTTTTGTTTTTGCTCCTCTGTTCCGAATTTTTCCAATCCCCAACAAACCAAGGAATTGTTCACAGACATCACTACAGAAGCAGAAGCGTCAATTTTTGAAATTTCTTCCATCGCCAATACATACGACATGGTATCCATTCCGCCACCTCCATATTTGGGGTCTACCATCATTCCTAAGAATCCTAGCTCACCCATCTTTTTAACTTGTTCGGTAGGAAAGGTCTGATTCTCATCTCTTTCGATGACTCCCGGAAGTAACTCATTCTGCGCAAAATCTCTTGCGGCTTGACGTATCATTAAATGTTCTTCTGATAATTGAAAATCCATGATTCTTTGTGTTTTTTTTATAAGGGTTCAAATATAAGCTTTCTTATGAAATTAAAATATGTTCATCTTCAGGAAGTCTGCAATTTCTAATAAATAAGGAAGGGAAACACTTGCTTTTAATTTTTCTTCATCCATCAATTTTCCTAAAAAAGGTTCTATATAATAAAAAACGGCCGACAAGGCTAACACATTTAATAGCAAGCTGAAAACGGCACCGCCCATTCGATTTATCAATCCCAATCCAACGGTATGCACAATTCCATGTACGGCTTTTGAAATTAATTTAATGGATACAAAGACCAAAAGAATAGTTACAACCAATGCGACGATTTTTATGGTACTTTCCGGGATGGATTCATATTCTGATACAAATCCTTCCAAAAGTCCAGAGAAATTTAATCCTACCCAAATTGAAATTCCAATTCCAATTAATCCTGCAAAAGATTTTATAAATCCTTTTCGGAAACCGGTGAAAATTCCAATTCCTAAAGTAAGCATTACAAAAGCGTCGATTCCATTCATTCGTGCGCTACAAAATGTTTTTCACTAATTTTCTTTAATACACCGACCAAAACATCGATTTCTTCTTTGGTATTGTAGCAACTAAACGAGACTCTCAAAGGTGTGGTATGTTCAATTTCCTCCAATGTCATTAAAGACTGAATCACATCCGAAACTTTTGAAGCGCCTGAACTACAAGCACTTCCTTGCGAAACTGCAATTCCTTTCAATTCCAATTCAAATCCAATTAATGCATCTTTAAAAGGCAATCGAACATTTAAAACCGTATATAAACTCTTTTCCATATCGGCCGAATGTCCATTGAATTCTACGCCTGGAATATGTATTCTCAACTGTTCTATCGTATATTCTTTTAATTCTTCAATGTGTTTTTGATGTTTTTCTAAATCACGAATGGCAATTTCAAATGATTTAGCCAATCCCACTACACCGTAAACATTTTCAGTTCCTGAACGCAATCCTCTTTCTTGACCACCACCTGTAATTTGAGCGTGTAAACCACTTCCTTTACGAATAAAGGCAAATCCGATTCCTTTGGGACCATGAAATTTATGGGCACTGCAGGATGCGAAATCTACTTTTAATTGGCTGAAGTCTATGGGATAATGCCCCAAAGTTTGAACCGTATCGGTATGAAAAAGAGCGTTATTTTCTTCGCATAATTTTTGAACTCTTCCTATATCCAAAAGATTTCCAATTTCATTGTTTGCATGCATCAACGTAACCAACGTCTTTTTATCCGAAGCTTTTAATTTCTCTTCTAAATCATCATAATCAACCGTACCAAATTTTTTGGTTTTCACTATAACCAAATCTACATTGCGATGTTCACTCATTTCACGTGAAGTTTCTTTCACGCATTTATGTTCTAAGTCGGATGTAATAATTCGGGTTACACCCAAATAATCAACCGCTGAACGAAGCACCAAATTATTGGCTTCGGTTCCACAAGAGGTGAAAATTATTTCTGAGGGAAGAACATGGAGAATCTCTGCAATTTTCTTTCTTGCTAATTCCATTTTGGCCTTTGCTTCACGGCCAAATCCATGGGTCGAAGATGGATTTCCATACACATTTTGCATACAGTCCACCATTTCATCAATCACTTCTTGATGAATCGGTGTGGTCGCAGCGTGGTCTAAATATATTCTCTTCATTCTAACTTTGTGTGTTTGTTGTTGTTTATTTTTGTGTGCGCTTATTTCAATTCAAATTCAACATTTGGATTTTCTATTTTATCGACCAAAATCACGGTTAGCGGATTTGTAATCGCTTGAGTAACTATATCGCCGGAAGTGGTAATGGTATAATCAACAAAAATAGTGTTTCCTTTTCTTTCCACCTTTTGTATGTGATACACAAATCCGCCCGTTCTTTGACTTTCAAAACTTTTCGCAATCACCATTTTCTTTTTAAAGTCATAAGTTGGAATTTCTTCAATAGGTTGAAATATTTGGGTAGTCCAAAAATCAACAAAATCTTTTTGATTGGTAAAAATAATTGATTCGTCTACACCTGTTCCTGCATATTCGGATTGGAAAATGATTTCAAAATTGGAACTCGACTCAGAGGATGTACTCAATTGCTTGGAATTTGTACATGAATTGAGTAGAAATAAGCCTCCCAGTAATAAAAATAAGTTTCTCATTGTGATTGAATAGTTCACAAATTTACAGAAATATTATTTTAGAATAATTTTAAGGCTCTAAAAATTTAAAACGCATAAGGTCTGTGGTCATAAAACGCCACTCAGGAGTAAGAAGTTCTCCCTCCTTTAATTGATACCAAGGGCTGATATCTTCACGGTTTGGATTGGAAATAATTTGAATATCCTGAGCAGGTTGAAAACCTTGCGCCAGCAAAAATAATTTTTCACCTTTTCGGTTTTCCACAATATCCACAACAATGACAGCATGTCCATTGGGCAAGGAATTCTGAACAAATATATCGCCGATTTTAATGTTGTTTAATTCAACAAGTTTTAAATCCGAACAAAAACTAGGCGTTGACATTCGCTCCATTACATACTCCAAATAGGATTGAAATGATTGTTTTGAAAAATCACCTTTCGCGAAATTACTAAAACTAACTTTTTCTTTGTCTAAATGAAACACGATATCATCAAAACGTTTTTGTTGATAAAAATATTCGGAAATCAATCGAACTACTGCATCTGGGGAGTGCTGCACGTTTTTGGTGGAAAGAGGCAAATCGATGACAGCTGTATAAATATTATTGTTGGGTTTGATATTTCCGTTGTAATAATGAACAGGCGTTCCATCCGGCTTCAAAGGCAAAGTTCTAAGGTATGAACCAAATGTTTCTGCATTCACGGAAACACGTGTATAACCCAAAGGAGCATCAAAACGTTCCAAAACCGTCTTTCCATAGGTATTGGAAATGGGTGAATTTTCGGCGAAGCTCATTGAATTTGGATACAATACACTTTCGTTGTTAAAAGTATTGCATCCCATAATTGTTATAAAAACAAGAATGGTTATTAAGTGTTTCATCTTAAAAATAGTTTTCGCTTTGCTTGCTCTTTTTATGCAAGAATTATACCATTAACTATTCTTTAACTAATTACATACAAAAAGCCTTGACTATTTTCACAGTGCAAGGCTTCTTTATTATTTATTTAATTCTGTCTATTAGCGTGCAATATTTATCGCTCTTGTTTCTCGAATCACAGTCACTCTAACTTGTCCTGGATATGTTAATTCATTTTGGATTTTATCGGTTATCAAGAACGATAATTCAGATGCTTTTTCATCATCTATTTTATCGCTTTCTACCACCACTCTCAATTCACGACCAGCTTGAATAGCAAATGCTTTCTCAACACCATCAAAGCTCAATGCGGTGGATTCCAAATCTTTTAAACGTTGGATGTACGACTCGATCACTTGTCTCCGTGCCCCAGGTCTCGCGCCACTGATGGCATCTGCTACCTGAATAATTGGCGAAAGTAAAGAGGTCATTTCAATTTCATCGTGGTGCGCACCAATTGCATTTACTACTTCGGCATTTTCTCCGTATTTTTCGGCCCATTGCATTCCTAAAATGGCGTGTGGCAATTCCGATTCCTGTTCAGGAACTTTACCTATATCATGAAGCAAACCGGCTCTTTTTGCCAACTTCGCATTCAATCCCAATTCAGCGGCGATGGTTCCAGCTAAATGGGCAACTTCCCGTGAGTGTTGCAATAAATTTTGTCCATACGATGAACGGTATTTCATTCGACCGACAATTTTCACCAAATCTCTATGCAATCCATGGATTCCTAAATCTAAAATTGTTTTTCGACCGACTTCCATGATTTCATCATCGATTTGCTTGGTTGTTTTTGCGACTACTTCTTCAATTCGAGCGGGGTGAATTCGTCCGTCGGTTACTAATTTATGTAACGATAATCGTGCGATCTCACGGCGAACGGGATCAAAACAAGACAAGATAATCGCTTCCGGCGTATCATCTACAATAATCTCAACACCTGTCGCCGCTTCAATGGCTCGAATATTTCGACCTTCACGACCGATGATTCGACCTTTCACTTCGTCCGATTCAATATTAAAAACAGACACCGCATTTTCTACTGCTTGTTCGGTACCAATTCGTTGAATTGCTTGAATAATAATTTTTCGTGCTTCGTTTTTTCCGTTAATTTCTGCCTCTTGCATAATCTCCTGAATATGCGCTTGTGCTTTACTTTTTGCCTCATCTTTCAAGGTTTCAAGCAATTCTTCTTTGGCTTCTTGTTTGGTGAAGTTTGCTACTTTTTCTAAAACATCTACCTGTCTTTTATACATCGCATCCACTTCCTTTTGCTTCAGGTTTAATTTTTCTTGGCGCGACTGCAAAGCGGCTGTTTCATTTTTCAATAAATCTCTTCCTTTCTGCAATTCAGACTGATCGGATTTGATTCGGTCTTCTCTTTCTTTTAATCTCAATTCAGCTTCCGACGTTTTCTTTTCTCTTTGATTGATGGTATCCTCGTGGGCTGATTTTAATTCTAGGAATTTTTCCTTTGCTTGAAAAATTTTCTCTTTTTTGATTGCTTCACCTTCTCGTGTGGCGTCGTTAATTAATTCTTCGGCTCTTCTTCTCGCATCATCAACTAATATCTGATTTTCTTTATCTACTGACTTTTTCGCCAAAAAATAACTCACAATAGCACCTATTACAAGGCCGGCTATTCCGGTTATTATACTCATTGTATCCATTTCTCTATTTCAATTTTAGGTCATAAAAAAGTCCTACATTAGTTAAAGTGTTTTGAGTAAACTCCTGAAAACAGGATTTGAGCTATTTCGCCATTCAAGTATCCGCTGTCAATAAAATTGAACAACTTACGCTGTTGCGGCCCGCTTTCACTGCGACTTTCGCCCGGTAACAAAACTAATGTTGAGTTTACCAAAATGTTAGAACTAATGTAGGACAACTATTTTTACTGCATTTAAGCAGCTGAACGTCTGTATTCTATTTTTTTTTAATTTTAATTTTCTAATTCTCTTTCAATGAATTGAGTAAGCTCACTTAATTTCTTACTTATTTGATCTTCTGAACCTGATTCTGACTTCTTCAATAGATTGTATTTTGATGCCATTTGTAAGGCAACCATTGAAATCGCATCTTGTTTGTCAGTAACCGCATACCGGTCTTCAAATTCTTTAATCAACGTATTAATTTCTTTTCCTGCATTGCGCACTGCTTCCTCTTCATCTGCATTGATCGTTAAAGGATATTGTCTTCCTGCAATATTTATTTTCACCTTCAATTCACTCATCCTTTTTCATTTTTAACTTGAGCTATACAAACATCTAGTTCTTTTATAAGTTTGTTTACCCGTAGTTTCATCAACCTCCTGTGTTCTTGATCTCCCAATAGCGCATTGGCTACTTTCAATCCTTCATTTTCATCCTTCATCCTTAACACTTCTAAGCGGCTTGACTTTAAATTTATATTCAATGCTTCAATTTCTTCTTTTAGTGCTTCTTTTTCTTTTTTACAATTTTTATAGGCACCCACCAATTGGTAGAGCTTTTCTTTTAATTTTATAAAATTTGTTTCACTTTGATCCATTTGATAAGAGAACTTTAAGTTCCAACTTATTTAACGCAAATATAAGCTAATTTTTAGTTTAGTTCAAAGTAGGATTTATTTTTAATTTCAGAGAGTTTTACTTAATTTAATACTTTTGCTTAAATTTAAACAGAATGAAAAAGTTAAATCTATGGTTAATCGGATTCGCAACCTTACTTAGTTGCGGCCAAAATCCCATAGCAGAAGCCCAAGAAAAAGTTACCTATCCCAATGGAGATTTTCGAAATCCGTTGGGAATTACCAATTATCTATCCGGTAATTTCGGGGAATTAAGAAATAATCACTTTCATACCGGTATCGACATCAAAACCAACCAAAAAGAAGGCTACAACGTCTATGCAGTCGGTGATGGATATGTTTCTCGAATCAATGTTTCACCACGTGGGTATGGAAACGCTTTGTACATCGACCATCCAAATGGGTACACAACGGTTTATGCGCACTTACAGAAATTCAACAAAGAAATTGAAGACTATGTCCGAAATTACCAATACAAAAACGAATCCTTTGCTGTGGAAATTTATCCGAAACCCGGAGAATTAAAAATTTCACAAGCCGACATTGTTGCAATTTCAGGAAACTCTGGGGGTTCAGGTGGACCGCATTTGCACTTCGAAATTAGAGACAAAAAAATCGAAGAACCCATCAATCCCTTCTTATTCGGCTTGGACGTTCCCGATACACGCGCACCCTTGGTAAATGGGTTGTATATCTATCCGCTCAATGGTGATGTGGCTGGAAAAAAAACGCGTCATCAACTTCCTTCAGGATTGGTTTTTAGCACGCCGATTTACGCCTCTGGACAAGTAGGGTTAGGAATCAAAGCCTATGACCAACAAAATGGCGCAAACAATATGAATGGAATTTATCAATTCGAAGTTTTTGTAAACGATGAACCGACCTATACTTACACCAACGAACGTTTAAATTTCAATACAAATCGCGCCATCAACTGTTTGATTGATTATGAAGATCGTTTTAAAAACAACAGTTGGGTGTATCAATTATTCAAAAAAGACGGCGATCCTTTGCAAATGTATTCCAACTTGAAAAACAATGGAATTATAGATTTGGAGGAGGGAAAAGAATATGCCGTTCGAATCATCGTTTCCGATTTTGCAGGAAATAAGAAAGAAGCGAAATTTAAATTAATTGGAAAAACACCTCCGACTGAAAAATCGTTTCCGGCCGATGCGACTATTTTTTATTGGAACAAAGAGAATCATTTCAAACAAGATGGCGTTGAAATCTTCATTCCAAAAGGAGTTCTATACGAAGATATTGATTTTAAATTCCGTAAAACAACCAATGGAAAATATGAAATTCACAATTTCAATGTACCGATTCATTCCTATTACACCTTATCGATCGAACCCGAGGGAATTCCAACTGCACAACTCGATAAAGTCGTATTGGTACTGGAATACCAAACAAGAGGTGCTTGGAAAAAAGAGTACATCGCTGCGGAATATAAAAATGGAAAAGTAGTAGCACAAGTTCGGGATTTTGGATTTTTCTCCGTTGCAATCGACAACACGAAACCCACAATTAATCCTGTTAATATCAAAGAAAATACTACATTTACCGGCACAAACGGCGTAGTTCGTTTTACGATTAGTGACAGCGAATCTGGAATCAATGGATTTGCAGCTTATGTGGATGGAAAGTGGATATTAACCAATTACGATCAAAAAACACGATCGCTAACCATCGATTTGAATCGAGAAGGAATTGAAAAAGGAAAACATCAATTAGAATTAAAAGTTTGGGATGAGAAAAATAATACAGCTACTTACACAGCCAACTTCAACAAGAATTAATTTATTTCTTGTCTTTGTATTACTAATCGGCTTTGCGCAAGCTCAAAATGCGAACATCAGCGGAAAAGTCATCGACGAATATCAATATCCCATTGTGGATGTTTTGATTACGGCAGGCGAAAATACGACATATACCAATGGAAATGGTGAGTTTAATTTAGAAATCCCCGCGGATACCGAAGTTCAAGTTCGTTTTGAATCCGAAGGAAGAAATCCATTTACCGAAACTTTGAACTTGGGTTCCAATGAATCCAAAATTTTCAATGTTCTACTCGCGCCCGATACGACTAGTGTTCAACTAGATGCTGCTGTTATTTTTCAACGAAAAACGGAAAAACCCTTAAATAGCATCGCGTTTGACCCGCGAGAAATGGAATTAAATATTGGTCTGACCGGCGGTGTAACTGAAATGATCGGTAGTTTGCCTATGGTAAGTGTTGGTTCCGAGTTAACATCTCAATACCGCGTACGTGGTGGGAATTTCGATGAGAATTTAATTTACGTAAACGGAATTGAAATCTATAAACCCCAATTAATACGTTCGGGGGAACAAGAAGGTTTAGGATTTGTAAATCCAGCAATGACCGAAGCAGTAAACTTTTCAGCAGGTGGATGGGAACCCAAATACGGAGATAAAATGTCGAGTGTTTTGGACATTATTTATAAAAAACCCAAAGCTTTTGAAGCAACCTTAGAAGCGAGTTTAATGGGCGGAAGTTTAACTGTGGGTGGCGCTTCAAAAAACAATAAGCTTTCTGCGATTGTAGGTGCACGTTATCAAAATAGAAATTTAGTTTTAAATACCTTGGATGGAAATTCTGATTTCAATCCGGTTTATTACGATGTACAAGCGTATTTAAATTACCGATTTAATTCCAAATGGGAACTGTCGTTTTTAGGTGCAAAAACAGATAGTAAATTTGAGTTGGTTCCCAAAGACAGAGAAACGAAATTCGGCTCGTTGGACACACCAATGAGTTTAAAAGTGTATTACGATGGAAATGAAGAAGACCGTTTCGCAACAGAAACTGCTTCTTTGACCTTACGTCATCAACCGAGTTCAAAATTGGATTTGGTGGTGGATGTTTTTGGTTTTCATTCCAAAGAAAAAGAATATTTTGACATTTACGGTGCATACTTAATCAATGAATTGGATGGGGAAGGAAATGCAACTGCCACCTACGATATCGGAAGTCAAATCGATCACGCGCGTAATAATTTTGATGCTTTGGTTTTAGGAATTCAACACCGTGGACGTTACAAATTAGATGCAAACAACGACATTGAGTGGGGAATTAAATACCAAAAAGAAGACATTCGTGATTTATTGAGCGAATGGCAATTTATAGATTCCACTGGATTTTCTTTACCCAACATTTACAATCCAGGTCAATTGGATGAAAGTGATTTGATGTTAAATTACAGTGTGAAAGCGAGAAATGAATTGGAAAGCAATCGTTTTACTGCTTTTGCACAATACACCAAACGTTTTCTTTGGGGTGGATCAAAAGTGTTGGTAAACGGAGGAGTTCGTGCTACGTATTGGGATTTTAATGAAGAATTAAATATTTCTCCACGTGCCCAAATCGCAATCAAACCGGATTGGGATTCCGATATGACTTTCCGATTCAACACAGGAATATATTATCAACCGCCATTTTATCGTGAAGTTCGCGATTTAGCGGGACAGTTAAATAAAGATGTAAAGTCCCAACAATCGATTCACTTTATTTTGGGGAACGATTATGAATTTGAAATGTGGAACAGTCCTTTTAAATTAACGACGGAAGCATATTATAAAATCTTTAGCGATTTGAATCCGTATTTTGTGGACAATGTTCGAATTCGTTATACCGCAGATAATAACTCCAAAGGATACGGATATGGATTGGATATGCGCTTGTTTGGTGAATTTGTACCCGGCGTTGATTCTTGGTTGAGTTTATCGTATGCTAGAGCGTATCAAAACATCGATGGACGCGGAGATATTCCATTGTCAACCGATCCACGATTCAAAGCTTCGATTTTCTTCCAAGATTATATGCCGATTCTTCCATCCTTTAAAGTGAATGTAAATTTGGTGTATGCTTCAGGTTTGCCTAATGGCGCGCCGCCTATGACCGATCCGTATGATTATACCAATTACTTAAACGATTACAAAAGAGTGGACATTGGATTCGTAAAAGAGATCATCAACCAAAGTGACTTGGTTGCGAAAGGAGATTTCTGGAAGAACTTCAAAGAATTATCATTGGGCGTTGATTTATTCAACATTTTCGATATTCGAAATGAAATTAGCAACACATGGGTACGTGATGTAAATTCTTCCCGAATTTATGGAGTTCCTAACCGTTTGACCGGACGATTTATAAATGCTAAAATTCGAATGAAGTTTTAATTGGAAAAGAAAATTTCGTTTTTTCCCATTTCCGAATGAATTCCTACTTTTGCGTTTCGATTTAATTTGAATCGAATTCTAAGTACTTGCAATTGGCTATAAAAGTTTCATTTAAAGAGATTAACCGTTTGGCGATTCCAGCCATTATTGCGGGTATTGCAGAACCTTTGATTTCATTGACCGACATTGCCGTAATTGGAAATGTGAACACGAATTCCGTAGAAGCACTTGCCGCAGCGGGAATTGCAGGTTCTTTTTTATCGGCGATTATTTGGATTGTTGCCCAAGTTAAAACGGCCATTTCATCTACCGTTTCTCAGCATGTAGGCGCCAATAGATTGCATGCCGTGAAAACTTTAATTCCACAAGTTTTAGCTGTTAGCTTTATTTTCAGTCTCCTTATTTTCGGGCTGACCAGCATTTTCGCGAAATCTATTTTCAAAGCCTACAACGCGGATGGATTAATTTTGGATTATGCGGTTGATTATTATAAAATCCGCGCTTTTGGATATCCATTGACCTTGCTTACTTTTGCTTTGTTTGGAATTTTCAGAGGTTTACAAAACACGCTTTGGGCGATGAAATGCAGTTTGACAGGCGCTTTTCTTAATGTAGTTTTGGATTTCGCTTTGGTTTACGGTGTAGGTGATTTCATTCCCGCCATGCATTTAAAAGGTGCGGCATATGCTTCTGTGATTGCACAAATGGTAATGTTGTTGATGGCTTTTTATTATTTTTTTGAGAAAACTCCGTTTCATCTGAAAATAAGTCGGAAAGTTAATCCCTCCTTAAAACCACTTTTACTTATGACTGCGAATTTATTCGTCCGAACATTGGCGCTTAACTTCGCGATTTATTTGGCCAATGCCTATGCGACAGGATATGGAAAAAATTACATTGCAGCACAGAGTATTTTAATGAATATTTGGTTATTTTTCTCTTTCTTCATCGATGGTTATGCCAGTGCAGGAAATGCCATCAGTGGAAAATTATTAGGTGCAAAGGATTACAAGAAACTATGGGGCTTAAGCAAAGATCTTTCGTTGTATGCTGTGATTATTTCCTTGATCCTCGTTTTGGTTTGTGGAATTTTTTATCAGGATATAGGTTGGATATTTAACAAAGAAAATTCCGTGTTGGTAATATTTTCTTCCGTTTTCTGGATTGTTTTACTGATGCAGCCTCTCAATGCTGTCGCTTATGTTTTCGATGGGATTTTCAAAGGTTTAGGCGAAGCTGCTTATTTAAGAAATACCTTATTGATTGCTACTTTTTTAGGATTTACACCCGCCTTATTGATAGCCGATTATTACGGACTGAAATTGCATGCGATATGGATTGCATTTGCAGTTTGGATGTTGATTCGGGCGCTGGCTTTAATCCTGAAGTTTAAGAAAAAGTATTTGAACGAAAGTGATCATTGAGTTGATTTTAAAATTTAATCCACTTAAATAAAACACCTTAAATCTCTACCCTACTACTTTATAGGCGAAAAGTAAATTTTTAAAATAAAAAAAATATGCGCATATTTGTTGTTACTCTAATAAATTAAAACAAAAAGTATGAGCTCAGTTCTTATAGTACTAGGTGTTATTGCCTTATTAGCCTTCATTATGGTTGGCATTTTCAATAAATTCGCAAAACTCCGAAACATGGTTAAGGATGCGTGGAGTAACATTGATGTTGCTTTAAAGCGTCGTTACGACCTGATTCCTAATTTGGTGAACACGGTTAAAGGATATGCAGAACACGAAAAAGGAACTTTTGAAGCGGTTACCAATGCCCGAAATGCTGCAATGGCAGTACCTTCGGGAGATATCAATGCGCAAATCAAAGCAGAAGGTCAACTTCAACAAGCGCTTCGTAGTTTATTTGCAGTGGCCGAAGCATATCCCGATTTAAAAGCAAATGCAAGTTTCTTGGATTTGCAACAGAAATTATCTGAGATTGAAGAGAATCTAGAAAGAAGCAGAAGATTTTACAACAGCAACGTTCGTGAAAACAATACGTATGGTGAAAGTTTTCCCGCTGCACTTTTTGCATCTATACTTAAATATCAGCACTTCGATTATTTTGAAATTGATGCCGCTGAACGTCAGAATGTAAATGTTGACTTCTCTTAAATTCTAAAACAACATACCATGAAAATGAATGCATTCTTATTGCTCTTCCTACTGTTGAGCTATATGGGCTATGCTCAGAACTTCACTGTAAAAGACTTTTCGGCGGAATATGAAATGAATCCAGAAGGCTATTTTGATGTGGTTGAAAATTACGAAGTCGAATTTCATTCAGCCAGTCATGGGATTTTCAGAGATATATTAATTGAATATTATTTAGACTCTTCGGAAGAAGATAAAAATCCGAATAAACGAAATGTGATTATACGGAATGTAAAAGTTCCAGGACATAAATTTGAATTGTCACCCAGTTCAGAACGCGGTCAGTTTAGCTCAAAAAACTTAAATATCAAGATCGGAGATCCGAATAGAATGGTCAGGGGAATTCAACATTATAAAATTTCATACAGGGTCTACAATGCTTTTTTAGTTTCGGATAGTTTGGTCCAATTTTACTGGAATGCAAAGGCGCCAGAATGGGTCGCTCCTTTTGAAAAAGTGAGTTTCAAAGTAAAAGCACCCAAGGGAATTCTTCTTTCCGATGCAAATAGTTTTGTTTATTCAGGACTACGAGGTGGCGAACAACGATCCAATGAATTCACGACTTCATACAATGGCAACGTTTTATCTGCCGAAAGTAATCTTGGCTTTAATTCCGGATATGGAGATGCCGTCACCGTTTTGATTAAACTTCCGCCCGGGACTATTTCTGGGAAATTAATTGAACAATCTGCATTTGAAAAATACGGATGGTTAGCAATTCCGGTATTAATGATTGCATTTTTCATTCGGTTAAAACGAAAGTATGGAAAACGAAAAGTAGTTTCTGTGACCAGTTATTATCCGCCAAAAGGAATTGATCCAGCCATGGCAGGCTACTTAATCGATGACTCTGCAGACACCCATGATTTGGTTTCATTGATTCCAAAATGGGGACAAGAAGGAGTGATCCGTATGGAAGAAATCCCTAAAAAAGGATGGTTTGGAAGTTCAGATTTAAAGTTATTCAAACTAAAAGAAATTGCTGAAGACGCGCCAAAATACGAAGAGGAAATGTTCACGGGGCTTTTTAAAGACTCAGGAAATGAAGTACTTATAAGTAGTTTGAAAGAATCATTCTACACGACGATGAACAGTGCGAAAGAAAATTTAAAGTTTAAGGCAAAACCATTTTACGAAGAAAAGCCTCAAAAAATTAAATTACTCACTTCGCTAGGTGTTGTTTTTGGTTTGATTTTAATTGGTCTTTGTTATTTTGTTTTTGGCGGATTTGCTGCGACTATCGTTGGAATTACCGGTGCAGGTCTTTGGTTTCTCACTTTGAATTTAAAAAAGAAAAATCCTGAAGGAAGTCAAATTCTATCGGAATTAAAAGGTTTTCGACAATTCATAAAATTAGCAGAAACCAACCGAATCAAAACGCTTATTGAAGATGACCCCAATTACTTTGAAAAAACAATGAGTTACGCACTTGCTTTTGGCTTATTGAAACAATGGGCAGGCAAATTTGAAGCTTTGGACATTCAACCTCCGCAGTGGTACGGCGGACCTGTTGGTGTAGCTGGACCCCGTTCGATGGGGAATTTCGCCAATTCATTCAGTGGAAATATGTCCACAATGCAATCGAATATGGTTAGTTCACCTTCTTCTTCCGGTAGCGGTGGAGGTTTTTCTGGTGGAGGATCTTCAGGCGGTGGATTTGGTGGCGGTGGCGGTGGAAGTTGGTAATTTCATTTCCACCCAAACACTAACTTAGAAGACGTTGATTATTTATCTTTAAAATACCAATTCGGTGTATGGTTTTTATTCTCACCATTCTGATAGGTCATATAAGAAAATCCTTCGTGAATGGAATAAGAACCGACTTCACCCCTTTTATTAACGGCAATATAGCCGACTTGAAAATCCGTTCGATCCGGTTGTTTTTCCATAATCCGATGAACGGCTTCTTCGCAAGCTTGTTGCGGAGATTTCCCTTGACGCATCAATTCCACAATTAGAAATGACCCCACGGTTTTTAAAACTTCTTCTCCCATTCCTGTTGCAGTGGCAGCACCAATTTCGTTGTCGATGAATAAACCCGATCCGATAATTGGAGAATCACCTACTCGGCCATGCATTTTGTAAGCCAAACCGCTGGTTGTACATCCACCCGAGATTCTTCCCTCCTTATCCATCGCGAGCATACCGATGGTGTCGTGATTTTCTACGTTAATAATCGGTTTATATTCGGATTTCTGCTTCCATTCTTGCCACGCTTTTTTTGATTTCTCGGTTAATAAATTCACCCGTTTAAATCCTTGAGAAACGGCGAACTCTTCAGCTCCTTTTCCTGCCATTAAAACATGGGGTGTTTCTTCCATCACCTTTCGTGCCACCGAAATTGCATTTACTATATTTTGCATAAAAACAACAGAACCGTAATTTCCCTTGTCATCCATTACGCACGCGTCCAAAGTTACAATGCCTTCTCGATCGGGCAATCCGCCGTACCCAACCGATGAATTGTTAGGATCTTCTTCCTCTACGTTGCATCCTCTTTCGACCGCATCCAAGGCAGATCCGCCTTTTTGTAAAACCTCCCACGCTTTGGCCGTCGCATTCGGCACATTCCAAGTCGCAATGACCAAAGGATAATTAGCAGTATTCTTTTGAATGTTTCGATTGGATTCAGGAAGTGATTTTCCAAGTACGGTTGCTCCTACTCCTATTCCCAAACCAGATAGTGCTGATTTTTTGATAAATTTTCTACGATTCATTGTTCAGTGTGTATGCTAATTATTTACTAATTTTTTAATTTTCTCTGCGTCAGATTCAAATTGTTTGGATTCATCGAAAAACTTCAGACTATTCATTGAAATTTTTGGTTGAATTGTTTCCTTCATTAGACGCGAAGCGGATGCATGAATTTCAGAAAAACCCGCTTCTTTAAATTTATGCACATTCTCTGGTTTAATTCCTCCTCCGGGTACAATAGTCAAACGATTTTCAGCCAATTTCTTCCACTGAATTAAAGTTTCCAATCCCATTTCCGCAGATTCAGACTGTCCGGAAGTTAAAATCCGATGTGCGCCCAATTCGATCAAAGTTTGTATACTTTCCTCCGGTTTTTTTACCCAATCAAAAGCACGATGGAACGTAAATTCCAAAGGTTTTGAAAATTCGATTAATTCTTTTGTTCGTTCTCTGTCTAATGAATAATCTACGTTTAAAATTCCTGAAACAATTCCTTTGCATCCCAATTCTTTACAGATTTGAATATCGGACCTCATGGCTTCGAATTCATCTTTGGAATACGTGAAATCACCACTTCTGGGTCGAATTAAAACAAAAACAGGAAGTGAAGTTTGCTTGAGCACCTCTTTGATAAGTCCATACGACGGTGTAATTCCACCCACTGCCAATTCCGAGCAAAGCTCAATCCGATGTGCACCGGATTTCTCGGCATTTTTAACTGACTGAACGGAAGTTGCACAAATTTCGACAATCACTTGAAAATATGTTTGAATGAATTTCAAAGATAATTAATTAAACTAGGAGTAAAACTCCAAAACCAACAAAAAAACAGATAGAAAGATGGAAGTCATTCTGTCAAAAAGTCACAAAGCATTAGGTTGGCAGAATATTTGACTCTTTCTTAGTCTAAAAAAATAATAGAAATGTCAGAAAACATCATAAATGAAGATTTAAACGAAGAACTTTTTGATAATCAAGAGAATGAAATGGAAGAGCTTTCCGAAGTTGAAGTTTTAACCGAACAACTAAAGAAAGAAAAGGAACAATATTTACGTTTGTTTGCTGAATTTGACAATTTCAGAAAAAGAACTATCAAAGAGCGTTTGGACATATTTAAAACGGCTAGTTCAGAGGTGATTACTTCTTTACTTCCCGTATTAGATGATTTTGAAAGAGCAATCAAAGAAATTGAAAAGTCAGACGATAGTGAACATTTGACGGGAGTTCAATTGATTCAAACCAAATTGGCTGACACTTTACGAAACAAAGGATTACAGCCTATTGAAATTGAGGTTGGTGATGACTTTAACACCGACTCAATGGAAGCAGTTACCCAAATACCGGCACCTTCCAAAGATTTAAAAGGAAAGGTAGTAGATGTGGTAGAAACGGGTTATTTATTGAGTGACAAAGTAATTCGTTACGCAAAAGTCATCGTTGGAAACTAAATCCCATTCGACGATTCATTAACAAATTAGATTAAATTTTTGCAGCAAAAAGTCTGTAAAACCCTATAGAAATGGCAAAGAGAGATTATTACGAAATATTAGAAGTATCCAAATCAGCAACTCCAGAGGAAATAAAGAAGGCCTACCGTAAAATGGCAATCAAATACCATCCGGACAAAAATCCGGGTGACAAAGAGTCAGAGGAGAAATTCAAAGAAGCAGCGGAAGCGTATGAAGTTTTGAGTGATGCCCAGAAAAAAGCGCGATACGATCAATTCGGTCATGCCGGAATGAGCGGAGCGGGCGGATTTGGTGGCGGAGGCGGAATGAATATGGAAGATATTTTTTCTCACTTCGGTGATATTTTTGGTGGACACTTCGGTGGCGGTGGTGGTTTTGGTCAACAAAGTGGACCAAGACGGATGAAAGGATCTGATCTTCGAATTCGCGTGAAATTGAATTTGGAGGAAATGATGAATGGGTCGACGAAAAAGGTCAAAGTAAAACGTTTCAAACAAGCCAAAGGCGTTACTTCGAAAACTTGTCCTACTTGTGGTGGAGCGGGTTATCAAACCAAAATCAGTAATACGTTCTTAGGACGAATGCAAACAACCGTTCCGTGTGGAAGTTGTCAAGGTGTAGGAAAAGTAGCAGATCATATTCCTCCTGGAGCCAATAATCAAGGATTAAGCAAGGTTGAAGAAACCGTAGAAATCAAAATTCCAGCAGGTGTTCGCGAAGGAATCCAATTGCAAGTTTCAGGAAAAGGAAACGATGCTCCTTTTGATGGAGTTCCAGGTGATTTACTGGTAGTGATTGACGAAGAAGAAAACAAAGAGTTAAAACGAGATGGAAACAATCTTCATTATGATTTGTACGTTTCAATTCCCGAAGCTATTTTGGGTGCTTCCAAAGAAATTCCTACTGTAAACAACCGTGTTCGAATCAAAGTGGACAAAGGAACTCAATCCGGAAAAGTTTTACGACTAAAAGGACAAGGGCTTCCGAGTTTAAACGGATACGGAAACGGAGATTTATTTGTACATATCAATGTGTGGACGCCAGACAAGTTGAATAAAGAACAGGAAGATTTCTTTGAAAAAATGATGGATGATGACAATTTCTCACCACATCCTTCCAATAGCGACAAATCCTTTTTTGAACGCGTCAAAGAAATGTTTAGCTAAAATAAATTTCAATTGTCGAAACCCTTCGAATTAAAACAAATCGTCATTATTATCTGTATTGAGAACTTCCTCTTTATGCAAAGGAAATCCACACGTTTTGCAATAATTTGAATCATCCATGTGGTGATTATCGTGGCAATGTTGACACACTTGCGTGTTTTTTTGAGATGCTTTTAAATTCGCTTGTTTATAAGCTTCCGCAGCGAAAATACCCGTAGGAACAGCGATAACACCGTAGCCCATAATCATCACCACCGAGGCAAGGAATCGACCCATTGTAGTTATCGGTGTAATATCTCCATACCCAACCGTTGTCAAAGTTACAATTGACCAATAAATTCCAGTAGGCATAGTTTTAATGACGGAATCTGGATGATCGTGTTCCAAAACATACATAAATGAACCCAAAACCACTCCAACCAAAACAATAAACGAAAGGAAAACCACAATCTTCGTCCGACTATTTCGAATGGCGATTAAAAGCATACTTCCTCCGCGCATAAACTGTGTCAATCTAAATATTCGGAAAATTCGGAACAAACGCAGTATTCGAATACTGGATAAATACTTGGTAGACGGATAGATAATTCCTAAATACGTTGGAAGAATACTAAGCAGATCAATAATTCCATAAAAACTAATAAAATAACGCCAAGGTTTACGCACACAATACAGTCGAAGAGCGTATTCAATAGTAAATAAAACGGTAATGACCCATTCAATAATAATTAAGCTCTTATGGTATTTTGCGTTGAATATAGGAACGGATTCCAACATAACCAAAATGACACTCAATAAAATGGTTGCGAGCAAGGTTATATCAAACATTCTCCCGTAAAAAGTATCAGCTTCAAAGATAATTTCAAAGATTCTATACCTTCCCTCTTTGCTTCTAAACCACTTCCAGAACCCTTTTATTTTGTCTATTAGTTTCCTAATACCTGTCATTTCGGTTGCTTTAATTAACGAATTTAACCATATTTTAGAAATCTCAATTTTTAAAGTGTGATTTTCTTGTAATTTTTTAATTTCAAAAATTGTAAATTGGCAAAAATAAATCAAAGATGAAAACGGTCTTAATCAGTGGTGCGACGGGATTAGTGGGTGGAATATTAGCTCAACGACTTACAGAGAAAGGATATGAAGTTCGAGTTTTATCACGAAAGAAATCAGCGAATCATTTTCTTTGGGATTTAAAAGAGAAGAAAATAGAGGAATCGGCCTTTGAAAATCTAGATGCAATCATTCATTTAGCGGGTGCGCCCGTTTCAAAAAGATGGTCAGAATCGTATAAAAAAGCAATTTACAAAAGCCGTGTAGACAGTGCAGAACTACTTTTTGAGTATGTGAAAAAATTAAATATTGACCTCAAAACTTTTATTACGGCATCCGGAATAAATTATTACGGAACTTTAACTTCTGATCAAATATTTACAGAAGCCGATCCACCATCCACTGATTTTTTCGGCAAGGTTTGTGTTGATTGGGAAAACGCAGCTTTTGATTTTGAGTCTTTGGGAACGCGAGTTTGCAGCGTTCGAACCTCGGTTGTACTTTCGACTCAAGGTGGAATGCTGAAGGAACTCCTACCGATTACAAAACTGAATTTGCTTTCCCCTTTGGGGACAGGGAAGCAAATTCTTCCCTGGATTCATGTCGACGATTTGGTGAATATGTATATTTATCTTTTGGAAAACAAAGAATTATCGGGTGCTTTTAATGCAGCTGCTCCTCAAGTAGTTAATCAGAAAGAATTCACAAAAACCTGGGCGGAATCACTTCATAAAAAAGTTATTTTACCGCATGTCCCTTCGTTTGGATTGAAATTATTTTTCGGAGAAATGGCTTCGATTTTAGTAAAAGGAAGTGCGATATCATCCAATAAAATTCAAAAATCAGGATTTACATTTCAATTTAATGATTTGAAAAAGGCTTTGAAAGACTTGATAGAAAGAAATCAGTAAAATTATTTTGTCGAAATGGAATGAAAATTTAAAATTAGAATTCCAAAGAATCCTCACTTTAGTTTTCTTAAATCAAAGCGTGAATGGTATCTTTGCACCCAAATTTTATAAAATGAGCGGATTAATAGAAGAATTACAATGGCGCGGTCTGATTCATAACATCATGCCTGGAACGGAGGAGTTACTTGAAAAAGAGATGACGACGGGTTATTGTGGATTTGATCCGACCGCAGATTCTTTGCATGTTGGAAGTTTGGTTCCTATTTTATTATTGATGCACTTACAACGGCATGGTCATCGTCCCATGGCTTTGGTTGGTGGTGCAACAGGAATGATTGGGGATCCTACGGGGAAATCCGCAGAGCGAAATTTGTTGGACGAAAAGACCTTGGATTTTTATGTGGCCGGAATCCGTTCCCAGTTGGAGCGCTTTTTAGATTTCGATCAATCCAAGCCGAATGCTGCTGTGATGGTTAATAATTACGACTGGATGAAGGATTTTTCTTTCCTTGATTTTGTTCGAAATGTTGGAAAACACATCACTGTAAATTACATGATGGCCAAAGATTCAGTAAAGAGTCGATTGAGTTCGGAATCAAATGTAGGAATGTCCTTTACGGAGTTTACGTATCAATTAATCCAAGGGTATGATTATCTCCATCTTTACAGAGAATACGGTGCAAAACTTCAGTTTGGCGGTTCGGATCAGTGGGGAAATATTACGACAGGTTCAGAATTAATTCGAAGAATTGCACAAGGAGAAGCGTTTGCTTTTACCTGTCCATTGACTACAAAAGCAGATGGAAATAAATTCGGGAAGAGTGAAGGAGGTGAAAATGTGTGGTTGGATAAAAATCGAACGTCTCCCTACAAATTCTATCAGTTTTGGTTGAATCAATCAGACGACGATTCCGAGAGATATATAAAAATCTATACGTTTTACAGTCAACAAGAAATCGTGGATTTAGTGGCAAAACACAGGGAAGCGCCTCATATGAGATTGCTTCAGAAAACGCTTGCTGCAAGTGTAACTGCGTTGGTGCACGGACAAGAAGAATTAGACAATGCAATCAAAGCATCGGAGGTTCTTTTTGGCAACTCAACGACAGAAGATTTAATGGCATTGAATGCATCTACTTTTCTTGCCGTATTTGAAGGTGTTCCTCAAGCTACCCTTTCTAAGTCAGAGTTGACTGAAGGTATAAATATCATTGAAGCTTTGACTGAGAAATCGAATTTCTTAAGTTCAAAAAGTGAAGCAAGAAGGGACTTAAAAGCGAATGCTATTTCTGTAAATAAAGAAAAAGTGGCGGATACGTATAATCTAACCGAAAAGGATTTGATTGCTGATAATTATATTCTTCTTCAGAAAGGAAAGAAAAACTACTTTATTTTGATTGTAGAATAAATCGAACTAAAAATTATATCACAAAATCCGTCCCGTTAGTAAATCGAGACGGATTTTTCAATTTATAGATTGTTTTATTTATTAAGACTGTGTACGCAATTTATTTTTTTCCACATTCTCATTCAATTGAATTTCGTTGGTCGTCATTTTCAAATTTCCATTATACTTCCCTCCCATTTCAACTGAGAAACGATTGACTAACATATTTCCATCGATGCGTCCCGTTTCGTTGATATAGAAATCTTCGCATTCCAAATCACCATTTAGCTTTCCATAAATCACGACTTCATTGCTTTTGACAGAACCAATTACTTCGGCCTTTTCACCCAGGATTACTCCTTTATTCAGGTCGACATTTCCTTCGACACGATCGTCGATTCGGATGGCTCCTTCACCAATAACATCTCCTTTAATTAGGATTCCGTCTGCGATGACGGTATCAATGGGTAGATTGTTAAAATTCTTTGTTTTATTTTTAGTGGTAGATTTATTGAACATACTTATAGATTTAAAAAGTCTTGTGGAATAATTTTCTCATTGTTATTAATAATTTCATAATGCAAATGAGGACCTGTACTTCTTCCAGTACTTCCTAATTCACCTACGATATGCCCCAACTCAATGTGTTGATTTTCTTTTACATTTATTTTTGAAAGATGGCCATATAAAGTTTGAAGCTGGTTTTCACGCTGAATAATCACACAACTTCCGTATCCGCCTCACACCTGCAAACACCACTTTGCCATCGGCTGTGGATTGTATGGGCGCTCCTGTATTTCCACGGAAGTCAATTCCTTTGTGTCCTTCAATATTTCCCCCTCCAAAAGGATTGCGTCTATAACCAAATTGCGAAGTTTGATCTCCGTCATGCGGCTTTCCGATGGGTGTATTTCGAATTAAATCTTCCAATTTCAATAGGTCATTTGCATAAAACTCTGCAATCTCATTGGTTTCCGTTACATCGAAATCATTTGGACCTCCAGCATTTTCTAATTCTATGGGTGCCAAACCACGTTTCACCATGAAGGTATTGATTCGTTCCATGCTTTGGTCTATCGATTGAAAAGATTGCTTTGCTTTTTTAATGTCGATAGCATTTTTAATATGATTGGCTCGGGTTAATTTCTCTTTGTAAATTACGGAATAATATTGACTGGTATTTTCATAAATAAAAAACCCAATAATTAGTCCCAGAATTCCAAAAAGTAGAACTGCAGACACCAGATATTTCTTCCAATGCAATAAAATAGAAGTTGGAATTTGAATTGTTTTCTTATCCTTACCGTCTGAATTCACAAACAGTATGGAAGTTTTGCGCTTTAACATGTTCTCAATAGTGTTAAAAAGACCTCTAATTTAATGTAAACTTCTACTATCGACAAGCTTTTAACAAAACTTTACAATAAAAAAAGCCCCAGTTTCCCGAGGCTTTTCTATTCTAAAGTTATACGAATTATTACTTTTTAATAATCTTAAAGGTTTCCACCTGTCCGTCTTCCAAAGTAACTCTGAATACATACGTTCCAGTGGTCAATGCGTTCACATTGATTTGTCCGTTTAGAACTTTTGCATTTGAAATTACTTTTTGTCCAGTCAAGTTAAATGCCTCTACGGATTTCACTGCTTTCTCTGTTTTGATGTTCAACACATCTTTCACAGGGTTTGGATAGTAAGCAAAGTCGAATGAAGTCATATCGCTCACGCCCAATGTATCACACTGACCTGAGAAGCTATAAACTCCTTCTTGTGTATTGTCAGGTGTAGTCCATCCATCAGTTAGATTGAACTGAGCCATCGGCTGTCCTTCTAAACCTTCTCCAGCTGTGTATAACCAGAATACTGTCTGCTGATTCGTAGCTGTACCCATACTGATTTCAACCCAGTATCTCGTTTCACTTCCCGAATCACCATTGAAGGTATACGGTGTCATAGCAAGTTCTGTTTCAAAAACATAAGCAACTGGATTAACCCATACGCCTGAACTCAAAATAGTTGGAACTACCGTTTCATCGCCCATTTCAATTCCTGGGAATCCGTTATCATCTTCGTAATAAACTACATGAGCTGTAACCGGCGCATCTTCAGGTGCAAAGGTTAAGAATGGAACTTTTATGGTATGAAGTGTAAATACTTCTCCAGCGGGAATAACTAAATCCACTGCACTCTTATATTCGGAATCAACACTTGATCCTGACCCTCCATTTCCGTCTCCGGATGTTGCATGCTCAAATGTACAGTCTTCTGGCTCAGGTTCACCTCCAATTACACTACAGTTAGCGTGGAAGGTATAAACACCTTCGTTTGCATTTTCTACAATAAATCCTGTACCGTCATCGTAAGCCAATCCAGAACCCACAACACCTGTTGATGCGTATTCCCAGAAGACATTACTTCCATCGGATGCAGACAAAGAAACACCTATCCAGTATTTTATTGGATTGTTTTCGTCTCCATTTAGAGCAAAATCATTGATGTCAATTTCAACATCCCACGCTTCGAATCCAAAAGCAGTTCCAATTGAAGTTTGAGAAGTAGGTACGATTCCACTTTGTGTATCAAGAACATCTCCAGGCATGCCTCCATTGTCTTTGTAAATAATTACATCCACATTGTTAGTAGTTACTCCTGAACCTGCTCCACCTACAAAAGCATTGATGTTAATTTTCTCTAATGTCATATTTTGACCTGCTGTAACGACAATATCGTTAGCAACTATACGACCTAGTTCTTTCGTAAAACTTTTACCATCTTCAAAAGTTCCTGTCGTGGCTAAACTACAGTCATCACCTGGCTCAGGTTCACCGCCATCGTCACAACTATACGTTCTAAAGGTATAATCGTAATCAGGGAAAGGGCCATAGTCATTGGCATGAGCCATTCCACCTGAATACGGATTGTTTAAAGCTCCCGCAACACATGGTAAACTCATATCTCCATCAATAACGATGAAATAGGTATCTCCCACGGTTACACTTACAACAGAATCCCAATAAACATCGGCCCATTCGGTTCCGTCGGTTTGGGTTGTTTTTGTTGCAAGCATCACTCCACCCGCATTTGGAAGGCCATCCCATAGAGAAAGGGTCACATCCAAACCAGTCGAAGAATCTCTGAATTTAATTCCAGCTCCTGCAGCTTCTGATTCTTGAGCTGTATAAGATTGAGCTAAACCTCCTTGAGAGAAATTAGCCATACATGTATTATCAATGTCTTGATTTACTTCAAGAATTGGAGTTGTACAACCACCTCCTGGCTGACCGCCACCTTCAGTTACCGTAATGGTATAATCTTCGGCTTGCCCAAAAGTAGAACCACCCGTACATCCATCGTTTGGATTTGGAACTACGTTTTGGAATCGTTTGATGATACGCATACGTTTATTTCCTACAGTAGCATCCGAGGGAACAACAATGGTTCCGATTGCTTGTTTTCCGTCGCTACCTGTAGAATTTACAAGTGTACCTCCAAAGAAGTATTCTCCTGCATCCGTAAAATCACCATCATTATTCCAATCCACATAAACGTGAACGGAAGTGGTAAAGTTCCCGGATGTATTTCCTTCTACTTTCAATTCATAAGAAGAACCTTGAGTCATGTGTCCTATCACCGACGTAAAGTCTTCGTGTCTTGGAGCAGAACTTTGATTTGGACTTGCGTTGTCAATATCTGCAACGATTACACGTGTGATAGGTTCAACGGAAGAAAGACCACTCACTTCACAATAAGGTGCTGGGAATGGACCGCCAGCTACTTCATCTCCATAGATTTGGAAAGGAAGTCCTTGAGGCGTGTTTGTTCCTGAATCAACTAAAGGATCGTATGTTCCTGTAAATTGCAAAGCATTTCCGGTTGTGGATTGCCCAGTTATAGTAATAGGTGGAGCCCAAGGTCCGGAAGCTACAGTACCTTCTAGGGTATATTCAATCCAATACGTACCTGGCATAAGCGATAAACCAGGCGTATTTCCTCGTACCGTCTGTATCCTTCTTGATGTATCACCAGGAGCGCTTTCTAATTGTCTGAAACCACCTGATAGTACTGCAGACTCTAAACGATTTGTTGTGAAATCTCCCCAAACTACCGTTCCACCTGATGAAGGGTTTCCGTTCCAGATTTTAATGTAAATACCAGTAATAGTCGCTGCATTTGCGCCTGTTTGATATACAAATGCATTGATGTAATCAATCGTTGATTCATTTGTTAACGTAAAATCATCAGCAATACTGTATGAATTCACTTTAGCAATATTAAAACCATAGGAGTCCATGCCAAGCGATGCGTCTTGTAGCATGCTTACTTGCGGAGGCCCCGCAATGTTAAATACGGAGCCATTATCGTAAAGCAAACTTTGTGCTTTTACCGACAATCCTCCAACGAGAAAAATGGACATTGCATATAGCAACCATCCAAAAGAAAATAAATTGTTTTTCATACTAGTTGAATTTTTTAATTGAGTGAAGTAAAGATATATGATATATATCACTTATTCAAATTAATTTGTATTATTTCTGAAAATAACGAGTAGCGTATATATAAACAAAAAAAGCCCCGGTTTCCCGAAGCTTTTCTATTTTAAAGTTACACTAAATTTTTACTTTTTAATGATCTTAAAGGTTTCAACCTGTCCTTCTTCCAAAGTAACTCTGAATACATACGTTCCTGAAGTCAATGCATTTACATTGATTTGTCCGTTAAGAACTTTTGCATCTGAAATTACTTTTTGTCCTGTCAAGTTAAATGCCTCAACCGATTTCACCGATTTCTTTGATTGGATGTTTAATACATCTCTCACAGGGTTTGGATAATAGCTAAAGTCGAAAGAATTCATATCACTTACACCTAATTCTTCACAAATCATGGCATAAACCAACTCGTCGGGAGAACCATCTACCCAGTCTCCACCTGTACTGTCGTTATTAAATACTAAACCAGATCCAAGTGTAGTTCCTGTTCGTGCTTCCCACGCAAATCCATCGGTCTCAACTTCCATCCAATAGGTAGAGTTCGCTGCAAAAACCACAGGTGTATCAAATTTAACGGTGTATTTATAAACATCATACCCAAATGCATTACCTACTAATTCGGAGACTAAAACAGAACCATTTGCTGTACTAGACTGCGCACCTGGTAATCCTCCCGCATCATCATAAAATACAAAGGAAAAGTTTAAATCTGTAACACCGTCGGTGAAAATATTCAAATCAACACCGTAAACAGTGAATCCATTGTCTCCTACTATTACATCAACAGCTAAGCTTTGGTTGGTATCACCTCCAAAGAATAATCCGTTTTCTAAGTTGTTTGAAGGTACATTTTGATCCTCACATGTATAAGCTGGTGGTGGTGGTGGAGTGTCTGAACAATTCAAATCAGAGAAAGTTGCTGTAGTTCCTCCAGGAAGTAATCCCGAAACAATAACACCATTTTCATTTGATACTGAATAATTCGGAGTATTGTCTCCAAACATACCGTCTGAGGAAATAAAGAATTCTAAAGGCCCATTTGCATTCACCGTTTGTGTGTCAGAATAAGGAATACCTGAATAATTTCCGCCCGATAACAATATGTCGCCGTCAGAATCTCTCAATTCCCATGTAACTTCGTCTCCAAATGTAGTATCACTTGAAACCGTTACAGTCCAATCACAACCATCCTCACTTACAGCATCACAATCCCCTGCTACGAAGAAAACCATTTGGAAACCATTTGCATCTGGCGCCCATGTTATACCATCATCTGTACTTCTTTGTGCGATTGCTCCATTTGTTCCAGTTGAAGTAGCTAACCACCAAACAGTTTCATTACTAGCCGTAGACATTTTTGGCTCGATCCAATAGGTTCCTTCTGTATAAACAAGAGGCGTCGCTAGATCAAACGTTAAATGATGAATTGGATCACCAAATGCTTCACCGTACGCAATTGAACTCGTTGGAGCCATAGTTACTACATCTAAGATTGCCCCTGGCGTACCTGCGTTGTCCTCTCTAATATTAATTACAGCATTATTTGGAACGTTTTGTTGGTTTACATCAATGGTAATTTGTCTCAATGTAAATTCAATTCCTGGCTCAACTGTAAAGTCATCTGCAGTTCTGAAAGCATTCGAAGCGTCGATGTTGTACGAATTATCAAAGGAAGACGTAATTCCATCTCCTTGGAAACAATCGAAATCGGGCTCTTCAATGATAATTGGATCACCACATTGTACGATTCGAGATCGCAATCCAGATGTTGCATAATTACATTCATCGTCTAAGTGTAAATAGAATCGAACTACTTCAGTGTTTGCAGCTGTCCATACCAATGGAGATACTCCTGCAGCATAAACTTCTGTTCCTGCTTCGTTTGAAATTGTAACATAATCTGTGGCAATTGAACTTGAGAATGTATATTCGGTTCCTGCAGTAAGATTAACTTTGGAAAATTCTCCCGTCCAACCTAAAGAAGTGATTTCTTCGGGCGTACCTACGCAAGAAGGCGTAAATGTAGCGGATGGATATTGACCATTTGGTGCTTCTAAACATCCCTCCGGTTCATCAATTTCTCCATAAACTATAATCGTATAGTCTTCAATTTGACCAAAGGAATACGATCCACATGGATTCGTTGGAGAAGAACTAAAGTTCTTGATCACTCTCATCCGAGTAGAACCTTCAGTTGCACCTGCAGGAACTGCAATCGATCCCAAAGCTTGTTTTCCATCTGTCCCTGTTGAATTCACAATCGTTCCGATTGGATACATTTCAGTTGCTTCAAAAGTTCCGTTTTGATTCCAGTCAATCCAAACTGTAAATGCATTTGTATAGTTCCCTCCAGTAAATCCTTCAAGAGCTATGTCATACGTTTCACCCAATTCAACATTTCCTTCGACAGAAGTGAAGTTCTCATGCTTAATTGTACTATTTACAGGGGATGAGTTATCGATAT
>JBAYRQ010000024.1:0-36705 GCA_041676545.1 Weeksellaceae bacterium | reverse complement strand
GATTAAGGACTTTATTGAACCTTACTTCTTCCGGCGTTTTTTTTTCGTTGTCATATAAAATGTATTAAGTGAACGCTAAATGTACGGATAGTTGCGGAAGGCTACCGTAGGTTTAGTTCAACAGCAGTTTGGCAAAATGGCGGGTTTAGTGCTAAATTCAACGGGAATTCTTCGATTGAACTTTTGTACAAAATTGAACATTTGTGCTACCAATTCCGCCACATCGCCAAGTATAATCCGCAAATCGAAAAATCCAAAAAAACAAAACGAAAAGTACCTAAACTTTTCAAAGTCCATTCATCATTCACACATTCAAATTGAATGCAACGCGGTTTCCTGATAGCAATTCTTTTGTACCTTCAACATTGTTTTCGTAGATGTGAACGTTGGCCAGAAACAACGTAATGGAATGCAATGGCAATTCTATTTGCCTACTGATTAAGCACAAATGGTAAATGTCCGCTGGCAAGCCTAAACTAGCATCACTGGAACGCTGATAAGCCGACAACATCAATTTCCCACGCTCAATCTGAAACTGAATCAAACTTAAACAAGGTTGCTGATTGCTTTCAGCTCCTGTTTCTCCAAGGAACAGAACATAATTCTTACTATTACGCTTCTCCCGGTTGATTTGCTCAATTAGCTTTGGCAAACGCTCGAAATACGTTGGATAACTATTGACCAGGATAGATCCGCAATAATCCCACCATTGAATACCTGCTTCTCGATAGCGCTCTGTATTTCTTTCACCACGTTGGAACAGTTCCAACTCCGCTTTCAACTTGTTTCGGGCTATGCCGTGACCTTCAAAGATCTCTAAAAGGTCATAAGGCTTCATTCTTAAAGTTTCATTGGTTAAATAGGTTATAGAACCTTTCTTGTTGCTCTGACTCTTTCCTTTGGTCAAAATCTTCTCTAAAATTTGATAGTATTTGTTCATTGCTGTATATTTGATTTCTCTTATCACATTAGTATTAATACAAAAGCCGAAGCTCGAAAGACATTACGTCCTCCGGTGAGCTTCGGCTTTATGTATTTAAATGTGGTAAGAGACTTTTAATGCGCCGGAGGATTATTTTTAAAACAACCCTTTTAAACGCTTTTAAACACTATTTAAACAGTGTTCGAAAAAAGCTTGGACAACTTTCTAAATCGCCATCCAAGCCAAAACAACAAAATAAGGACAACACCCAAAACGGTTAAGAAAATATAAAACCCGGCCTGAAAGCCGAATGCGTTTTTCTCATTGGTTTTGGTTTTTTCTAATGTTTCAATGCGAGTTTCATATTCCACAAAACGCGCATCTGTATAACTTCTTAAACTGTCAAACTTCTCTTTATAGTTGACTTCCAACCGCTCTTTTACTTCGCGGGTTTCAGTTGAAGCTGCAGCCGATCCTTTGCCATCTGCACCGGCTTCCCATCCGTTTTCGGTTTGATTTACATAAAAACGAAAACTGTCATTCATTTCTCCGTTGTAGTCGATGGACCATTTGCCCATCATTTCGGCGAAATCGTAAGCTGAAAGCGCAGAGGTCTCAACATTTGTGCTCACACTCGATGATCCGGAAGAAGATGACTCTAAACGCTCCGTTTGCAACGCTTGACTTTTCGTTATCTCTACTGCCTTTTTCTTGGTAGTACAACTAAACAAGACGAAAAGAATTAAAAGTATAAACTGCTTCATGATTTGTAAATTGTTGAATTATTAAACCGGGCATTGTAGCCACGAATGTCGAAGTGAACGAAAGTGTCATACAAACCCACGCCACCCGGAGCAAGGATTTTTTTGTTCTGAAGATCAATGATTTTTAGATATACTTCTTTAGGTGTCATACCGGAAACGACAATATCTGCGGCATTGCCTTTTACATGTTGAGAATTAGCCACGCCACCAATCTTTTTGTTGTGCGACGGTGACCGATAACCGCTATTTATAGTTATGGACTTTCCGACATGATTTCTTAAAATCTGAAGGTTGTGAGCTAAAACCTTAATGCGCGCCAACACATCGGCCGGCATGGCAGATCCGTCTCTGCTATCAAATTCGTGCTTTGAAAAATTAGCTGTTAGTTTCATTAATAGTTTTATATTTTCTGTTTTCATGTTTTCATTTTATTACCAAAAAATTAAACTTGCATTTGCTGGAATTGTAATTGTTCTTCCTTTATTTCCTCCTCTAAGGAAAATTCCTAATGTACTTACACCTAATTCTAACGCTTTCAGCGCATTTCCGGAATCCCAACTGTACTCGCTCTTCAAGGATCGATACACACTTCCGGCATACCAGGTAATATCCCAATTACCGTATGATTTTAAATGTACCGATTCATTGTAATCCCAACCATCAATATTTGATACTATATTTATGCTATAATTAGACCCAGATGTTAGTGTAACTGCTGAATTGAATGGGTATATCCGTTTCCAACCTAATTCATTTTTACTGCCCGAAGCAGGAGTAGGTGTTTCTAACGGAACAATCCTTAAAACCGTGCCTGACACCTCTAAGTCTTGCATATCTAAGAGAAACGCTTTATTATTGTGCATTGCATGAAGACCAGTAATCCCTCCACCTCCTAGGCCACTATATTTTTGTAAAGATAATTTTAGCTCATTTGAATCTGCAGTTTCAAAATATTCAGCTGTATACATCGTTAGAGCTCTCATAAATTTCTTAACTCCATATATCGTTTGGTCAGTAGCAACATCCACCAACCCCTCCGTTTGTTTTGCCTTTATTTTTTTCGCCATAAGTATGTATTAGTATTGATAGAAAACTTCGATTTCATCGCTCACCTCTATGGGCGTTGCAAGTAATGATTGAGTGATCTGAAGAGCCATTCCAGTAATCGTAAATGATGAGTTCAATACTTTGACTCCGTTAACAAAGACGGAAATAGCATTAACAGGCGTTTCTGATAGCATTAGATTCACCTTACCACTTACTATATTACCAGCCAAAACCCCAAAGAAATCATTTTTGTTTTTTAATAAATTTGCTGTTGTCAAGAAATTTTTACCACTTAACCAATCCGACAAGTCTTTTGCGCGCCAAAGCCTTCCTGTAGTGTCTGTCCCTGTATTTAAATGCGATAAAGTACCCAATGTATATGTTGTGTCTATATCGGTAAATTGAGCCGTTTTGGTGGTGTTATTATTCAACGTAACGGTTATAGTTTTAGTCCCTGTTCCAGTTACTGCTATACTTTTCAATCCCGTTGGATCCACCTCTTCTGTTAAAAACATAGAAGTGTCAATGGTGCCTGATAGCACGTCCCAATCTGCACCGTTCCAACACACATTGTCACCTGCCTTCACTTCTTTCGTAGGATAAGCATTTACTATATTCCAAGTGTCACCCGTTTTATTTCCAGAGGCTGGAAGTTCCGTGTAATTGGTTTTTTGTCCTTTGTAGGTCATTACACTGGAAAGTCGTGAGTTAAGATAATCTACCAAAACCTTTGCGGATACAACTTTCTTGGTGGTGTCTGTTCCTACAGAAAGTTGACTTTCGGTAATAAGATCATATTCTGTGTTTAAATCTGTGAATTGACCACTGATTGACGTACTATCCGAAAAGTTGATTTTTACCGTCTTGGTGGTGGTTCCTGTTATCTCAACAGAAACTATGGTCGGCGTATGGTTGATGATTGGATTCTTTGGATCCGTATTGTCAACGCCCGTACCGACTACTGAATTTACGATTTGCCCTTCAATCTGGGCTTGTTTAATTTTTTTTGCCATTGTATCTAATTTTTATAGTAAATGATGTCAACCAAATCACCTGAATTGATTGCATAATCAACCAATGTGGAGTCAATTGTAATTGTATTATTTAGGACAGAATAGCAGTTTCTACCCACATAAAGTCCACGCACGTATAGCAATAGCATTGCGCTTGTATTGACGGAATTCGGTAACATTATTTCTATGCTATTTGTTTTAATGTCACTTTCCGTGATTGTATGTTGATGGTTTTCAGGGACTGGATTACTTCCAACGGAAATCGGAACATATTCAACCTCAAATTCTTCATCTTCGTCTAAAGAAACTCTTATCATATAGTCACCTACAATATCATCTGGAGCTCGTAATTTAGTAGCTAGACTTTCTCGGAGTGCTTGAATTTTGTCATTGACAGATAAATTGAAATCAGATTGCTTTTGTGTGGCGTTAGTTCCTATTTCAGCATATTCTTGGGTTAATTCAACGCCACTGTCTTTGGGCTCTGTCAAATCTAAAACTTCCAACCATTCTTCTCTGTGGATATTGGACGCATCTGTAGCGGCATACTCATCATGGCTATGGTTAGAATTTGCTTTGTTGTCTAATGCGGTTTGAAGATATTCTACATCGTTAATCGCAATGGGATCATCTTTGTGCCAAAAGCTATCAAATACATTCCAAAATTTATTCTCATCGGGCTTCATTCCATTTCGGAACCAGTTTTTCATGGTTGATAAGGATACTTTCATCTTTTAATCTATTATAGGTTTAATGAATAATACAATTCGATAAGGATTAACTACAGAAAATGGAACTCCCGAACCTGAAGTATTAATACTCAAAGTATGTGAGTGCGCTCCTGAGCTGGATGTTGATACTGTGCTACCATTCCAGAATTCAAAACTTCCATTATCCTTACCACTACGACCATAGGGCACACCTTTTATATAAGTGTGAGAATGCTGACCTGCGCTTTGTGCTGTTCCGGAATGGAAGTGCGGCCCGTTGTTTGCTTCAGTTAATGAAACTGATTTTACGCCGCCTGTCTTCCCAACTGCATCGAAGTCTGAATCTGATTCTTTAAAACCTATCGGTAATCGCCCTTGAAATTCAGTAGCCTCTTCCCAACCTGTAGGGATTTCACTTGCAGGACGGTTCCATAAAACGTAACTTCCTCCATGGGTGAAAGGCTTACAGTATTTTTCTAACTTTTCAACACGCGCTAAAAGTCCGCTTAAAACGGCATTTGTAGTCACTCTTACAAAGTTTGACCAGGCTATGGAACCATGTCCACTTCCAAATTTTGCAAATCGTTTTTTATAAACAATTTTTTCTTCTCCATTTTCGAAGAATCGAGTTTCTTGCGTTTCTAAAACAACGACACGCTCTTGTTTTACGCCTCCTTCAAATGGAAGAACTTCTCCATTTATAAATACAGTGCCATTAGTTACCCCAGAACCTGACTCATGACATCCTGTAAGAATGGTCATATTACCTGCAATAAACCCCAAAGAATTTAGTAATGAGTAACTATTTTGGAGGAAGTCTAGTGTGTCTGTTTCAAGTGGAAAACCGCCCGATTGTTGTACGTCTATTCTATCCATTTTGATTTGATATTAAATTGTAATTATTAATGATCTTATACCTTGTCCCAAATAATTTATAAAAGTCTACCAGTGAACGAATGTCAAAAACATCAGCCTTTGCTTGGTTCATATTGACAATAAAATCTACATTAGAAGTATAGGACGTAGACGGATAAAGATATTTTACACCCAAATATTTGGGAATCTGTTCACCCGAAGTGTAGATGTAATTTGAATCTACAATCATGTCCTCTTCTACTCTTATTCGTCTTTCCTGTGGATCAAACTCATCGTTCAAAGCAGTTTCTAAATAACATTTTTGAAAGTTGTGATTCACACGGTAAATATTGTAGTCTCTGTTTTTGACAAAATGGTAATGCATTTGTTGCAAGGGACTCATTAATGATTGAATGTATGCAACTGTTTTGGGTTTACGCCATGCAATAGGTAAAAGTAAAATAACCAATTTGGATATGCTTAACTTCCACCATCCTGTTGTACTTTCTAAACTAAATCCCATAACTAATTCCATCAAAGTTTTCTAATTCAAAATAGCCGCTCTCTGGAATTTTCCGAACATCTATTTCTACATAGTTCCCATAGTTATTTGTCGCTGGATCAATCCAGCAACTTTGTGCACTGTCTATTTGAACTAAACTAACGCCCTCAGCCTGTTCAATCTTATTAGCAAGCTCTTGTAAGCGAAGTTCTCCATTGAATGGAAGCTCCTTCATAAATTCTTTTAACGCTTCTTTTACGGGTTCTTTCCCGGTAATCCGATGAACACCGTTCTGATCTAACAACAATGGATTTCGGAATATGCGTAGCTGGAGCAGTAATAAATCAGGCTTGTAATTTATAATTGTGTAGGGAATTCCAGTAGCTTTAATCTGTGAAAGCCATTCAGCTATTGCTTCTATATGCGTTGCCGTGAGTGGCTGTAATTTTTCACCTTCTTCAGTCGCAATTTTACAAATAACTCTTTTTTCGTCTACGCTTTCTGTTACAGCGGCGTACTTAATTATTTTTGAAGCTTCTACTTCATCGGGTGTGGCATTTCCATTTTTCCACAAATCTGTTCCCGGAATTAATGTAAAACCATATTGAAAATTCAATAATTGGTCACGTATCCAAATCCCGTTATGCAGTTTCTTGGAAGCGATTAATGTGTCAACTTCTTTTTTATGTACGTCAAAGAATCCTTCCAAAATGAAGTGCGTAAACGCAATAATTTCAAATAGAATATTCTCAAAACTAACTAAAGAAAACTGCGATTCAAACGTAATCTCTGGCTCAAAACCATAAGCTTCTTTCATTAATTCATCCGCCATGAAGCGTTGTATAATTGTTGCCTTTATTTCTTTTTTTGTTCTCATTCTGGTGTTACTTCAAAATCTACATTAATTGCCCAGAAAGAAATTCCTTCGGGCTTCGTTACAAATTGTGTTTTGTTCCATGCGGTTGCGGGTTTCTTTTGTTCCGGTGTAAAGAAGTCAACAACTTTCTGATTGATTATTTTCGTTCCTTGAATAGATTCTCCGATTTTCAAATCGTCTGTAAGACTTCGATTGTTTGCAACCGCCATTTTTAAGGCTTCTTCAATGGATCCGGTTTCTTGAAGAACCATGTCCAGGAAACTTTGACCTTGTTTTGTTTCATTCGTCATAGCGGGCGTCAATTTGTATATTATCAATCTCGTATAAATCCAACTTTGTAATTGTCATTCCGTCCTTTGCAAATACTTTCCGGATGTTATGCCGTGCTTCCAAAAGATTTTCATTTAACAATTCAGACCGCAGACCTACACCCAACGTCGGTTCAGATTTCAATTCTCCTGGATGCATCGCCAACAATGTGGCTTCGTTTTGGAAAAGCGTGTGTCCAATGCATAAACCCGAAATGATTTTTCCGTCCTTTCTCACAGGTTCTATTTTCAAATCCCACAATCCGTCCGGATCTTGATCTGTAACATCTGTTAGTTGTATTCCTGCTGCTTTCGTCTTCATGTCAATCCTCCAATGAATGTTCCGGCGACGGGTCCGTTTGGAGCGGTCAATCCGGAAGTGTAAATAATTGTCGATTCTTTAATTTCTTCAACGATTGCAATTGCCAATCGGGTTGAAAATTCATCAATTGAAGTATTTTCGCGCGTCAACATTTCTTCCATGATGCCCGCTATTTTGTTTTTCAATCTGTTTGGATCTAATGCCATTTAATTATCGATTAAAATCTGTTTAAACTTTGTTTCAAATTGGACAATTGCTGCAATTGTATCAGGAAGCGGAGTTCCGGAAGGACCATTCGGTGTAAATACTTTTAGGTTTTTCAACAGCTTTTGCAAATCGTTGAATACTTCAAAAAGTGAGGTCGATTGGTTTTTAATTCCAACTTTTCCGGTTACCAAATCTATTTCCGTTCTGAACTGTGCATTTTCTGCAATAATTTTGTCCAATTTGTCAACTTTGAAAATGCTCAAATTGTCAATGGTTCCGTCGGTGCTGATCATGCTCACCGTTGAACCGACTGCAGGAACTAAAAGAAACGTTTCCAAATTGTCTGCGGTGCTTTTTAGGCGTACGTCAGTCAATTCCACTCCGCCCACATTTACCGTGCATGTATCGCCTTGGATGGACTTTACAATTCCGGTAAACGGATAAACCGGCTTTTCTGTGGTGACGTCTTTCAACTGTCTTTTTAGTTTGCTCAATCTGTCCATTATGCCGATAGTTTAATTCCAATTTGCACTGTGCGCATGATTCCGGATTCACTGAATTTCGTGGTCACTGAATCGACGTAATACCTCCCGTCTTTTTCCGTATAATCTTCATCATAAATTCCGGCTGTAAAACTGGGTTCTACAAAAGGAACTAACCAGGCATCAAAAGTGCCTTCGTAACCGTCTGATATTTTATTTTTATATTCATTGTGGGCAATGATCTTGATCGCTTGATCTGACATTCTGCCCACTTTTTTCACTATTTTCTCACCGCCGGGTTTTCCGGTTGAGTAACTTCTTACTGTTCCGTCCAGGGCTGTGGATTCAACTGTTATTTCAACTTTCTTATTTTCAGAAAGTTTGTATTCGAGTTGCATTTTTTCAACGTTCACCTGCGGAGAATAATCAACATCACCGGATTTGCGTGTGTAGGCAGGGTGAATGTGAAGTGTGTTGTCTTCGAAATAAATATCCGCTCCGGTTTCTTCTTGGATTTTCGCTAAAACATCCAATCCGGTGGCTTGGTAAATCGTGAATTTTTCATAATCGATATCATAATCGCAGTCGAGTTTGAACGTCGGATCTATCTGTTCAATCAGATACTTTGCGATTTGAGAAATCTTTGCGGGTTTAAACTGTTTGTCTTTTACTCCTTTTCGGAAAAGGAAAAGAGCATCTTCACATTCAATTTTCAAAGTGTCGTCATCTGTAATTATTTCTTTCACAAAGCCTAAAAATTCCACTTCATTTTGAATTCCTTTGTAACCTAACTTTATGACAACTTCATCGCCGATTGCGATTGAGTCCTGGATCCGCAAAACTTTATTGAAATTCGCTTCGGGCAAAATAATAGTAGCTCTGTCCGCTAAATTCTTGGTAGATTTCTCAATCACACATTCAGACAAAATACCAAGATTCCAGACTCCGGTATCGGTTTTAAAAGCTACGTCCCAAATTACTTCAACTGTCATTCGTAAAAGTCTATTATTTCAATATCACCGGTTGAAAAACCTGATTTTCCGCGTGTCTTTTTGAACACCAAATCCCAATCAAAATCACTTACTGCTTTGATTTCATACGCCTGTACATTTTCACCTTTCGTGAAAGGGAAATTCACTTCTTCGATACTTATGTAATTAATTCCTAAAATCTGCAAAGGTTCAGATTTGACCTGCAGCCTTTCAGGAATTAAAAAATAATCTCGTAATCTTTCCATGTCCTCTCGTGGATATGTTTCCGGATAAGCACCGCGCATTTTCTCACCATAAAAAGCGCCTGTAATTGTGATTTCGAAATCGTCCGTTGATATCCGCTCTTTGATAGTTCCAATGAGTTTTGAACCTGCTTTTGCGACATGTCTTTTTGCAATAATATTTCTTGCAGAAATACTGATCATCGGCTCCCACGGCAAAAGGTAAAACTGATCTTCATTTTCGCGTTTAAACGAAAAAGGGAAAAACTGTTCTGTGTCTGAAAGATTGCGGTCATTCATCCAAACCTCTTGCGGATCCCATGCTTCTTCGGTTTTGAAGCGCTCTTCAATTTGAACCGGTAAAAAAGGAACGGAAGGCATAACACGCTTTGCCATTTCGTTTTCAACTGCAGTAAAACGAGGCAATGCTTCGACGGTTTTCGCGCCCAATAAACTTGCTATTAAAACATTTTTATTTGTTAGTTTCATCCTCCTGCTGTTGTGGCTGACGCCGTTACTCTTAATAATGCATCCAAAACCTGCTCTTCCATTTGGGTTGTGGTTTCCTTGAAAGATTTTCCGTCGATGTTTAAAACGCCGACTAGATCCTTAAGGTTAATTGTAATGTAATTGTGTTTAGTTCCGCCTGTAGCAATAGCGCTGTTTGTTTTCTTTGCTTTTTCCTTTCCGGCTTTAGCTGCACCGCCTTTTGAAAGTCCGCCGCCTGCACCGGGAACTCCGGCAGGATCTGCAATGCCTGCACGTGCGTTTCTTTCGTTTGCGCTGACTAAATTTTGAGATTCTCGGATTAAATCAATTCGCTTCAATGCTTTGCCCGCCATTCCGGAAGGGTCAAATTCTTCAATTAATTCTAAAATTTGCTTCAAAGGTTTCAGGAAAGTGTCTAACAAAACCCAATGCAAACGTTTCAAACCGCCAATAATTCCGTCCGTTGTAAATGCGTTTTTGACCGATTCCCAATGTTCTTTTAAACTCATAAATGCATTGATCAACCAACCAATGGGCCCCATGAGTTGAAGAATTGCGGCACCGAATTGATGCCATTTGGTAATGGCTGTATAAACGATTGCAATAATTGCAACGATAGCGGCGACAATCCAAGTTCCAGGAAACGACCAAACGGCAAGATTTAAAACCCATTGCGCTGCTGCCATTCCTAGGATTGCAACTGAAACCACACCTAAAATAAAGGCAAATGGCTTTAATATAGGTCCTGCTTTTTCGCCTAGCCAAGAAATGGCTTTCATCATTTTTGTAGCAACCGGAATAAATTCTTCACCGATTGAAATTACCAACTGATCCATTTGTCCGCGCAAACCTTCTAATTGTCCGTACGGTGTATCTGCTACTTTTTCAAGCATTCCGGCAAACTTTCCGCCTTCACCGGTTGCCATGCTCATGGCATATTTAACATCGTCAATCGTGATTTGGCCTTTTACCATTTTATCTTTTAACGACGTCATGCTTTCACCTGTTTTTTCGCTGATCACTTGCAGCGGATTGAATCCGGCATTGATCATTTGATTTAAATCCTGTCCTAACAATCGTCCGGCGGAATTGATTTGAGAAAAAGCAAGTGAAAGAGATCCAAGCTTATTGGCGTCACCCATCGAGATGTCACCCAATTGTTTCATGAGCGGCATGACGTCGGCATCTTTGATTCCGTTTGCTAGCATTTGAGATGCCATGTCATAAACTTCGCTACCGAAAACGGTATCGGTAGCGAACTTTGTCAAGCCATTGTAGAGAGTGGTCCCGATTTCTTCAGATCCGGTAAGAACCTGCATTTTCATTTTCTCCTTTCCGGCTTCCATCGCTTTGTTAGTCGCAACCCAAAAACCACCCACTGCGGCACCTGCCATCGCGATCGGGTTTTTCATCAGGTCGGCGCCCGGTAAAGAGCTTGCAAAATCATTTCGCCATTCAGACAACTTTCCGCCCACACTCATTCCGGTTATGCCGCTTTCTAGTTTCGCAATTTGCTTTTCTAGTTTTTTGGCTTCTTCGTAATAATAGCGGAAAGCGTTCTTGTCCGTGGTTTTCTGCATAAAGGAATGCGCCATTTCCATGCGCGAACGAAGGCTGTCAATGGAAGAATTCATCTTATTAGAAGATGCCCGCATCTTATCGAATCCGGCATTAACCTTATCCGATACAGCAGAAAACTGATCTTGTAATTTTACGATGAATTCTAATGAAGCCATTATTCTCCTTTTTGTTCTTTTCTTCTAATCCATTCGAGCTCTTTCACTTTGGCAGCCCATTCTCCATCATTCAACTTATCCGGATTGATCCCCATGAAATAGATCAGGGAGGCATTCATGATCCGGAGCCAATCGCGGTCTTCGTTAACCGTGGCCTCCTCTAAAGCTTTACCAGCTCGGCCTCCTTGATTTCGATTAGTTCAGCTATTTTGCTAGCTGCAGCAAGAAATAAAGAGTCGTCGGTTTTGATTTCTTCGTCTCCGCCCAACCAACAACCGGCAAGCATGATTTCGTTGAATTTCATTGGATCTTTAGAAGCTACAGAAGTTGCATAGCTTAATGTTTTGCGGTCAGGTTTGCGCAGAATTGCAATTTTGCCGTCAATGTTGAGCTGAAAAATTTCACCGTGTGTTTTTTTCCAATTTTCAATTTGTGATTTTTCGAATTGTTTCATTTTGATGTTGTTTTGATTTGTTTTGTTTTGGTAATAAAAAAGGCGGCGATTAACCGCCTTTTAAAGGTTATTTAAATGGTATTTATTAAACTTGTCTTTTCACATCAATTGCAATAAAAGGCAATGATATTTCTTGAAATTTGTCATTCTGATTCAATTCAGATGCTTCTGACGTAAACCGAATAGTTTCGATCCGGTCTGTTTGCATGTTGTCTCCGGTTGCAGGATTTCCATACGCTACCAAAGCATCCAGGGCTAAACCTAAAACACTTCCGTTTCCTGCAGAAACCAAACTTTCAAACTCACTTTGCAACATTCGGATTTCACCGGTTACGGCTTCATTTCCGGATTGAATGCTGTGGGCGGTTCTGCCTTTTGCGTAAACGGGTTCGCGTTCAATGGATTTTTCGTATTTAATTCCACGTACTCCGGTGATGTCTCGACCGCCTAGGATCAAGGTCAGATCTGCCCATTCATATTGTCTGCTGTTAAAACTCATTTTCTTTTTCTTAAATGGTTAATTCAAATCCTAATAAAACCTCAATCCAACGGTTGTAACCGTATGGTCGAATTCCTACACTTACAGTCACTTTTGAAGTACTTACAATGTTTTGCGAAGGATCCACAAAACATTTTACGCCTACATCTTTTGCGTCCGATAAATCCGCAGATAAATCTTCAGCCATTGACGTTGAAATTTTCCGAACTACTGCCGATTCCATCGTTTTGGCATACACTGCCTGAATGGTTCCGTCTGTATTTGCAGGAACTTCATCCAACAAAAAATCAAGCAAAGAATCGTATGTTAAGCGGAACGCTTCATTGATAATTCTTCGGTGGGTTAAGTAATGATAATCGTCACTCACAAGACATGCCAACGGCGCATCCATGAAGAAATAGCCTGAACGCCCGGCATGTGTTGTAAAAGAAATATATCCTTTGTCCAACAATGCTTCATTGTCATATACTTCAACGTTTGCATTTACTACAAACATTTTTGTAGGCGCTAAGGATCCGTTTCTCACTTTTCCCGGATTTACCTTTGGCGAATAAGCTGCCAAACGGCCGGCTAAAACTCCAACTGCAGCTCCTTTACTGGATGTAACTCCCGAACGCATTTCAGTATCTCCAATCAAAATTCCCACGGAATTCCACGATTGAGTCAACATGCTGTTCAAATCTTCTTTCACACCTGTATAGGCATATCCTTCCAGGACCGTAAAAAATGGTGCATATTTAGCGGCGGTGTAGCTTTCAAACAAAGTTTGTGCTTTTGCAGCCGCAACTTCAACATCCGGATCAATGGCGTTGGATCCTAAAGTAGGAGCAACGGCAGGATCATACACTGTAAAAATTCCACGAACTTTTCCCTGTGCAGCGTTCAACATGTTTTCAGCCGGACTGAATCCGTCCACTTCGGTAAACCAATCTGAAACTTTTGCGGTTTTGGGTTGCCCAAAAATCCAACATTCTTGACCTTCGCCAACCTCTGCATAAAATTCTGAAAGTGCTTTATGCAATCGGTAATTCTCCAAACTTGCAGTAATTCCTAATGCGGAAACATCTTTCATACTTTTTACCTGGTAGGCTTTGTTCAATTCGAAAGTTGAAGAAACCTCGGCTGCAGATGCGATGAAAGCAAATACTCCGGTGGTCAATGGCGTTACTGCGCCAAGAACACCGTTGTTAAAGTCAACACTAATCTTTGGTTTCATCTTCTTTCAATTCAGGATTTTGGTTTTCATCTTCTTGCAAGTCGTCAGACTCTTCATTTACTTTCAATTCCGCTTCTTTTTCTTCAATGCGTTTTTGAATTGTGGCTTCTTTGGCGTTGGCGCTTGGCGCTTTTCCAAATAGTTCTGTATATCTTTCAACCAACTGTTTTCTTTGGTCAGAATTTGGCAGAGTTACCTCTTTTCCGGTTTCGTTTGATTTGGTTTCGGTTTCAGACTCTTTGCGTACAACATTAGAAACTTTTTTGTTGTCTAATGATCTTGCATGCATTTTTGCTGCACTTTCAGAATAGAAAGCTTGGCCGTCTGAGGTTTCGAAATACTCATTCAATTGCGGATTATTTTTAAAAATTTTATTCATTGCGTTTGCCATTTAGTTGTTTATATTTCTGTAATTCTTCGATCAGGGCTCGGTTCTCTGCAGCAAGTTTTATAATCTTATCTTCAAGATTAGCAATTTGATTTTTCACCTCTTGCAGTTCTTTTATTGCTTCTCGATACCTACCTGCCATGTCGTCTAGCATTTCGCGATAATAACCTACAGCGCGGTTTACATTCTCCAGTTCGTGTGTCTGTGCTTCTGCGAGGGTTTTCCGTCTGGCCGCTGCCCAGGTCAATATCCCTGTAACGAGTCCGCTTGACAGCGCTGTGATTATTAATTCTTGCATTTCTTAAATGATAGCTCCGATGCCTTCTAATTTTGCAGGTACTGCAATAAAATAGTGGCGATAGTTCAATTTATTCGTTTGATTTTCCGGGTCGTTGGATGCAGGTGCAAAATACTGTTTGGTCATTCCTGTTTTCTTTGCAATGTTTTCTGTGTAGAATGCAACAGATGCAGGTAAATCAGTAGGTTCTGGAATAGAATCCCATGCTTTTTTAGCGCCTGCAGCGGTGAAATGAGGATTACCCATATACTGATAGATTTCAAATCCTGCGATTTGAGGTGCCACGCTACCGGAATTCATGTTTAACAATAAATTTGCAAACCTTTCTCTGTCGATCAATAATTTGTTGTAGTGCTCTGAACACAATACCAAACGACGTCCTTCAACCGGAATTTCGGCTAAATCAAAGGCGGCTTTTAAAGCAACAATTGCGTTGTACAAATCGTCACCATTGTCAGCCATTTTAATCACAGGAGTAGCTGCAGTATTTGCAGACGGACAAATTGCGTGGATCGCTTTTTTGTACTTCTTTGAATTAATTTGAACAATGTGTCCACGTGTTGCGGCGTCAATTCTTCGGTATGATGCACCAATGATCTGATCATCTGAAAGTGTGGTCACTTTGGTTTGATACTTATCCAACTGGATAGTTGCTTCCGTGTCCGTAAACGCTTGTAGAGCGATTGGATAGGTAGTGTTATTCATCAATACTTCCGGGCGGAAATTCTCCACAGGAAGGTGAATAATGTTTGATTCTGATGCAGCTCCTGAACCCACTTCAATGATGTCGGTTTCTAGCTCCTGAATACCGTCCAACCATGGGGCGGAGTTCGTAGTGGTCAATAACGCGATTACGCGTGCAGACCAAACTTCTGGGAAATTTAAAGGCATTTTATAACGTTTTAGTAGTTGAGTGATTATTTAAATAATGATTTGTACGCATCCGGTTGAGTCTCTCTGAATTCAAGTTGAGCGCTTAAAGTCAATTTCTCAAAGTCGTCCATACTTTTGATTTCAGGATTTCCTGCCGGGTTGTTGATTTGTCCTGCCAAACTGCCTTTTCCTTGCAATTTTGAAAGTACAGATTTTGCCAAGTCAGGATTTGAAGCGTGCAATTGAATGTACGTTTCGCGTTCTGGAGCTTCGATCTTTCCTGCCTTGATAGCAGCATCAACCAATTCAGCGCCTAATTTTGCTTTCTTGTCAGCTTCCAAAGCTTCAAAGCCATTGATTTTTTGCGTGGCTTCGTCGAGATCTGCTTTCAGTTTCAAAATACCGGAGTTGATCGCATCAGCGTCATGCTCCTGATCTGCACTAAGTGCAATTGCCAAACAGGCAAGTGCGGATAATTTAAATTTGTTCATTGTTTCTGATTTGTGATTTGTGATTTCTTTGGCCATAAGTAAGATGGTAGGAACTTCGGAATCTTTGATTTCCTGCATTCCTTCTTGAGTTGTGGCGTATAATTTAATAGCGTTTGCATTGTTGGGAATCGACACGATGGAAGCTTCCAGAACTTCGCATTTTGTCAAATCATAGTTTCCATCCGGTGCGGATTTAAAGTTGTCCATTGAATACGGATTCAACCCAAGACTTGCACCTTTCAAAAATCCATTTTTCACCTTGTCGGCAATTGTTTTCGCAACTGGATCTGATTCGTCAAATACAGCATCGGCGGTTAAAAGAGAACCTTCAATTTGAATGTTTTCCCATCGGCCAATTACGGCGCGGGTTCCATATCCATGTGAATCGAGTAAAACCGGATTTGATTTAAATCTGTCTAAATCCAAACCTGCATTCAATACACGAAATCCGTATTGATTGATTTTGCTTTCATCGTTTAAAACAAATTTGTTCATGTGCTTTTTTGACTTTCGCACAAACTTCAATCGGTTTTTCTGTTATTTAAAATATGTGTCTAGTTTCTGTACACATGTGTATAGAAACTGTACACATGTGTATAGAAACTGTACAACTTTTTCGCTTCCATTTTGCTTCCATTCATATTTGTAGAGAATTTAAATCAATGGGATTGAAAAAGGTACAAGAACGCGAGTATGCAAAACTTCTCTTTACACAAATGGGGCTGACACAAAAGGAAGTTGCAGCAAAAGTTGGAGTTACAGAAAAGACAATTGGTAAGTGGAAAGAGCAGGAGCAATGGGACCAATTAAAGACGGTCCTTATTACAACCCGCTCCAATGTTATTAAAAATCTTCAACGACAAATGGAATTGTGGCAATTGGAAATTGGTGACAAACTAGCCGGAACAAAAGAAGCCGATATCCTTATCAAGCTTGCAAACGCAATCAACGCCTTGGAAAAAGACACCGGTATTTCTGAAATGGTCGACACCGGAATGAAGTTTATTCAATTCCTTCAACAAAATGATATGGCGATCGCTAAAGATGTAACCAACTATTTTGACATTTTCATTAAATCAAAAATGTAATGGCAAAAAGAAGAATTACTGACAAGCAATATTTAAAGCAATGGGAAATGTTTCGGGAAAACATATCCCGAGCCACGCCCGTTGATTTAAGTGAAACACCTGCGCAAAAGGCAAAACGAATCCAAGAATTGGAAGCAAATCCGGAAGCCTGGTTTAAATATTACTTTCCAAACTTTTACAGTTCTGAACCTGCACCTTTTCACAAAAGAGCAACCAAACGAGTTTTAAAGAATCCGGAATTCTTTGAAGTTCGGCCGTGGGCGCGTGAGCTTTCAAAGTCAGGTAGAACCATGATGGAAGTGATCTATTTAACGGTAACCAAAAAAAAGGAAGTCGTTATTTTAGTTTCAAACACGTTGGACAATGCCGCGCGTTTGCTATTGCCGTACAAATCCATCTTTGAACGTAACAATCGACTGATACACGATTACGGCGAATTTCAAAGTATTGGAAATTGGGAAGCAACCGAATTCATTACCAAAAAAGGAGTTTCTTTTCGTGCTTTGGGTGCTGGTCAGTCTCCGCGTGGAACGCGTAAAGATGAAGTACGTCCGGACGTGATTTTAATTGACGATATCGATACCGACGAAGAAATCCGGAACAAAGATCGGATCAAGGCAAAAGTTGACTGGGTAGAACAGGCTTTAATTCCTACACGTTCCATCTCAAATCCTTTGTTGATTATTGTTTGCGGAAATATTATTGGCAAATATTCAACCGTCACGGAAATGATGAAAAAGGCAGACCATGCCGAAATTGTCAATATTCGCGACAAACAAGGAAAATCAACTTGGCCACAAAAGAATACCGAAGCGCAAATTGACCGGGTTTTAAAATCAATTTCAAACCGTTCAGCACAAAAAGAATACTTCAACAATCCGGTTTCTGAAGGAACAGTTTTCAAAGAGATCTTTTACGACAAATTGCCAAAGCTTTCAAGTTGTGAAAAAGTTATTGTGTACGGTGATCCTTCGCCCTCAAATAACACGCGAAGTAAATCGAGCCGTAAAGGTGTGGGAATTATCGGATATAAAAATGGCGAATTCGGACTTTACAAAATATGGCTGGAAAATGTGACCAATGCCGATTTTGTCAGTTGGTTGTATGAAGCTTGTTTATTCTTGGATCGGGAAAAAGTAGATCTAAAACGAATTTTTGTCGAAAACAACAGTTTGCAAAATCCATTTTATGAACAGGTTATAATTCCACTAATCAATGAATTCTTCCGAAAAACAAGATACCGGATTCCACTCCGTCCGGATAACCGAAAGAAGCCTTCAAAATTTGAACGTGTTGAAGGAACACTGGAACCACTAAACCGAAACGGATTATTGAAATTCAACATCAGAGAAAAAGAAAATCCGCACATGGTGCGCATGGAAGAAGAAATGTTAAGTGTTTCAGAAGATTCAAAAGAAATGGACGGACCCGACCTGTTGGAAGGAGGTGTATGGATCATCTTGAACCGTGTAGTGAAAGCAGATATCAGTTACGCTTATGGAGCTGTAGAAAATAGACATTACTAAAAAACAAAACTATGTTTTTAACAATAGAAGACTTAAAGAATTCAATCTATAATTATCAGATTGACCAAATCACAGACGGTGACATCAATATCACTTATCAAGCGATTGCGGCTGCAGAACAGGAAGTTCGCAGTTATTTAGCACCGAACAATAAAAAAACCTGGTCGGACGGTCGACTTCGCTATGATGTGAATGCTATTTTCAGCGCCACCGGAAACGAACGAAACGCTTTGATCTTGTCTCATACGGCAACGATTGCGAAGTATTATATCATTGAGCTTTGCAATGCCGACATCATTCACGAAACGGCAAAAGAACGGTATGACCGGGCTGTAAATTGGTTTAAAGACTTGGCAAAAGGGATCATCAATTTGGACACTTTACCAACGCTTGCCAACACACCCGAAAACGACGAAGAAACCTATCCTTTCCTTTACGGATCCAGAGAGAAATTTAATCACGAATAACCCGAATAAATCATGGCACAAAACGCAAAAATCGGCAAACAACGAAAAATATACACGGATTTGGTTGACAAAACTATTTCCTTAACACGGCAGGACATTTCTAAATGGAAAACCGCTTGGCAAAATGCAATCAATTCAGATCATCCAATCCGGTATTTGATTTATAACCTTTATGAATCTGACGTATTACAAGACGCTTTATTATCTTCACAATTGGAGAACCGGAGACAAGCCACTTTGGGTGCAACGTTCAATTTATTGACAAATAACACCATTGATGAAAAGTTGACCGAAGAGCACCAGAACACAGAATTGTTTGGCGAATTAATCAGTCAAATTTTAAACACACGTTTTTTTGGACATTCTTTGTTAGAATTGGATTGGGATGAGACCGGAAAGAAGTTGATGGTTAATTTAATTCCACGTCAAAACGTTTTGCCTACAAAAGGCGTGGTCGTAAAGGATTATGTCGACAATGCAGACGGCGTTAAATACCGAGAATTGCCGGAGTTTGGAACATGGATTTTGGAATTCGGGAAAAATGACGACATCGGGATTTTGAACAAAGCCGTTCCGCACATTCTATTCAAAAAGTTTGCGCAAAGTTGCTGGTCCGAGTTGGCTGAAATTTATGGAATTCCGCCACGGGTTTATAAGACAGACACCCAAGATCCGCAAGCGTTGGCACGTGGAAAAAGAATGATGACAGACATGGGTTCCGCTGCTTGGTTTATTATTGACACTACCGAAGAATTTGATTGGGCAAAAGGAGTTTCGACTAATGGAGACGTTTATAACAACTTAATTCGGCTTTCAGACAATCAAATTTCTTTGTTGATCCAAGGCGCAATTATTGGCCAAGACACCGAACACGGATCTTATGGAAAAGATGCTGCAGGAATCAATCTTTTGGACTCTTTGATTATGGCAGATATGGCCATGGTGGAAATGTACATGAATTCCAAAGTTATGCCTGCACTTGAAAAAATTGGAGTGGTTCCGGTGGGAACGACATTCAAATTCGAGATTGCAGAAAACGCTTCAGAACTTTGGAAAATGACCGTTGAGGCTTTGCCTTATTACGACATAGATCCGGAATGGGTGAAAGACAAATTCGGAATTGAAGTAACCGGAAAAAGAGAAATAAACGCCTTTGAAAACCAATTAAACGCTTCTGAAAGTTTTTTCGTCTAAGGGCTGAGGGACTTCGGTCTGTCAGCCCGGTCAATTATTTTGGCGGGTTGCATAATCGTTTGAATGCGTTGTATGCATGTGAGTGTGACCGGTGCAAATTCGATCGGAAAATCAACCTGGCATCAGGTGCAGATAATCCACTCTTTAAAGGGGTTTTAAACGCTGCTGAAAAAGCGTTTAAATACATGTTCAAAATGGGCGGGTATGACGCTGAAAACATCAATGAAAAGCCGTATCAAAAGCTAATCGATGAAACGTACAAGGTTTTTAATTCTACGTTGAAGAACAATGACATTCCGGACAAAATGCTTACAGCTTTACAGTCCGATGCTTTTCTCTTTGGCGGATTGAAAGCACATGCTCAACTTTTAGAACTTTCAACTCTTTTGTATGAAGACGGCAAAATCAAACCGTTTTACAAGTTCGAACAGGATTACAAAAAAGTAAATACAGACTACAATCAAAATTATTTGGAAGCTGAATACCAATTTGCGGTTAACAGTTCACAAATGGCAGCGAATTGGTCAAACTTGGACGATACCGGACGATACTTTTTGCAGTACAGAACGGCAAATGATGATCGAGTACGTGAAGCACATGCAGCGCTGCAAGACATAACGCTTCCAAAAGATGATCCGTTTTGGGTGAGTTATTATCCGCCTAACGGGTGGCGTTGTCGTTGTCAAGCCGTTGAGGTCAGGAAATCAAAGTATGAAGAATCTGACAGCGACCGCGCTGTTGAATTGGGCAAAAGTGCAACGTCTCAAATAGGCAAAGACGGCAAAAACCGTTTGGAAATGTTCCGATTCAATCCAGGGAAAGAAGAAAAACTATTTCCGCCAAAGCATCCGTACACAAAAGTGAAGAAGGCAAAAGAGGTTGTCGAAAAAGTGAAAGAATTATCCAATGTAAAAGATTTAAGTCAACATTTTGAAAGTTTTGCAAAAGACAATCCGGAGTTTTTCCAACGTGGCTTTACCAAAATTAACCATGAAAGAAGTAGACGAAGAAATGGATCTACTGATATGAATGGAGAAATCTCTTTGCGAAAGGAAATTGTAGAAAAGATCAATGATGGATTGAATCATATTCGGAACAAAAAAGCAACGACGTATGAACATGAGAAAGCTTTTTCAACCCTTCATCATGAGTTGTGGCACAATGCCAACAAAAAAGGAATGGTACGATTGACAAAGGATCAAATACTAAACATGGAAATGGCCAATGAATTTGTTGCGCGGAAAACCTTGCCTGACTTCATGAAAAAGATTGGCGGAAAATTACACCATCCGGAATTGATGGAAACGCGTTCGAATACTGGGTACAATTCTATGGTTGTGAATTATGATTCTTTGATTGCTTGGAGTAAAGCAAACCCGAAGAAGGTTTTAAATCGAGTGCGAACTTCTCTGATTGAAGAAAGTTATACAAATCAAAGAGAAGCATTGGTAAAAGCGATTGCGGAAAACAGTCCGTATAAATTAAGTGACGGAACGATTAGTTCATTGTTTAGTCATGCGAAGAAATACAACCCGGAACAGTTTTCTCAAATTCTTGAAAATAACAAGGAAAAGCTTTTAAAATGATTTATACAACCCTTTTAAAAGAAGTGTCAAGTCATGCAGATCATATTTTTCGGCATACCCAAACAAAGCGTCGATCCGCTGATCTTCTTCGCTTACGCCCGGCTCAAAGTCTATCAAGTCCGGCGGCATTTGATCGGTTGCGATGTCGTTTACCGTTGCTTTGGTTAAATCAAAGCCTTTGTATGTTTTTTCTTTTTCCATTTAAACAAAATTACGATTAAATACTAACTAAACAATGAGTGCTAAAAAACATTTTCAAAACATTCTTCAAGATGTCAAAGTAGAGTTGACCGATGAATTCGACCGTAATTTTGAAAGAAAGTCTTTTTTTGACAAAGCTTGGCCAAAAACCAAACTAATCAACCAACGTGGATCCATGATGGCGCGGACAAATAATTTAAGACGGTCGATGCAATCCCGGATTGAATCAGGCGGAATCGTCTTTTCCAGTTCTTTGCCGTATGCCGAAATCCAGAATGAAGGTGGAGAAATCACCGTAACGCCAAAAATGAAACGGTTTTTTTGGGCCATGTTTTACCAAACAAGCGGAAAGGTGAAAGGCAAGAAAGGGCAGGCTAGTGTCAATCTGACTATAGAAGCGCAGCAATGGAGAAACTTGGCGCTGATGAAAGTTGGACAAAAGGTCAAAATTACGCAACGGAAATTTATTGGAGAACATCCGCGGGTTCGTGCAGTTATTGAGGACGTTGTCAAGGAGAATTTAGAAAAGATGAAAGAAGAAATGATCCAAAATTTAAATAGAAGATGAAAGAGTTATTTCAAAATTTACAAAAACAGATTGCAGAAAGCGTTCCTGCAGTCAATTACGTTGATGAAAATTGGGGACAATTGGATTTGTACGGTCCTGAAATTCCGGTGAAATGGCCGTGCGTACTCTTGGATCTAGGCCAAGCCGATTTCAGCAACATTGGACGTGTCAACAACCGGATTCCTGCCAATAGACAGCAAGGTCAAGCGAGCATTGAAATCACTTTAGGAATGCTGAAACTGACGAACACGAGTTTTAAATCAACTGCGACTCAAAAATGGCATGGCTTTGAAGTTTGGGAAGTGGTTGAAGAACTGCATCAAGTGATTCAAGGTTTTCAACCGACTGAAAATTCTGGTGGAATGATTCGGACAAATGTCCGGAAAGTTCGTCGAGACGACGGTGTGCAGGAAATACGGATTACTTATTCGGTGGGCTTGAATGATTGTTAACTTTCTTGCGGTTTTCGCGCTCCAAGATGCGTTCAAATTCTCGGTCGAGGTTCAGTCTCAAAATGGTTGCAAGCGTTGCACGTGAGATAGGGTAGTGCGGATAAATGTATTTGCGCAAAATAACCGTGTCCGGAATGTCCTCGGTTTTATGGCTAAAATACAATGCCTTTATAATTCGGTAGCGTAGAAGGGTGTTTCTTTGGAGGATTTTCATGCTGTGCAAATATAATGCTATTTCTAAATGTAGAAAAACCGCCGAAAGGGTGGTTTTTCTGTTAGTTAAGATAAACATTTTATTCTAAAATGCTTCCGTCGGCAAAAACTATTTTTTCAATCTTCATGACGGTTGTCAAATCTTCAAACTTCTCTGAATTCAGTCTTAAATCTTCTTCACGGAATTCATTGAAATCATAATAGTATTTTTCTGAAAGAGTTGCACCGGGTTCAATGGTTGGACTTGTAATGCTTGCCGTAAAGTCACCGCCGATTTCTTCGCCTAACTTATTTAAGAAGTTAAATTTAAGTTTAATTGCATCAATTCGTTTGTCCGATTTGTTTTTAACCGCAAAACCAAAAACAAGGTTTCTGGAGTATTGTTCGCCAACAAGGCTTTTTGACGTTACCGTTGCAGTTGCTGCTTGACTTAATCTTTCATATTGATCGGCTTCTTTCTTTAAAGCTTCTTCTTTTAAAACCTGTTGTTCTGCTTCAACTTTTTTAACACTCTCAATAATTTCTTTGTAGGTTTTCCCTTCCAATGACTTTCCTGTAAAAACAGAACCGACAAATGCTCTAGCAAGAAGGGTTGCGTCTTCTTCGGTTAACTTGCCGCTTTTTTTCATGGCTGCAAGATCTTCAGATAATGTTGCTTCTGTATAGACTTTATCCATTGGACTGTTGCAGGATAAAATAGCAAAAGCGCTAAATAGTAAAATAAGTTTTTTCATTTTCATGTGATTTAAATTGTTCTGTTTGCTAAAATAATATATTAATCAATACTAAACTTAAGTTTTTAAGTTGTTTTGGTTCTTGCACTCTGGGCACTTCCATCCGTATGTCCGGGCATCCCATGTGGTGCCACAGCTTGGACATGAACGCCAAATTTCGTGGTTTGCAATAAACTGGAACTTCATTAATAGGTAGTTTTCAGGATATCGCGGTCTTTTGTCATTTCAAATGCATAGTGCCAACTTTCGTTGGTTCCGCAGCTGACAACATACCTAATACTATTTTCGCGGATGTTTATGCCTATCACTAGTCTTTCGAGTTGTTCTGTATCGGTTCTTAGGTATATGCTTTCTCCGATGTTGAAGGCTAGTTCTTTAGTTGTTATCATCCACGGGAAATGTTGCACCAATTAAATCTTCTTTGCTTGCGAAAACTTTTCTTTCTGGAAATGTCTCATATACCGTTTGTGAATCGATCTTCAACTCAATATCATAATCTATTCTAGCTCGACTTTGAAAGCCTACATTGATATTAATGGCATGTACTTTCCCTTTCATTATCTCATTATCAAAGATCACTATCACTTCTTGATCCTTATTAAATTTTGTTTCTATTTTCATACTTATATTAATTTTAAAGTTTTGGGTTGCGCCTATCTGGGTGTTAGCAAACATTAAAACGATTTGCTAACATGGGCTAAAAGAAATAACCCATGCTAGCATACCGCCACTACTCTGTGAAGTTCGCTTTCACTGCCCACATTGCAGCGTTCTCAATTTCAGTTTGTGCAAGTGAAATCAATCTTTGTCTTTCACCTGTTCCTGTTGATGGAAAATTTCTCATTTCTTCAATGATATCAATTAACTCTGCACATTTGTTTTTAATAACATCAACGTGTCCATCTTTGGCAGGTTTAAATTCTGCTTTCACTCTTTTTTGTCCTAATGTTTGAGACATAACTACTTGTATTTAATTTTGTGGTCGTATTCTAAACCCCTCCCACTTAGGGTTACTGTCTTTTAGCCCCGTTACGTTATAAAACATTAAAACGATTTTATAACACCGTGTATAAGTAATAAAAAATACTACTTTTCGGCTTCGTCACAATGCTCTATAATTGTTTGTGCCAGTTTTCTCGCTTCATTTCGGCTTAAATCAATAAAAGCATCATCTCCATCTTGTTCTATCTGTATTTGGATTATCTGCAATCCATTTACCGCTAATCTTTGGTAATCATTATCTAAAATCTGTGTGTGTTTACTTAATTGTTTTTTCATTTTGCTTATTTATTATTGTTAGTTTAATTATTTCGTATTTTTTACTACTCATACACGCATTCCGTTGTAGTGCATTAGTTTGCACCGCTTCCGTTACAGATTTTGCATTTTAAGTAAGTGTCGTAAATAACTCGACCACCTGTTCCGTTGCAAGAAGTGCAAACCAACGTTCCCTTCGGCACAACAACATTGTGTAACCGTAATTGCTCTTTATGCAATTCTAAGATATGCAGTAATTCGCTTTTGTTCCATTGAGATTTATCTGTATGGTTTGGGCATACATCTCTTAAAAATTCTTCGTTTACCATTGTTTCTATTTATTAAGTTTCGTAATCAATTCATCGCAACTACGGTTACACTTTACCGTTATCACTCAGCTTAAAAACCATCGGGGTTAAATAACTCTTGGTCTTCTTTTGTTCTGTAAACAGGGTAGTCATCTGCTCCTGAATCAGTCAATATAGTTGCAGATAAGCAAGGCATTTGACTTCCATCTCCTGTTAAGGCTTTTTCAAATCCAAATTCTTCCGCATAATCATCGGCTTCTTTAGTATATGCAACTAATTCGTACTGTTTAGCATAAATTACCAATCCTAATTTTTTACATTTTTTCAAAGCATTAATAGCTTGTTTAAATACTTTTTCCTGTTCTTTTGTTGCTATATGTGACATTTTGTTTGGTGTTAAAAATCCGAAGTGATAACATACGCTAACCGCTATTCAGGCTTTAGGTTTAATTTAATTGTCGTTTTGTATCTGTAAGATTTGTAACAATCCGAAAGTTCAGTCCTTACTTTTCCTAAACATCGGTAGCGTCCGCCGTTGTGCGATATTAAAAAGAAAGAATACCCCACGGATAAATCTTCTTTGAAAAATCATCAAAACTTATTTTGTTTATGTTTTTATCTGCACAAATCTTAGCTATATCATCAACAAAATTTGCGCACTTGCCTACAGTTCCATCGGCCAATGATAAAATCATTACCATCGTTTTTTTATCAACTTCCAATGAATGAGCTTTGAACCTTTTTTCAATTACTTGTAATTGCCATCCTCCTTCGGAAATAATACCTTCAAACATTTCATTCATCTGTTTTTCATTTGCCCGATGAAGGGAAAGAAAAATAGAAGTTTCGTCAATAGTTAATTCTCTTTGGTTTGTGTTCATAACGGACTATTCTTATAAGTTCTTTCCACAGTTTTAACCTGTGGTTTAATTATTTGGCCTTTTGCTAAGTCGGCAATTCTGCATTGTTCAATAATGCTATCAATAGCTTCCTGTTCTGTTTTCCCTTTTCTATTTAAGGCTATATAATTTCTACCTTTGAGCGTGAATCTGATTTTATAGTAATTCATTCTTATTAAAATTTATATTTATTTCGGCTTTTCAAGAATTTCAAAATCCTTTCGGTTAAGAAGATTTTTTTCCACCAGGGCACTTTTAAAACTTCCATCAAAAATTCTTCAGCTTCTAAATATCGTGTTGAACAATCTTCAGCTTTTTTCATCAACCAATCGAGGTTATTTTTCTTAGGTTTCATAGTTAAATTTAATTATTAGTTTTTCTTTAAGTGAATTAGAAAACAAGCAATTAAGAAAATTGCTAGGAGCAGATCGACGGCTAAAAACAGATACAGAATTTCTAAGGGTTTCATAGTTATTCAAATTCTTTTGCTAGTTCATATCTTCTATTCAACAATGGAAGGGCTGTACCTGTTTTGTATTCTCTAAATAACAATTGCCCATCATACCTTACTGTATACATTTCTTTGCTGTAATTTTTCACTGGTTCAAAGCCTACGGTGAGCTTTCTCGCATCAGGTTCTGAAACTCCTAATCTACCAATGCAATAAAGAATCAGCGCAAGCCTGTGCTCGCTTACAACTTTTTTAACAAGCTTTTCAACCTTTTTTTCTACATCTAGTTCTAAACTTAGCTTTCTCATACTTCCCAATATTTTTGATTTAAATACGTCGATGGATAAGGCATTTGCGTGCCGTCACCTCGTTTGGTTCTGCGTAGCTTGTCAATGTATAGCAGTGCAGCGATTTTGTCATTTTGTGGCAATTTGTTCCAGGCGTTTTCCGTCATTTTCTTTTTGCCCACCTTTTGGTCATATTCTGTCCAAAATCGTTCAAATGTGAGGTCAACGGGTATTTCTGTAATCTTGAAATTTCCTGCGGTTTTTATGTATTCTTCGACCTTTGTCAGGGTGGTTGGAAGGTTAGCCCAAAGGAATTCAAAAATGGCTTTTGACATTCCGCGCACTTCGCCGACTTTAACCACCTTTAAAAAGCCTTTTAAATTGTATTCAAAGGTTATCTCTCCGCTGAAGTGCTCACTTGTTAGTATGTATTTCTTTCCGGTCATAATCATTCAAAAAACAGGTTCTGATACTAAATTCACAATTTCAATTCCTACAGTTTCCGCCAATTTGTATTCGACTTTTGCGCCTTGGCTGTCTTGCCAATCGGGCAGGAAATAAATACCTTGACAATCCATAAGTGCAATGATGCATTTGCGCATTGCGGTTTGCCAGTCGGCGTTGAAGTCATTGACTACTGTGATGGGATTTACAACTTCATACCCTCTTTTTTCTAATTCTTTTTGCGCTGTAGCGAACTTCAATGCGCACGTGTGTTTTGGTTCTCCGGTTACTTTTCCGGCTATGTATACTTTTTTCATAATTGTTCGTGTATTTGGTTTGCGATATCATGTGCCATAAGCGCCAAGTAGCTTTTTTCTTGAAAGCTGAAATACATTTCTCTGCAGTATTTCTCCAGGGCGTAGGCTTCGTGATATTTAAAGCTGATTTTAAATTTCTTTGTTGTTTCTCGTTTGTCAATTTCTTTTTTCAATAGTTTTTTGGACAAATCCTGAATGATGCTGAGTAATGCTTTTTGCTCTGGAACATTCGTCGAATGGAAGGACTGAACGTCAAAACTGTAACACAATTCTGAAAGCGTTGCATGATTGATTTTAATTTCTACTTTCATAATTTCCTTGATTTTTAAGCGATGTCAAATGATATGCTTTGCAGATTTTGCAGTAATACGCTCGTTTTGGAATGTGGCTTCTGGACGAACTTTTTTTCACTAAACGAATTGCGCTTTTTGCTGCTCTTCGTGTTTCATACATTTTCTTCGCGCAAGTCATTTGTATTTGCTCTTTATGATCCCGTCCAGGGCGGCTATAATTTTACTCACTTCTTGCGGTACCATTTGCTTGAGTGGTTTCTGCACCGGTGAGCGGTTTGACTTCAACCAACCGCCCAACCGATGAAGATCTACATAACCGGTTTCAGAATCAACCCAACCAAGGGTGTAACAACGAGAAAGAACAGATTTGTGTCGTGCGTTGGATTTATTGAAAACCGCCCAACTTGCATTGCCTTCCAGTTTCCCGGTATTGAAGAACCGGATAAGGTCGTCGGCCTGGATCGTGTTTAAATCTTTGAAAGATTCAATTTTGAATCCTAATAGGTCAGAGATTGCGTCGATGCGTTCGTCTCTGTCCCGGAACTTTCCGGAACAGGCAGACTGTAAGATTTTCATTTGATTTGTAGTTACGTCCATCTTATTTTGATTTGTAGGTTCTGGATGTTCTAATTTTCAAATTCTTCTCAATCAATTCTTGAGCGTGTCGTCTGGAATAGGCTGAAATCTCAAATTTCGCACGTCGTACGGGTTCATCTTCATAGTACAGCACACATTCACAGATGTATTTCCCTTTTCTCTTGCGTGTAACTTTAATGCCGTTTGGTTCGTCTTTAAATTCGCTTACTTTAGGAACGGCTCTTCTAAAAAAATCTAAAAAACTCATTAGTTCAATCGGTTTTGAAGGTCCAACGCATCTTGATTGATTATGTCCATGACTGCCTTTTCTTCTGAAGGCGTTAAGTCATTGGAAGGGCAAACCCAATTGCCGTCGATGTTCTTAAAGAACAATTTTCCGTTTACTGTGAAACGGTTTTCGGATATTTTTGTAATTTCTATTTTCATTTTAAAAGCGATCTCTTGTTTTCCATAAATACATACCTGTCAGTATAAGTGCTAATAATGTAAGCATTGCTAAACCTTCAAATGGACTTTTCATAATGCTGAGAAATTCAGTTCTACATTTTGATATTCTCCGGATTCATCTCTGGACCATACACGGTAATATGTTTTTGATTTGGGTCGGGAAATGGATTGATCAATTAGGTTCATGGCTTTGTCCCATTCATCGCGCAATTCCTTGCCTTTGATTCTTTGTGTATGCTTTTTCAGGCCTAAGATCTTGCGTGTGTCCAAACGACCTCTTGAAGTTTGGAACGCATCTTCAACGATTCCGATAATAAAATCGTCACCGGTAATATTTTTACGAATGATGTCCAAAAGAACTTCTTTTGCAGATTCGATAAGTACATCGTCAAACCGGATCAGTTCAGAAACGTTTACTTCAATTTTCAAACTTCGGTCGAAATTGAAGAAAGTGAAATTTCCTTTTCCGTTTAGTTTCACGTCGCTTGAAAGCCTTGCTTCTTCAATTATTTCAAGAATATCCTCTTCGATGTCTGTTTTCAATTTCAATAGCATATCATGTGCTCGTTGGCTTTTTTGAAAGAGTGAAAAGACTTTTCTTTCTTTCAGCCGCTCTAATTTGGTTGTGCGGTTGTATGGAATTTGAATTCCGGATTCGTCTGTCCAAAATTCTGCTGTACTAATTTGTTTGTAAGATTGCATGTTGATTGATTTTTAAGATGTTTGTTTTAAAGTTCTTGCCGACGCGCTCATAGACTGCGCCTGTAGAGTCTTTCACGACCGTTGTGAAATGAGTTGGCCGCAATTCTTTGAATTCTGCGATTTCATGTACTCTCAATTCTCTTGATTTCATTTTCACTCCTGCCAATTCTGAATTGCCAAAAGATTCTCCTTTGAGCAATTTCCGTTGTGACTGTGGTACTATTATTTCCCATGATTCGTTTTGTACAAACTTTCCATACGTAAGATAGGAGTAGTACTGTACGACAATAAAATCGATGTCGTTTTTAATTAATTTTGCGATTACCATTCTCTTAATGTTTTTAAACCGGTTGTTTTATCTTCGAAATAGTGCAGGATTTTGAAATCGTATTTAAGGTCTGCGATTTCGGTTAAAATGTTTTTTACTTTCCGACTGATTGTTGTTTCCAATACCATTTCGGAATCGTAGTTCATTTTGTGTGAAATAGCTTTGTGGATGCTGCACCGCTCCTCGAACTTCAAGCAGTTTCTGCCGTGCGTGTCATAATTCAGCACAATTTGCAATTGATCATTTCTAAAATTCATAGCTCTTTTTTTATTATCATGTTGTAGCATTGTGTGTGGCATCTTTCAATTACCGTTGATGCTGTTTTGCCCAGTTGCGATTTGTAATAGTTTCTTTCATTTTCCACAACACTACTTTGAAAGTGCTTTTTGGAATTTCTTTGGAGCCAGTTATCCAAAACTTGGATGCGCTCTAAAATTGGGTTTTCGTTCAATGAGTTCATCGGATTCGCTTTTAATCATTTCTAATAAGGTTTTCGGATAGATTTCCAACATTTTTTCCGGATAAGTGAAATACACTTCTTGTAATTCTCCGGGTTTGTCCATGGTGAAGAAATCAGCATTGTCTCTAACAAATTGCCGGTCGACGGTTTCGTTCCATTGGTCGTGGAACCAGTTCCGTAATCCGTCATGTACAACCATCGCGCGGATGGATATCGATCTATTTTTGCCCATGTGTTGGCACCAGTTCAGATACCAGGACTCTTTAAAGTTGTCATAGATTCTGTACGTCACTCCCAGTGCGTAAAGAACTTTTTTCGATGTTGGAATTGTTGTTTTCATATTGTTGTTTTTGTTGTTAAATAATTTCGCCCCAATATTTGGCTGCTCTTTCTTCCCAAATTGTGTACGGAGATCCGCCACCGCTCAACCGTCCTTCAGGGAACATTTTAAAACCTTGAACCCAAAGCTTCAAGTCGACGTCAAAGCGGATATCGTCGGCCAATGCGCCTTTTGGTTCTTTTCCACGTGCTTGGCTGATCCAAATAATTCCTTTGTTCTTTGCCTGCATCAATTCTTTGAGTTCGTAGTATTGACTTTTATTGATCTGTGTATATTGGACGGAATCGATAAACAAAAAGTTTGGCGATTTCGGCCTTTTCATTCTTGCCAGCAGTTCCGGGAATGGTTCCCGATCCAACAAGACAAATTTCCCTTCACATTCTGCCATGTAGTTGCGTTCAATTGCATTTTGCATGGTTGCAGATAATCCCTGCTCTAGTGAGTTATAAGCAACCCGCCCGAAATTGGTTAGGTACTTTGCCAACTGTATGGCGAATTCTGTTTTTCCGTTTCCGGAAGCGCCCCAAATGATGGCGCTGAATGCTTTGTCCGGACGGCCTAACGATTCTTCAAATTGACCTCTGAAATCAAGCGGTGTAAATTTTTTGGTTAATATGTTTGATACTGAATAAGCTCTTCTAATCTTCGCCATTTATAAATCTTTTTCTAATTCTACTTATACTCATATACGAGGTTCCATACTCTTTGGCGATTGCTTTTAGGGTTTCGCCATTCTTTAATCTTTCCACAATTTTTGGAATTTCACTTTCTGGTATTTTGGAACTCTTTGGACGTGGGAATTTGATTTGATCATAATTCGGGTTTACGCCTTTCTTTGCCCAAAACAGATTTGTGTAGTGAAAACCTTTGTCCGGATCTACTCGGGTTGCGTTGTGGTCCCGGTCGGGTGCGAGTCCGTGCCAAGCTTCGCAAACTAGCCTTGCAACACTTAAAGTTCTGCCGTTGAAATTGACCAGGTGAGTTGCTGTTGGACGTGCTGACCGGTTGATTTTTTTACCGGTAAGCTTTTGACCGAAAAAGATTATTTCAGATCCGTCCTCGTTGATTCGTAATCCTTCTAAGAGTGGGTGATATCTCATTTCCATTATACTGCAGCTCTTTTGTTCGCAAAAATCAACCTACGCACACGACGAACATCGCCGTCACAATCTTTTGCAATCGCTCGAATTGCATTGGGTTCAACCACGCCATTGGCGCTGCATACTTTTTCTATATCCAAATAGCTTGTTTCTTCCAACTCAATAAATCGCAATCCTACACGGCTGTAAATCTCTCTGTAGCCTTTCTTTTCGGTTGCTACACCTCTGCGGATTCTTTTTTCTAAGAAATAAGTTGCCATAAGAACAATTCCGCAATGGCCTTCCAATTCGTTGTAAAGTGTAATGAAGAAAAGAAGAACGTTGTCCGCCAATTTATCGGCTTCGTCCAAAATAATTAAAGGCGTGTCCGTGGATTTCAGTAGTTGAACTGCTTTGTGCATCATTTCGGGCATGGTCATTCCTGCATGTTCTTTTCCCATTTTGGAAAGAAGTTCGCGCAGAAACCAGCGTTTGTCCCAGTACTCATTGCAGGACAAACGGTACACGTTTTTATTTTCGGCTTCGTATTTTTTAGCGGATTCGGTTTTGCCTGCTCCGGCTTTTCCGGTAATGGCCAAAACCAAAGAATATTTTTGTGAGTCAGCGAAAAAGGCGATAAGGTCAGTTGAATTGCGTGTTTCTGCGAAGTTCCACACGTCTGACGAAACGCCCAGTTGCGCGCCTACTTTTCGCCACATGTCGTCTGCGATGTTTTCCCAATTATGGTTTCGCATTTGTGAAAGTGTAGCAGAACTAACTCCTTTCATGGAGTTGGCAAGTGCGTTTTGTGAGCCTTTTTGGGCAATCATTCTCTCAATGGCTTCAACTGTCTGTATTTTCTCTGGATGTGTCATTTTAGTGTTGTTTTGTTGTTGTTTTTTTTGGGTTTTAATCGTTGTTTAAAGGGTGTTTAAAATCTTGAATAGAAAGAGTCCGAATCGACATTGACCTGTTCTTTTTTGGTCAACTTTCCTTGCATTTTCACAAATAGTTCCTGCTGTTCAATTAGGCTTTCACGTGTGATTCCGGTTTTCTCGATTAAATTCTCATAGATTTCTAAATCACGTTTGTATTCAGCTTCTCGGACTTGCATGTCGCGCTCCATTAAGGCACGCGCTCCCTCTTTCATCAGCACAGGGATAACTTCATGCTTTCTTTTCGGTGTGGCGTATGCAACAAACCTTTTTTCACCGGTTGTTGTGATTTCATACAATTCAATCATTTCATTTAGGTATTCAGGATCATAGCGCACGATCAACTTTTCGCCAACGTATTTCTGTCTGAATTCAAGGTCAATTTCTCCGGATGCTGTATACACTTCGTATTCGTAATCTTGGCCTTCGACGGTTAACGGCATTCCGTGTCCGTAGTATTTCTTTGGTTTGGTTTCATCAATCCAGAACATTGAGATCATGTCCACGATTTTAATTTCTTCACGTTTTGGAGCTTCTTGAGCGTACAAAGTATTTCGGCTGTAGGTGTTTCCGCGTTGTTTCATGTCGTTCCATCGGTTGACTAATGCTGTAACTACCGGATATAATTCTTCACGGGTTGGAAGGGCTTCTTTGTATTCGATTATGAAATCCGTATTTGGTTTGTTGGTCAGATTCCGAACTTTGATAGACTGTTTGTCGGAAAACCACATTTTTGAAATGCATTGCTGTTGGAATCGGTTAATAATCTGTTCAACCGGTGAAGATTTTCGTCCTACTTTGTGGCTGTAATGTGTTCCGCCCGATGCAACCAAACGAGAGTACAAATCTTGCATTCTTGCCGACATGTGTCCGGACTGCTTGTCATGTGTGAAAAGGTAAGGACGTGCTCCGGCTGTGTTGACTGCCATTTTCACGGCTCTAAAGTGTGAAGCATGGTTTTCTGAAAGTGCTAAATCCCAGCCAATGATCTTTTCGGAATAAATATCAACCACTAAGTTGATTTTTAGTTCTGCAGCCATTTTTTGACTGTTGTTTCCGAAATGCACCAAGTCCAATTTTGTACCGTCAATTGCCCAATATGCATTCGGGAACCATTCTTGTTTATCTCGGGTCAAAGTATGACCAAAAGCCTTCATATATTCTTCTCGACCATGTCGTGCCAAGAACCAAATTCTCTTTTGCTCGGGTCTATTCAACCAAAGATTTACAGAACGTTCGGTAATGCTTTTCCAATCTCTTTCAGCGCGGATCTCATTGTAAATATCTACCAGTTCAGGCGTTGAATACTTGATGGGTAAACAATATTGAGAAAGAAGCCAATCAGCAGCATCGCCCGTTATTTTGGTTGAATTTTCGTTTAGGAATTTCCCTGATACGATGGCTCCATAACCTTCAGCGATGTATTTTTTGTAAGCGCGTTTGAAAGATTGTTGGTTTTTGTAGCGAGTATGCAACCACATGGCCGGAAGGTTCTGTATGGCTTCAAGCATATTGGCCCACATTTGACCACGGCCACCAAATTTCCTTTGAACCACTACATTTGTAGAAATGTGGTGCACAGTATTGAAAATTATTGCCTGATGTGAATATTCAAGTTGCTTTTCTTCTGGAAGTTTAGAACCGTCATCTAAGAGATACGATGCATAGAATTCATCGGCCTTCAAATCCAACTTTATGTAGTCAGCGAAGATAATATTCTTCACCTGCTCATACGGATCACCAATTTTCTTTCTAATCTTGATTTTAAACCGCTCCGGAATGGATTCGTAAGCCACTAAGGCTCTGCGACCATTGCCACCGGTTTGGATTCTATGAAGTTTTCCGGTGTAACAAAGCTTTTTGAAATTGGATTCGGTTAGTATTTCCGTTTCCCAAAGCCAAGCCGCTGCAATGCATAAAGTATTTTGTTGGTATTCAAACATATCTGATTCGTTTAAAAGCCGGTCTATTCCCAGCTGTCAGCCCCTTATTTTTTAAAATGTGCGGTGAAGCATTTTGCACGGACCTAAACCTAACACCCTTCCATTGAGTCCAAGACTCGTTGAAAAAAATCTTCTAAAGCCTGCTCTAGTGTTTTATCCTTCTTTTTCATTTTCCTGATATTTTTTGATGAATTCCTCTCTGTTTTCTTGGATGGCTTTCATTGCTTCGATTGCTTCTCGATCTTCACCGCGAAGAAATCGCATGCGTGCAGCTGCTACAGAAGGAGCGTTGAGAATCTTTTGGAGTAAATTATAATCTCCGTAAACAATGTTCTTTTTTACTTGTTCAAATGTCATAACATTTATATTTTATCTTACCTTTGTTTAAATGTTGTCACAAATATAGAAGATAATTCTCAACCTGAACAAATTAAATGAAGATAATTTTCAACTACCATGCAAAGTATTTTAGACCGAATCAGTAAACTAGCTGAAATTGAAGATATTACAATTACAGCCTTAGAACGTGAAGTAGGCGCCAGTAAGGGTGTTTTCTCGCGAGCCTTGAAAAACAACACGGACATTCAAACAAAATGGTTGACCCGGATAGTTGAAATTTATCCTCAATATGATCCGCGTTGGCTCATTGCCGGTGAAGAACCCATGCTAAGGAATAACATCATGCAAGTGGCGGAACCATCGGTTCAATATCAAGCGAAAAGCAAAACGGATCCATTGCCAATAAATCATCAATACATTCCGATTTACAGTTTGGAAGCCTCCGCCGGTATTGTTTCCTTATTTAAGGACATGCACAAACATGAACCTATCGACTTTCTGCAGATTCCGAACCTACCAAAATCAGACGGCGCCGTATATGTTACCGGAGATAGTATGTACCCATTACTGAAAAGTGGCGACATTGTGGTTTACAAGAAACTCGCAGCTAGTATTGAAAATATATTTTTTGGAGAAATGTATTTGATATCAGTGAGCCTGGATCATGACGGTGATATCACAACTGTAAAATGGATCCAAAAATCTGAACAAGGGAATGAGTACGTAAAACTCGTTAGCCAAAATCAGCACCATCAATCAAAAGATGTTCACCTTTCGAAAATCAGGGCATTGGCCATCATAAAAGCTAGCATAAGGATCAATTCCATGTCTTAATCACTCAAATTACTTAATTCCAGTACGTTACATTGGTTTGAGTTTCTTTTGTGCAGGCTTTATCCCCATATCAATACAATGCTTTCACCCTTTTACAAGTGTGATACATTCCTTATGTCCTTATTCATCGAATAAAAAAAGGCGCAAAAAGTAACCCCAAAGGTAACCCCAACTGTAACCCCAAAAAATATTTAGAGATCAAAAGAGCGAATAAGCAAAAAGGCATATTGGACGTTTTAAGCGCTATTTAAACAGTGCTTAAACGGTGTAATAAGAAGTCATTTTATGCTTTGTAGGTAATTAGGCAATAGATTATAGGCCTAAATGGTAGTAGACTATTGCCCTAAGCGTTTAAAGGTTTTAAACCGGGCAAAAAATGGAAGTGAAATGGTATAGAATGGACTTTTCGTTAAGACAACATAAAAAGGCAAAAATCATCCTAAAGCCTTTGTTTATAAGGATTTCAGGCAAAAATATATTGATTCTCTTTTGTACTTTTGGTTCTGCCCCCCTTACAAGCTGCAAAACGTTAGCGGTAATTTTACCAAACAGAATGTTGAACATAAAAAAATATAATCCGATGAAGCTATAAGTAACTGTCCAAAATATATAAACTCAAACTTTTTCATTGCTTTCAAAAAGCAGTGAGAATTTCTATTATCAACTTTTAAAAATTAGAAGAAATGACGCAGTTACAAATGATTAACAAAACAAAATCTATAGCTCAACAAGACGAAAATGTTTCCGCTG
>JBAYRQ010000023.1:0-40592 GCA_041676545.1 Weeksellaceae bacterium | reverse complement strand
TTAGTAGCGAGAACAGGATTTATCGTACATTGAAATAGCATTTTAATTAATTTTAAGTAATTGATTTTGAGTTGTATGCTTTTTTGATATTTGATTATTTTTCTTGGATATGACCCAAATATGACCCGGGGCAAGTGCTGGAAAAAGATGCGTGAACTGCTTTGAATTTTTATTTCTTCTTTAATTTCTGCGAGGGCTCAGCTGCTTGCTTATAGTTAGAATGACTCTTAAGTTCCAGTTCTTTTTTTAATAGCATATTAGCCTGCTCCATTTCTTCAATACGAGCTTTTTGCAACTTCATAAGATGAGAATCTTTTTCGCTGGTTGTAAATGAATCTACTTCTATCGAGCCTTTTCCCAGAATGATAAAATCCAAGCTTATAGATTCGTATGACTTTTTCAAATCAAATAAATTTTCAATCGACAATTTTTTGCGGTGTGCTTTCAAATCACTGATGGCTTGTTTATTTGTCTTCAAAATTTTCGCTAAATCATCTTGAGTCTTTATTTGTTTGGTTTTCTTCAAATGCTCAAAAACTTCAAAAAAACGCGAGGTTACTTCTTTCATGTATTCAGATTCTGAAACATCTTCTTTTAGCGGATTTCCTACTCCAGTTAGAAGCCATTCAGTATTCAAATTAGGGTATTTCTCTAATATCATTTCTAATTTATCCGCTCCAATGCCTTTTGAAATGCTATTAACATACCCATTGGATGCGTTTATACTTATTTCAAAGTCTCTTATTGTTAAATTCATTGATCTAACAAACTCTTTTAACCTATCCTTTACGCTCATAATCAATGAATTGAAAATATTTTAGAGTTTTTCTCTATCCAAAATGAGGATATTAGAGAATTTCTCTATATGTTTGTAAACTATTACATGATGCTGTGCGAAATTACAGAAACGTGTAATCAACAAAAATAGTAAAAAACTACCAAAATGAACATTTTAGAAAAACCCAATGTCAAATTAAAAAAAGATGCATTTCGCCTGATTTCTGGGATTGAGAATGAAAGGTCAGCTGAAGCTGAAATTTTAACATTATTAAATTTAAAATTAAAGCATGGCCTTTTTAATAGAAAGCGGTTTAATACCGCTGAGAAGGAAGCTGTGGAAGCTGTTTTTGAAAAATATGGTGTAACAGAAAACATTTGGGAAGATGCTGACTAATCAAGAAGAAAGAATCACTAAGCTGATTGCCGTAGGGTTTTCAGACAAGGAAGCAGCTGATGCGTTACACGTGTCCACCCGTACAGTTATCAACCACAAAGCCAACATCTTTGAGAAACTGCAGATCAACAAAGCAACCGAGCTGACCGCGTGGTATTGGACTCGAAAATTTAATGAGAAAATGAGTCTTTCTGAATTGAAAAAGAATGCAATTGTAGGCTTGTTTGTCCTGATTATTCTGCCTTCAGCCTTTTCTTTTGAAACATTGTATAGATACCGCCGCCCCACTCGACGCGTGGGAACTGAACTAAAATTAGTTGTCTAAAGAACTCATGTATTTAATAAAACTTAAAACCGCTTAAAATGAATATAGAAAAAATATCAGATGAGGAAATAAAAGTGAACGGTAAAACGTGTTACAAGGATATTGACGGTAAATGGAGATCGCTCGAAGAACTAACACTGTCTGAAGAGAAAGAATTAAAACAATTTCTTAATTCAGCTCAATGATCAACGATTTGCAAAATAAAATACTCGATGCTACCAACGGCGGTTTGGACATCATCCTTAATTATTACCCGAACGCACGTGAAGGAAAGAACTTCAAAATCCGTGACGAAAGAACGGCTTCTACTTCATTGAAAAGGGTTGATGGTGGTGTGTATGTCGTGACAGATTTTGGCGCTGATTCCAAGCCCATGAATGCCATTGCAGTATTCGCAAAGGAAGAAGGGATGGCCTACAAAGAAGCGATGACACAGCTGGGACGTCAGTTCAATTTGTTGGATCAAAAAACAACGCTTCGTCCTGAGATTCGAAAAATGAAACCGACTGAGGTTGATTATTTGGATCAGTTCACAGAAAGTGGACATTATTTTCAGTTCAAAACTGAATTCACACAGGATGAATTGGATATTTTGGGTCCATTGGTTACGCAGGAAGTTTGTGCTAAATACAAGTTGTTTTCAGTTCAATTTTATGCCAAAAAGAAAGACAATGAAATCGTTCAGATTTCCAGCACGGAAAGCTTTCCAATTTTCGCATTTGTCAACCAAGACAAGGATGGTAAAGAATGGATCAAAGTACTGCAACCAAAATCTGAAGACAAAGCCTTTCGGTTCTTCTATGTGGGTGGACGGCCTTCTGACTTTGTTTTCGGAATGGAATTCATCAAAAAAGAATTCGCCAAAAAACAAGCTGAATTGTTGGAGAATTTCGATGAAGAAGAGGACACAAAAAAGAAAGACGATGGCAAAATTCCACGCATCATTTTGGCAGCTGGAGACCGCGATGGATTGAACGCAGCTGGAGCAGGTGAGTTTGTTATTTGGATGAATTCCGAAACTGCAACTTTCACGCCTGGGCTTTATAAGAATTTGATGAGCATGGCTCAGAAAATCGTCAATATTCCAGACATCGACCAAACCGGGCGAACTCAAGGTGTGAATTTGGCGATGGAGTATTTAGATATTTATACAGCTTGGTTGCCCGAATCTTTGACGCGTTCACGTGATTTTCGTGGCGCTTCAAAAAAAGATTTCTTGGATTTTATTAATCAATTTCGTCACAACAGCTGGAAGCTAAAAAGAGAAGTTCAACTGTTGCTGGACAACGCGAAACGCTGTCAGTTTTGGGATGTGAAGTATTCGAAAACAAGTATTTCGTATGAGTTTCACAACGTAAATGCGTATTACTTTCTTTCATTGTCGGGCTTTTACCGAATGGAAAATCCTGAGAATGAAGAGGACTATATTTTCATCAAAAAGACAGACCACCTGATCACAAAGGTCAACTACCTTCAAGTGAAAGACTATGTGAACTCTTTTTTGGAAGAAAAGCAAAGGAGTTTAGGCGAAACCATCATTCCGAATGGACTTCGAAACATGGTGTACAATTCCAACAAAATGTCAGAGAGTTCATTGGTCAATTTACCGTCTATTTCGCCTGACTTCACCGATTTTGACAGAAATAGTCAATTGTTATTTTTTAGAAATGAAATTTGGAGAATTACCGCCAAAGGAATTGTTTCTGAAGATGTGAGCAAAGCCACTAAAAACGTATGGGAAAAAGATATTATTGAGAATAAAGTTGAGAAAACGTACAGCATAAAATTCGATTCAAGACACATCAGCATCGATTCTGATTACTTTCACATTTATCGTGACAATGAAGGCGATTTCAACATCAAATTACTGACTGATCAGTGTGAATTCATCAATTACCTGATCAACACTTCACGTGTTTTTTGGGAAAAAGAAAACTATGCGTTGGCACCGCTTTCTGATGAGGAAAAAGAAAAGTACTGGAATGAAAATCGATTCAATATTGAAAGTAAATTTTTGACTGAAGATGAAATCCACGAACAAAAACTGCACTTGATCAATAAAATCTATGTTTTCGGATATTTGATGCACCGGTACAAAAACCCCAACAAATCTTGGTTGGTGTGGTTGATGGACAACGAAATCGTTGATGACAGCGAATCGCATGGACGAACTGGGAAGTCTCTATTTTCAAACTCTATGCGCGTTTTCATGGATACAGAAGTATTGGGCGCGCGTGATAAGAAATTGTTTGACAACCAATTTTTGTACGCACGAGTGACAAAATACACGGATTATCTGTTGTTCGATGACGCTGACAAATATTTCAATGTTGGAAACATCTACACCAGGATCACCGGTGATTTTGGCGTGAATCCAAAAAATAACAAAGAGTTCGTCATCCCTTTTTCAGAATCGCCAAAAATGGCCGTTTCAACGAACTATGCGATTGGTGATGCTTCATCCTCAACGCACGATCGATTGTTGATCGGAGTGTTTTCGAATTATTATCACGCTGAGAGCAAAGACATGGAGCGCCGTACGCCCATGGATGATTTTGGCCACATGTTTTTCAATGATTGGGATTCGGCTGAGTACAACCGCTTTTTCAATTTCGCAGCTCAAGCACTGAAATTCTTCCTAAAAACCAATGAAAAGCTATCCGCGCCGCAAGGTAACGTAATCAAAAGAAACAGCTTGACTCAGATGGGAGCTGCCTTCCAAAACTGGGCTGATTATTACTTGACGCAATACCTTAACACTTCATTGAACTCAGAGAATTTAATCAACAAACGTGAAGCGTATGAAGACTTGAAAAGCAGTGAGAAATCACTTTCCAGCATCACCATCAACAACTTCACAAAGAAGATGGAGCATTGGTGTACTTACAACGAAGTGGTTTTGGATCCAGCTGAGAAATGCAATACAAAAGATGGCCGAATCACGCGATGGGTGCCACTGGAAAACAAAACCGTGCAGTTCCACTACTTGCTAAAAGAAACTCAAGAAGGGAGTGAAAATGAAGACCAAAACATTGAACTAAAAGACGATTTAGATGGGCTCGATTTCTAACAATATGGACGTGAATAAGATGGTGAAAATCATCAAAGACAATGGCTACATAGTCGTTCCCGAATTCATTAGCTATGCGCAAAAGTGGGAAATTGTGGTGATTCCTTGGGACTTCATTCGGTCTAAAAAAAGACCTGGGAAAATCAAACGAACCGGGCATTTTTTTAATAAGAATGAATGTTCAACGCAGCTCGGAAAAGAAACTCAATTTGCAAAAAAGATGAAAGAAGTTCAACTGAAATTGGTCCAGCATTTTACACGAAAAACAACTAAAACAGAATAATTATGTCACGATTAACTAAAACCAAAAAACAAAAAGACAAGGCTCGTTACAACTTGCATTATCGCATCAAGCAAAAGCACCCATATGATTCGCAATTGCTTGACCCAATCCAGCGATGTTTCAAAAAAACGCCTCAATCAAACATGGGCAAGAAGCTGGTTAATGAGTTTGGGTACTCAATTTTAACTTCAATTTTAAACTAAAGCTATGAACTACACTAAAAACTTACACAACAAATTACTTCAGGCAGGATTTGAATTCAAATATGAGCATGAAGAAAACATTGGGCAATACTTGTCTTACACTGTTTATGAAAAAGGTTTCTTAGAAGTAACAGTATGCGATTCGCATAAAAACGTAGACATACATCTTAATGCAGATGAAGAATGCTTATCGCATTTAAGTTTTGAGCAATTCATGAAGCTTGAGAAATTAATCAACAAAGAAGCAATAACATGAAACTACTCATCATCATACTCATCGCATTATTCATCGTGACAATGCTTTGGTTCATCGTAAAGTCTAATAAAAACCATTTTTAATTATGAAAAAAGCAAAACAGTTCCTTCAGAACATAATGTTGATTGCAGAATCTACAGAGAAAATAAAAGCAATTGTTGATCAATATGAGCCTGAGTATGATGACGATAAATTTACGGTCCCTCATTTAAAATACATCATTTCAGAATTGAAAATAATAATTTATTTAAATAAGAAAAATAACACTCCTAATCAGAACGACAACGATTGCTTAATGGAATTAGAAAGACTATTAAAAGCCAAATCATGAAACATTACGAAGAAGTTTTAAAGATACTACACGACCAACTTGGTTGGAAGTTATACGATTCACTTTCAGATAAAGGCAGAGAATTAGTTGCTGATACAATTAAAGCAATAGACATTGCTAAAAACGACCAGGACGTGCGACAAACTAAAGTTAGTGGTTGGACTCGATTGTTAGCGATTTTTAGAGGTAAGAATAAAAACTTAATCAAAATGACAAAAGATTTAGAAAGTAATGAAGAACACCCCGAACATTTTTGTCAATTGGCAGCAGTTAATTTTAAAACCATGTTCAATTCAAAAAAAGTATTTATCACTATCGAATTTGCCGACATGCCAGGCTTATTTGATTACCCAAAACACTTACCAATTCCACAGAAAGAAGATGTAGTTCACTTTGAGGGGAAATTCGGAAAAGTAGAAGTAGTTAAACACATGACAGAAGGGACAGTGACAGATATTCGCATTAAGTGTTGTCGGCTTTAATTGCTGCCAACGTTAGGGCAGCTTGGTGAAGTTGCCGAATTGAAAACTTAACTATTAACCGAACCGCTACACGGCAATTTTGCCAAACTGCTTGTTATATGCAGTGGCGGTTACAAAACTTAAAGAAAATGGCAAAAATTATTACAAAAATCGAACTAAGTGAAAAAGACTTATTAGCACTAATAGCTGAAAAGTATAACCTAAAATTACAGGGAGCAAGAATATCTGTTTATAAATATGATGGTGACCAGCGAGAGCCTTCTTATACAACTATTACTGTTGAGGGTGAAAAAAGCGTTTAGAAGCCATTGCCTATAACGGGCAAGTATAAGCGTAGTGCGGGTTTTCGAAGACGAGTTTTTCATATTGCTCAAAATTTTATTACGTGCCGAAACTTTCAATTTAGAATTAAATCCCGCATTACGCTTATACAATGTTAACCACTGGCTTTATTCTTCAACTTGATCTAAAATCCAATTTAACCAACTCGAAATTGTCGATGAACGTCTTTTAAATGTAGATTCAGAATTAACATTGTATAAGTCAGATTCTTTCATTATTTCAACTATTTCATCTTTATTTGGTGATTCGCCCTTTTTGAAATAGAAACTTAGAGCTTTATTAAACACTAAATGTGAAAGAATTAATTCAATAAATTTTTGTTGTCTGTCGATTATAGACAAATTGAAAAGTTTTTGCCCATTTTCAGTTAAGAAGTAAATAATTTCACCGTTCTCCTGCTTTTTGTCAATTAGATCTAAATATCTTCCTGCATCAGTATAATAATTGGTTTGTCTAACATTAAAGTCGTAATTGTCAGTTATATACTCTCGATTTAAGATTTTATTTTCATTTAATAACTCGCATAAGTTTATTACTCTTTCAAAAGAGTCGGCTTGTGGAAAAGGGATTGCAGGTTCTTTTACAATTTTTACTTGATTTAAAGTCTTTTGTATAAATTCTAAATTTATTGCACCATCTCTAATTGCATATTTCTTTTCACGAATTAATTTTATGGAATTGTAATGTGTTGGATCTTCAAATACATATTCTTTAAAATGAAAAATTCCATTTGAATATGTTAAAAATAAAGGTCTAACTTTTTTAGATACCTTATTCTCCCATAATTTATATGGATAGAAAACTTGGCGTATTAAAAAGTCCTTTGAAATTGAATTTTTAGCTTCAATTAAGTTTAAAGATTCTATGCCTTCGTAACCGCCGTCAATTTCGATTTGTGAATTATTTACATTAATGTTTAAAAGTGATTTTTTTGAATTAATGTTAAAGTCAAATGATAAGGAACTCATTCTACCACTAACAGTAGGTTTCAACTCTTCATCTTGAACAAAATCGCCAATTATACCTGAAACATAGGCACAATTTAATGCAGTAGATTCGCTTGTGATATTGTTGAAGTCGATACTTTCTAAATAATTAGGAAAGTCAATTTTAGTTATTTCAGTATCATTGTTTTCAAAGTCTTTAAATGTGTCAAAATCTGAAATTACATAACTGCCTCTTGAAATTGGAAGTATAGAAAAGTTATTGTTAGAAAATATTTCTGGTAATTGAGATTTAAAGTCAAATTTCGTCATTAAACGAGCTTCTCTAAACTCATTTATTGCTGATGCTTTAATTTCATAAAAGCCTTTTGCGTTTACTTTTTCGGAAATCTTGTATTTTTCAAATAGCTTGTTCCAAGCGATGTCATTTTTAGAATTACTCATAGTTACGGATTAAAACTTCGTCTATTTCTCCTCGTTTTTTTGCATTTGAATTAATAGAACGATTTGCTTTCACATAACTTATTTTATAGTCTTTATATAAATCTTCTATGAATTGTGTAGCTGAATTTGAAAGCAAAAAATTAACTCCTTTTTCATTTAATTTATTGCACAAATCTCTCAACCTAACTTGCTCATACATATCAAATCCGCCTTGAACATAACCTGTAAAGTTTGAACTTGCTGAAACGGGATGATAAGGTGGATCAAAATACACAAAAGATCCTTTTTTAATCCCGTTTAGTGCTTCTTCAAAATCTCCATTGAGAATGGTAATTTTGTTTGTGTTTAAATATTTACTTACAGCTCTTATTGTAGTTTCATTTACAATATTTGGATTTTTGTATCTACCGAATGGTGAATTAAACTCTCCTGAGTTATTTACACGATAAAGTCCATTATAACAAGTTTTGTTTAAATAGATCACTCGTGAAGCTTTTTTTATATTAGACAGATTCTCAAAATTATCCTCTCGATCTAAAGCTCTCAAATCATAAAAATAGTCAGATTCGTTTTTGTGAGTTTTCAGATCAAGTATTAATTCCTCAGGGTTTTCTTTTATTGTTTGATAAACATTAATTAACTCTTCATTAAAATCATTTATTACCGCTTTTTTAGGTTGAAGCTCAAATAAAACTGCTCCACCACCTATAAAGGGCTCATAATAATTTGTATATTTTTTTGGGGATAAGTTCTTTAATAGCAGGCATTAGTTGTCTTTTTCCGCCAACCCATTTTAGAAAAGGTGCTATTAATTTATTTTTTTTCATTATCTCTTTTTATATCAGATCCACAAAGTAACAAAAAAAATCTTATTTTAATTTGATTTCAATTTTTTTTAAGCTTGTGGTTAACACCCGGATATACGCAACTATGAATGACAATCCATTACCCAGGATTTAAACATTGAACAAATGACAAACCTAACATCCATAGAAGTCATCCAGCTGAGCCGTGATTGCATTATCATCAACGACAAATACGTGATTCGTTCGCTCAATGGTGTAGATTGGCTCCCGGAAACCGCATTAACGCTCCGAGAATTGAACGTGCTCATAAACTTCCTCAAACACCTCCAATGAGGTAAGTTAAACTAAAAGCTAAAAAGACGGTATGTACTGTCTTTTTTTTTGCTCTAAACCCAACCCCTTGCAATCCCAAACCCCTTGCAACCCCACAGTATTTGAATATCAGAAAATATCTGTAAGAGTGTAAGGATACATTTAACGCTTTTTGTTTCAGCCGATTACAACTTACTTTATTGTTTTACTATTTGTAAACTCTTACAGAAAAAACTGTAAGGAAAATAATAAGTAAGATTCCTTACAATTTGCAATTCTCTGTCTTACAAAGTATATTTTCATTGAAAGTGTTGATAATCAAACCAATACAACGCCCTTACAGTCTTACAGAATTTTGAGGGGTTTTACGAATTGTTTGAAAACACTCAGACACTTAATAAACTTCTAAATTGTGAAATTGTATGAAAAATTCATACTTTTGGGTAAACTTAACACTCATGAATAAAAACTTTGACATTATCTCTATTCCGGTAGCACCTCACGTGCATAAGTTCATGACAGCAACCTTTGGCGATGTGTACCAGTTGTCAAAAAACGATCAAATAGGAATCATGATCTTATCGATGCTCTCTAAAACCAATTCGACTCTTGATCCATCAGTCGATCTTCCATCGCCGAAAAGTTTCTTCCAGGTATCCATTTCACTTAACTACTTCACAAAAAAAGGATTCAGCATTGATTATGAACAACGAAAGATGATCGGAAAGGTCCTGGACTTGTATTTTCGTGATATCGTTTTTTCACACGCTGTGATGAGTAATAAGTGTTTTGGTTATGAAATCAAAAAGTCGGTTATTAATTTCTGCGAAGTTTTCGGAATTACAGTCGATGACATCAATCCTGAGACGCTTTGCCGCGATCTAAGACGCAAAAAATCGGCTGACTCGCCCAATTTAATCACCGTTTTGAATCAATTTGAGCCCGAAATGTTGAAAGTGTCCGTTTGACGAACTGCAAATAACTGAATATCAAAGTAATATGTTAACAGAAAAGGATATAAAAAGTTTTAACGGTATGTGTCCTCTCAAAAAAGCCCGTAAATCATGATTTATAACTTCCCAACCGACATTGAAAAAAAGATTGATAATATAATTATCTCGCTACCTTTCAGCGATTTAAGCGTAAAAAATCAATTAAAAAACATCATACCTTCAGAAAGCGATTTGATTTTAAAAGGAAAGGCACTCAAAGTGCGAATCCTACCATCAGACGCTTCTTTAAGTAACAAGTTGAACAAATCGAAGTCAGGATCGTACTGGAGTTTTAGCTCTAACTTTGAAATTGTTGATAATAATAAGACGAATTTCACGCGCTTAAATTTCTTCACGAATGAGAAAGTAGTTATAGTAATAGGTACTTCAACTTATAGATATCAATTAGGAAATAAAAACCAACCTTTGGAATTTTCATTTATCGAAAACGAAACAGGATTCAAAGTAACCGTCTCAGGAAATTGCTATTACCCCGCTTCTCGTCAAATTATCTCGTCCTTTAGAACAACTTCATAAATTCAAATCTTTGTGATTCAGGTATAAAACTTTTTTCACAAATGCTTATGGCGAACCAAAATAGCTTACAAAATATATTTTCATCGAATTTTTACATCGATACGCAATACGGTCAATCCTTTGCGCCATTGTTGTATCAAATTATGACTGGAAACTCTATCCAAAATCAGCATTCTGAAGCTGAGTTGATGGATAAGGCTCAGCACAATTTGTCTGTTGGTGAAAGTGATTCAGAAAAATATGTGGCTATTGTAACCATAAAGCAGCCAATAATTAAATACAGCTACTATGGTTATTTAGGTTCTAAAAGTTATCAGCGAATTTTATCCAGTTTTGCAAGTGATCCAAATGTGTTGGGCGTTGTATTGGACATTGATAGTGGCGGTGGTCAATCTTATGGAACAGCTGAGTTTTACGATTTCATCCAAAATTATTCCAAACCAATCGTCACTTATACAGATGGTTTGCTTTGTTCAGCTGCCTATTACATCGGCGCCGCTTCTTCTTCAATCATTGCTAATTCAAGATCAGAAAATATCGGTTCCATTGGTGCGTATAGCTCAATGGTAGATTTCACAGGTATCATTGAAAAATTGGGAGGAAAAGTGCATGAATTCTATGCAACAGAATCTACTGAGAAGAATTCGGAGTGGCGTGAAGCGATGAAAGGTAACTACGAACCTTATATTAAAAACGTGCTGGACCCATTGGTGAAAACCTTTCAAACTGATATGAAAAAAGCTCGTCCACAGTTGGATGAGAAAGTTTTTAAAGGTGGAACCTGGGGCGCTGAAGAATCTCTAAAATTAGGACTGATCGATGAAATTGGAACGCTCGAAAATGCTGTTTCTAAAGTCATTGAAATGGCCAATCAATCAAGTAATTCAAATCAATTAAATAATCCGGATATGTCACAACAAACAGTAACGCTGGTCGCCTTGGCTGCAGTTTTGGGTGTTGAAAAAGTAGATGCCAAAAAGGCAAACATTTTTTCAGCTGAAGAAACTGTGAGTTTAAACATCGATCAGCTTCAAAAAATTGAAGACGCGTTGAACGCGAAAACTCCTGATGAAGCTTTGAAAACTCAAATTTCTGAATTGAAAACTGAGTTGGAAACAAGCAAGTCAGAAACCACTGCTGAAAAGCAAAAGGTAACAGACCTCAATGCCGCTGTTGATACAGCGATTGCAACTGCAGGATTGACTGCTGAAAAGAAAACCACCACGGCTGAGAACATTGCTTTATTGTCAGAAAAAGTGGTTGAGTACGGTGGAAAAGATGGTGCTGCACCAACCAATGTTCACTCAGATGCAGATGCAAACGCGCCTGAAGCTGAGTCAACTTCAATCTTCGATTCATACTTTAATTAATTGGAATTATGTCTATAGAAATAGGTTTATTGGCTGCTGAAATGCAGCGTTATGTAGTTCAGGACAGAAATGTTGTCAAAGCTGACTTTGCTCGAGCTACGAAAGTAGAAATCGACAGTTACTGTAAAAAAGTAACCAAAATCAAAGGTAGATATCAAACCTTGCACTCATTGATGACACATGTCGTTCAAGGATTTGAACCCGAATGGAAAGAATTGGGAACGCTCATCGTCAAAGACAAAGAGCACGCTTCATATCGTCAGAAAATCAACTTTGGATTTGTTCCAGCAGAAGTATTAGGTACTTTTTTAGCCGATTGGTATGATGAGAAAGAAAAGCCAACCAACAAAACCATTGCGAAAAAAATCTTGGAATGGATCATGACCCAAGCGACCGATGACTTGGCATTGCTTTCCATTTTGGGAGAAAGAAACAATGCGTTTGCGCATGGTCATTTTGGTTTTTCATTGGATGGATGGAACACCATCATCAAAGGCATTCTTGGCAACACGGTGAACCCTTGTTACAAGATTCCTTCTGCGACAATCAATGAAAACAACGTGATCGATGTGATCAGAAATTTCGAGCGAAAACTTCCGAAACTTTTGAAAACAAAAATCAAGGAAATCCACCTATCAACGAACATTCTTGAAATGTACGAAACGGCGTATTTCAACGAGTATGGTGCTTATCCATCTTTCAGAGACAGCGACAAAACTCGTTCTCCATTAAGAAAACGAACTTTGGTCGGTTGGGACGACATGGATGACGATGTGATGTTTGCAACAGTAGATGGCAACATGTTGAACTTGGTGGACGAAATCGAAAACCCCGGAACCGTGACTGACATTCAAGTTCAGGATTACAAGGTGAAAGTGTTTGGTGAGTTTGAGAAAGGTTATTCCTTGTTAATCAACCAAATGACGGTTGTCGCTGATTTCACCAACAATGTAGAAGGTTTAGGCGATGACCAGCAGATGAAAATCTACTATCCACATCAGCAAAAACCTGAGGTTCCTGTAATTGATGTTGAAGATGTGATCGTTGATCCTGAAACTGCAAGTGTAGAGCAAGGTTTTGCTGAATCTTTTTCAGCCTCTGTAGAGCCACCAACTGCACCACAAGATGTAGTATGGAGCATTGCGACTGCGGCTGGTTTGACCATTTCTGAAACTGGATTGGTGACTACAACTGCTGCAACGCCAGCGGGTGATTATGAAGTGACAGCTACGTCATTAGCTGATGGTACGGTGAAAGGAACTGCTACTCTAACAGTTACTGAACCTTAATTTATCAAAGCCACTCTAAAATGGGGTGGCTTATTAATCTTTTAAAATTTATAATTATGGCAGATGATTGCTTAGAGAATTTCCAACACGAGGAGATTCTAAATTGTCCAAACGATGATCTTCAAGCTGGATTAGCTGAAGGTGAAATCTATTACATGCCAGCTGACTTCATTGCGTCAATGGAGATGCCAACCGAAACCACGTTTGAAGGGTCCGTAACGATCACAGAAGACATTGAGCCTATTGTAGGTAAAGGGTTTCAGAAGTTGAGATGTCAGGTGGACATGAACTCATTGGCGTCAGCCTTGGTGGGTAATCCAGGAAACAAAAAGGATCAATCGACATTGACAATATTTTTGCCTGGATTCCGTGCGAAATTGCTTGGTTTCAAAAAGCAAATGAAAAACATTCCTGCAACTTTCATTGTGAAGGACCGAAATGGGAATCAGTTTTTGATTGGTACAACGTTGATTCCAGCGCGTTTGGACAACTTTGAGTTGACAACTGGACAAGGAAACGAAGATGACAACGGCGGTACTGCCACCATCATCTCTAACTCTACGGTTTACGCGTACACCGGAAACATTACAGAGCAACCTACTCCTACTCCTTAATTCAATTAAAATGGAAAACGAGAAAAAAACAAGAGAAGAAACTCCTGATCAAAACATTCAGGAAAAGGACTTTTTTGAAGTATTGAAAAATATAAAGCATAAGCAGTTTATTCGTCCAAATGGACGAAAAATAGACTTGCGTTTTGGCGTGCCAAATAACTGCTTGAGCCTTTATAAGTCAGGCTCGTTCAAATATATCGGTTTGAAAAAAGGAGCTGAAGTATTGTTTGCTGATTCTTCTAAAGAGGAAATCGACAAACTGATTGCTCAAGCGCCTCGTCCTGAAGATGTGGCGATTCTGAAAAAGGCATTAAAGAAGTAAAGTAGTAATGTGTTTTAGAAAGTTTTAGTTAGTGAGGGCTGTTCAGTTAAACGGCTTTTGCAAGGTTTTAGTTAGGGGAAGCCGTTCAGTTGATGAACGGCTTTTTTTGTCCTTTAAATTCTATTTCTGAAATCAAATCTTTGTAAAATGACAATACAGGAGTGGTTAAAATCAGATTGTGATTATCAAATTGGTGTAGAACTCTATGCGAAACATGGTCGAAATAAGAATTTACTTCGTCGATTTCGTCGGCTTGAAAATGCTGCTTTGGCTTCAAAATTAAAGTATGAGCTGTCCAAAATCGTTAACCCGGATGCTTTCAATTCACCTTCAAGACCCATTCAAAAAAGTCCGAAGCCCATCGTTTTCACCCCTCCAAAAATCAAAGTTGAGAAACTGGTTGATATAAAAAAACCTGAAGAATCACCGGTGCTGAAGAAGATGAAATCAAAGCCTATTTCATTTTATCCCATCGAACTTCACCCAATCTATCATCAACGGATTAATTCATTTCTTCAAGCCTGTTCTCTTAAAGTTCAACTAAATGAATTGGAAGAAGATGAAACTGAAAAAGCGTTTGAAATTCAATATAAAATCTTTTCTCTTTTTGAAATCAACGATAAATGCTGGACGATTCTCCGACACTTTGAAGAAACTGGACGTGTGATGCCACTCAAAGCTTCAGTCGATTATTCACAGCTCAATCCAATGGATTTGTTGCGCATTCAGCAGAACATTTATGTGCGAATTTCCAAAAGAAAAAAAACAATCAAAAAGACTGAACAAACAATCATCAACACAAAAGAACCCGGTCGAATTGAGCGATTGAAACAAAATGTTTTGAAAAAGAAAGAAGAATTACAACAGTTGGAAAATGACCTCGAGGCAATTGCGAAGTTGATTCAAGGGTAATAATTATAAAGTTATGGCAAAGAAAATCATTGCGCCACTTGAGTGGTACACGGAACAAAGAAAGGTGTCGGAACTGATTCCTTATGAATATAACCCTCGAAAAAGAACGCCTGAAAGGATTCAGAAATTGAAGGAAAGTCTCGAGAAATTCAACCTCGTTGAAATCCCAGCGATCAATCTTGACAATACAATTATCGCAGGACATCAACGTGTTTTTGTGTTGTTTGAGGTTGGGCGTGGAGATGAAACAATTGATGTTCGAGTACCAAATCGCCTACTTACTGAAGATGAATTGAAAGAATACAATGTGCGGTCCAATATTGCGATTGGAGAATGGGATATTGACATTCTACTTGAACAATTCGCTGATTTCGATTTTGAGGAATTGGGCTTGGATTTAGACTTTGAGATTCCTGAAGATGTTTTGTTGGACCATGAAGAGGAAAAAGACTTCGAGCCGATTGTTCCAGTTGAACCGAAGTCAAAATTGGGCGATGTTTTTGAATTGATTTCGCCACAGAAAGAATTGATACACCGGATTGTTTGTGGAGATTCTCGTGATGCTGATACCTATAAAAAACTATTGATTCAAGAAAAGTTTCAACTCTTGCTGACTGATCCTCCCTACAATGTAGATTACCAAGGCGCAACCAAGAAAAAATTGAAAATTCAAAATGATAAAATGACACCTGAAGAGTTTTATTCCTTTTTGTATCTCTTTTATCAAGAAAGCTTTATCAACTCAGCAGAAGGTGCCGCAATCTATGTTTGGCACGCAGATACAGAAGGTGAGAACTTTAGAAGAACGATGCGTGAAGCAGGTTGGAAATTGTCTCAATGTCTAATTTGGGCAAAGAACTCAATGGTTTTGGGCAGAAATGACTATCACTGGAAGCATGAGCCTTGTTTGTATGGATGGAAACCTGGAGCTGCTCACAATTGGTATTCTGATCGAAAACAAACCACCGTTCTTGAATTTGACAAGCCTATGAGAAATGAGGAGCATCCAACGATGAAGCCCATTCCATTGATCGCTTATCAAATCAAAAACAGCAGTAAACAGCGTGATGTTGTTGGTGATGTTTTCATTGGATCGGGAACCACTTTGATTGCTTCAGAACAAACTTGGAGAAATTGTCGTGGAGTGGAACTTGATCCTAAATATGTAGATGTTACCATCCAACGTTGGATAAAGTATATGAAGGATAATTCTTTGGATTTTGAAATCAAACTGAACGGAAAGAAAATCAATTCGGATTTCTTTTTGAGTGATCCTGAATAAGTCTGTCCTTTTCGTTCACTTTCCTTTTTGTCAAGTTTGTATCGATGGCAAAATCACTCATTAAATTCAAGGATGACACGCATTTTGATGCGATTAGAGCGCACTTTCTCGATCCTGACTTCTCTCTTTCTGATTTTGAAAGAGAGAAGTTCGAACGAATTAGAGCCTTGTTTTCGTTGCGTTTGAAAAATAAGTATTCACGTCAGCAAGCTATTAATCGATTGTTGGATGATAATCCAAAAATTAGTCAAGCTACTGCATATCGAGAGTATAAAATGATGACAGAGCTTTATGGAGAAATTGAAGAAGTGAACCGTGCGGCTGAGCGTTTATTTGATCGTGAAAATTATTACTTCTTGTATCAGCAGCTTCTTAAGGAAAGAAACTGGGAAGCAGCTGCAAAAGTGTATGAGAAGTATGTCAATACCTTTCCTGAAGAAGAGAAAGCTCCACTTCCTGAGCATGAATATCATTTGAAAATACCTGCAAGCGTAATGAAGATTTTCAAAGAGAAATTCTCCAAATCGGCTGTGATGGACTTCAACGCTACGGATGCTGAATTTGAAAACCTCAACAAATGAATCTAAGGCGTAAAACAATCAAGGATATTGAATTGAATCCTCCTCAAGCTGCAGCGGTGTGTGCAGTTGAGATTGAAAAGAAAAATAAGATTTTCCTGAAAATGGGTCGAGGAACTGGAAAATCAACGATTCATGGATACTTCATCAAAGAAGCCGTCAGCCAAATGCCTGGTAGTACTGGGTTGTTGGTTGGCCCTTCCTATAAACAACTGAAAAGCGTATTGCTGAAGTCTATTAAAACAGGATTGAGCTTTTTCGGAATTCTTCAAGATGTTCACTATGTGGTTGGTAGGCAAGGAAAAGGATTTGAAAAGCCAGTCGATTCACCCGACAACTGGCACGATGTTTTGCATTTTCATAATGGAACGGTTGTGCAGATGGTTTCAATGGATTTGGCAGATTCCGGGCGTGGTTTCAATGCTGATTGGGTTGTGGGTGATGAAGCGGCCTTGTTTGATTCCGTTCGTTATCAGGTCAATGTTGCAGCTGCCAATCGTGCGAAAAAAGAAATCTATTCTAACTCCTCATTGCTCAACGCTGAGATACTTTCATCGACGGTTCCTTTGACTAAGAAAGGGAGATGGTTTTCAGAGCGAGAAGCAATCTCGATGAAGCCTGAGAATAAAGCATCACACGCATATATTAAGGCGTCTACACATTGGAATTTGCATAACCTGAAAGATACCTATCTCAAGGAAGCGCTCGAAACATCTCCATCGCAAATGCACTACGATGCGGAATATGGAAACATCGACCCACCAGCGGTGCTCAATGCTTTCTATTCATTTTTTAACGAGGACCATCACACGTATGAGAAGCGTTACAACATCGACTACTTCTCTAAGATCAAGGAGTACGACTCGAGTCTTCATAACAACTGTAACCAGGATGAAGATTTAATCAGAGGAGTTCCCATTACTATTTCAGTCGATCCTGGCTCCAACATTAACTCTTTGACCGTATGGCAATACATTCATACACTTCATGAAGAAAGGACTTTGAAGGAGTTCTTTGTGACTAAACCGCATGATTATGATGACCTACTCGTCAATTTTGATGCTTACTATGAATCCCACAAAGCAACGAACAACACTGTCTATCTAAGACACGATGCTCAGGCTCACAAGGAGCGTGACGAAAATGACAAAACCATTGCTCATAGAATGGAAACCAAGTTGCGCCAGCTGGGTTGGAGGGTGATCAACGTTACCCAACGAACAAATAATCCACGACACGCGTTGAAGTATGTGCTAATCAATGAAATTCTAAAAGAAAGAGATCAGCGACTACCAAAGTGGCGCATCAACCGTCACAACTGCCCGAACTTGATCATCAGTATCTCAAATGCTGAAACAGAAGTAAAATCCAACTCAGAATACAATAAGGATAAATCATCTGAGCAAGATGCGAATATCCTGCCTCAGCACGCTACTCACCTGTCTGATACTGCAGATTACTACTTATACTGGAAGTATGCTGCAGTCCTTCAAGGGTCATCGACTGACTTCTCAATGCCGTTGAGATAGCCAATTCTTTCAAAAATATAGAATTTGAACCGTTTTCAATGCCACAAGCGCTGAGGCCTTTCATATATCGCTTTTTTGTAAAAACGGAAAGTGTAGATTTTCGTAAGGGCGTGGCGTGCCTTGCCTGCGCACTTTGAGAATGAAAACCGTTTTTTGAACCTCAACAAATTCAATATCAAATATGTAAGTTTTTGTTTTTGAGAAAACGCCAGTCAAATTGTTGTTAAAAAATCGTGTCCTTTCGATTTAATGGTGAAAAAATCAACTTTGAGATATGAAAAAAGAAATTTCTATCGATGAAGTTTTAAAAAGCATGGACGCGGTCGATGAGAACGGTCGACCCGTTTCTTTTGATTTGGAAGTGAGGACTTTTTCACGGCAAAATAAAACGGGTGGCAATATGAGATTCTATAACGGGGTTAGAAAGCCTGTTGCTAAAGTTTTTCAAAAAGCTAAAACTGATATAGAAAAGTTGTTCTCTCAAGAGAAAGAAAGAAAAAACCCATACCATTTTGCTAACCGAACTAGAAATATTGAGTTGGCAGATGGCTCAATTAAAAAAGTCAATTATCTGTTCATCATCAAGTTTAACGGAAAAAAAGTAGTGTACTAATGAGCATGAAAGAAGTAGCCCCAGGCGTGTATCTCGGGAAGCATAGTGTGGTCAAGTTTTCAAGTTTGTCTGATACTGGAGAGGCTCAACCTACTGAGATCACGCTGAAAACAGAAAATGCTGAAACTGCTGGTAAATTTAAAATTGCACCGTGGGGTGAATCGAATACTGAACCGCAAAACATTTTAAAACAAATTGGTGATATTGGCGTTGCGGGCCGTGGAATTTTGACGAATGTTTATGCGCATTATGGTACTGGGCTGAACTTGTATGAAGAAGATGAGCTGGGAAACAAGCAAAAAGTTGGCTATAAAAAGTATCCTGCTTTTGTGGAATTTGACAAAATCAATTACGCCAATCAAATCGCTTTAGAGTTCATTCATGACTTCGAGTGTTTTAGTATGGGGTTTGTTGAATTTGTGATCAGTCGTGATTTCAATCGCGTGAATCGAATGAAAAGACAACCTGCTTCTTTTTGTCGATTTGAAGTAATGAATGAAAAATCAGGTCGAATTCAGAATGTAGCAATCAATGCCAATTGGTCATCACCTGATCACAATTTCACACAAGTGGTTCCTTGTTTTTCTATGTATGATTACTTCGATGATATCAAGGCCTATTGCAAGAAAAAGAAAATATACAAGTTCATCATTCCATTTTTTGCGCCTCGACTTGGTGAGGTGTATTATAACAAGCCCTTTTGGACGGCACCGCTGAAAAATGGCTGGGCGGATGTGGTCTTGTCTGTTCCTGCTGTGAAAAATGCGATTGCAAAAAATCAAACGCATTTCAAATATCTCATTCACGTTTCTGAAAAATACTTTCAGATCAGCAACGGTACTGATAAACACAATGGTTATGTATGGGATAGTTTCAGTGCTAAAGAAAAAATCAAGAAAAAAAGAGAATTGATTGATGCGCTGGACGCTCACATGTCGGGTGTTGAAGCAGGCGGCCGAAGCTTGACCGTCCCAATGGTCCCGGGCATGGACGGCAAACCCGAAGAAACGATCAAAATCGTACCGATTGATGACAAACTAAAAGACGGTGCTTATCTCCCAGACGCCTCGGCTGCCAATACTGAGATTCTCTTTGCTTTGGGCGTTGATCCATCGATTGTCGGCGTTGGTATTCCGGGTAGTTCAAACTTGAGTGGCTCAGGAAGTGACAAGCGTGAAGCCTACACCATTTTGTGTGCAAACAAAACGGCTGACCGCACAATTTCAACTTTGCCCTTCTATTTCGTGCGCGATTGGAATGGCTGGGGCGATGATCTCGACTTTGGTTTTCCTAACGTGAATTTGACCACGTTGGACAAAAATAAAGATGGACAAGAAGAAATTCATAATTAATTGACCTATGGCACTTATCAAAGACATTCAAGAATTCAATAAATACGTTTCGGTCGCGTCCAATCTTTTGGATCAGAGTTTTTTGAAATACACCAAGATCGCTGAACGTGACCTGAAAAAACTGATTGGAAAAGAAAAGTTTGACGAAATCGAAGCGCTTGGTCCTGATGACGAAACGCGTGAATTGTTGGCTACGTATAGCGCTAACATGGGATTGAGTTATGGGATTCCTGCGATGACTTTGAATGTGACCAATTTTGGCGTTTTCACAACGGTGGTTTCTGAAGGCCAAACAGCACAATGGCATCAAATCAAGGACCTGAATCGTAATCTATTGAAATTCGCATTCAATGCTTTAGATGATGCCATACAACTGATTGGTGTAGAGCATATCGCGAAATTGGATGGTTTGTTCATCACTTCGGTTTCTCAGTTCGAGGAGTTTTATTCACTCAACGGTTCTGCGCAAACCTTCCTATCGTTGATCCCTTTTATGCGAGAATCGCAAGAACAATTTCTGCGCGCTACGCTTGGCGATTGTTATGACCATGATTTTAATGAAGAGCAGCTAAAAAAGATTCGGGGCGCGATTGCCAACTTTGCTGTAGCCAAAGCCGCCATCTCAGGTTCATTTAGCATTGAGTCAAACGGCTTCCTGCTTCGATTTGAGGTGCTGCCATGGGAGAAAGTCGAACAAGTGCAACAATCGAGATTGGAAAAGTTCCACCAAGACAGAATGGACATTGCCATGGGTTATTTGAATGGTGTTTTGGAGTTTCTGAAAGCACTTCCTTGTTATCAAGCACCCGAATCGGTTTCCGAAATCACACGCAAAAATTCGGGTCTCTTTCTTTAGAAATCGTGTCCTTTCTTTACAAATCTCTTTTTAGCAAATTTGAAATATGAAAATCAATACGCCTATAACTTCAATTTTCGAAACTGTAAATTATGAGGAAATCTCATACTGCAATACGGAGGAGTTTTCGGGTGGGCTGGTCGAAACAGAAATTTATTATTGTCCAATAAAATACATTGATTTCTTAAAGATACCAGGCATTTATGGTGGTTTTGAAGTTGCTGGAAAAGTGACTCAAAGAATCATTTGCAAACCGAATTATGGTTTCAAGAAAATGAAAGCTTTGCTGGACACGCCTGAATTCGATTCGGGCTTGGATGGCTCAATCGGTCGAAAGGATTCAAAGACAGATTTCGAATTGCAATTGCTGGGCGTACGCGCAAAGCTAATTGGCTTCTCAAGCCGAATGCGAAACATCCCTATGGTTTTCATAGTGAAAGACCGCAATGAGCGATTCTTCATCGTCGGAACGTTGATTTCACCTGCTTACATTTCATCGCTGAATTTTGTTTCTGGGAAGAAATATGAGGATGATGCGATTTGTACCTTGAAGCTTTCGACCGCCGCATCTATATACGAATATCAAAACGAAATTCCCGTATATGTACCACCAGTAGAAGGTGACTTTGATAGCGATTTTCACAGTGATTTTGATTAAAAAAATAGAATAAAATGGCAAAACCTCCACAATTAATACAGCAAGATTTAGAAGATATACAAGCGGATATCCCTCAATTTATCAAAACCGGTATTCCTGAAAATGTGAAGTCCGAAAAAATACGATCACTTGAAGAGCGAAACAATCAAGCGTTGCAGGATATTTTGGCTTTAATATTAGACTATAACGACAATTATAATTCTCCTATTCTAGGATTTTTTGATCCAAATTTAAATCCACCGGATGGAGATTACAGTTTAGGACAGTTATTCATTTTGGTTAATGCGAGTGATTACGAGCGATTGTCATTATGGATTTATACCGGTGTGGATGGCGATGAATGGGTTAATCTTAATGGTAATTGTTCCGGTACCGCTACTGTAATTTATGGGACAATTGAAAACCCTAACCTTAATCCAATTTCTGAAATAAAAGTCGGAGATTACTATGTGCATTCTAGTACAGGTACAGCCGAGGGGGATGTTGTTTCTATTTGGTTGTTTACAAATGCAGCTGTAGGTGACAAGTATATTAATCCTTTTGGCAGCAAAGGAGATCCAGGGCAATCGGGGCCTCCTGGAGCAAAAGGTGACAAAGGCGACAAAGGCGACAAGGGTGACAAAGGTGATAAGGGTGACAAAGGTGACAAAGGAACAAGTCCTACAATCGGATCAAACGGAAACTGGTGGGTTGGAACAGTAGATACAGGAGTGTTAGCAGGGGTAGGATATATTACTTTGTATGATTCAGACATTAGTGGATTACGCGATGGCACAAATAAAAATTTTACAACAGCAATTCCATTCAAGTCAGGGAGCTTGAAAGTGTGGTTCAATGGTCTTTTACTGACGAAAGGAAATAACAATGACTTCGTTGAATCTTCTAATGGTGCAGTAATTAATCGTGTTGTTACACCAAAAGACAAGTTAATTTTTGAATTTCAACCGGTATAAAAATGGGGTTAACTCAAATACAATCAAATTCTTCTTCGTTTCTTCAACCTTCGCTTGGAGAAGTTGTATCTGTAATTGTAGATCCGGGTTTAGACTGGATAAAAGTAGGTGGTAAAGTACATATACATAATGGAGGGATTTATAAGGTGATTAGCCTAGTTGGTTTTGTTTGCGAATTACAATTGGAAACCGCTACTACTCTAACGGGAGAAGTTGTTTTAGCAGATTTAATTCATCCAATTAATAATCAAGATTTGACCGCTACATTTTGGGGAGGAGATGGAAAAGAATGGTAATAAATATAAAAACATAAACAAATGGCAAAATTCACACCTTATGCTCTTTCAGCACTACCAACTAGTGGTATTGATGTCAATGGGCTATATTTTATAAAAGGAGCTTCTAGCGCATCTTTTAATATCTTCATCAGAAAAGGGGATAATTCAGATTGGGTTACATTAGGAACAGTTGATTCCGTTGATTCTGTAAATGGATTGACAGGAGGAGTTAAAGTTGATTTGGAATTTACAGCAGGAAAATTAAAAATATTAGCAACGGGTGCAGGAACTGCGGTATCGGTTACGGAGATTAATTTAGATGCTGCTTACCGTAAAATTGGGGTTAATATAGATTGGAGCGAAATAACAGGTATTCCAAACTTCGCATTAGACAGTGCAGTTGTCCATATCGCAGGAGCGGAAACTATAACAGGTGCTAAAACTTTCTCTACTAATGTAAGTATACCGTTAGTACCAACGGGAAATGCTCACTCTACTTCAAAGAAGTACGTAGATGATGCTGATGCAAACTTACAAACACAGATTACTAATATTAGCAACGCTATTGATGCAGGACTTAAAACGCCTGAACCCTTAGACTGTTCTACCAATCCGAATTACCCTGCTTCCGAAAAAGGAGATACTTACAAAGTAACGAACGCAGGTAAAGTGGGTGGGTCTTCTGGGGAGACGGTTGAAGTAGGCGATTTAATTATATGTACAGTAACAAACTCCGGTGGTACACAAGCCGCAGTAGGTGCTAACTTCTTTATCATGCAGTCTAATATAGACCAAGCTACTGAAACTGTACCGGGTTTTGCAAGAATAGCCACACAAGCGCAGACTGATTCAGGCACAGATGATTTAACTATCATTACACCTAAGAAGTTACAGAAAAAGATTACAGATAATAACACCTCTCAAGATACTGCAAGTAATGGGAAGTATGTACGTTATGATGCTTCACAAACATTAAGTACAGCCAACAAAACTACTGCAAGAACAAACATTGGTGCAGCTGATGATGCAGTAGTAGTAAAAACAACTGGTAACCAATCAATAGCGGGAACTAAAACATTTACAACAATCCCTGTTTTACCAAACTCAAACCCAACCACCGACAACCAATCAGTAAGAAAGAAATACGTAGATGACACTATTGCTAGCGCAGTAGCGTGGGGAGGAACTAACGGAAAAGAATGGTAATATGGCACAGAAATTCACACCTTATGCTTTAACAGCACTACCCTCAATAGCAGGTAGAGATGTAAACGGTATTTATTTTATTAGGACACCTAATGGGATGAAAGTTTACGCTATTGCAAATAATCTAAATAGAACACCCGTCGAACTACAAGTGGATGGGTATGTCGATTTAACTAATAGTCAAACGATTTACGGTACAAAGACCTTTAGGGATGCTGTAACGTTGTACACAGCTAGTTTTTTTGAAACTGCAAATTCAAATGAGTTAAAATTAACTTTACAAAAACTTGGAGCTGGAAGTGGTAATGCTGCTGGTCTATATGCAGTGCATGATAATAAAAGGTTTCTCTTAGATATGCAAGATTTAGATATGGCAAATAGTACAACTTTAAAAATAGTACCCTTGAATGGTACAACCCAAAATACGACTGAATTAGGTTGGAAACGGATATACCCATTCAATTCAGCAGTTACACTAACATCAGGGTCTAATTATAGCATAAATATAGTATCAAATATTGATGGTTGGGATTTCAATGAATCGGTACATTTAAAATCATACGGTAATTGGGATATTACATGGTTTGCCGGAAGTGTGTACCGCTCTTTGAAGAGCGAGTACAGTTGGGATTCCGGAAATGCGCTGAAAGCGTTAGAATTAGGTGTAAGTACATTAGGAATTTTCCTTAGAGGAGGAAATAAAGGAAGAACAATTACGATCCCGTTTAATGCTAATTTAATATTTTGGTGATATGCTTTTAGAGATAGTTTTAGGCGATTTTGATAAGTTACTAACGCAGATTTACGTCGTTTTTTTAGCATGGCTAATTGTGATTTTAGCAATAGGAATTGATTTGTACTTTGGAATCAAAAAAAGTAAGCAAACAGGGCTTTACGTTCACAGTTACGGACTTCGACAAACGAGCAAAAAAACAGTTCAATACTTATCTTTTATGTTCTTTTTCTTCTTCATAGACGTTCTGAATCCGTTTTGGGTTTATTTTGATTATCAGTCTATGCCATTATTATCAATTTTCGGAGCAATCGTTTTGACTTATACAGAATATAAGAGCGTACGTGAAAAATCGGATGAAAAATTCAGAAATGATTTCGACGGAAACGCAAAAGAACTTTACAAACTACTGAAAGAAAACAAGGATTTTTTAAAAGAATTAGATAAACGAAAAACAAAAGAAAATGGAAGCGATTTATAAAATTTTAGAAGCAAATCCGATACTCACATTGCTATTCGGGTTCATCTTAGCCGTTTTAGCAATGATACTTTTTCGAGAAGAAATCAAAGCTTACATTAAAAAGAAATACAATTTGCTTTCAGAGGAAGAGGTTATCGTGGAATTGCAGAGGTATCAAAACGACGCTGAGGTTTTGAAAATAAGCAAATTAATTTTCAAGAAATGAAAGCAAAACTAAACATCACCGATTTTCAACGAGCTGCTAAAGAATTAAATTGTGAGGTGGCCGCTATTCGTGCAGTTGCTTCAGTGGAATCATTGGCTGGCGGTTTTCTTCCAGATGGCCGACCAAAGATTTTGTTTGAACGCCATGTTTTTCATAAAAGAACCAACGGTATTCATTCAGCAAATCACCCTTCAATTTCAAATAAAGTTGCAGGTGGTTATGGACGGCCAGGAGAGAATCAGCATGATCGTTTGGCGGTTGCAGCTGAACTGAATCGAACGGCAGCATTGGAATCTGCAAGTTGGGGAATGTTCCAAATTATGGGCTACCATTGGAAAGAACTGGGCTATAAATCACTGCAAGAATTTATCAATGCGATGTATGAAAGCGAAGCAAAGCAGTTGGATGCCTTCGTTCGGTTTATAAAAGTGAACAAGCTGGATGGGCTGTTGAGACAAAAGAAGTGGGCAGATTTCGCTCGTAGGTACAATGGTCCTGCTTATGCGAAAAACAAATATGATGTAAAGATGGCTGAGGCTTATAAGAAATATTCCCGATGAAAAATTTAATCGAAAAATTAACCTTTCAGTATCATTCGCTGGACGATGCAAGTCAAGTCATTGTCGACATTATCGTTTTGGTTGGAATCTCATTGTTCCTCTCTTTACTATTCGTTTTAATCACTAATTTAATAGCCACATTATGAAACCTTATTTAACTCTAATTCGGAAATCAACTTTAATCCTCTCTATTTCAGTCATTTTCTTTTTAATCCACAGTTGCAAAACGACCGAGTACATTACGAAGATTGAAACGAAAATTGACACTATTAAAATAGAGAAAACAATAATCGATACAGTGTTTCACGAAAAGAAAATTGAAGTGACAAAAGAAGTAAAATCAAATGTTTTCTTGCCTTGCCCAGATAAAGACCAAAAAGGTATTTCGGGAGAAAATAAATCAGGCGATAACCACGCAAAATGGGAGTATGATGAAGAAAAAGGCGGTTACAATGTTGAATTGTACTGTGCTGAACAAATCAATCGATTAGATTCGATTAATCGAGTTTTGACAATTGAAAATAACGCTTACAAATCTTCATTATCAACAACTGATTCGAAAAAAGAAACAGTCAAAGATGATACAAGCTTGTGGACTAAGATAATGAAGGAAATCTGGAAGGTATTATTCTTCATCGTTTTGGTCCTTTGGCTTTTTGGCATTACCCCCATGTTTATACTTAAAAAGGTTTTGAGATGATTTTCAGGAAAAAAGATAAAACGATCAACTTCAACATTCCAACCACTTGGAATGAGCTGAATCCTTGGCAGCGAAATAACATTGCAAGTTTGGTTTATCGTTCCAAGAACGGTGATACAGGCATTTTTTTTGCTGTTATTTATTATCTTTTTGTTTCTCAACCTTGGTGGACTTGGAAAGGATTCAAAGAAAATAGACGTTTTCTCTATTTCACCCAGCAAGTGCCTATTCGTCAATATATGCAATATGCTGACTTCATTTTCAAGGATTTGAATTTGACTAAATTCCCTCGTTACGTAAAGATCAAGGATCAGAAATTCTACGGGCCTGCAGATAGGCTTGCAAATTTGACTATGGAAGAACTCGCAATCACGTATCAGTTTTACTTCAACTGGATTGTCAACAAATCAGACATTGATCTCGATCGGTTGATTGTGGCGCTGTATCGTCCGTATAGCAAGAAAACAATCGGTGACGTGCGAGAAGCGTTCAGCGAACACACGATGAATGAGCGGTCTGGCATCTTACCAAAAATCAAAGTTGAACAGAAAATTGCCATTGGATTTGCGTATAAATCCAGCACAGAATTGATATTCTCCCGGTACAAGGAATTGTTTCCACCGCCAAAATCTTCGAAGAAAAAAGAAGACGCGAAACCGAAATTCAGTTCGTTCGTACCCATGATGCGAATGATGGCGATGGGCGAAGATAAACCGCTCGGAGATTACGAGAAAGTAAGAAAAACAAACGTGAATATGTTTTTTGATATCGCCCAGGAAACGGTGCGATTAGAGAGAAAGCGTCAATTGGAATTAGCTAAACTAAAAAGAAAGTAATGAATCAAAAAGCGTACTTTAAAAGAGTCAAAGATTACCTCGAAGCCCTTGTTGAAGACACGGATGAGATAGCGGAATTTGTCGGAACCTCAGAAAGTGAGTTGATGACCAAATTGCAAACGATCACGGATGCCAGTAAGCCTTTGCTTATTTTCTTTGGATATGAAGGAAACTTGGAAGGTCAAAAACAACGGACATTTGGACCGCGTACGATTTCATTTTCGATTGTTTATCCCATCACAGATCAAAACAACTATGCGCTACAATATCAACGAATCAACGATGCTGAGTCGATTGGTTTGGAAGTTTTAGCGCGTATAAATTATGACAGTACGCTGGAAGGTGCTGTGGATTGGTTGTATAATTCCTTCGAAAAAGATTCCTGCAAGTTTCATGAAATTACCTACAAAACGCCGATTGGATTGGTAGGCCATGAATTCTTTTTTGATCTGAAGTTTAATAACGCCCTGACTCCTACTCCATCGTTTTGGAAGGATCGGGATTTTTGCAACTCGTGAGTTTTAGTTATAATATCATACGGAAGTGTTTTAACAATCTGTTAAAGTTGTGTATAAAATGATATAAATGTTCGGACAAAAGTTTATATTTGTTCATCAAACATCACTTAATAACAACTAAAAACACATATGATGAAAAAGAAAATCATTAAAAAAACGACTTTTCTTTTACCTAATAATGGCTTTTGCATTGGATTAGGATCAGTACTGAATTTAGCTGGAAATTACTTTGAATACAACTATTCAAATTCGGCAAATGATGCTGATAGAAAAGCAATTGAATCCGATTGGGAAAATATTGGAGAAGACATCAAAATTGCTAAAATGAACCTCGAAAAAGAGCTTGAGGATGATTTGTGTTTAATTCCTTGATTTTTTAAATGGACAACTCTTCTGAAACTAAAAAAGCTGAATTAATTACTCTTGAGCATGAGTTAAAAGCGGCAAATCCTAAAATATTTGATGGGATTAATACTAAGAAAAAAAATGAAATTCTAAAAAGCGTGTCATACGCTTTAATACAAGAGAAATCTCACTCAGGGCCTTTACCTGACGCAGAAAGCCTTATTCAATATAACTCAGTGATTCCTGATGGTGCCGATAGAATTATGAAAATGGCTGAGAAGCAGCAAGATCATAGAATTAGAATAGAAACTAAACTAGTTTCAAGTCAATCAAAACAAAGCTTTTTAGGGCAATTATTTGGTTTGATTATAGGTTTATTTGGAATCGGTTGTGGAACATTTCTAGCTTATTCTGGAGAAACAACAGTAGGAGGTATAATTGCTGGAGGAACAGTCGTGAGTTTAGTGTCTGTCTTTGTTATTGGAAAAAGAAGACAATCTAAAGAATAAATCTTCTCATTCCATGCCTTATCATAAGCTCCCAATCAAGGGGGCTTTTTTTATCTCTAATTTGCTCATTCTATTTTCTTAACTATATTTGAGCAAACTAAAAATTAAAAACTATGAAAAAATTATTTTTACTACTAATGATCTGTACAGGAATGGCTTCGTCAGCACAAGAGTTTACAGAGCCTAAATATGTCTATGCTGAAATACTGGGAATGGAAAGATTCCTAAGTAAAAAGGTAGCTATTACCATTGACTATGGCCAGATCGAAAGTATTTGGCAAGATGCACGTTTAAGAACAGAAGATGGGAAGGTGCGAGTATTTAATTCAATGGTAGATGCTATGAACTTTATGGGCGCAATGGGTTGGGAATTTCAACAGGCTTACGTTATAACTGTGGGAAATCAAAACGTGTATCATTGGCTTTTAAAGAAAGAATATTCACAAATGCCAAATGATTATAAAGACAGCTTAAAAGAAATATTTGTAACTAAGAAAAAATAAAAAATAATTAATTCAAAATAACCGATAAAAAGGGAGCTCACACGCTCCCTTTTTTTATTTCTCCGATTGGCTTCATCCCATTTTCAGTTTCTATAAAAATAGTCTTTTTATCATCTTCTTTCGTTGGAACAAAAAGCTCACGAATATCAATATCCAAGGCTTGAGCTATTTTTAATAATGTTTCAGCAGTTGGATTGCCATTTATCATTCTATTTAGTCCAACTTGGGTAATTCCAATTTTCTCAGCTAACTCTATTTGAGTAACTCCCTTCTCTTTTAATATCTCTTTTATTCGTAGCATTTATTAATGTTCTGACGCAAATATAATCTTAAAAACATATTAACTAAAAATAATTATACAAAAAAGTAGTAAAATATTTGCTAATATAATTTTTAAGTATAATATTTGCGCTATAATTATAATTTATAAAACATAATACTATGAAATCAATCCAATTTATTTACGAAGACACCGAAATTCATTTTTTGGTCAATCCAGATCAGGACCATGTCATGGTCAATGCAACAGAAATGGCAAAAGTTTTTGGACGTAGAACCAAAGATTTTCTGAAAACAGATGAAACTAAATCTTTCATTGAAGTAGCTAATCGGGCTCTAAATGGAGCCCAAATAATTCAAGATCGAGGTCGAAATGGGATATACTTTGACCGATTCGTCGGTTGCTTTAAAAGCCAAAAAACAATATCATGAATAAATCAAACGACTTACGCGAATCCATAGAGCTATGGCTCGAAAAAATTGTGAACCAAGTAAATCAAGAATTATGAAAAACTACAAAGACCGAATCAAGGACCTAATAAGTAAGGTATACGCCCCATCAGATGTAACCAACTACGATGTGAAGATGACAACTACAGAAGTTTACGCCAATCTTTGCACCATCATTCCTGCCAATGCTTTTGACGAGTTTGATGTGGTTGAAATTTTAGAGGAACTGAACTTCTTTCCGGGTTACGAACAAAAAACGCTGACCATTGAAAAAGAAAATGGTGAGAAAGAAACAAAAGTATTTGACGACCTGGTTTATTTCTGGTACATGAAAAAAATAGCTTAAATTTGTGAGTATGAATATGATTGACTACTTCGTAGAACTGCACCATAGAGAAGCTGAGGCTAAAGAGAAGCTTCAAAAAATTAGAAACGCAATCCACGCAGGACAAGAAATCTGTGAACACGACTATATCCGAAAAGGAAATGACAGTCACTATGACTATTTTGTTTGTAAAATTTGTAGCCACCAAAATAAAGTGTGATGAATATATCAGTAAAAGACAACATAGCTGCTGAAAGAGCTATTGGACAGAAGTACGCAAAACTATTACGCAATAGTGTGAGATCACAATTGTCAGTTTTAAATAAAAAGACTGGAAAAACTTCACGCCCTGGTTATCGTGTTAGACTTCGATCGTATCAATTGCAATCAATAAGTGTCGTCACTCAGAAAAGTGCATTTGTCAATCACTTTGGTGCTGACACGGTAAGAAAAGCACATACTTTTAAATCTAAGAAAGAAAGGGTTTTTCAACGAAAAGAGCACCCTTTTAAATTAAATCCAAAAATTAAAACCCTTGAAATACCTGCGAGTATAATTAATGGTTTAGCGGATGAAATTGCTGACTTAAGAGGAAGAGAAGTATTGGTAGAGGCTACTAAGGCATTAGATATAAATGAAAATAAGTAAAATTGTATAACACTAAAAACTAAGATTATGGGAATTATAATTTGGGGTCTAGTTGGATTCTTTATTTTGGGTTTATTTTTTAAAAAACGTGGTCAAAAATGGTTTTAATTTTTCACGATAAACATCTATTTTTTTTATATAAGCTACTCAATTGAGTAGCTTTTTTTATGTCCTTCCTTTTCCTCCTTCCTGTTTTTAACTTGCCTTAAAATTCATTCCAAATGGCAGGCAAAGGAGTCAATCGTTCTATTAGATTATTTGTTAATGGCAAAGAAGTTGAACACTCGGTCAATAATGTTCGTAAAACAATGAACAATCTTCGTAGAGAAATCAATGCGACTACAAAAGGATCTGAAGAGTATGTGAGAAAATCAGCTGAGTTGAGAAAAGTCACGAAGTATTTCGAGGAAATGAAGCGTGAAATTTCAGGGCTACCTACTTTTTTTGATAAACTATCAGAAAAATCAAAAGGCATTGTAGCAATTTTTGGAGTTGGCTTTGGGCTTGATCGTATGGCTTCAGGAGTCCGAAAACTCATCGACCTTTCCGCTGAATTAGCAGACAAACAAGCTGATGTGAGAAAAACCACCGGGATGACCAAAGAAGAAGTTCGAGGTCTGACGCAAGAACTGGATAAATTAGAAACCCGAACCTCACGGACTGACTTGCTTTCCATCGCTGAAGAAGGCGGTCGAATCGGAATTGCCAAAGAAGAAATCGGAGAATTCACAGAAGCAATGAACAAAGCCAACGTAGCTTTGGGAGACACATTTGGTTCGGCTTCTGAAGTAGCTTCTGTGTTGGGGAAACTTCGTTTTCTATACAAAGAAACCGCCGAAATGGGTGTTTCTGATGCTTACAACAAAATAGGTTCAGCGCTCAACGAATTGGGTGCAAACGGTGTAGCTTCAGAACAAAACATCGCAGCCTTTGCCACCCGTGTGGGTGCTTTGCCTAACGCTTTTAAACCCAGTATTGCCGCCTCCATGGCTTTGGGCGCATCCTTCGAAGAGTCCGGGGTGGATGCTGAAGTTGCAGGGCGCTCTTATGGTATTTTGGTGCAAACGGCTGCCAACAATACAGCCGCTTTTGCCAAGCAAATGAATCTAACGAAAGCCGAAATCGAAGCGATGATCAATGATGATCCAGTTGAATTCTTTTTGAAATTCACCGAATCTTTCAAAGGTATGGATCGAAGCGGTGTGCAGATGGCAAAAACGCTCAAAGATTTGGGAATTTCTGCAGATGGAGTAAACAAGATCATTGGTGCAGCTGCCAACAACAATGACCGTTTCCGTGAAAGCATTGCGCTTTCCAATCAAGCCATGGAAGAAGGCACATCGCTAACCGACGAATACAATGTGAAAAATGAAAACTTAGCTGCTACCATCGAGAAAATTAATAAAACATTTATCGAGTGGATTGATTCGGATACGGTACAGGACTTTATAGAAGGTTTGGTGGAGTGGTTTGGCGCGCTCATCGGTTCCATTGACCGAACAGACGAAGAATTGAACGGCTGGCAACGGACTCTAAATTTTGCTACCAAAGTTATAGGTTCTATGATTGTAGTGATGATTTCTTATAAAACCATTTCTTGGGTTTTAGTCAATGCTACAAGAGAAAACATAAAACAAACATTGCTCTATCAAGGCGTTTTGAAAGGAAAAACAGCTGTAATGAAATTAAGCCAAATAGCAATGATGACTTATGGAGTAATTACAAAAGTATTGACTGGTCAAATGAGAGCAGCAAGATATGAAGCGATTTGGTTAGGTCATGCAATCAAAGCTTTGCCTTGGGGGATGATAATATCAGCTGGTGCAGCTGTTATATCTTACTTCACTCTTTTTAACTCCAAAGCTAAAGAAGCCGCTGAATCACAGAAAGAATTCAGTCAATCCATTAGAGAGGCTCATAAAACGGCTACTGAAGAAACAGGAAAGTCTATTGCGAAAATTGACCGTTTGATCAATGTGATTAAGGATCAGAATGCAAGTCTGGAGAATCAAAAAAAGGCATACAATGAGCTGATAAGAATTGCACCTGAATTCAATGGATTACTTTTGGATGAAAAATTCAATATTGAAGAATTAACCCGAGTTTACAAGGCTTATGTCCTTCAATTGCAAAATGTAGCTCGAGCAAAAGCAACGAAACAGATTCATGATGATACGCAAACAGATGCAGAAAAAGGCCGTTCAGAAATCTACCAAATTGAACGTGATATTGCAGACGCAAAAGCTGAACTTCAAAAATTAAAAGATGAAGGCAAAGCTACTAGAACCACTTCAGTTGTTTCGAAAACAGGGAATCTTTCTTATTTTGAAGAAAACACTCAAGAAGCTTCCAAACTCATAAGTGAAATTTATACTTTAGAAAAAGCGCTCTCTAATTTGAGTGAAACTCAGCTGAATTTAGATAAAAGGGCTACTAATTCATCTGACTACTTAGATTCAAATCGCCAAAGAATTCAAAGTGAAATAGACTTACAACAAGCAATTATTGATGGTTATTCAGGGAAAGGAAAAGCGTTTGAAGGATTTGTAAATACGGCAAAAGTTCAATTGAAATATTTAAATGCTGAAATGAAAGCTTTAGGATTTGACTTTTCAACGACTGACGATTCCAGTCCTAACAATTCTCCAAGCAGCCCAGACAAGAAGAAAGAAGATCCTGAACCGGAACGTCGACGGAAAATTGCTGAAGAGCTTTTAAAAATAGAAATTGCCAAAAATCGAAAAATCAGGGATGAGAAGCTGAGAAATCGTGAGGAAGAAATAGCACTCATGGAGGATGGTTTTGACAAAGAATGGGCAAAATTAGGAGTAGAGCACGAAAAACGTTTAAATAAATTATCCGATGAAAAAGAGGATTTACTCAACCTGCAAAAAGAATACGAACGCAGGGCTGAAGAAGAGCGTGCAAAAGGAAATAAAGCAGGCCAAGATGGATTTAAAAAGCAAGCAGATGAAATAAAATCGATTGTTAAAATTAAAGAAGAGGAACTTCTTTTAATCGATAAAACCTTCATGCTTAAATATCAAACGTTGAAGCATGAGTTTGATAAAAAATCGGTTGAAGACAAGCAGAAAACCTATGAGCGTGAGCTTCGAAACCTTGAAACATTTCATCTCAATCAACTTCAATCCATCACGGATTTAGAATCGGCCAAAGAGGTTTTAAGAAATGAATACGGATTTGATGATAAGCAATTAGATAAATTAAAGAATTTAGAAGACGCTAAAAAAGCCATCACGCTTGAGCAATCAAAAATCACGGCTGAGAAGCAAATAGAAATGTTTACTTCTCAAATTAGTGAATTTGAACGATTAGTCAATGAAGAGCTTGCAAACCGAGTGAATTTCGGGCAAGCTTTAATGTCCGATGAAGACTTAGAAAATCTTATTGAGAAACTTGAAATCGCAAAGAATGCATTAGCGAAAGTAATGACCCCGGAGGAAAAAGAAGCAGCCGACGAAGAGAAAAAGCTGATGGGATTCATTGATATATTAGGGTTCTCGGGTGATCAATGGGAGGAAGCATTCAGTAATTTGGATAAAATGTCTGGGAAATTGGCATTGGTTCAAATGGGGGTTCAAGCTTTATCGAATGCCTGGAGTCAATATCACGCGATTCAGCAACGCAATATGCAACGTGATTTGGATGCCTTCACAGCTTCTACGAATCGCAAAAAAGATGAATTAAAAAAGCAGTTAGACGAAGGCTATATTTCAGAAGCAACCTACAACGCTAAAGTTGCTAAAATGGACGCTGAACTTGAGAAAAAGCGCGCCGAAATGGAGTACGAATCTGCGATGTCTGAATGGAAAGCCAGTCTTTTGGAGGGCGCGGTAAATACAGCTGTTGGAATCACTGCATCTTTAAAATTGCCTTGGCCTAAAAACTTAATTATGGCAGGAATCGTTGGGAGCATGGGGGCAATACAACTGGGAATGATAGCTGCCAATAAACCATCCAAACCCAAAGGGTATTTCGATGGCGGTGAATCGGGCGGTTCGGGTAACTATGATGAATACGGTCGCGAATTAGCCGACGGACCTCTACACGCGCGTGAATATGTTATTCCTGAATACTTAAGACGTGATCCTGTAATCGCCAGAATGGAGGAATTTATCGAAGCACGTAGAAGAGGAATGCGCCCCGATAATCCCAATCCTCAAGCTGGTTATGCGGATGGAGGCGTAGCCCGTCCTGCTACAGGAATTTCAAGCCCGGATGATTCAAGTACTGCCATTCCTGCTGAGTTAATCTCAACCTTAATCCGTTTGAATGAAAATTTAGAGAATTTGCAAGAAAACCCAATCGAAGCACGACTGTCAAGGAATTTAGGTGTTGCAAAAATGCTCCATGATGATATTGAAGACTATAAAAATCACAGAAACAAAAACAAAAGATAATGAGTTTAACGATTAACCCAGAATTTTATCTCGTTCGCCATCAAAAAGGAGTTGTTCCCATGATGAACTTACAAATTTCGGTAAGTTATGACGGTACATGGTACTTGCACAATGACCCGTCGATGATTTTTGTTATGGACGGCGAAAATGTTCCTGAAATTCAAAGCAGCGGAACCGAGAGCGTTTACATTCGACTAACAAATCAAATAAACAGCTGGGATGAAGGCTTGTATGAATTAAAGTTGAAAGCTTTTAATTTCGATAGTACGGAAGAAAAAGTACTTACTATTTACTTAATTCTCACGGAATCGGACGAGGATGTCATTATTCCTAAAAAGTTGATTTTTGAAAGTATTCGAAACGTAGTTAATTCTGAACCGCAAAAGATATTCATCGCCACGGCTGATTCAAATGTTGTGGTCCAACTGCCTGAATTTTTACAGCTTGTAGATCACACTCTAATTGGCGGAGGACACATTGTAATCGTGAAGCCTGTAATGCACAGCCTTACTCCTCTATCCTATTATTCGGATGATATTTTAATTGATTTACCCTCAGAAATTCATCAAAAAAAGGTTCGAGTAAATTATAAAATTAACGCAGGCTATGATGAATCGTATTCAAAATCAGTGCATTTTACGCGGGATAATGATGAGCTGCTTTTTTATCAAACGACGACTGAAAAGTCTTTCTTAAAACTCATTGCAATTGTAAAGTCCTTCAAAACAACGGGGGAGTTACATCAGGAGATAGAGTTAGATTTGGATTTGCCTTTTGTTAACTATCGAGCAAAATTAAATTTAGGTTTAGAGTTGGAAGGTTACTTTGAAAAAGCACCCAATTCGCAGGTTTTCACGAATTATCTCAAGGGAGTTTATCCTCCTATGCAAGTTGACATGGTGGCCATTGAGATAAAGAATGATGATTACTCCATCTTGAACCAAAGTTTAATTGAGAAACAAATCTTTCTATGTGGTAGAATTCCTGTTTCTGCATTGGGAAATAAGGCGTTTTGGCTTAATTTTAGACCTTCTGTTATGCGATTTGTGAGCAATCAATCCATAATTTCTTTATCAATTTTCAAACCCTCGAATACGCCGATTAAAAATATAATTGTATATAAAAATGGCGAATTCTTGAGAAACATAACACCTGTTTCGCAAACTTTTGGGTTGATGAATGCGTATTATGCTACTGCTAATTTAGCTTTAAGCAACTTGAATTTAGAAGCGGGCGATGAATTGAGTTTTCAGTACGAAAACATTTATCCTCATCGTAAATTCTTAATTCGTCCGAATCCTAAAAATTCGTTTCTTGTCGTTTATGAAACAATTTGGAAAACAATGGAAATCATAGAGTTTACCGGGGCTATTAAATTTGATGTCGAATACGAGCATGATATTTTTGAATATTCAAAAAATTATGTTTTGCATTCTGAAAAAGTAAGATCGACTAATCCGCAAAAAGTGATCATAAATACAGGTTGGATTCAGAAAAATGAGGTCTATTTAATCAATGAGTTAATCAGTTCTAACCAGGCAATTTTACATTCAAGCCCTAAACTTGTTACGCCTGACATTGCATATTCTGACGAACAAGAAGGGATGATTTCCTTAGTGCCTATTCAGAGCAAAATGACGAATTACGACAGTGATGAGGAAAGATATCAATTCGATGTTGAATTTTTAATTAACAAAAAATATGAAGACCCAATTTATTCACGATGATTTCGTGTTAGATGTCAGTCACTTAGAATTGAGCTGGCAGGAGGAAAACACATGGTTTAAGGATGAGTTTTTTATGATATCCTCTTTTCCTTTTGAAATAAGCTATGAGGAAAACGCATACTTAGAGCGATTTAGACACGTGAACTTAACCACCTCAGATTCTCTATTCAAAGGGAAATTAGAGAAAGACGGGCGTTTGGAATTTGCGACTTTAGAAATTGAAGAAGCTGCTGAAAAATTGAGAATTACGATCAGATATGGAATCGAAGCATTGCCAAATTGGACTAAGATGTTATCTGAATTGAATTTAGAAATTATTTTAGAGAATGGTGGAGATATGACTCAACACGCCAATTCAATTATAAATCAAACCTGGCCCGCTGTTAATTATAACTTTCCAGCGATTCATTCTGAATTTTACAAAGACACTGCGATGTTCGAGGATTTTGAAGGTGTTATTAATCTGCGCAAAACCGGACAATTTATAACAAACATTATCGATGGGTCTTCCACGAAAAATAGGAATATAGTGTATCCTATGCCTTATCACCTTTACGTCCTTAAAATGGCGGTTGAGGATTCTGGACACACTTTGCATGGTGATATTTTATCGGACCCTGATTTAATAGATGCAGTTATTGTGCCAGGCAAGAAAATTGTAGAATTTGAGGGTATCCCAAAACCTATTGAATGGAATATTGGTATTGGAGATAAAATATATGACAGCGGATTTCCAGTGTATGTGGGGTTTTGGCACTCTGATTTAGAAGTTAATTTTCGTGGTTCATTTCATTTAACCGGAACGATTAATAATGAAACAAAGAATTTCAAAATTAAATTGAATGGTAACCTCATCTTTACTTACACTTCAGGGATGCCTCTTAATTTCAATGTTTGGTTTCAAACAAGTTTAGAAACGAATTCTTTGACAATAGATGTCGTTTCAGAAGGGATAACTAATTCTGAATCAAATGCCGTTATGATGGTTTTGAAAACGCTTTTTCTAAAAGATGAAGATGGAGAAATGCTTCCCTTCTTTGCTAATTTCTCCAATGTACATTTAGCGGATAAATTGCCTCAGATGACAGTGGGTGATTTCATTAAATTTCATAAAAGATTAAAAAATTACGATTTTGATTTAAGGAATGGAAATCAAATTTGGATGAACTTAATCCAAAATGAAGTAGTGAATTCGGAGGTTGTAGACATTTCGGAATGGGACATAAAACGTCCTACACGAAGATTTGACCCTGATAAGTCTTTTGTTTTGCAATACGAAGACGAGTTCGAGGAATTTCCATTCACGAAAGTTTTTGCGGATAAAAATGAATTTAAAATTGATGTTTTTGAAAAACACGAAAACACTGAAGAAATCAGTATAAATGGGATTCCTTTGCCTATTCAATCGAAAGACGGAATTAAAACAGCTGTTCAGCTCAGCGATGATGAATCGAAGTTGATGATTACGAAATATAACGGTTTGACAAACAACCAGAACTTTGCGCAAGAAATGCCAGGTTTAGACTGCTACCAACTTTATTTTAACTTTTGGCAAAAATGGTTGAACTTTATGATTCACGCGGTGCGTTTCGTTTGGACCATTAAATCCGATCCAAACTCACTTATGAAAATTAAGCGAAAAAGCAAGTTGCACGCGTTTAACACCCTTCTTTTCGTGTTTAAAATCCAGCGATCCCGTCGAAGAAATGTAGAGGAAATTGAAATTGAAGCGCTATCGACTAAAGTTTAAAATTCAAAGTCAATTGTTCTCAATTCTTCATCTGCTTTTTCGTTACGAGAAATATATGATTCTGTGACACGGATATCGTAATGCCGCGCCTGATCTCTTACTTTTTTAGCAGGGACACCCATCAGTAGCAGGTTGGTGATCCCTGTGTCTTTTAGGCTGTAAAATTGATATTTTGAATCCAAATTCATTTTCCTTCTCATCTCGGCCCATTCGTCCGATATTTTTTTAGGTTGCAACTGCTTTTCTCCTGGTAGATAATTGTTCTCCGAAAATAAGTAAAATGAATTGTTTGATCCATCAATATGGTTTCTGAGTAACGGCATTAACTTTTTTGTAATTGTGACCGTCCCATCTCGTCCATTTTTAGAAGCATCGCCCGGAACGAAAATAGTTCCTTCTTTAATATTTACGTGCTTTACAAGTAGTTTTGTTAGCTCTGTTCGTCTCACAAAACAGAAATAAGTAGTCAGACATAAAGTCAAGTAAGCCTTTGATTTAAGTGAGCAATAATTTATTATATCATCTCTCAGCCAGTGTGGAAGTACTTCTCTTTTCTTCTTATTTACCTTTCGTTTAGATATTTTGAAAACAGGGTTCTGCGGAATATACTTCCTGTCTTCCATAAAAACGCCAATTAAATTCAAAAATCCTAAGTAGTTATTATGCGTTCTTGCTGAACGTTTTCTCTCAAAGTAAATATGATCTAAAAAAGTTACTACAAAATCACGTGTAAACTCTACGGAAAGCATGTTTTCCATGTTATTTTTTAGCATATATTCTTTGATGTTATTTAAGTAAGAAGTGTAAGCACGTAAGGAATCTGGGCGAATAAGTTTGTCTTTTAATTTACGCTCACTTTGTTTACTGAATTGATTCAAAGTATCTAAGAATAACCGGTATTCATTTTTAGTGTTAACATCGTAAAATGGAGACCAGCCCGCTTTTAAATCGTTATTAATATTTAAACAAATCTGTTTCGCTAATCGCTCCCTATCTTTCTTAGAATTGAGTTTGGGAACCCTTTTCCTGAACCTTTTCATCTCCTCCTTACCTGGCACTTTGCAGTAATACACGACGCGCCAATCGGACCCATTCGTCTGCTTCAGTTCTGCAGGAATGTAATCGACGAATACCCTTTTTTCACTTGATTTTGTGTTTTTGAAATTTGCCATTTTTTTATTTAGGGAAATGCTATTTCATTGCCCCAAAAATGACCCGAATTTTTTACGCAAAACGCCCAAAGTCTACTGATAGTAAGCCTTTGAGCGTTATTAGTAGCGAGAACAGGA
>JBAYRQ010000022.1:0-47105 GCA_041676545.1 Weeksellaceae bacterium | reverse complement strand
TCAGCGTTTTTCTCAATGAACTCAGCGAGAAAGTCTCAATATGGTTTTTTCACGCAGAGGACGCAGAGTGTTTCACGCAATGCACTCAGCGTTTTTCTCAATGAACTCAGCGAGAAATACTCAGTATGGTTTTTTCACGCAGAGGACGCAGAGGTTTAGTGAGAAGGATGGAGTTTGTTTTTATATTCCGTTAATAATTCATTCCAAATAAAGCTTCTTTCATAACTGGATTGCATCCGCTCTCTGCTTTTTAGTCCCATTTGGTGTAATTGTTTGGGATGTTGAATGCATGCGAACATACGTGATTGAAGTACATCTGAATCTTTCACAGGAATAATCCATCCATTCACTCCTTCCTCGATGATTTCGTTGCAGCCGTTGATATCGGTCACGATGCTCGGTAAACCCATGGCGCCGGCTTGCATTACGACATTCGGAAAGCCTTCGCGGTAGCTGGGGAAGACCAAGGCATTGGCCATCGCAAAATAAGGACGCACATCGTTTTGGTAACCGACCGAAAGGATGTTGGGGTTGGTGTTGATTATTTGTAGGGTTTCCCTGTTCAATGGATCCAATTCCGGTTCTTGGGCACCGACCAATAGCAACTTTGCGTTGGCATGGGAGAGCTGGTCAAAGGCCGCAATTAATTCGTTGATGCCTTTGTCGCTGACCAAACGTCCGACGAAGATGAACACGAAATCTTCTAGGGTGATCCCTAAGGACTGTTTTAGTTGGGTTTTGGTTTCTTCGGTCACCGCAGTGGGCGAGAAATGAGCGGTGTCAATTCCATTGGAACTTCCGTTACCGATGACTTTCAACTTCTCTTTGGACGTATAGTTGTTGGCCAAAATGAAGTCATGCAATCCTTTGGAATTGGGATAGACTCGGGTCGCTGAGGCATAGGTTAGTTGCTCTACGACATCCAACAACTTTCTCTTTAACCCTTTTGCTTCCATGAGCGGCAAACCCGCTACCGTATGCATGCGAATGGGAACGCCCGCCAAGCGTGCCCCCAACATACCCACTATTCCTGCTTTGGGGGTGTGGGAATGGACAATGTCCGGTTTCTCTTTTTTGCACAATCGGTAGAATTCCCACAATGCTTTCAAATCCTTCAAGGGTGAAATCGTGCGGCTCATTTCTAAGGGGATGGTTCGGATTCCTTCGTCGTGAGCGACCTCTTTCAATTCTTTTCCGTCACTGGAAACGCCGATTACTTCGAAGCCATTTTCGGACATGAAGCGATGTTGGCCCTTGAGTAGGGTTTTTAGCGAAATGGGAACGGTGGTGATGCGGAGGAGTTTGGGTGTTTGCATTTTTAGTGGTTTGATGGGCAAAGTTATTGGATTTTTTTTTAGGGATTGAGGATTGAGAGGTACAAAGTACGGTGTACAAAGTTGGGTGGAGAACATCCCCCTAAATCCCCCTTCGAAGGGGGACTTTTTAGACTCCGAATGCATCGAAAATCTTCTATCAAAGCGAAAACCGAACTCCCTCCCTTCGAAGGGAGGGTTGGGGTGGGATGTATAGGGTGCAAATTGTAAAGTACTAAGTAGAGTACAGTGTAGAAAGTATCAGGTATCAAGTATCAGGAAGGAGGTATTTGGTATTATTTTGAATGTTGAGTGGGAGAGTAGTTGTTGGGACTTGCCCCGATAGCTATCGATAGGGGACTTGGACCGTGTCCGCCGGGGCGGAACTGGGGACTGGGTTTCACGCAGAGTGCGCAGAGGTTTCACGCAGAGAGACGCGGAGAGAATTCGCAAGGTAGGTGAAATTCGCAGTCACCAAATCTGGATAAGGAATAGAACGCTGATTTACTTCGTAAATACGCAGATCGGGCGGATTTATACTGATTTTTTTAATAATCGAAACTCTAACTCCCTCCCTTTGAAGGGAGGGCTGGGGTGGGATGTTCACGTACCCCTAAAAATAAACACAAATTTACATCCCCCTAAATCCCCCTTCGAAGGGGGACTTTTTAGACTCCGAATGCATCGAAAATCTTCTATCAATGCAAAAACCGAACTCCCTCCCTTTGAAGGGAGGGCTGGGGTGGGATGTTATAGGGTGCAAATTGTAAAGTACCAAGTATAGCGTACAGTGTAGAAAGTATCAGGTATCAGGAATTAGGGATTGGGGAATGGAGATTAGGGATTTGGAATAGTACCAAGTATAAAGTAAAGTGTAGAAAGTTGGGTGGGGAACATCCCCTTAAATCCCCCTTCGAAGGGGGACTTTTGGACTCTGAGTGTATCGAAAGTTTTAGTTAATACGGAAATCAGGGTCTTTTCTTTTGAGGGGTGTGTTGTTTTTTGGACGCTGGGAGTTTTTGTGGCTGAGGGCTTGGAGTTTATTCGCAGGGTGCTTGGAGGGGATTGAGGTAGAGGCGCGGATGGTTTTGTGGGAAGGTGCTACATCTTATTTGTTTTATAGGGGTAGCGTCGTATTTTCATCTCTAATTGAAAAGTAAAAAAGCTTCTGTAAGGGGGACAGAAGCTTTTTCATTCTAAACAATTACCACATTTCCTGCATAGGCGGAGGTGGCGGCTTGGGTTAAATCATCGGAGATGAAAGTGATCCAAACATGGACGGTTTTTCCTACCATTGCTGTGGGCACGGGTATGTCAAAGGTCGCATCTACGCGGGTTGCCATGTTTTCCATTAAGATGGGTTTGGTTTCATCTTCGGCTTTGAATAAAACAAATAAACGATCCATTTCACGGGTTGGGTCGCCTCCACTGTTATCGAACCAATCAATGGTGAATGTGCTGGCTACTGTTGAGGTCAATCCCGTTGGTAAAGGAGCCATCAAGGGGCCTTTTGTGAATTCAATTTCGGAATAAACGGGGTTGATTTCCATGGTGATGAAATCTAACTTGAAAGCTTTTAGAACATTCGTCATCGCTAAGTTGTAAGGTGACTTCATACCGACGCGATTACCGTAATAGGTTTTAGCGATTTCTTTGTACGGATTTAAAAAATCATAACTTGAAATCATTCTTTGCTGAACTAAGTTCTGCTTGGCAGTTGGTTCAGAGGTCCGTCTACGAGGTCTTTTTCGTAGAACTTCGGTTCCATACAGGTTGGCTACAACTACACGGCCTATTTTGCCGGAGGAGCCTGACAGGAGAGAATCATATAACTTTCCCATGGCTTTTGGTTTTAAAGGTTAATAAATTATTTACTCAAAATTAGTTCTCTTATTTTTTAATTTGATTGAGCTTTCCGATTCTTTCCGAAATTTTCCTTTTTGCCACCCGAAGGGACACATTTGGAGTAAGCTTCTGGTACCGTTGTGATACCATTGGGGTGGGTTTCTGGTGGGTTTCTGGTGGGATTGGGGTACGGAATCGGTCGATGAAAAAAATTTTTGGAGGAAGTTTCCCATTGAAAGTGATTCATAAATACAGGGAAAACCCTCTTTTTTTGATGGAATTAAGGCGCTATCTTTCAGTGTTCATACTAACCTCTATTCTTTTTGTTATGAACCGATATAGTTTGATAACAGAGGCACAATTAAAAAAATGGGTGGAAGATTTAAAAGTGCTTCATCAAAACCTTCTACAGCAACAACTTCCCCTTGACAAAGAACATTTTTTAACGGAACAACAAGTTTGTGATACGTTGGGCATCAGTACGCGTACCATGCATACTTATCGGAAAAAGAAACGCTTTCATTATATGAAAATCGAAGGCTTGATTCTTTATCATAAACTCTTTTTTTATTTGGATGTTATTCGAATGCATTATTTGCATGATGACGAGACTGGGGGGTAGGGAACATCCCCCTACACTTCGACAAGCTCAGTGACCACGCTTCGAAGGGGGACTTTTTGGACTCCGAATGCATCGAAAATCTTCTATCAAAGCGAAAACCGAACTCCCTCCCTTTGAAGGGAGGGCTGGGGTGGGATGTTATAGGGTGCAAATTGTAAAGTACCAAGTATAGCGTACAGTGTAGAAAGTATCAGGTATCAGGTAGCAGGTATCAGGAATTAGGGATTGGGGACTGGGTTTCACGCAGAGTGCGCAGAGGTTTCACGCAGAGAGACGCGGAGAGAATTCGCAAGGTAGGTGAAATTCGCAGTCACCAAATCTGGATAAGGAATAGAACGATGATTTACTTCGTAAATACGCAGATCGGGCGGATTTATACTGATTTTTTTAAAAATCGAAACTCTAACTCCCTCCCTTTGAAGGGAGGGCTGGGGTGGGATGTTTCCCTGGGTTGAATTTTTCTCAAACGATTCGAATCATTATTCTATTTTCTTCACCCCGAAGGGGTGATATGTTTATAGGATAGGACGTTAGTCCTATCAAAGAGACCCGCCCATTCCAAGCGGCGGCCAGAGTTTTCAACAAGGTAGAAAGCGTCTTCCGCCGCAAGATGAATAGCATTTTGAAGGGAGGTTTCATGGAGAGCCGTTTCACGCAGAGTCCGCAGAGGTTTCACACAGAGTCCGCAGAGGGTTCAGGTGGGATGTTTTTACGCGTGGGCTTCAAAAGTAGGCTTGTGACCAAAAGAATTATCAATGGAAGCATAAGCGAATTCGCCCGAATGATCATGCCGAAGTTGGCATAACCGTAGGCGAACATGGTTCCGTAGAAAAGTAATACCCCTAATGCAAATAGATGAAAGCTTGTGATGTTTAAAGACTTAAAATTACGAATCAAAAAATAAATTAAACCCAAGAAAACAACCAACAGTATAAGGTTTTCAATGCCTATAAGGTTGTAGTGAAAACTCTTTTTTTCAAAGGGGAGCGGACGGAAATAAAAGGTGAATAGCTTATAGGGATAGCTGTATTCATCCAAAGGGACATAACCCGACGTGGCTTTGAGTTGGGTGTTGTGGATATGGTATAAGCGCTCAATTTTTGTGAATAATCCTTGGTTTGCATGCGTTATTTTACTCAATAAGAAGTAAAGTCCAGCACCCATACCTACACTGATTGCTGTTACTGTTATTTTTGTTTTTTTGGAGATTTCTCCTTTGGCAATTAGTGCTATAAGAAAGCTTAGTAAAAATACGAAACCTACATGCGGACGGATCCATGCAAGGACGAAAAAGGAAAGTAGGAGCGTGAACGAGAAATACTTCTTTTTATAAAATTGTTCAGCAATAAGTACAACGGGTAAAAATAAAATTGCTTCTTTTCCAATGAGTGAAGTCCAGAAATGGACATTGGGTACGAGTAAAAGAAGCATCGATAGTATGACTATTTTGTGATTGTCATTTGCTATTTCTTTGAGTAGTTTCCAAAGTCGTAAAAAAGCGTAACTGCTGAATAGACTGAAGATCAAACAACCTGCCCAGCCGGGAAGGTGAAGATACTTGACCAAAGGAAAGGTGATTAATTGTATGGTCTCTGTTCCGGGTTGTAGGTAATCTGCCCAGTTTAAAAATGCGGGGTTTTTTCCGACAAACCAATATTTCACAGCATCTCCGTTGTTTTTATTGACATAATCATAGGCTATCCATGCAAAACATAGGTGGTAAGCCACTAGGAAGTAAGGAAAGTATTTGGTGTAGTTCCCTTTCATTTTTGTAGCTTTTTCTGCTTGAGACGGGCTTGAATCTGATAGGAATAGGTCCACAATAGGAAAAGAATTAAACCGGGTAGAAACATGTTCCGCATCCGAATCATAATTCCTACGTTACCTAGCGATTGGGAAAAAGCAAGTGTACCTATTATTAAAAACAAAACCAATCCTTTGATGACAAAAGGTGCGGCTTTGAAGGCGCGAATGGGATGGGCTTTCATTGCCTTAAAGAAAAGGAGAACCAAAATCAAGTTTTCTGCGGATGCAATCAAGCCGTTTAGGTTTCGGGCATCAAAAAATAAGGGTCGGAATAAAAAGGTAGCTACTTTTAAGGGAAAAGGATAGGAGGAAATGTCAACGGCTGATCCTGTATGGGATCGACTTAATACATCTGCTTTTTTTTCAGAAAAGTCATCAAAAGCTTCTACCGATGCTTCTTCAATTTTGGCAAATTCCATAACACGCGGTAAGAGCGCAAAGCTTGCTCCAATCAATAGTGCTGAAAAAGCCATGCGTTGAAAAGCGGAAACTTTTCCGCCAAAAATGTAGGCCATTCCAAAGCCTGCAAATAAAAACAATACAATGTGTGGACGAATTGCTAAGGCTAGTAAAAGACTGATGGTGATAAGTGGAATTCTTTTCAAGGGTTTCATAACCCCATAAGCAAACATACCGATGCATAAAAATAAGGTGGTGTCTTTCCCTATGCCTGCACTCCAGAAGTGCAAATTGGGAAGAAAAAAGATCAGTGGGAATAAAGCATATCCATTTATTATTCGGGTATAAGGAATGGTTTTGATGGCTATCATATAAAAAAAAGTCATTCCCATGAACCCAAACAATGAAAATAGAAGGGTGTTGGATAAAAATGACATTTGCAACAAATTAGAAAACACAAAATTCAATGCGTACATGAACATCGTCCCTTCTCCATTAAACAAGCCTTCGGTAAAGGTCTCAAAGGAATAATACTTTGGTACCCGCCAATATCCCCAAGCATCGCCACCTCCATTATTTGTTGTAAAAAAATAAGCCAATCCTAAAAGAAGATGAAAGAAAAATAGGTATCTCAGCGCTTTGTAATTGGCAGCGGACATCTTTTTTTCAAACTGGTTTATAAATCCTAATCCGATGAGAACAATAAGGGGTATGTAGATAAAATCTAAAGCCATAGGTCACAAATGTAGAGATTTGGAACGAAATGAAATAAGCATTTTGAGTATATCTTTCTTTTTAGATTTCCGAAAAAGAAAAAAAGCTGTAAGCTTAAGTGTGGAGAACCTTGGCAGGGTTTTGAAGGGAGAACCTTGGCAGGGTTTAGAACCCTGCCAAGGTTAAAAAAGGTGGCAGACTACGAAATTCTCTTTGGTATCAAATAGGTCGATGACTTCCTCTCTTTTCAAAAATGTGTTTGACTCAGCTAAAATTGTTTGATAGGATGAAAATGAATACGCTCTAAAATCTATGTACTGTGGATTTTTATGAATGTAAATGATACAATCTCTTAAATACTTTTCAGATGAAATCCATTTTCGTTTAAAGGGAGATTCAATCAAAGGACCGTGACGCTTATTTTCTTTATTAAAAGCTTGAGAATAGGAATTGAATAAGGTGGAAAAGTGTTTTGAAAAAACATTTTGGGCTGCATAGAGACCTTTGTCGGGATTAGTGGTTGATTGCTTAACTAATTTCTTAAGTTCTGAATCGGATTTTATTTTAACCAGTAGGTGGAAATGATTGGACATTAAACAATATGCATAAATATCGCAAACTGGAATAAGTTTCTCTTTGATTTTGTTTAAAAAAAAATGAAAGTTTCTTTCACTTTTGAAAATGACTTCTCCATTTACACCGCGGTTGTAAATATGGTAAAAATGATCAGGTTCGATTGGGGTTTTCCGAATATCCATATTTTTTTCTTTTAAGTTGGAAGTTATGAATAGGATTTTGGTTTTCTTGTTTGTTATAGTAAATATAGTTATTTAAGTTTAAATCTTGGTGGAGAACCTTAGCAGGGTTTTGAAGGGGAGAACCTTGGCAGGGTTTAGAACCCTGCCAAGGTTACAAGATCTTCAGCCACTTTTTAGCAGTTACTTGGAGACAATATTTTTCTTCGACTAGTTTTCGAGCGTTTTCTCCCATTACTTGTCGCTTGGAAGGGTTGTTTTTTAAATCGAGGAGGTGTTTTATCCAGTCTTCTTCGGTGGATGCCAGGTAACCGGTTTTTTCGGGAATTGTAATTTCTTTGTTCATTCCTACATCAGACGCGATTCCCGGAATTCCACAGGCAGCATATTGAATGAGTTTATAGGCACATTTTCCTTTTTCCCAAAGGGAATCTTGCAGGGGCATAATTCCAACATCTAATTTCTGAATAGAAGTAATTTCGGTGTCCTCACGCCATGGAATCCATTTCACACGTTCATGCCAATTCTGGTTTTCTGGAATGCCGATGATATGAAATTCTGAATCCGGGTTTTCTTGTAAAAACTGAATGATCCCGTTTTTGTGAGGAACTAAATGTTTTTCGAATGTTGATTTGGTGCCAATCCATCCCCATACAAAAACAGAAGTGTTTCCATTGTCTTTTTTTTGAGGGTAGCGTTCTAAATCAATCACCGTCGGGATTATTTCAATTTTTTTTGCACCTGCTCTCTGGGCATATTCAGCCAAATACCCATTTCCGACGACCACTTGGGCACTGTATCGCATGACGTGGGCTATTTTATTTCCTAAGATTTTACGAATGACTGGCTGGGAGCTTTGGTCGTAGTTGTGAAAAATCGCATCATCGTAATCCGTGATGAATTCTACCTTCCGCTTTTGTAAGAACCATTCGGCGAAGGCGGGTAAATAAGGAAAAAGTTCTTTTTCAATGACCACCTTATCGTATTTCCTGACTGAAAACAACTTCAAAGATCGTTTCAAATATCCTTTCAGGGCTTCCCTTTTCGTGGACTCTCCGGCATAAAGCTTTCGCAAATAAGCTTCACTGAAAAGAGGACTTACCACCACCTGAATTCCTTGATTTTCCAAAAAAGGAAAATACTGATAACTCCGAAGGCGACTGCTCCCAGCATTACGTGAATATTTGGTAAGGTATAAGACTTTCATCAACAAAAAATTTTACGGTACATTTCCTTATACCCCTCCACTCCTTTTTCCAAAGAAAAGAAAGACTCTGCCAATTTGCGACATTTCTTTGACGTATTTATGGTACGTAAAGAATTTATAATTTCTTTAAAATCATAAGAGGATAGTTGTTCAAAATCCAGTATTTTTCCTGTTGCATATTCATTAATTAATTTTTCATGGTCTCCAACACCCGCATTTGTTAAAACGGGAATTCCTGAAGCAAAAAACTCGCCCAGTTTGGTGGCTGCGGAAGCCCTTTTGGAAAAATACGGATGAATATAAAAAAGCGCCACCTCCATTTCTTTAAGCCTCTGAGGCATATCGCGGAATGAAACAGATTCTATGCTTACTTTCTGCATAGGAATATTAAATTCTTTCAGCTTTTCTTTTATAAAATCATGCTGCCCACCATTGAATACGATAAAACGATAATCCACGTGTTGTCCAATAGCAGCAAGGGTTGCTAAAGTTTTGTTAAAGTCATACCATCCAGTTGCTGTTCCCACATAACCAATTTTCACCGGTCCGTCATAAGTTCGTTCATGAAACATAAATCTTTCGGTATCGGTACAGGTAGGGATTACGGTAATGGGTTTAATGTCTTCACCTCCCTGAAAAAGTTCATTGCTTTCAATCGTACGTTTTCCTTCATATGAAAGTTTATTTACACCAGCCGCATCGCGGTACAGTTTTTTCTCAATCTTTTTCAGCGCAGAAAAAACCACGCTTTTTCTGCTCACACTTCCCACATCTGCACGTTCATCAAAAGCAAAACCCCGTGTATCAAACAGATAAGTTAATCCCAAAAGATTGGCGACCAACGCCGGAAAATAACTTCTGGCGTGCGCAAATTTAATTTGCTGCTGCCGAACGATCTTTTTTGAAGCCCAAAGTAATCTGAAGAAATTAAACATCTTACCGAATTTATCGGTCTTGTATTCCATAGGATACCAGAATATATTTTTATCCTGCAACGATTGATGAAGCGCCTCCATCTTGTGAGGATCCCGAAAATCTTTAGGCTTTTCCAATGAAACGAGATGGTATTCATATTCGTCGGAAAGCTGATACAGATAGCTCAGGACCTGGGAAGCACCCAGAGCCTCGTTCATCCCGTTGTAACTGAGGTAAAGAATTTTAGTTTTCATAAATGCTTTTCAATTTTGCCAGATAATCCTCTTTTGAATAATTAGATAAAACTCTTCCGTAAATTTCTTTATCTACACTTATATCTTGTTTTCCTTTAATAATCTGTTGAATTTTTTCGATAAAATCATTGGCATTTCCAGATTCAAAGAACATAACCGAATGCTCTGTAACCTCCTTGAATGCAGGGATATCCGATAACAGAATGGGCATATTCAACCGCATTGCTTCTAATGGCGATAGTGGACACGCTTCTGAAAATGAAGTCATACAGAACAGGTCGTATTTTAGCAGTTCTTCTGAAACCTGATGGGTTTGCCCTCTAAAATGCAGATTCGGAATCGCTTGAGCTTTTACTTTCTCCCTGAATTTTTCAAGTTCCTGACCTCCACCAAATACATCTAACTCAACAGAAGCATGTTTTAATTCTTTATCGAATGCTTCAATGAGCAATTCATAATTTTTTTCTTTCTTAATATTTCCAACAGAGATAACTTTTAACAACTCTCCTTTTTTATAGGGAGGTCGCTCTTTTACACTAATCTGCTGGACATTACTGAAATTTTTCAGGACCTCTATGTTTTTATACTTTAATTTTTCTACTAATATGGATTTTACATAGGCAGATACCGCAACTAGTTTTATTTCCTTTTTATATGTAATCTTGTCCAGTAATGCTAGTAATTTGGTAGATTTCTTATCCCACATAGTATCATAAATCGCATTATGGTAGGACTGAACAAAACGTACATTTTCAGTATATGCCAGTCTGGCAATGAAGTTACTCCAGTACGAATGCGAATGCACCACTAATACACGATTTTCTTGTATTACCTTTTGCACTTCTTTTTTTAATCTGAAAATATTTTTAACCGAAAAAGGAATATCCAAACAAATAACTTTAGTGCCAGCAATTTCTGCTTTTAAATCATGTGGAGCTGAAAAATAAAGCAGTATATTGTCAAAATCCTTATTCAGAGAATTGACTACATTCACGAGTAAAGTCTCTGCACCGCCTCTTCCTAAAGTGTCTATGATATGTAAAATTTTCATTTTCTATTATATTAACAATCGATATAATCGACTAAAAAAACTAAAATCTTTTAATTCAAACCATAACAAAACTTTGATATGGATAGGTAAAATGCTGCTTTTTACCAAATCTTTATTAACTTCTGGATAGGTATTCGTAATACTTTTAGAAGAGCAACCATTTGTTAACAAACGTACTTTGTAATCTACTTTCAGTTTAAAAAGCTGGGCAGAGAATATGTTTTTGTCTAGGCACAAAATTAGTGTATCCGTAACTTTTTTAATTGAATTAATCATCTTTCCTGAAAGTTGGTTGGTCGCAGAATTTTTTCTTTGGATATAAACATAAGTGTTTTTATCCATAAAAAACACACTTGGTTCTTGTAGTAGCAATTTTATTAAAAGGAGTTTATCTTCCATATAAGTTATATCAGGATCAAATCGAAACTTCTTTAAAATATCTGCTTTTACGATTTTATTACAAAGCGAGCCATGAATTCTGCCATCGATAATATCTTTTATCAAATCATTGTTTTGTAAATCACTCGTACCTAATTCTAATTTAACAGAATTTTCAATACCGTTTTCATATTTCACAATATAATTTGAAATGATAATATCTGCATCTGTTGATTTTATACAATTAACATAATTCTGTAATGCATCTTCTAAGACTTCGTCATCACTATCAACAAAACAAATCCATTCTCCTTTAGCATGATCCAAACCTAAATTTCGTGCCGAACTCACCCCGCCATTTTCTTTATGAAAGGCTTTTACTCTTGCATCTTTCAATGCATATTCATCGCAAATTTTTCCGCTTGCATCTGTTGAGCCATCATTGATGAGCAAAAGCTCAAAGTCGGTATACGACTGCTCAAGCACGGAATCAATACATGCTCTCAGATATTGTTCGGAATTGTAAACGGGAATGATGACGGAGATTTCAGTCATATCTCTAAGTAATTCTTAATAATAAATTAAAAAGTCGGTCGAAATTTTTCTTACCAATAGAATGTTTTGGGTTACGCTTGAAATGAAAATTCAGACGCGCTGCCAATAGATAAATTCTGTCAACAAAATTTCCCCTTTTCAAATCCTCTTCTCTAAAAGAAACGAACGACTGAAGCAAATCATTGTAAATTTTCTGTCCTGCTTTAGATGAAATACTATTCTCACTAATTCTGTACTTAACAGTAATTTCATCTATATAATGTATCTTAATTCCATGCTTTAAAACTTTTAAAATAAATGGTTGATCTTCTAAAAGTTTTATTTCCTCATAAAAACCTCCTACCGAGTCATATGTAGTACGATGGTAGAAGAGGGTAGGTACATTTATAAATAAAGGAAATCGTAAATAATAACGATATTGATTAGATGTAGATAGGAATTTACTTTGATTCCGATCCAGTTGTGATGGTTTATTGGTGTTTTCACCTACATATATCATTTTGGAGAAAGTTATTTTACTTCCTTTTTCTCTATTAAATTTTAAGTTTGTTCTAATATTATTATCAAGTAGTACATCATCCCCCGCAATCAATTTAATCCATTCACCTTTTGCTGCTTTTACCCCCCGGTTGCAATTGGCAGGAATGCCTGTGTTTTTTTCAACCGTAATCATTTCTGTCCGAACAAAACGTTTTTTGTTTTCATCTATCCATTGTTGACAGATTTCAATGGTGTTGTCAGTGGAACCATCATCCGTAACAATTAACTCAATATTTTGGTAGGTCTGTGCTTTCGCACTTTCCAAGGTTTCTAAAACATATTTGGAACTGTTGTAGGTGATGACTACAATGGACACTAAAGGATTATTCATTTTTTATGTTTTTTATAAAAGTATTCTTATCAGCTTCAAAGACGTCAAAAACATTAAAATTTTCAATGTCCGTTTTTCGGAAATATTTCCTAATTTCCTGCTCAAAATCAGAATCGAAAACTCTTACAAAGTCTTTTTTAATTAATTTGGCGGGAATACCTGCAATTAAAGAAGCAGATGGAATACCTTCTTTATAATTCTTATTTAACAGTGAATTGGAACCTATAATTAAGTAGTCATTTGTTTCGGTTCCTGCCATAATTGTATTACGATTACCAATCCAAGTGTAACTCCCTATAGAAATGGGTTTTGAAATATTATTTGTAATTCCTGTGTTCAAATCTACTGTATAGTGAAAATTAGAATCAATAATTTGTGATTCATAACCAAATCGTAAATAACTCCCTAATGTGATGGAATTTGTACAAATTATTTGAGTTTTTCTTCCAAAATAACTTCCTTCCCCTATATGCATTTCAGCACCTTTCAAAATATGTACTATAAAATCATTACCAAATGAAAAAGATCCATTGACATATAAAGTGCCATTAACATTAAGTTCTGATTTACCTTTAAGTGTAATTATTTCGAGGTTTTTCCCAAATTTGCACATGAATTTTTTCACGGGAGTATTAAAAATAATCTTACCCTTTAAACCAGATAATTTCACCTTTCCGTATAATAGAAATGGAAATTTGATCGCAGTTTTGAAAGGCAGTAAAGTAAAATTAAAATAAATGGTTTTATACCAATTAATTTTTAGATACTCTTTTAGAATCAAAATCAGTCTCATTTTTTCATATTTTTTAGTAAACTTTTAATATCTACCTTTTTATTCATTTCTCTTAAAGTAAACAAAGATGATATCGTAAATATAACAAATCCTAAAGTGTATTTCATCCAACTTGTTTCAATTAATGAAACTAAAAATGCACATATACAGAAAGAGAAACCAGTTATAAAAAGTTTGGTAAAACCCTCTGTAAATGAAAACTTGTACTTTCTAGCCGTAAGAAATTTCAGTCCAAGAAAATGAACAATATAATTTACGAAGAAAGAGATGCCTAGACCAGTGAGTCCATATAAATAATAACCTGCAATATTACTTATAAGAAACACGATGTTAAAAAAAATCGCGGTTTTAAGAAATAATTTAGAGTCTGATTTTGCATATAAAATAAAACCCATTGCCCACGAAGACGCTCTAAAATACATCCCTAAGATCGCTACAGAAATCATAGTTGTTATAGGTAGGAATTCTTTAGAATACAAAACAACGACAACTATTGGGGACAATATTAAAAATGCAGTAATAATTGGGCTTAAAATTAAAATGGCAATTTCTGCTTGTTGGGTAACGGTTACTTTTAATTGTTCAATTTTATCATGTACACCGGCTAATCGTGGATAATAGTCTGCACTCATTGCGGTAAATATTATTCCTACATATCCTTCAACAATACCAAATCCTGCAGAATAAAGACCCACATCTGCTAAGCTTCCATAATTTCCTATAAATATCCTCAATACGTAGGAACTTAACACAACAAAAAAACTGCTTAGGCTTAACATGATTCCCATGGAAATAATTTCTTTACTTTCGATTTGAAACATTTCTCGATCTATAGAAACCTTTTGGATTTTAATTTTACGAGCAAAAAACCATGAAAACAACATGCCCGATATAGAAGACATAATAATCGCAGGGACAATTCCATCAATATGATAAAAATAATATAAGGGTAGAGAAATAAGTAAACCTAATATTGCTCCGATTAAGTTTGCTGAAGCAAGCATTTTTATTTTTCTTAGCCCTTGAAGAGCAGCTTTTTGACCGGAGCTTAATTGATTGAAAAGAAATGAGATAGACAACCATCTAAATCCAATTTCATACTGTTCACTTCCAAATGTTAGCTGGCTCAAATATTTTGCAAATAACAGCGTAAAAAGTGCCCCAGCCATTCCAGTAATCCATACCAGTTTTCTTAAGATTGAAAGTACTTTGGCCACCTGCTGTTTATCATCTTTCGCATTAGCCGCTGCAATATTTTTAACCGAACTTGTACCAATGCCAAAGCCTGAAATTGTCTGAATCAAAGAAATAGTTGACGTAAATAATCCGTTAATTCCCATTCCTTCTGCTCCTAATAATATGGCAATGAATTTGGAACGAACTATCTGAATTATAATATTAATCACTTGCACCCCGCCAAAAACAGACGTGGCTTTCATAATTTGTCGATAAGACGATTTACTTTGGGACACTTAGTATGTATTGATAATTTCAATTACTTTTTTGACATCTTCCTCTGTCATCACTGGAGAAATAGGTAAACTCAAAACTTCTTGATGCATTTTTTCTGCAATAGGAAAACTCAAATCATTGAATTCTTTGTAGGCTTCCTGCTGATGAGGTGGAATCGGATAATGAATCAAAGTTTGTATGCCTTGTTCCAAAAGATAGGCTTGTAGTTTTTCTCTTTCTGTGGTTCGGATGACAAATAAATGCCAAACATGTTGTTCAGGGCTTAGAACCACAGGCAAGATTATCTTGGGATTTTTAATATTTTGTAAATAAGCATCCGCCACTTTTCTTCGTGCTTCAATATCTTGCTGCATGTATTTCAATTTCACATTGAGAAAAGCAGCTTGAATTTCATCCAATCGGGAATTGAGTCCTTGGTATTTGTTTTCATACTTTACATGGGAACCGTAATTCCGTAAGGCTGAAATAACTTGAACTAATTCTTCGTCATTGGTAGTAACGGCACCCGCATCACCCAATGCACCCAAGTTTTTGCCTGGATAAAAACTATGTCCGGTTGCATCACCAATTCCACCTGATTTCATTCCATTCCACGTTGCACCGTGGGACTGAGCTCCATCTTCCACTAACTTTAGATTGTGCTTTTTACAGATGTCTAGCATCTTTTGATCGATGGATAGTTGACCGTATAAATGAACGGTTAAAACCGCTTTGGTTTTGGACGTAATGGCTTGTTCAATCCGCGCACTGTCTAAATTGTAGGTTTCTATGTTCGGCTCAACGAGAACAGGAACCAAACCGTTGTCAGAAATTGCCAATACCGAAGCGATATAGGTGTTGGAAGGAACGATAACTTCGTCTCCTTTTTGCATCACACCCATTTCTATGTAGGCTTTGAAAATAAGTCGCAAGGCATCCAAACCGTTGGCTACACCCAGGGCATATTTGGTTCCACAAAACGCTGCATAGTTGGATTCAAAACTTTCCAATTCTTTTCCCATCAAATACCATCCGGAATCAATTACACGCGTTGCGGCTTCCTTTAATTCTTTCTCGTATTGAGCATTTATTTTTTGAAGATCTAAAAACTTAATCATTTGTAATTAATTCATTGTTAGAAAAGAAATAGGTCTTACCTGTTCTCTTACTGATTTTATCTAAGTTTAATAATTCATTGTCATTTCCGATGTAGCCCACTTTTTGAGCGGGATTGCCTATCCAAACTTCATTGTTTCCTACTTTCTTTGTTACAACCGCACCAGCACCAATCAAAGCGTTTTCGCCAATGTCATTTCCTGCTATTATTGTAGCATTGGCGCCAATGGATGCTCCTTTTTTAATCGTAGTTTTGGTAAAAGATTCAGGATATTCTTTAGAACGTGGAACCAAATCATTGGTAAAGGTTGCATTAGGTCCGATAAAAACATTGTCTTCCAAAATAATTCCGTCCCAAATCTGAACGCCGGGTTTTATGGTTACATTGTCTCCAATCACCACCTCATTTTCAATCAGAACCTGACAATTGATGTTGCAATTTTTACCAATTATTGCATTCTTTAGAATGACGCAAAATTGCCAAACTTGGGTGTTCTCTCCAATTTTTTCAGATTGCACATCGGCAAGGGGATGTATTTTATGCATTTCTAAATTTTAAATAATCGTCGTACTCTCTAATGTAATCACTTTCTTCGTATTGATGTGAAGCCATCACTAAACAAATAGATCCAGATGAAAAATTAAGTTCAGAAGCCCATATTCCTGGAAGAATATGAAGACCAATATTTGGACGGTTTAACAGAACCTGTCTTTTATAAATTCCATCGTCTAAACTAACCTCAAAGCTGCCACTTGCTGCAACAAGAAATTGATGACATTCTATATGCGCATGTGCGCCTCTGCTTTCACCAGCTGCAATGTCATAAAGATAAAACACTCTTTTTACATCAAAAGGAAAGGTTGAATCGTTTTCAACTACCGTTAAATTCCCTTCGGCAAAATTAATTTTACCAAGGTCAATAACCCCACAATCAAAAACTGAAGGTTTCTTATCCATTTTTAATTGTTTTAAATTCATCAAAATCACGAATGTAATCTTCTGCATTATACATTTTATCGGATACAATCAAAGCCAAAGAATTGGTAGAGAAATTCTCTATCGTTCGCCACAACATATTGGGAATATACAATCCATAGTAGGAGCGGTTTAAAGAGAATTTCCATTCTTTGGTTCCATCGTGTAAAACCACATCAAAGCTTCCAGAAAGGGCAATAATAAATTCTTGCTGTTCTTTGAAAGCATGGCTTCCTCGGGTTTCACCGCCGGGCACATCGTAAATCCAATAGGTTCGTTTGATATCAAACGGAATTTGGTTGCTGTTTTCAAAGAAACTCAAATTCCCTCTGGGATCAATGATTTTAGGTAGTTCAATAATTCTTGGTTCATTCATTCGTGACACATTGTTTTGCTTTATTATGTTGCGTGCCTTTTGGCCGTATTCAAATTCGTATTGGGAATTGATGTAACTTACTTTTTGGTTTGTAATCAAATTTTAATATGGAGGAAAAGGTTGGGTTTGCAAATTTAGGGAAATTATCTGGGTAGGGTGTACCAAGTGTTGGGTATTTGGGGTTATTTTAACGGTATTGATTAGAAAGCACAAAGTATTCCGTACAAAGAACCATGTAGGTAAGGGGAGTGGCAGAACATCCCACCCCAGCCCTCCCTTCAAAGGGAGGGAGTTAGAGTTTCGTGTTGAATGGGGTTTTTGATTGAATCGGAGTTTGAAAGTCCCCCTTTGAAGGGGGATTTAGGGGGATGTAAAGTGTAGGGGGATGTTAAAAGTCGCGTTACATCCCACCCCAGCCCTCCCTTCAAAGGGAGGGAGTTTGGTTTTCGTATTGAATGAGGTCTTCGATTGATTCGGAGTTTAAAAGTCCCCCTTTGAAGCGTGGTCACTGAGCTTGTCGAAGTGTAGGGAGATGCTTTTCACATAAAAAAACCCTCTCTTTCGAAAGGGGTGCTATGCTAAATTAATTTTATTGGAGTTCTTCTCGTCTGCGGAGCAGATAATAGCTGCCGACTGCCATGCCCAGCAAGGGCAATAGAAACAAATAATTGTTGATCGGCACGGCTTCTCCGCCTGGATTACTTGGGTTTTCACGCCCATCTACTTCATATTCCGGTGTGGGTTCATTGTTGAAAAAGCCCGAAGATTGAGCTTCTTCTGTTTGCTGATAGTCCTCAAAAAATTGTGCATTTGTAAGGCTAAAACTCAGCAACAGTAGCAATAAACTGAATAGCTCTTTTTTCATTTTCATAGAAGCTTAATGGGTTAATACTTTAAACGAGTGAACTTTTCCGTCGGCTGTTTTTACATTCAACACCAAGACTTGTTTTCCTAAACGGTCGTTGGGTAAATAAGAATACTTTCCAGACAATTGGTCTTGGTGCAACACCATTTGACCATTCAAATTGAAAATTTTCAATTCGCTTAAATCTTGATTCAATGAATGAATCACTGTGGTTTTATCCTGACGATAAACTTGAATATCACCGTTTGCAAAATCGAGGGTTGATAAGACTTCATCTTCTTTATAAACCACCAAGAAACGGTCGTTAAATTCGCCAGCTTCAGTTTGGAAAGTATAGGTTTCTTCTGATAGATTATGGATGATGTCTAAATCTTGATCGACCAAATACATGGTTTGACCGTCGGCAAAAACGCCTTCGCTATCGTAAATTGAAATCGTATGAACGCCAGCTGCATAAGCTTTGTAACCCAATTGGATTTTATCATCGATATCGAAACTCGATTTTCCTTGGATTTTTAATTGATGCTCGTCAACCAAAGTAAAGATATCATCTGAACCTCCCATGATCTTGTTGTCATCCAATCCAAAAGCATCATTTCCTCCATCGAAATAAACCACGGCATTCATCGCTGAAATTCCACCCGGCGTATTCAATGTCAACCAATACCTATCGATTTCTGAAGAAACAATTCCATCGGTCGAATAGTTTCTACCCAAGAAATTCAGGCCTTGACCAGCCGTTCTTTGGGTATTGTTAAGGACGATGCTGTTTCCGTCTTCAGGTACTTCATACAGAAGTCTCACCATTACCGCCGAACCTACTGCAAGTTTACCGTCGGGAATTCGCGGAGCATAACCTTCATTTCCAGGGCCTGAAGCGGCGGTTCCACCAGCCGCAACCCCTGTGTTATTGACGGCATTGTATTGGGCGTAGTGGTTTCCGCTGTATCCGTCTCCCTGTTGAGTGATGTCCGGGTTTCCACGGTTGTCCCAGAAAAGGAATCTAGGCTCGAGAACCATGGTATTATTAGTATATAATAAATCCAAATCCAAAAGAGAGGGATAAGGGTTTCCGATGAGGTGGAAACCGGTTCGTTCATTCGTAAGTTCGTTAATTGTAAGACTTCCATTGAAAGGCACGCCGACAAATTCCGCAGTGGGTGCATTGTTGGAATTAGCCGCAGAGCTTGGTTCACGCAATGCTTGCCCAATGCCCGGCATATAATCGGGATTTGTAGCGTCATTGAAAATGAAGGAATTACTCGACTCGTCGTAGAACTGTACCCTTGGATTACCTCCATAAATTTGTCTGATGTTCTGATCGATTACCGGAGAATTCACAAAGTTGTATTGATTTCTTTCTGCTGAGAAAGTAAACAATTTCTCTACTTTAATGACTCCTTCGTTTACTGCATCGTCGTTGATCTGAACTAAGTTTCCACCATCCCAAATGACAAAATATTCAGGATCCTCTTCATAGTTGATTACTGCTCCATGCACTATTAAATCTCCTCCTACTTCAACTATACCCTCTGTTAAAAATTCATCATCAACTTCAACTGTTCCACCTGACTCAATTACTAACCAACCATCTTCACTAACTATCACAAATTCATCAACCAATAAACTACTATTAGCTGAAACTAAGACTTCATCCTCAATCATAACTTCACATGCATACATGATTTCATCTGAATCAAATGTATAGTCAGCTTCAAAAACAACTTGCTTTTTAGGCGATTCGGTAGGATAACCATTGCTCCAACTGCTTCCGTTCCATGTAGTGGATGTGGCACAATCTTCTTGTTTAAAGCTCACTGCCCAGTCGTGCATTTTCACGTTTTGACCGTTCAACGTTCCTACCAAACGAATGTGCGCCGGTGGCGTTTGTATTTGTGAAAGATCCAAGGTTTTAACTCCATCTCCGGTTTCGCTGATGTTTGTGTATCCAGGAATATCGATAAAATTTGTCCCATTGTCAGAACCTTGGACTTTTAGGGTCAAGTTGCCACCATCTAAAGTCTGGTTCCAGGTTATTCCTTCATAAGCTGTTGCTCCTTGAACGGATTCCAAATGAATGGGCGTGGAGGTGATGGTGCCGGAAGATACAGAAGTTACCCTTAGATTATCCACCATAAAATCCACCAAAGCTCCGCCTAAATCACCTGAATTAAAGCCAGTCCATACAAATTTTATGGTTTGGTTTGGAATACGTTGTGCTACCGGAATATTAGCAACAAAGTCCAACGTTTGTTGGTTACAAGAGTTGGAACCGCTTGCACAATGATTTATTGTAGCAATAGTAACACCTGTTGCATTGCTTGAAGAACCACCAATAATTAATCTTAAAGTACCTCCGTTAGAAAGACTCGAAGTGAAATTAGGACTGTATAAAGAGCGAGCGTCAAAAATGATTTGCTCTATATTAGTCAAATTAACAACTTGTGAGACTACTGCTATGTCAGAGCTTAAAGCATATCCACCAAACATATACATCCTTGCCGCTCTACTTCCTTGACTTGACCAATTACCACTGTCATAAGTATTTACAGTTAAAACTGAGGCATTTGTTTTAAAACCTGTCCAATTTGTATTTGTCTCAAAACTTGGGTTTTGTATAGGATTTCCACTTCCGCTTGAAACTATAACATCATGACTCGCGTTCGCTTCCACTCCTGATAAAGCATTCGATTGAAACTGCGCTTGGGTGGTTTGGAACCAATCGGGCGAAGGTTTTGGGGTTTGATAGGTGAAACTATAGGTTTCGGTGGTATAATCACTCCATACATTGGCTGCTCCTCTTACTCTGGCACGGACGTAATAGGTAGTACCATTTGTTGGTGTAAAAGTAGGATGGTCAAAAGTAAGATTGACTTGATTGTTTGCTGGGTTATTGATATTGAAAGGCAAAGTAGCCGGTGTTCCAGAGAAATCAGCATTTGGACTGATTTGTATTTGATACATATTGGCAGCGTATCCTCCACCATGACTCACTCTAAACACTGGTTGGTCTGTGTTGATTCTACTGTTGTTGAATGCCAGTTGTTCTGTTCCGCCATAGTTGTGGAAAACCACGTCTTTGGGTGTCTCGGTTTGTTCCCACTGCCACGTAATGGTCGAATTCTGCGTAATATTAAAAGTAACTGAACCTGTTGTCCCTGTCGCAGGTACACTTCCAGTTCCTGTCCATCCTGTAACTATGTATCCCGCTCGCGTTCCTGATGTTGCGGTAACAGAGGTGTTGTTTGCATACGTATATGAACCGTTTGCAGGATTTGCGCCTGTGTAGGCTTCGGAAATAGTCAAGGTGCGGTCGGTGGAGGGTACGGTATAATCAATTAATAAGTATGGTTTTAAATCTCCATTCGGTCCTCCAATATGGTTACGCATTTTATAAATACTTGTATTATGCCAACTTCCACCTGGATCAACACTTAAACTTAAATATCCTCCAAAATTATTTTTTGTTGTCGATAAACCTTCACTATTAAAAGTAGAATTTTTCCAACCTAAAGATTGATTTGTTAGTCGATCTGATGAATAAAATGTAGTAGCACTATTATATAATGTGCTCCCTGAATAAGTTGTTGGATCTAAAGCATTTTTAAAACGGAAAGCATTAGTATTATGAGAATTCACTTGAATGTCAAAAATATAAACATATCCAGATGCTGAATTAATTATTGCAGATGAAGATATAGATGTTAGATTATATTTAATAAACCCTCTGACAAAATAACCAGAATCCCTTCCAAATTGAAAATCATTATAGTCATACCCATCATTGGCAACACTTCTTGTCCAATTTGTGGTTACGTTAGGATAAACATTCACCGTCGGATCCACCTTCACTGGAAACACTCTTTCGTTGCTGAGTAGCCATTCGGTTTTCACTTTGGTTTTGATGGTTAAAGTATTTCCTATCAAAGCAGTTTCAAAAACCGTATTTTCTTCTTGTCTTAATTCGTTTTTCGCATCGGTAGAAACCGGGTTTTCATACAAATACATTTCTTTACCGAATTGGTTTTGAATCAGAATTCCGTTTTCTGTAATAGTATGTGTCCAGCCGTAAGGCAAAACCACATCTTCTGAGAAGACCAAGTAGTCGGCATGGTCAGGAATGTTTCCTAAATCCTGTTTTTGATGGATGATGTAGTTCAATTCTCTTTTTCCGGTCAGCACAGCAAATTCGGCTGCAATGTTTCCGTATAGGTTGTTGTAATAAGCTTTATCGTTAACAATGGAAACAGGAACATTGGCGCTATTTACTGTTCCTACGGCTTGTCCGTTGACTTCCCAATACATTTTTGTGTTGAGGAATTCTTTGACTTCACCTTCTGCGGTTTTGTTTTTAATTCCAGTATGTGAAGAAGCACCAAAGTAGGATTCCATCAAGTTGGTGGCATTGACAAATGGAAAATCCGCATTGGGATTTTGAGTGATTTTATGGTCGATGTCCAGGAATTGTCCATTTTTCTCATAATGAATAGGTCCTGCCCCGATGAGCGCGGTGAAACTTCCATCTTCATTGATATAGTGTTTGGAGAAAGCATCGCGTTTGCTTTGGTCTTCTTTTTTACCTTTCACCGCATCAAAGGGGGACGTGTTTCCGGATGCTTTAAGATCTGCGTCAGTGGCAGATCGTTGAGATTCTGCCTGAGTTAACTGGGCAGTATCTGTATTTGGGTTAATTCTTTGGTTTGTTTTTAGATTTTGAGCATAACCATTTACCGCGTAAAGCATGGTTATAGCGAGTATAATCGATACCCTTACTCTTTTAAAAAATAGGACTCTCATAGTAAATTGGGTTAGGATAGGAATATTATTTTGGGGTTATTCTGGTATTATTTTTTCAGATGCATACTAATTAAAATTAGGATTGCGGAAATTTTATAAAGAAAGAACCCGAATAGAATTCAGGTTCTTTCTAGAAAATAATTTATTTGATGATTTTTTTGGTCAATTTTTCTCCATTTTCCAATGTTGTTTTGAGTACGTAAACGCCTTTAGGAAGTTGGTTGGTTCGGATTCGAACTTCTTTGCTCATGTTTTTAAGCGTGTTCACTTTCTTTCCGGTTAGGTCATAGACTTCCACCGTTTGAATGTTTAGAGTAGAAGATTTCACAACAAATTCTTCTCCGTCTTTGTACACATTTACGTTTGCTTTGTTGTTCTCTACCGTAGCCAAGTTAATCGCTGTACCACGAACGATGATGTCATCCACGATGAATCCACCGCCTGTTCCAAAACCTTCATCCACTACCATACGGAACGCCAATCGGAAATTGGGTTGATCGGCTCTGGATTCAGGAAGCGTTAAAATTGCTGTTTGCACATCGGCGTTACCGTAATACAATCCCTTACCAAATGTTCCGTGCTCACTGGTTGTTCCACCTAGTCCAGCCGTTTGGTCCATTGCCCATGTTGAACCGCCGTCAATAGAGGTGTTAACGGTTCCATAATCATACACTACTCCTTCAAAAAGTTCGCCTGTACATCGCCATTTAAATTCGATGGTAATATTTTCATAACCTTGGGTTGAGAATCCCACATGCGCCCATCGTGTGGTAAAGAAGGTTTGATCGGGAAGATCACCATCCCAGGTTCGGAAATGTTGATTCGGAACATTGGGTTCGTTTCCATTGTAAAAGCCCATACCCAAAGATCTTCCAGAAATAGGAAGAACATAGGGGTTTCCACCGGTTGTTACATCGGAGAAATTCCACATATGTCTGTAAACATCGGCATATTGTGGAGCGGTTGAACTAGACAGCCAGCCATTGATTGCCGTGTTTTGAGATACAATTGTATTATTAAAATTACCATTGTTCCCATCAAAATTTTGTTGGTAAATGATTTCTTGTCCGTGTGCCAAAGACAAGGCAGCTATACAGCCGATTGTTAAAAAGTTTCTTGTGTTTTTAAGGAGTCCCGATTTCTTCATAAATTGTTCTTTTTGTTTTTAATTGTTTTTTTGTTTAAATAAATTCTTTGTTGAAAGAAGGTGCTTTTTAATTCAAGCTTCCTCAAAAAAAGCACACTCTTTTATAAACGTATTGAATATGTGCAAAAATAACTACATTGTATGCTGATGTAAAAGAAGTTGTATGTCCATTTTCTGTAATTTAGCAATAAGTATATTTTTTTTGCGCTGTTAATCAGTGATTTGCGTTGTTGAGGAAAGTCATCGAAATTCGCTAGAAGTAGATGAGAAATAAAAAAAAAAGATGAATTCAGATTAGTTTTATTATATTTACCTCCCTTTCTACTAGATTAATGCCGCACGTTTTTGAGGACTCATCTCGATTCTGACATTAAGTAGATTCTATATAATTTCAGGTGAAAAGGAGAATTGAAATTGGGAAATATTTCCCATAAATATTGTAATTTTTAAAAGTGAAAAATAATAAGGTGTTTTTTTATCCTAAAATAAATACTAGTATGTATGTTTCTTTGAGGAAGAATATTTTTTCCTTTTTATTTCTTTTGCTAATGCTCGGGTCTGGTTTGACTTGTGCGCAAGAAAGAGTTACCATAGAAACGATCAACGACCGATTAGAACAAGCTTCCGAATATGTCTATTCAGCCAATCCCGAAAAAGCGATTCCACTTTTGGAAAAAGTGCATGCAGACAGTAAATCCATTGGACACAAATCCGCTATACCGAGAGTAGGCTATACTTTAGCCATTATTTATTTCAACAGTTCCGATTACAATAAGGTCATCAATTTGGATGAAGAATATTTAAGAGTAGGTCACGAGACGAAGGATTATGAAAACATTACCCACATTCACCGATTGAAAGGGGGCGCCTATTCCGAATTGGGACTTTTAAGCAAAGGGAGTGAAGAGTATGACCAAGCATTACGCTATGCGGAAAAGATGAAAAGCGGCAACAACAAACAGTATGCGCTCAGTTTAATTTACAGTAATCTAGCAAGTCATCTTTTGAAAAGTGGAGCAACGCAAGATGCTATTTTTAGCAGTATCGATAAGTGCATTGCAGCAGCAGAAGGTATAGAGGAGACTGACAAGGGGAATATTTCAAAGAAATACAGGATGATCGCGTACGCTTACATCATCATGGCCAATGAGTACGCTAAAGCGGGTGACAAGGAATTGGCGGAGGAATATTACCTAAAATCCCTTGCCATGCAAAATTCATATACCGTTCCGTTGGTGGAGAAAGTTGTTTTGCTGAATCAGTTGGGGTATTTTTATTATGAAAAAAAGGAATTTGATCAATCCATAAAATATGCAGAGGAAGGACTTTCCATGGAGAAAAAAGCAAGTATTCCTCAATTGCGAAAAGAACTTTTCGAGGTGCTATCCAAGTCTTACATGGAATTGGATGAAACTGAAAACTCTAAAAAGTACCTCCGTTTATTTACAGAATTGAATGACAGTCTTTCCACTAATAATAAAAAAACGATAGATGCTGCGCTTAATAAAACCATTTCCAGACAGGAGGAACTACGCCTGAAAAACAGCAGTAAGCAAATTATAATCTATACTTTAACAGGGGTCGTTTTAATTATTTTTGGACTTTCGTTTTTTCTGTATTACAAAAAGCAAAAGCAGATACGAAAAATAGAAAAAGTTTTAGAGCAACTCAAAGAGAAAGAGAAAAATCCCGAAATGGTTTTGTCACCTCCTCGTAAAGTCGATAAATCCCAAGAGAAAGAAGAGAAAACACCTCTCATGCCTGTGGAAGCGGAGGAAAAACTATTGGAGAAACTGCATGATTTTGAAAACAAACAACTCTACCTGGAAAGGAAAGTTTCCTTATCCTATGTGGCAGCGGAAATAGAAACCAATACCAAGTATTTGTCGTATATCATTAAAAAACATCGAGAAAAGGATTTTAATGAATATATTAATGATTTACGCATCAATTACATTGTGCAGAAAATAACGAATGACCCTGTTTATAGACAATACAAAATAAATACCCTTGCAGAGGAGGCAGGTTTTTCTTCGCATTCCAAATTTGCATCTGTATTTAAAGCTACCCTAGGAATCTCTCCTTCTGAATTCATCAAATATTTTCAGCAAAAATAAAAGGGGAGGGGTTATTTTGGATAAGTCACGTTTACATCCCACCCCAACCCTCCCTTCAAAGGGAGGGGGTTCACTTCTACGAAGCGCGGTCACTGAGCTTGTCGAAGTGTGATCGGAGATTTGAATGAATTGTACTTTAGAAGTCCCCCTTTGAAGCGCGGTCACTGAGCTTGTCGAAGTGTAGGGGGATGTAAATACTTTCCTTTTACGAATAAAGTAAACCCCCACTGCAATTCCAACCAAAGGGAGGAGGAAAGCCCAATCGTCAATGGGAGCGGGGTCTGCTGGGTTACCAGGGAAAGGGCCAGAGTTATCCGTTCCATACTCCGGATCGGGAGCTTGGTGGTTTTCTTGAAAGAATTGGTTTGAGTTGGTTTCCGGTTCTTCGGCATAGTCTTGTTCAAAGAACTGAGCCGTGCTACATACGGATAAAAGCAGAAGTATAAGAGAGATTTTTTTCATTGTTTTTTCATTGATGTTTATAATCACGTTTTATTAATCGTACTTTAAAAGTCCCCCTTCGCACTTCGACAAGCTCAGTGACCGCATTTGGTAGAAGTCCCCCTTTGCACTTCGACAAGCTCAGTGACCGCATTTGGTTAGGGGGATGTAAACGGTGTGTAAATGGATGCATCGCAAATTATTTATTAACAAATTTCTTCGTAATCACTTCACCCGTTTCCGTTTCCACTACAAATACAATAATTTGTTTCTCAAACTGATTTACCGGAATCTTGTATTCCAAGTTGTTGATTCCAGACTTTTGGAAAGTGGAAAAGCCATTCAAACCAAATACTTCAATCTGCGTGATTTTATCTTCGGTCGAAGTCACGACGATGTGGTTGTCTTTTTTCTCAATGCGCAATTCCGATGCGGTCGCTGCTAGACTCGATGCGGTTAATTGATAAGGCATATAGATTAGTTGGAAACGGTCAGTGATTTCACCTGCTTCACCAATGAATTTGTAATCCGCTTGACTTAAATTGTACACGGTTTTTAACTTCCGATCCCGAATGTAAATGTTCTGGCCATTGGCGAACACACCTTCTTTGTCATACAGTGAGATTACATACGTTCCCATGTCAAACAACCGAACTCCCAAAGGTACAACGTCGGTTTTGACGAAAGGAGCCTTACCTTGAATTGTTAATTTATTTTCACCGACTAGAGTAAAAATATCATCAGATCCACCTAAACTTTCACTATCGTCATTACTGAATGCATTATCTCCTTCGTCGAAATAAACAACAGCATTCATCACGGATAATTCACTGGGTGTTTTCAGGGTCAACCAATACCGGTCCATTTCTTCCTCGTGGGTGAAATTGTCTTCGGCAAAAGGAATAGGGTTGATAGGGGGTGGCACATCGTCCCCACCAAAGAATTCAACCCCGGGATTTTTGGTTCGATCGCTGTTTCTGATTCTGAAGTCAATAGGTTTATTTGCTTTTACCAAAAAAGCAGAGCCTACGGTAGCGTATCGGTTAGGGGTTTTTTCTGTCGTAGCTTTAAACGGCGCAGCTGATCCTGTATTATTAGCTCCATTGTATATTGCGTAATGGTTTCCGTGATAGTCTGGACCGTGTTGTTCAAATAGCGTATTGCCACGGTTGTCCCAGAAATAGAAACTCCCAGAAATGTTAAGCTGATTGTATAAATAAACACTTTGTAAATCAATATTGGATGGATAGGGATTACCTACTAAATTAAAACCCTGCGAATTTTGCACTAAAGGGTAATGGATAGTCCCATTGGGGATTTCTCCTTTGAACAAAGGTCGGTCAAGGTTCAATGCATATAATTTTTCTTTGAAGGCATAGCCTTTTCCGGGTATGTAATTCCCAATAGAATAGACAAAAAAGTCGGTGAGTTCATTGTATTCAATTAATATCGCATTGGGATCATTTTCTGGATAAAGAAATTGTTTAATCGAATGTGTGTGAATGATAGGCGAACTGATGAAATTGTATTGCTTTCTATCTGGAGAGAGGGTAATTACCTTTTGAACCGCGATTTTTCCTATGTTTTGAGCTGAATTATCAACTTGAATCAAATTCCCACCTTGTCTAACAAGGAAACGACGGTTGGTTTCTTCACCCGCATAGGTATGAATGTACTCTTTGACAGTAAGAGAACCACCATTTCGTATGTCCAATCCTCCGTTTTCTCCTATCCATAGGTTTTTGGCATGGGCATGAATGTCAAGTCCTATAATAACATTGTCTGTGTCGTTTATTTTTACACAATGTGTATTTGTTGGTATTTGATTTAAGCTCCAATTTTCAATGGAATTCCAATTATTAGATGTTGCTCCTAGCCAATGGTTGTCCAGTTTATTGACGGTCATGGATTTTTCTAATTCGCAACCTCTTCTTGGACTGTAAGCATGAACTGAATACGTAGTGGTAGTCGTTGGCGATGCATAAACGTGTTGGGAAACTTCTCCATCATAAGGTTGACTCAAAGCTTCATCCAAATACAATCCCGTAAAAGGAGACCACGTATATTCATACTCTGTATCTGTACTAGAAGCCGACAACAAACGGAAAGGTTCTTCACAAATGCTAACCGTATCATTCTCAAAACTGATATCTTCACACGTTTGAAACTCATAAGCACCCATGTCAATAGTTTCGCCACTCAAACGTAGATAGCCTGCTAGGTCCAAATCGTTATCCAAATCACCATTGCCTTTGTCTGCATCTGTATAGTATGTGTTTTTTCCTTCGTTGATTGCCAAGCTGTTTTCTGCTAAAGTATAATCTCCATTCGCTGAGTCTGTAAATGGATTGGTATTGGCATTGGACACAATATTAGTACCGTCATAGTCTCCCCAATTAGGAAAATCCCAAGAATCACCTTGAATCAAACTGTTGTGAATATTAGGTTTGGTACCCATTGTTACAATATTTGGAAAGGGATTACCATTGGGTCTTAAATTTCCCCAGATAATGCTGTTGTATATTTTAACAAGAGAATTATCAATGTGGATACCACTTCCCAAACTGGGCGCACGGTTACCACTTATCGTTACATTGGTAAGAATAACCCTTGAGTCATGAATGCAGATTCCTCCACCATTTTCATGTGTTGTATTGTTGTGAATCAAAACATTCGTCAAAATAGGATAGGAATTCGATTCAATATACATTCCTCCGCCGTTAGCAGCGGTGTTTTCGCTAATAATTACATGGTTTAAAACGGGAGATGAATTACGATTGAGCATTCCACCGCCAAAACCACTTGCTTTGTTGTTACGAATGATCAAATGGGTTAAAGTAGGTGATGCATATACATTATGTATACCTCCTCCTCCTAATCCTCCACCTCCCTGAAAGTTTCCATCTGTAATGGTAAATCCATCTAAAACTGCAGTGTTGGTTAGTCGATTGTTAGAGCTGTGAGCATTGTGAACAACATTTCTTCCGTTGCCTTTCAATATGGTAGGATGGGTATCCCAATCTCGTTCTTCCAATGTGGTTTCGGTTGCATTGAAACCACCATAGATTTGTACATGATTGCACATTTTGAAAAATTGTCCGGCTTTAGGTTGGTACTCGCCTTGAGCAACCCATATCTGCAAAGTATTGTTTGTTGTCCATTCACTTTGATAGCTTTGAGTCCAGTTGAGCGCATCCCGCAATTCGGGGACGGCATTTTCCCAACTATCGCCAGTGCCGTTTCCACCATTTACGTTTTTGTTAACGTAAAGAATGTTGTTGACACTAGGTTTAAGTCCGATATACTCATAAGCACCCATGTCAATATTAGGGCCATTTAAACGTGGATTTCCTGACAAGTCCAAATCGTTAGTCAAATCACCATTGCCTTTGTCTGCATCTGTATAGTATGTGTTTTTTCCAGAATCGATTGCTTGGCTGATATCAGTCAAGTTGAAATTCGCATTAGCAGAATTTATAAATGGATTCGTATTGGATACGATATTGCTATTGTCATTGTTTCCCCAATTAGAAGAATTCCAAGAAGCACCTTGAATCAAGCTGTTGAAAATCATGGGTTTGGTGTTCGATGCGGTTATGATATTATTTGTAGAAGACCCATCCAAATTGGTGTTTCCATGAATTATGCTGTTGTAGATTTTAACAGAATATGAAGTTGGTTCAGTAATGTAGATACCACTTCCTTCGTTCGCTTTATTGTTACTGATCGTTACATTGGTTAAAATAGGAGAAAGGTTTCCATTGATAACTATTCCTCCACCATTTTCAGCTGCTGTATTGTTATGAATCAAAACATTGGTCAAAACAGCAGAAGAATCTCCATTGATAAACACTCCTCCACCGCTATGATTTGCTGTATTGTTATGAATCAAAACATTGGTCAAAACAGCAGAAGAATTGCTATTGTACAATCCTCCACCACGATTAGCAGTATTATCACGAATAATCACATGGTTTAAAATGGGTGAAGAATTATTGCCGAAAATTATTCCTCCTCCAAGTCCAATTGCTGTATTGTTATGAAACAAAACATCGGTTAAAATAGGAGAAGAATAAAAAGAATTGTACATCCCTCCACCATCTTTAGTAGTAGTATTGTTACGAATGACCAAATGGGTTAAAGTAGGTGATGCAAACATATTATGTATACCTCCTCCATAATCAGTATTTCCATCTGTAATGGTAAACCCGTCCAAGACCGCAGACTTGGTTAATTTATTATTGTTCGTGTAATCATTTCTAATAACACTGTTGTTATTTCCTTTCAAAACAGTGGGATGAATTTCCCAATCTCGTTCTTCCAGTTCACTTTCAGTGCCATTGAAACCACCGTAGATCTCTACATGATTGAGCATTTTGAAAGATTGACTGCTGAGGGGTTGGTATTCACCTTGGGCCACCCATATTTGTAAAGTATTGTTGTCTGTCCATTGATTGGAATTGCTATCAGCCCAGCTGAGTGCAGTACGCAGTTCGGGTACAGCATTTGCCCAACTATCGCCAGAGCCGTCTCCTCCGCTTACATTTTTATTGACGTAGAGTAGGTTGTCAGAGTTAGGGCTGATTTGCGCATGCGTTGAATTTAGTGCAAAGAGCAGGATAAGAAATGTGAATAAGTAATTCATTTTCATAGTAAGTAGTTTTAATAAAGAGAAGAAACAAATCTAGTACTTTTATTGGACAAAGCACCATTTATTGTTATCTGCTCATTGTGAGCACTTAGGCACTTGGATTAATCGTTTATAAACAAATAAATAATTTGTTATTTATCGTTTATTCGTTTTAATGAAAGTTTTCAAATAATCGTACACTAGAAGTCCACCTTCGGGAACCTTGGCAGGGTTTAGAACCCTGCCAAGGTTGTCTGTCAAAGAATCGTACTTTAGAAGTCCCCCTTCGCACTTCGACACGCTTGGTAGAAGTCCCCCTTCGAAGTGCGGTCACTGAGCTTATCGAAGTGTAGGGGGATGTAAAGGGTAGGAGGGTGTTTTATTGAGAAGTCACGTTTACATCCCACCCCAGCCCTCCCTTCAAAGGGAGGGAGTTAGAGTTTCGTTTTGATTGAGATTTTGGTTTGAAGCGGAGTCTAGAAGTTCTCCGCCGCGGCGGAGGATTTAGGGGGGGTGTAAATTTAGTAGATGTTAATCTTACGGACCTATTTTTCCATTCCCACTCACTAAATCACTCACTCTTTTCCCAAAATAAAAAAGCCCCACCTTTCGGAAGAGCTTTTTATATATTATTTTAAAATAATTTTCAATTCACCATTAACCATTAACCACTTTCCTTTTACGAATAAAGTAAACGCCTACCGCCATTCCTGCTAAGGGCAAAAGAAAGGCCCAATCGTCGATGGGAGTCGGATCGTTTGGGTTAGCTAAATCATCTGTTCCATACTCCGGATTGGGAGCTTGTGCGGATTGGTCTTGGTTGAAAAACTGGTTTTGATTAGTTTCTGCTTCTTCAGCCTGTTCTTGCTCAAAATATTGACCCATTGTGCATACCGAAGTAAGTAGAATTAATAGTGTGATTTTTTTCATCTGGTTTACGTGTGATTTACTCGTTATTATCTTTTTTTAAGTTGATTCAAAGAAAGATAATATTTCATTAATTTCCAAATTTCATGACGGATTTGGAGAACTTCCCTCTTTCTTTGTACTAGGTCCTGTAAACAATTGTGGGGAAAAGTGAGGGCTACACTTGAAGTGAAACCCTCATTTCCATTTTCCATTAACCCATCACAAATCAAAAATCTGTATTGTCCGCATTTTATTTTCTGCCTTTATTTGTTTACAAACTTCTTGGTAATTACCTCACCGGTTTCTGTTTCTACGACAAATACAATGATCTGTTTCTCAAAACGATTCACCGGAACTTTGAATTCCAAGTTGTTGATTTCGGATTTTTGAAATGCGGAACGTCCGTTTAGGGCGAATACTTCGACCTGGGTAATTTTCTCTTTCTCCGAAGTTACCACAAAGTTTCCATCTTTTTTCTCGATATTGATTTTGGACGCATACTCCGATGCATTATCCGCTGTGAAAGAATTTGGGATGTAGATGATTTCAAAACGATCGTTGAATTCCCCGGCGTCTTCAATGAATTTGTAATCCGCTTGGGTTAGGTTGTAAATCGTTTTTAGTTTCTTGTCACGGATGTAAATGTTTTGTCCGTTGGCGAAAACGCCCTCTTTGTCGTATAAGGAGATAACGTAGGTTCCCATTTCGAATAAGCGAACGCCGAGAGGTACTTTATCGCTTTTCACAAAGGGAGCGCGGCCGTGGATGGCGATTTGTTCTTCGCCTACCAAGGTATAGATGTCGTCCGAACTTCCGTTGGCTTCGGAATCATCGAGGGTAAAATCATTGTTTCCGTTCCAGAAATACACCACGGCAGTCATGTATTCTATGCCGCTTGGTGTACGCATTGTCAGCCAGTATCTATCTTTGGACGCATTGTCGGAGCTGTTCTTTCCAAAGAATTCCGGGCTGTCGTTTACCACGGATCTATGGGCGTTTTTGAAGTTTAGAGTTTGTCCGTTTGCATTGTCTAATGCCCGAACCATAAAGGCAGTTCCGGGTCTTACATAACGGGTTGGGATGCGAACGCCAGAGTCATTTGATGCTTCCGGGGCTTGTTCACCTGAACCTATTCCAGTTCCGTTTGCGGCATTGTATTTCGCATAATTGGCACCCTGGTAATTGGATCCTTGTTGCGCATAAATTTCATTTCCGCGGTTATCCCAGAATTGGAAGGTTCCGTCAATGTTGGTTTTGTTGTCAGTATCATTGTAAAGTAAATCCAAATCCAAATTCGATGGATAGGGATTCCCCACCAAGTTGTAGCCGTTATATTGATCCCCTGTTTGAGTATTAGCCGTTCCGTATTGGAGAGGGTAGGACATGAGTCCGTTGGCAGGTACGCCTTTGAAAACTCCGGTTACAGTTGCTACACCATTTCCCGTTGCTTCTTTGATGGCATATCCTTTGGCAGGAACATAGGGGCCCACTCCTGCATTGACAAACCAGTTCTGGCCTTCGACATATTTGATAACAAAAGGGGCTCCGGTGTAAATGTTTTTGATGGTTTGTCCGATTACAGGTGAAATCACATAATTGTATTGTTGTCTGTCTTCGGAGAAAGTAAAAGTTCGCTCGGCAGTGATTTCTCCACTATTCTCTGCATCGTCATTGATTTGAACCAAGGAGCCGCCGCTTTTAACGATGAAGTTATCTACTCCTGCTTCGTTGTGGATGAAGTCGGTAACGGTAAGTGAAGCATTGTTTTGAATGGTCAAACTTCCGCCGGTTTCCACTTTTAAATTTTTGGCAACTCCATCTGTTGAACCAGGGATATTAACCGGAGTCCGGATGATCACACAATTATCCGCTGTAGGAACAGCAGTGCCCGGCTTCCAGTTGAGGGTTGCCCAATCACTTTCGCCTGTATTCCAAACTTTTGTGTTGTTCTGCAATGATATGTTTCCGGAAGCACTACATCCGTTTGTGAGCATTGCACTGACTGTAATATCTATATTTTCTTCATTCTCCAACTGCCATTGCGTAGGTTTTAGACAAACTGTGGAGGTAGGACTGGAATATGCTGTAGTACAGTCTTCTTCATATAAGTTGGCATCCGTTGTCCAGTCAAAATTAAAATCTACATACTTATCACCATACAACTGGATGTCATCAAGAGATATAATATTCATATAAGACAAATTACTACCAGCCCAAGAATACGCTGAAAACCTAATCTTAAGCTGACTTTGATTAATATATGCACTCAAATCCAATTCCCCGCTATCACCAAATTTGTTGGGAGAGGCAAAAAATAAGCTATTAAATGAATAAACTGTTGTCCAGCTAGAACCATCATCTGTAGAAACATCAATATGCAGATATCCATTAGGACTAGCAGGAATAATACAGAAAATTTTAAATTCCAATATAAGATTTAAGAAGTCAGTAGTATCCAATGTGATCGACTGTAAATGATTCAATACCGGTGTTCCCGGCCATACATCATTATTGGTCAACACAAAACCATCCGGCGCAATACCCGAAGCAAATGCGATTCGGTTGATTTTATATTCTGGCGAAGAAGGTATATGTACAGAAGTTCTGTTTTGCCATTTCGCTAAATCATTGATTACAGTAGTTGTAGCATCTTCTTTAATGTTGGTAAAATAAGACCCCATGCCTGAATTGAAATCTTCATCAATAAGGGTTACAACCTCTTTTTCAGCATTGGAACTAACTATGATTTCACTATCACTACCACAAGTCTCTCCTTGCTGTATTTCAAATTCAACCTCAGGAACTGGAAGCACATTTACGGTTATTTTTGTACGTTCCAACGACTCACAACTTGCGCTGGAAGCGGTCACATAGAAAGTATAAAGTCCTGGGGTATTCGGTACCGTAGGAGCATAGGTGCTTTCAAAGTTGGCATCAGCTGTTGTTGAAGTCAGAAAATTCCCATCACTATCATACCAGTTAAATCCGGTAGTTACGGATGTTCCTTTCACCCAAAGTTCCACATCATCAACATTACAGCCGGCAAAATTTTCCACTTCCACTACATTGGCATCACATTTGGCAACTACTTCAAACAAATAATCCTCTGCTTCTCCTTCTTCCCCTAAAAATATTTGATAAGTTGAACCATTCGTATCATAAATATCTTCAAAAGGTGTACAGGGAGAAAAATCTGTAGTATAGTAACCATCTGCAAGCACACTACCATTTTCTTCATAAAACAAATAATATTTATGATTACGCACTCTCAGGCGATAATTTCCCGGAGCAGCTGTGTCGGGAACATTGAATCCAAACATCGCTCCATTTGTTATAATTCCTATATCATTATCTGAATCATAAACTTGTTCTCCGTCATCAAAGAAATCCCCATCCTTATTCCAGTCCACCCAAGCTTTGATTCTTGCAAATCCATTGCCTCCACCCGCAGCTTCAGAAGTATCACCCGTTACAAAAAGATTTACCGCTCCGCCTTGCTGTTGCTTGGCTTTATCAGTGATACCTGTAAAGTTCTGGTAACCTCCGGTATATGTACTGGGATTATCAAATTCAGGATTCAGTGATTCAAAGAAGTAAACATTATCGATATAAGTCCAGGATGGCGAGTCTGTAGAAGGCTCACATGGTCCATCTGTGGCTATTACTGTATAAGTAACCTCTAAATAAGAAGTAGCCGCAGGGGTTTGAATATACCCTCCAAATACAGCATAATTAGTAGGATCCCAAGTTCCATAAGGATAGGCTAGTAAGGTTGTAAAGCCTTTGCTATATTGGTCATTTTCTAATAGGGTGAGACCTATTGCATTATGTGGGTTATATTTATACCCAGCACTATTTCCAATTTGTGTAGCAGTTCCTGTCATATTGCCATCAAAGCCATCAAAAACGTCTCCTGCAGATGCTGTAACCGGATCCACATAACTATGACCTGTCACAAAATATCTTTGATTATTAATTGTTCCTTGTCTATTTGCATACATATGATAAAGGAAGGTTCTTGCAGCCGTAATATCACAACCATAAGGTAAAGAGGCGAGATTGATTTTCAAAAAACCATTTAATTCATAACCGCCCTCAAAGCCCACCAATAAATTTCCAGAACCAAATACATATCCATCTTCTGCGTCAGTACCAGACCAATAAGCTGTTTCATTAGGATAAAGGACTACCGTAGGGTCAATTGCCAAAGGAAAGACCCTGTTACTTTCCATCAACCATGATGCTTGTACTTTTAATAAGATTCTCAGTCCATTATTAATTGGGAGTACTTGAAATTCAGCCGGATTGCCTTCAGAAGGAATAAATGGGTTGTTGGTATAGTTCTCAAAAACCTCTGGTTTTTCAAAAAGAAGTTCTTTATTACCCGTGTCATTATAAACAACAATTCCTTTGTCTGTCAGTTCATAACTCCAACCTTGAGGCAAATAAATATCTTCACTGAAAACCAAATATTCAGCACCAGTAGGAACAGTCCCAAGTGACGCCTTATCAGGAATAAGGTAATTCAGTTTTCTCTTTGTAACATATGCCGTGTACTCTGCACTAATGTCACCAAAAAGGCCATCATAATAGACTTTGTCCTCTTCCACTCTCGCTGGTACATCTAATCCGTTCATGGGATTTACTTCAACACCATCAACTTCCCAATACATCCTGGTATTAAGAAATTCCTTAATTTCTCCTTGCTCAGTAACTGATTTGATTCCCTTGGATGCTGTTGCCCCAAAATAGGATTTCATGATGTTGTCTGTATTCTCAAAAGGAAAGATTTCATTGTTTGATGGGACAACTTTTGTACTTATATCCTTCCATTGTCCGTCTTTTAAATAATGAATTGGTCCGGCGCCAATCAGAGCTGTATAACTACCGTCCCCATTTATAAAATGCTTGGAGAAAGCGTCACGTCTGGAAATATCTTCTTTTTTGTTTTCTACGGCATCAAATGGAAATTTATCGTCGTTAGCGGAAATATATTCATGTTTAGAGTTTACTCTTTTCGGGGTCAAAGTAGGATTTACTTTCTTTGCAGATTCGTCATACGCCAAACGTTTTCCTTTTTCTGTTTTAATCCTATTAAAAAGTGTATCCTTATCAAAATCCAACACTTGAGATTTGATGGCTTGTATTTCTAATTTATTGGATGATTCGGAAACCATTTGATTAAGATGCTTCTCCTGCCCTAATAAATTATTGCTCAATAAAAACAATAAAAAAATCTTTAAAATATACGGGTACCGAAATGCCGATGAAGTAGTTTTCATGATCATAGATTTAGTATTAGCAGATAAAGGGATGGAAAAATGCGTTAGGCGGCATATCTCCTCCCAAAAAATGGTTAATTAGTTTAATCCGCAAATGTATGAAAGCCAGTTGATAAATACAATAGTTTCCTTAAAGTCGTTTAAAATAATGTTAATTTTTTTTTATTTTCCTATTATCTTTTTTGTACATTTCGCAGATATTCTCGCATTAGAAGCCGACGGGCATTAATTCGAAATAAACAAAACCAAACATTGTACAACCTGCCGGTATATGAAAAACCATTTACTCTTTATTTGTTTTTTTACTTTTTCTTCCGTTATTTTTTCCTTAAAGGGACAAACCACTGAACAGATTAACCGGATCCGTTCCCAGTATGATGTAGGCATTTTGCTTCAGATGGAAAACGAATTCCTTCAAAAAGCCACTTCTGAGAAAGAACGCATAAAGGAATTGGCGGAAAAACTAAACATTCCTTTGATCATAGAAGAAAACGGAACCTATCAGGAACTACAAAAGATTCTGCCCGATGGTTCTCTTATTTATTATACCACTTTCAATGTGGACGCTGCCCGCTCCACCCGTACCAATCATTTAAATGTCGGAGGTTCTCTCGGCTTGAACCTCATGGGACAAAACATGACGGCTCATATTTGGGATGGTGGTTTGGCAAGAACCACCCACCAGGAATATGACGGTGCCGGAGGCCCGAATCGCTTTTCCATAGGAGACGGAACTACCGCGCTGCATTACCATTCGGCTCACGTGACCGGAACCATCATTGCTTCAGGGGTTAGCGCCAATGCAAAGGGAATGGCACCTCATGCCAGAGCCATCGGATATGAATGGAACAATGATTTGAGTGAAGCAACTTCAGCCGCCTCAAACGGCATGTTGATTTCCAATCATTCTTATGGATATCGGTCTGATACGGCACCGGATTATTATTTTGGAGCCTATATAACAGACTCACGCGATTGGGACAACCTATTGTTCAATGCGCCTTATTATTTAATGGTGGTCGCTGCCGGAAATGATGGAGACACCAATTACAATGGCGCTCCTTTGGATGGAAATGCAGCTTATGATAAATTGACCGGTCATGCCACTTCCAAAAATAATCTGGTCGTTGCCAATGCCAATGATGCCAATATCGATTCAAACGGAAACCTCATCAGTGTGGTCATCAACAGTTCCAGCAGCGAAGGTCCGACCGATGATTATCGGATCAAACCCGATATCACCGGAAACGGGACAGCCGTTTATTCGACTTACGAAACAACTAATACCGCTTATGCTTCCATTACCGGGACTTCCATGGCTTCTCCCAATGTGGCTGGAACTTTATTATTATTACAACAACATTACAATGATTTAAACGGGAATTTCATGCGGGCGGCTACCCTCAAAGGTTTGGCATTGCATACCGCGGATGATGCAGGTCCCAACGGACCCGATGCCGTCTATGGCTGGGGATTGCTCAATGCCAAAAAGGCAGCCGAAACCATTTCGACAAAAGACAACGGAAGCATCATAGAAGAACTGACCCTTTCTCAGGGTCAATCCTTGCAAATAACTGTCAATTCCGACGGCATCAATGAGCTCCGGGCTTCCATCTCCTGGACAGACCGTCCGGGAACGGCAACAACCCAAACCAACAACACCACGGCAAGATTGGTAAACGATTTGGATCTAAGAATTACACAAAATGCCAACACCTATCTTCCTTGGCGGTTGACAGGTGTAACTACAAATGGGAAGGGCGACAACATCAAAGACCCTTTTGAGCGTGTGGAAGTCCCGGGTGCTTCAGGAACTTATACCGTTACCATTACGCACAAAGGAACTTTGACCGGAGGCAGCCAGAATTATTCGCTGATCGTTACCGGCATCACTTCCACTTCTTGTGGCGCGGCCGTTACAGCGGTTACGGGAGGTGAAACCTGCGGTGAAGGAACAGTTGAATTATCGGCAACAGGAAACGGGGACACGGAAGAACTGCGTTTGTACACCAATTCCCTCGGTGGAACGCCCATCGATACGATCATCGGGAATTCAGGGACTTTTACCACTCCTGTCCTCACCCAAACCACCACCTATTATGTCGGTGCTTTTGGCGGAGGATGTGAATCTCCGCGTGTGGCCGTTACGGCGACTTATCTTCCCGCTCCTTCAGCGCTCGTTCTTACGCGAACCGATAATCCTATCGGAGGAGGCGACTGTGATTTTAATTGTACACGTAGAGAAAGTTTTTTCATTAGGTAAAGAATTGAGTTAATTAGGTTTATAGTACGCGAATATAACTAATTAATTTTAAAAAAAATAATCTAAACATTTAAATAGGTAGTAATTAAGTATTTTACAATACGCGAAAGGCTATTATCTAATTGATAGTCAATAGGTAAGGATTTAGTGATGAGTAGTAAATATTCTGCCAATGGGTTGGGTGTTGGAAGTTAGGGAGTTGGAGAGGTGAGGACTAGGGACTTGGAACCAGGGACTAGGAATGAAAATAAATCCAATCGAAACTCTCTTTTGGGGGGGAGGGATTTCGGTTGAATTTGTTTATTGTGACTTGCGGAATACATCCCACCCTAGCCCTCCCTTCGAAGGGAGGGAGTTGGATTTCGTTTTAATTTCGGGTTATAGATGGAATCGGAGTTTAAAGTCCCCCTTTGAAGGAGGATTTAGGGGGATGTAAATTGGTGAACAGTGAGCGGTGAAATGTTAGCGGCACTTTAAAAAGCCGTTCCTCTTGCGGCGGAAGGTGATTTTCGCATTTTTGAAAACTCCGGCCGCCGCTGGTGTTAGGCTAGATCTTATTGATAGGACTAGCGTCCTATCCTATAAATATGTCACCCCTTCGGGGTAATTGGTCACGGCAGTTCTCGAAGTTCCAAATACTCAAACACGCACCCACTCAATCCTTCATCCACTTCTTCCCAGTTCCTGGTTCCAAGTCCCAAAAAATGGGTCGGGGAAATTTCGGTTGGATTTGTTTATTAGCACTTGCGGAATACATCCCACCCCAGCCCTCCCTTCGAAGGGAGGGAGTTGGATTTCGTTTTGATTGAATATTTTGGTTGGAATCGGAGTTTAGAAGACCCCCGCCGCGGCGGGGGATTAAGGGGGATGTTTTTTGGGATTGGGTACTGGGAACTTGGGAGTTAGAACCAAAAAAAAGACCCTCTCTTTCAAAAGGGCCTTTCATTTCTATCATTAAATCACTTCTCCAGATACTAAATACCTGATACTAAGTACCAGAAATTTATTTATTAATAAATTTCTTCGTAATTACTTCCCCAGTTTCCGTTTCTACCACAAATACAATGATCTGTTTTTCCAAACGATTCACCGGAACTTTGAATTCCAAGTTGTTGATTTCGGATTTTTGAAATACAGAACGCCCGTTTAAGGCAAATACTTCGACCTGGGTAATTTTCTCTTTCTCCGAAGTTACCACAAAGTTCCCGTCTTTTTTCTCGATTTGGATTTGGTATGCATAATCCGATGCATTATCCGCTGTGAAAGAATGTGGGAGGTAGATGATTTCAAAACGATCGTTGAATTCCCCCGCGTCTTCGATGAATTTGTAATCGGCCTCAGTTAGGTTGTAAGTCGTTTTTAGTTTCTTGTCGCGGATGTAAATGTTTTGTCCGTTGGCGAAAACGCCCTCTTTGTCGTATAAGGAGATAACGTAGGTTCCCATTTCGAATAAGCGAACGCCCAATGGCACTTTGTCGGTTTTCACAAAAGGAGCGCGTCCGTGAATGGCGATTTGTTCTTCGCCTACTAAGGTGTAGATGTCGTCCGAACTTCCGTTGGTCTCAGAGTCATCGAGTGTGAAATCGTTGCTTCCGTTCCAGAAATACACCACGGCAGTCATGTATTCCATTCCAGTAGGTGTGCGAAGTGTCAACCAATACCGGTCTTTTTCGGAAGGATTGAAATTGTTTTTCCCAAAGAATTCGGGGCTGTCATTCTGAGCGATTCTTTGGGTATTGTTGAAGTTTAGCGTTCGTCCACTTGTTGGATTTTCTAGCGCACGAACCATAAAGGCAGTTGCCGGTCTGACTAAATTGGTAGGTTTACGTGAATCATATCCAGAAGGTACGCCGGCTGCCGTTCCGGTTGAATTTACCGCATTGTATTTTGCGTAATTCGCTCCACCGTAACTCGATCCTTGTTGGCTATTTACTGTGTTTCCGCGGTTGTCCCAGAATTGGAAGGTTCCGTCAATCTTACCTAGATTATCCGTATAGAATTTATCCATATCCAAATTGGATGGATACGGATTTCCAATTAAGTTGTATCCAGGAATAAATACTGTATCCGTAGGGTTTGGGGTATAAGTCAACGTAAAGTCCAACGAACCATTAACGGGAACTCCCTTCATTTTGCCAATTGTATCTGCGGAACCTGATGATGCTTCTTTGATGGCAAATCCTTTGGCAGGATTTAAGAGGTCATAATTTCCAGCGCCGGCATTGTAAAAGAAGTTCTTGTTTTCCTTGTGGTAAATCACAAAAGGAGGGTTGTCATAAATCTCTTTGATTTTTTGTCCTATGACCGGTGAGATAATGTAATTGTATTGTTGACGTCCCGAAGAGAAAGTGAACTCTCTTTCGACGGTGATTTCACCTGTGTTTGTGGCTTCTTCTATCTGAACCAAAGAACCGCCACTTTCAATGATGAAATTGTCAAAACCAGCTTCGTTTTTCACAAAATCCGCTACGGTAAGTGCTTTGTCTTTTGGGATGATTATTTTCCCTCCCGCTTCAATCGTTAAGGTTTTTGCTTGTGCATCTTCTACATTGACAGTTAGGGTTTTATTGTTTGGAACTTTCACACAACTTGTGATGTCAGGTAGTGTATTGGAAGACCAGTTTGTAGGTAGATTCCAATCTCCTGAGTTGGCAATGAATTGGAATGCATTGTCGGAAACCTCAACTGTATCTGTTGCAGCACAAGAAAAGGTAGCCGATGTTGCACTGGCCGTATAGGTTTGCGTTCCATTTGGCGCAGCAAAAACTGAGGGTGTAGATTCACCGTTGTAAGGAAGTGTCAAATTCTGATCAAGAAAAAGTCCAGTCTCAGGTGACCAAGTAACATCCAATTCTTTGTCTCCCGTGATTTTAATGTCGTCGATGTACCATTGATCTAGTCCATAACTATCTCCTGAAAATTTAAATCGATAATAGAAAGTGGATATGTTTTGATAACTACTTAGATCCACAGTAATAGTTTGCGCTGGAATGTTGCTGCTAATTGTAGTATTACTCCATATTGTTGAATAATTAATTCCATTGGTTGAAGCTTCTAAATATATTTTAGGTTTGTAAATGTTTGGTTCAAATACATTTATTTTTTGTTTAAATTCAAATTTCAAATTGGTATAAGTTTCTAAATCTACAGCGAGTAAGGTAGTGTCTTCATTACGTGGAAATACAGTCCAATTTCCATTGGTATTACCACTATACCAATACAAAACTATTTCAGGTACGTCTCCTCCTGCTTCGTTTGAGTCTGAATAAGCTCCTCTTAGGGAATTACTAGTACCTGAAATTGCCCATCCTTTTTTATCTGCAAAATCTTCCATGTAAATTGGAAAGTTTCTTTCCATGGCGCCATCAACAATTAGTTCCGCATAATCAAAATCACAACTATCTCCATTGATTGGGTAATTGGTTTGATTAATTGTAATCGGTTCGGGTGCAGAATTTACGGTTATGGTAACTGGAAACCGCGCCGACTCACAATTAGAATCTGCAGCTGCTACATAAAAAGTAGTGGTTTCGGTGATACTCGGCGTAGTGAAAACACCTGAATCACCGGTAAGACTTGCAATTGGGCTTCCGCCTAAAGAAGCTGTGTATAATCTAAGTTCGGTTGTTCCTAAACTTCCCGTAGCGATGATTTCAGTTGAACCTGCTCCACAAATCGGATCGCCGGTCGCTGAACTGACACTTAACGGACAAGCCGCAGTAACAATTCCCGAAACGATCAATGAGAAATTTTGATTTCCATCCGTTAGATTTCCTTTGTGAGAAATGGTAATTGTATACGTTCCCGCTGCGCTTGGAATATCGATTCTTTCAAAGGGATCTACCTTGTTATCCTCCTTTCCGTTGGTAGTAACACCCGTTAATTTCCAAGGGTAATAGGTGGTTGTGTTTTTTGTAATCCGTAGGTCAAGGTCGTTGACCAAAACGGGTGTGGGAGAATTAATTACTCCGGTATTGATTGAGCCCGGTCGGTCGGTCCAGCTGATGGATGCTAACAGGGGATTAATTCCGTCGGAATCCACTTCGAATGTAAGTGTTTGTCCGTTTGAGATGGATAATTCATGGATTAACGATTGACTTTCATTGTGTGAAATCACTTCGGCCGCTCTTTTGGAATTCATCAGTCCCCATCCCCAAACCGCGTCGGGTCCTGACGGTCCTGCGTCATCGGCTGTATGAAGTACCAAGCCTTTGAGTGTAGCAGCCCGCATAAAGTTTCCATTCAAATTATTGTAATGTTCTTGCAATAAAAGGAGGGATCCCGATACATTGGGTGTTGCCATGGAAGTTCCTGTGATAGAAGCGTATGCATTATCTGCGGTTTCATACGTAGAATAAACGCTAGTTCCATTTCCGGTTAAATCCGGCTTGATGCGGAGGTCATCCGTAGGTCCTTGGCTGCTTGAATAATTAATTGTTACACCAATAAGATTGCCATTTGAATCAATATTTGCATCGTTTGCGTTGGCAATCACTAGGTTGTTTTTGCTTGTAGAATGTCCTGTTAATTTATCATAACCAGTTAAAAGCGGCGTAGCTGTAATATTTCTATCGCCATCATTTCCAGCAGCAACCACCATCAAATAATAAGGAGCATTAAATAATAAATTATCCCAATCTTTGGAATCTTGAATGTAGGCACCTGCATAGTAAGTGGGCAAAGCATAGGTTCCATTGTCATAAAAAGAACGGTATCCATACGAATGGCTAGAAACAAGCATTCCATTTGAAGCTGCCGAAGTAGCTTCGGATACGTCATAATCCCAATCATAACCCACTGCTTTTCCATACGGAGCCATTCCTTTTGCTTGGGCAACCACTCCAGATGCCATGATGGTTCCGGCTACATGCGCAGAATGATAGTGTAGAAATGTGGTTCCGTCTCCAATTGAATACCGGTTATTTCCACCTGCTCCATCGTATTCTTGATGGCTAGAAAGGCCAAGTCCCGCATCCCAAATATGGGCAGTCATATTTAGCCCCATGAGATTTAAGCCCAAACTTCCACCGGTATTTAGATGATTGGTTCGAGTGGACTTGGACGCATCCGCATTGAAAGTGGTATAGTACAAAGGTGTCCCATCCGGAAGGATCTTCTGAAGTTCCTGGTATTTCCCATCCTTCTCAATGATAAGGGGCAGATTCCGAAGTTTTGCGACTTGAATCGCATTCTCTTTTTCTAACGTTTGCTGCTTTAGAAATGTTTGTTGGAGAACTTGAAGCTTACCTAAGTCGTATTGGGCCGTGATTTGTTTAGCTTGCTCAACAGTTTGTGCCCCCATGAAAGGAGAAGCTAGAAAGAAAAGTAAAAAACAGAGTTTTAGTATATCTTTTTTCATGGCGAACTTTAATTACATGCGATTTCAAATGAAGAAGGTATCCCGATAAAAATCTTCAATTTATAATTCAACTTTAAAATCGACTTTTCAATTGGCTTTTTTATTCCCAGAAGATTTCCCAATGAAGAATATTCCACTGAAAATAAGAAAATAGCAAATAATAATTTGACGGTATGTAAACTGACCTTCATAAAATAGTAGTTTCGAGTTTTAGTTTTAGAGGTAATTTGGTCGCTTTCTTAATTCAAAAGTATGAATTTTGTCATACTATACGCACATTTTTAATAAATATTTTTCTTAAATCCATACACTTGCTATTTGGATTTGATTAAGTAAGGTGTTTGATGCCGGATGTCTTTGTGGGGGGGGGCGGGTATTAGGTATCAAGTATCTGGTATTATTATGAATTATGAATTTTAAATGGGGCTTTGGCTTGCGATGTGACCCCACTGGGTTCGAGATGTTTTTTGTACATAGTTTTTACAGATTTATGACCCCGCTGGGGTCAATGGAGTTCATGGTGGTCAAAAAAATCTGTGTGAATCTGCTCAATTCGTGTTATCTGCGTTCTACTATTTAGGTATCGAGCCGTGTCCGCCGTGGCGGATATCAAGTACAAAGTATCAGGTATTTGTCAATCGAAACTCCCTTTAGGGTCGGGGAAAATTTCGGTTGGCGGTCGATGTGTTAGTTCTCAATTCATTCATTTTTTTTCCTAGTTCCGAACCGGCGGACACGGCCCTGGTTCCAAATAAATCCGTGTGAATCTGCTCAATCCGTGTTATCAGCGTTCTATTTTCTCGGTGACTAGTGACCAGTAAGCGTTGACTGGGAGACTTCGCGAGGTAGTGAAGGATTCTTCAGAACTTAGCGAAATCCTCTGCGCCCTCTGCGTGAAAACCCTCTGCGCACTTTGCGTGAAAGCCTCACTTCGAAATGTTATTAACCTTGCGGCGGAAGACAGTTTCCACTTTGTTGAAAACCTCGGTCGCCGCTGTGTTGTTTTGCAATTTACGATAGGACTAGCGTCCTATCCTATAATCATGTCACCCCTTCGGGGTTGTTGTTTCTGGGTTTCATAAAAAAAGCCCTCTTTTTCAAAAGGGGCTTTATAGTATTCAATTACTGAATCTGTGAGAATCTACTCAACTGTATGATTAGTGTTTTATTTCCTACCGTTAATTGTTTACAAATTTCTTTGTAATCACCTCACCGGCTTCCGTTTCTACCACAAATACAATGATCTGTTTTTCCAAACGATTCACAGGAACTTTGAATTGTAGGTTGTTAATTTCAGATTTTTGGAATGCGGAACGTCCGTTCAAACTGAAGATTTCAACTTGGGTGATTTTGTTTTCAGTAGAAGTTACGACGATGTTCCCGTCTTTTTTCTCGATAAGAATCTGAGAAGCGTTTTCGGAAGCATTATCGGAGGTTAAGGAATTGGGATTGTAGATGATTTCAAAACGATCGTTGAATTCCCCCGCGTCTTCGATGAATTTGTAATCCGCTTGGGTTAGGTTGTAAATCGTTTTTAGTTTCTTGTCGCGGATGTAAATGTTTTGTCCGTTGGCGAAAACGCCCTCTTTGTCGTACAGTGAAATCACATAGGTTCCCATGTCAAACAAGCGAACGCCTAAAGGAACTACGTCTGTTTTTACAAAAGGAGCACGTCCGTGAATTGCGATTTGTTCTTCACCAATTAAAGTATAAATGTCGTCTGAACTTCCATTGGCTTCGGAATCATCGAGTGTGAAATCGTTGCTTCCATTATTAAAATACACAACAGCCGTCATGTATTCCATTCCAGTAGGTGTGCGAAGTGTCAACCAATACCGGTCTTTTTCGGAAGGATTGAAATTGTTTTTCCCAAAGAATTCGGGGCTGTCATTCTGAG
>JBAYRQ010000021.1:0-51380 GCA_041676545.1 Weeksellaceae bacterium | reverse complement strand
ATCAGATGAAGAAGCCATTCAAACCATTCAATATATAGTTGATAATCTGGATGAATTTATTTTGGAAACCCAACAATTAATGGAGTTGTACAAACAGCAAAACATTCAAGAAATGTATAATTTTACAAAAAGAGCGTTTGAGGATCCGAAATATCCTAGTGGAAATATTGAAGAGTTTTTACATGAACGAAATCAAAATTGGATTCCAATCCTAGAAAAGCACATTCAATCCAAGCCGAGCTTTATTGCTGTTGGCGCTGCTCATTTAGCAGGTGAACAAGGTGTAATTCAACTTTTAAGAAACCAAGGATTTACTGTAAAAGCCATTACTAAATAATCTCTTATGAGAAAACTTCACTTATTTCCACTACTCGCTTTTGGATTTTCTGTTTTATTTGCACAGACTGATTTCCGATTTACCAATGAACCCAATCCCGAAGAATTATTGCCCGATTTCCTCCATATTGACGAAGTAAAACAGGCCGAAATTAGTCATTACATAGCAGATACTTCAGGAAATTTCTTAAAGTTCAGTCCAAATAAAACAATACTTTTCGTAAATAAATATCCGGAATATATTCTTTATTACGTGGATCCCGAAACCAAGGATACCACAGCGAGTAAATCGATTTTTAGCTATTACAAAGACTCGAATACATTGGAGTTTTACAAAGAATTCCGTCTTGGAGAAACCACCCACAATTTCTACAACAAAAACGGGAAAATTCTAAAAAAAGAAAGTTATTTCAATGGAGAATTGGAAAGTACAATAAACTGGACGTACGATGAAAATAATCAGATCTTAAAAGAGGAACGGATTTCATTCTGGAAATTACAACCCAAAGAGAATATACGAACCGAATATGCCTACAATGCAAAAAATCAATTGTGCGAGAAAAATAGATACAATGGCGATATTTTTCTGGATAAAACACTTTGGTTTTATGATGAAAAGGGAAATATTCTACGAGAAATAAATTACAGTGTAAATAACCAGTATTTCACAACCCAAAACATATATGATTCTGATAATAAATTGATTGAAAAAAGACAATATAGCAATGATAAGTTAATAAACACAATTGATTATCAATCAACCCATGAAAGTTTATTTCAAAACAATTTAAAGAGAGAAAGAGCCGCTCAATTCTACCAAGAAAAAACGAACAAAGAATATGATCAAAAAGGAAATTGGATTCTGTCAAAATTCTTAAATGACGAAAAATTCGCGGAAAGCGATATCATCGATGGGAATTATCGAATTACCGAACGAAAAATAACCTACAAATAAGAAAAATGCCTCAAACGTATAAAATAGTTCTGAGGCATTCTTTTTATTGCGCAAATTTTTCTTTGTACACTTCGAAATCCTGCATTAGATTTTGTTCAATCGCTTTTGGCATTCTGCGTGTCGCTTCAAACTCAGTGGTGCTTAACGAAGGGAAATCCGTTTTTTTTGGAATTAATTCCAGACTATGAATTAGCATTTCAATTTCCATTTCATACTGTCTGTAAGCCAATGAGTGGAAGGTATCGTTAGCATAAACTGGAACTTCTCTCTGTTCAATCAAGAATCCAGCATCCGCTTCCGAATCGACAAAGTGACACGTCACACCCACGATTTGTTGGTTATGAATTGCCCATTTCAAGGAATCCAATCCACGCACTTTGGGTAACCATCCCGGATGAGAGTTGATTAATTTATGGTTTTCTACCAATTCATCGGGCAACAATCCTGCGCCAGCAATCAGTATGAAATCGGTTTTATTTTGGTTTAAGTATGCGTTTATATCATCGACTTTAATTTCTTTAAAATCAAAATATAAGTTATTGCAAAGTAATTCCGTTTCAATTTGAATTGCTGTGGATGGTCGGTGAGAATAAATCGGTGAAAAGGGATTTTCACGCTTAACAAAAGGCAAGGCCAAAACCGTTACGTTTTTATATCCTTTCGCTTTTAATTGGAACAAAACATCCTGTGTTTTTCTATGTGGCGTATTGTAAGAAATCACCACGATTGATTGTTGATTCATTAATTTAAAATGTATTTTTTATGGTAATCGACTAAATTGTCAATGGGTTTTTGAACAATATGTCCTACTTTTAAATGAAAGTTTGAAGCGACTGAACGAATCGTATCTTCGTAATAATACGCTACGGAACCAATGAAATTCACTTCGCTAAACCGCGCTTCAGGATTGGGTAAAACTTGATTTTCAAAGAAATCAGACATGGCCGTATAAATTAAATTCCGCATAAAAGGTTCTTCCTTATATTCATAAACGAATTTACTGAAAGACGCCAAATAGGCATTGGCCATTGGTTTTTGATAGACATTCACATTCAAAGTCGTAATGGTCAATTGATAGGTTTCGTGGAATTTTTCTGCCAAATGCAACGGCATTTTTTTCGAGAAATACGCATGGATTAATTTTCTACCCAAATGATTCCCACTGCCTTCATCGCCCAAAACGTAGGCGAGGGAAGGAGTGGCTTCTTTAATTTCTTTCCCATCAAAATAACATGCATTTGATCCTGTTCCTAAAATACAAACCATAGCAGGTGTACCGCGATATACCGAGTAACAAGCCGCCAATAAATCGTGATTAACAGAGATTTCCGCATTCGTAAACAAAGATCCCACTCCTTCTCGAATCCTGTCGTTCAGAAAATCAGCCGAACAACCTGCACCGTAAAAAAAAACTTTTTTTACTTTGTGTGCAATATGACTCAATTCTACATTTTGGAATATTTCTTTTTTAATTGACTCTGCATCAATGTGGTATGGGTTAAGTCCAATGGTGTTCGTTCGGAGCTTTTCCGTAAGATCATCGTTTAAAATGACCCAATCAGTCTTTGTGGAACCGCTATCAGCAATGGCTATCATTTGTGTTTGATTAAGTTTATAATACGCTTGCTAAAGTAAACTTCTTGATGCATTCTTGCAACTATTTCCCATTTGAATTCGTCGATCCTTAATTAGTTCCCAAAAGGAATCCGAAGTAATAAACTAAAGTTTCGTCCCATTTCCGGAATATCTAAATTTCTGTAAAAACTCAAATGATTGAAATACTTTTGATCCGTCAAATTATTCGCATTGAATACAACATCAAATTCAAAGGAATTGATTTTAAATCTAGATTGAATCGATGCGCCAAATAAGGTATATCCTTTGGTAGTTTTTTCATTTTTAGCCACTTTGTTTTGATCGCCTGCCCATTTCACGTTGAATGCTACATCCAAATTCTCAAAAACTCCCCGGTTTTGAAACAAGGAATACGTCCATTCATTAAAAATAACCAACGGTGGACTCAAAGGAAGTGGCTCATCGCCTTCGGATTTAACTTGCTCATTGTAAGCGTATTCTACACTAGCTATTCCCGTTAATCTTTTTCCGAATTCTTTTTCCACATTGAATTCAAATCCAGCCAAACGCGCTTTGGACTGTTCGTATTTATAAATTTCTCCACCACCTGGTAAAGGCGATAATTCGTTGGTTGGATTAAGAAATATATAATTTTCGAACTGATATAAATACGGATTCAATTCCAAATCCCAACTGTTTTTATGGTACCGGATTTTAAAATCTCCCGACCATCCTTTTTCTGGATCTAAGTTTGAATTCCCTATCTCATGTCGAAAAGAACCGTGATGAATTCCATTAGAAGCTAATTCAATGGCCGTTGGAATTCGGAAATTCGTAGCGAAATTCAAATTAAAATCCCATTCTTTTTGTGCTTGAAATAAAACACCAAAGGAATAGTTTAAATTTTGATAATTCTTATTTAACGCTTCACTTCGTTGTGCCAATTCTTGCGCCTCATCATCTAAATAACCCGTTTCTGTCAAGTATTCAAACAAATGTTGATCGTAATAAGCCGAGGTTTTTAGTTCAGAATGGTCATAACGCAGTCCATAATGGATACGCCATTTCGGATGCAGCTTTAGTTCGTTGATGGCATAGGCGGAATAGACCGAACGATCAAATTCAGGCAATAAAAAACCAAAACCATTGATTCTATTTTCTTGGATTTGAGTTTGAACACCCAGATTTAATTTATTATTCGACGAAAATGCCCATTGGTATTTAAGCTGTGCATCGTAGGTTGCGAGTTTAAAATCCAATTCCAAACCTTCTTCACCGTGTTCATCGTGGTCATCATCGTGTTCTCCGTGCTCTTCGCCGTAATGTTCATGGAATTCACTCCATTCTTGACGATGGTTTATTTGATAGCCAAAAAGAAAGCGTAGATTTTGTTTATTCCATCTAAAAATCGATTCACTTTGCAGTTTAAAGTGATTTACATTTTGATACGGAAAATCAATATTTCGACGATTTCCGTCACTGTGTAAATCCTCGGCATCGCCATGAGAGATTGGAAACATTCCTATTTTCTGATAATAATTACTCGCTAGGAGTGAAGTCTCAAATTTATCCGAAGTATAACCGACCAAACTTGAAACCGAGTACTCTCTTCCTGCCGTATTTTCCAATCGTTTATTTTCTATAGGAATAATTTCATTTTGAAATACAATTTGATGGGTCGGAACGGAATAATCTCCAAAATCCATGTACGAACCAGAAACTTTGTAATAAAAATTTTCTTTACGGTGAGCGAAATTCAATGCGGAACCTAAACTTTGATTGACCGAACGCGCCAATAAATTAACTTCTCCCTTTGTGGAATAAGCACTTGGTTTTTGATCGTTTCTAATTGCAATAACTCCGCCTACCGCATCGCTACCGTATTCCAAAGCGGCAGAGCCTTTTAGGATTTCAACTTGTTCCGCATTCCAAGGACTGATTTCCAAACCGTGGTCGTCGCCCCATTGTTGACTTTCTTGTTTGATTCCATTTTCTGTAATGGCAATTCGATTGGATCCCAAACCGCGTATCACAGGTTTTGAAGTCGACGAACCGATATCCATGGATTGCACACCCGGAAGTTTCTCCAATGCTTTTGCCAAACTACCAGAGGCTTCTTTTTGTATAAAATCTTGATTTATAGTTTCGCTATTGTTTATTTTTGTTTCGTGAAAGTGCTGAATAACTGATTCTTCCAAAGCGAAAACAGAAGTATTCATTTGAAATTCATAGATTTTGTTTTCAGGTTTTGTTATTTTGGCTTCTAATTCTTCGAAAAATAAATGTTCAAACAGAAGTTGGACTTCTTTTTTCGAAAGCATTTCGAAACTGAATTCGCCTTTAGAATTTGAATAAACAGTTGTGTTGTTGGATGTGATTTTTACATTTTCAATACCTTCGCCAAATTCATCAACTACGATACCTTTGAAAATATTTTGTGCATAGAGACTGAAGCTCAATAGGTTTATAAGTATAATTAGTACATGCTTTCGCATAATTTCTACATTTAAAAAATTGGATAAAACTCACTTAAAAGTGATTGAGAATACGGATGTAAGAATCCGAAAAAAAAGAAAGAATTCATTCTGAAGAAGATCGATTGATTTAGAGAAATCAAGTTTGAAATCAATTCGTCAGAATAAAATCATTATCCAATCGTAGGCGGCGCTCTTAATTGTTTGTAGGTAATTGAAAAATTCGGAGGGAGGAATTGAGGTTCTGAATTGATTTCTTTGGATATCAATTCCACTTGCAATTCGATGACAAAAAGCGGAAGCGAATTCTCCAAAGTAGGAGAGAAGTTGAAAACGCAAAGTGTACAGGAATCCTCATGATTCTTATTTAAATCGCCTAATTCAATTTCGTTGTGGTGGTTGTCTTGGTGAATTAAATGGCTCAATTGATGCATAGGCTTTGCCAGCATCAATAGCAAGAAAAGCAAAGAGGCAAAAATCTGAATTCTACTTTTTGTAGGTTTCACCATGGGTCAAAAATACAATTAATTTTCAATTTTCTTCAACTCCTTCAAATTCCTACCCAATCGACGAAGGAAAATTCCGTAGATAATTCCGTAGTAAATCGCACTAAATAACAAGAAGGAGAAAACTGTAATACCCGCAAAAATATAGCCTACACTTTTCGCTATATTTTGAACTTCTTCCAATGTTTTTCCTTGGTATAAATTGTTATTTATGTAGGTGTTTATACCCATTTCAATCATCAGCGGAACAAAGAGAATCAGCATTCCCAAAATCCAAATGAATATAAATGCAAAAACGGACATTCTAAATTTAATGATGTTTTTCATTAAATCATGAACCGCCATGGCAGACGAGATTTTACGGTAAAAATAAAATGTAATGCCAAAAATAACCAACGATCCAATTAATCCAAATTGAGACAAAGATACCAGCTTTTCATAAACCTCGGGTCCTACCGTTTGAATCCGATCTTGTGAATAAAAATTATTGCCAAAAATCGTCCACAACGACATGACTAATCCAATTAAAAACTCAATAAAAGTGATTATAAACAACCATTGAACGGAGTTTATCGATTTTCGATGAATCATTTTAAAAATCTCGGTGGAATCATAGGACTTCTCATCTGGTTGATTTTTCCAAAGTGATTTCAAATCATTCAATTCATCCTCTGTATTTAGTTCTTTCTCACTCATGATTCTATTTTCATCAGTTCTTTTAATTTGTCTTTGGCTCTACTCATTTTCACTCTTGCGTTCACTTGCGAAATACCGAGTGTAGATGCGATTTCCTTGTAAGGTAAATCTTCTAAATACAGTAAAACAAGTGCTCTTTCTACATCGTTCAATTTTTTGATGGCCGCATAAAGTAGCCTCAATTTCTCTTCCTGTTCTTCGTCCACCTCATTTGCTTTCACGTCAAAATAAGGTTGACTGTCGATGGAAGTGGTGGGAATGGTTCTGTTTTTTTTTCGGATTAATGTGATGGCGGTATTTAAACCTACGCGATACATCCACGTACTGAATTTTGAATCTCCTTTGAACGAATCAAAGGATCGCCATAATTGAAGCACAATTTCTTGAAATAAATCTTCGTGCGCCTCGGGGGTGTCTGTATAAATACGACAAACTTTGTGCACGATGCCTTGATTTGATTCAATTAAATGGGTAAATTCAGTTTCCTTTGATTTCAAAATCCTAATTAATCTTGACTTTATGAGTAGACAATAAAGAGAAAGTGTTACACAAAATAAAAATATACTTTTAAATGTAAATGAAGAAACCCTTACTCAAAAGAGCAAGGGCATCCCCCTAACCAACTTAAACCTAATGAAAAATAGATATTTAATCTATCTTAGATACAAATGTACAACTTTATTATTGAATTTTTATTCCAATTTTCTGAGATTCTAATTTAATTTATTTTCATCGCTTGATTGGGCGTAATTCGTGAAATAAGATAGGAGGGAAGAATTAATACTATGGCTGAAATGACTATGGCTGAGATGTTTAAAATTGCAATTTGGCTGACATCTAAATAAACGGGAGCCACCGATAAATAGTAGTTTTCTGCGGGTAAAGTCACCCATTTAAAGTGTTTTTGAATCAATAGTAAACCAATTCCCAAAACATTTCCAACTACCAAACCAGGTATCATTATAAACACGGCATAATACACAAAAATGGTCCGAATGCGCCAATTGGTGGCACCCAAAGTTTTTAAAATACCGATGGAATGGGTTCGTTCTAAAATTAAAATTAGTAAAACCATAATCATATTGATGACTACTACAATCATCATAATGAATAAAACCACAAATATATTGGTATCGAAAATCTCAATCCAATCGTTGATTTGACTGAAAGAACGGGTTGCTGATTGTGCATAAAGTTTAAAATCAATCGCTTCATTTACCTTGTCTGTGGCTTGGTCTAATTTTTCAATATCTTTTGTAAACAACTCAAAACCACCCACCGTATTGCTGTCCCACTTGTTCAGTCGCTGCACTTGTTTGATGTCTCCAATCACAAAAATATCATCGAAATCCTTGATATCTGTCGTATAAATCCCGGAAACCGTAAAACGTCGATAAATCGGTTTTCGAGCATCTTGAATAAAATAGGACACAAAACTACTATCGACATCCAAATGCAATTCACTCGCAATTTTCTTGGATAATAAAACTTCGCTCGATAAACTATCTTTTTGGATATGCGGGAATTCACCTTTGATTAAATACGGCTCAAAACGTTTCACGTCAAAATCAGTTCCAACACCTTTTAAAACAATTCCACTAAAATTATCTTCTGTCCGTATGATTCCACTTAGTGTTGCAATCGCTTGAACATGCGTTATTTCTGGAATTTCTTTAAATTCGGGATAAAAACTTTGATTCAATGAAACCGAATCTGAATTGAAAGAAAGATTACTGTTGTACGGCTTAATCGTGATGTGTCCGTTGAAGTCGGCAAGCTTTTGTTTGATTCCTTTTCGAGCACCAATTCCGGTGGAAAGTGTGATTAATGCAACCATAATTCCTATGGCTACAGCAATCTGTCCAATACGAATAATCGTTGTCGAAAGGTTATTTTTACTACTTTTACCAATCGCAATTCTTTTTGCAAACCACCAGGTGAAATTCAAATTTTAAAAATTTAATTTATGTTTCAAAAACTTTTCAAATATACATTAATTGCTTTATTTCTGTCCAATTCTTCGATAGCACAAATCGAAAATCAGGATTTCATTGTTACAGGAGCACAACAATCGGAAAAATATTTACCCATCTTAAAAGGAAAAAGAATAGGTGTGGTGACCAATCAAACAGGAATTGTGGAAAAAGAAAGAATTCTTAAAGTTCCATGTGCAAAGAATCCTGTCACTTCGGATTGTGCGCAAAAAATAACTTCCACTTTAAGTGTTGTAGATTTTTTACTCGAAAATAAGGTAGATGTAAAAAAAATATTTTCACCTGAACATGGTTTTCGTGGGGACGCAGATGCGGGAGCAACGGTAAAATCAGGGAAAGATGTAAAAACAGGATTGCCTATTGTATCCCTTTATGGAAAAAATAAAAAGCCTACCCAAGATCAACTTTCGGATTTGGATGTAATTGTATTTGATATTCAAGATGTGGGTGCTCGATTTTACACCTATATTTCTACTTTACATTATATTATGGAAGCCGCGGCGGAAAATGGAAAACAAGTGGTTGTATTCGATCGACCGAATCCAAACGGACATTATATCGACGGTCCCGTTTTAAAACCCAAGTTCAAAACCTTTGTGGGAATGCATCCTGTGCCTGTTGTGTATGGAATGACCATAGGTGAATATGCACAAATGATCAACGGCGAAGGCTGGTTAGCAAACAACGTAAAATGTGATTTGAAAGTAATTCCCCTTCAAAATTACACCCATCAAAGTCGTTATTCTTTGCCGATTTTACCTTCACCTAATCTTCCCAATGATCAATCGATCAATCTTTATCCAAGTACCTGCTTTTTTGAAGCCTACAATGGGAGCGAGGGGAGAGGGACCGATAAACCTTTTCAAATCTATGGTTCTCCCTATTTGAAGAATATGCCGTATCAATTTACACCTCGACCAAATGCAGGAGCGAGTAATCCCAGATTCAACGGTCAAATTTGTTACGGAGAAGATTTAAGTTCAGAACCTTTTTTATCCGAAATTAAGTTGGAATGGTTAATTAAAAGTCGCCAAAATTACGCCGGAAAAGATCCGTTTTGGATTAAAAATTCAGGCGAATTTTGGATCGATAAATTAGCAGGAACTGATCAGTTGCGAAAGCAAATCGATCAGGGTTGGAGCGAAGAAAAAATCAAAGAGACATGGCAAGAAGATTTGGTGGAATTCAAGAAAACAAGAGCGAAGTACTTACTTTACAAATAAGTTTAAGTAAACACCATAAATAAATAAATAATTAGTAATTGAATAGAAATTGGAATGTAAAAATATAATCTTTGATTTGGATGGAACATTATGGGATTCCAGACGATCCCTTATTGCGAATTGGAACGAGGTTTTAGCGCGATTTGAGTTGATTGAAAAGCCTTTGGAGCTGGATGATTTAACAGCATATATGGGCCATTTGCCCAAAGATATTTTGAAAGAATTATTTCCTGAAATCTCTCCAAAAACCATTGATCAGATTTTAATTGAAATTGCAGAAACCGAAAATAAATCCCTCCGAAAACATGGAGGAGTTTTGTATGAAAATATAGAAGAAACCTTGCGTGAATTGGCATTAAAATACGATTTATACATTGTCAGCAATTGCCAAGATGGCTATATCGAATCTTTTTTGGCGTATTTTGGTTTTGAGAAATTGTTCAAAGATTTTGAATCCCACGGAAGAACGGGAAATTCAAAAATGGAAAATATTCAATCGGTAATGAAAAGAAATTCGATGCATCCAGATGAGACCGTTTACATAGGTGATACGCATTTGGATTACACATCTGCCACGGAAAATGGATTGGATTTTGTGTTTTGTTCCTATGGTTTTGGAGAAATGGAAGAAACAGAAGTGAAAACAATAAATAATCCCGCAGAATTATTCGTTATTTTGAAATACTAAAGAAAAAGTGGTAAATTAACAGTTCCTATGAAAAAATTCAGTCCGTATATTCAATCGATCTTTTTAGTCGTTTTTTCCGTATTTATTTTTACTTCAACAAGTTCATGTAGTGATACAAAATCCATTCATTTGGATGAAATTAAGTTGAAAGGAAACGTGAAATCCATCAAAGAAACGTCGTATGAAGCGATCCAAAAAGACGGAAAAATTGTGCCTGGAAAAAGAGCAAAACCTTCGTGGAAAAAGGATTCTTACCGTGGTTTTAATCGAAAAGGAGAGTTGACAGAAGAGCTTATTTACAATACCGATGGAAGTTTGCGTTCGATAAGCACGTTGAAAACCCTCAATAAAAACAGTGTGGCAGAATCTATTTTTCAGCCTTCCGGTGAATTAAAATTTAAACAAGTTGCGAATTACAATGACAATGGAAAACTAGTAGAAAAAATTCGGTTTAATCTCGATGGAGAAACTTTGGTGCGAAATTTATATCTCTATGACGAAAACGGAAATCGAATTGAAGATCTTCAATATTTAAATTCTCAGGAAAATCCAAGTATCAAGACAACGTATAAATACGATATGCATGGAAATAAAGTGGAAGAATACATGTACAATCCCGAAGGAAGACTAATTGCGAAATGGCTTTCAAAATACGATGAACAGAATTCTTTGGTGGAAGAGAATTATTATTATGCAGACGGAAATTTGAGCGCACAGGAAGTTTATTCCTACGAATTTGACAAGAAAGGAAATTGGATTCAACAAATCGTGGTGTCTAATGATGTTCCGAAGTATATTGTGATTCGAGAGATTAGGTATTATTGATTCACGCAATAATCTAAAAATAAAGTAAATACGTTTTAAACAGTAATTTCAGAATTGCCCTATAATTTATATTATGTTAAATAGAATCTCAAAAGATAACTATGTAAACCTATCTATCCCTTAACTCCTCTTTGTTTCTTAATTTTTAAAAATCAATTAATTTAGTCTGCAAATTCTATTAGGTAAAATTCTTAGTCAAACTTATCCACTGATTCTTTTGGGAAATTTATTTGTGAAAATTCAAGAAGAAAATAATTAAATTGTGTCATTCGTTTCAAAAAACTCCAATTCCAAAGGTGAATTATCAGCACCCTCAACCGAATATTCTCCAATCTTGGTTCTTCTTAATTCGGTTAAATATCCACCTGAATTTAAAGCTTTCCCAAAATCATGAGCCAATGAACGGATATAGGTTCCTTTTCCGCAGTGTACTTCAAATTCCACAAAAGGCAAATCAATCTTTGTAATTTTAAAATCATAAATATGCACTTTGCGTGTTTTTAACTCTACCTCCTTGCCTGCTCTTGCCAATTCATACAAGCGCTTTCCATCGACTTTTACGGCTGAATGTGCAGGTGGAAATTGATCGATTTCTCCTTGGAATTGTTGAGTGGTTTGATGGATTAATTCTTCCGTTAAGTGATCGGTCGGAAAAGTCTTATCTTCAGCAGATTCCGTATCGTACGTTGGTGTAGTCACGCCCAATTTAAAGGTTCCTGTATACACCTTTGATTCCGCTTGAATTTCATCGATTCGTTTGGTGAATTTTCCTGTACAAAGGATTAATAAACCTGTGGCTCTTGGATCCAAAGTTCCTGCATGACCTACTTTAATTTTTTTGAGTTTATAGGCTTTTCGAATGTTCCAACGGATTTTATTAACTACATCAAACGACGTCCAATCCAAGGGTTTATCGATTAAAAACACCTTCCCTTCCTGAATTTTCTCTACACTAATCATTTGTAAAGGATTGTACGGTAGTTACTTGAGTGATATTGCTGTCTTGAATTTCATTTTTCGGATTGTTCCAGAAATAAATTAGCAAAACAATTCCAATCACAATTCGATACCATCCCCACGCTTTGAAGCCAAATTTGGTTAGAACTGCAATAAAGAATTTAATAGCAATCATGGCTACAACGAATGCCACGACGTTTCCAATGATAAATAATGCAATGTGATGTTGGTCTTGCACAATCATTTCATAGCCTTTCATTTCGTTCACGGTACCTTTTCCCCATGTTTTTACAAATATGGAATAAACGGTTACGGCTGCCATTGTAGGTACAGCCAAGAAAAACGAGAATTCAGCAGATGCTTTTCGGCTCAATCCTTGGGACATTCCTCCAATGATTGAAGCTGCAGAACGGCTCGTTCCGGGCATCATGGCTAAACATTGCCAAAAGCCAATCGTCAAAGCTTTTTTGTTGGATATATCTTTTTCGTCCAAAACCGTTGGGTTTTTAAACCATTTGTCAACAAATATCAGGACTACTCCACCTAAAATCAAAACACTGGAAATAGCGATTTGATTTCCTAAAACAGCTTCGATAGCATCATCGAAAATATAGCCTAGAACCAAGGCGGGAAGTACAGCAATGATTAATTTCAGGTAAAAATTAAAATTCGAAAAGTCGAAATATTTCTTCCAATACAAAACCACGACGGATAAAATAGCTCCAAATTGGATGGAAACTTGAAACATTTTCAAGAATTCCCCTTCGGGCATTCCCATTAGGGCAGCAATAAAGCCCATATGGGCGGTGGATGAAATGGGTAAATATTCGGTAAGACCTTCAATGATGGCGATGATTATCGCTTCCAATGTATTCATTCTACTTCTTTAACTTTGTTGGGATTGAGGAAGATAGCGTAAATTTCAATTACGAAACCCGCCAAGACTAAAAAGGGAGCCAATCGAATTCTTCGCCAAGAGAAAATCCCATCGTTCCAATAATCACGGTCGTAAACCCCATCAGGGCGCGTGTTTGCGTCGGGTCCCATCATTAAAAAGAATCCCAATAAAATTACAGCCAATCCAATTCCCATAAATAGGTAATTTTTCTTTCCAAAAAGAAAGTTAGATTTAGAATCGACTTCCGTCCATTTACTCATTTTTGTTTGTTTAAAATTAATAGAGTTGATCTGATCTCAATCTCAAATATCTCCACGTTGCAATTCCTGTACTGATTAGTGCTATGAAAACTCCAGTCAATATCAAAAGTCCAATTAACCAATAGAACTCATCGGTCCACCACGGAATGGAAACAATTCCTGCGAAATAATACCAAAGTCCGCCCAAAGCAAGAATGGCGAGAACAGCACCCAAAAATCCAAGCACCGCACTTTGAAACAAGAATGGTTGAATAATGAATCTCCTCCTCGCTCCTACCAATTGCATGGTTTTGATACTGAAACGCTTGGCGTAAATTCGTAGACGTATGGAGTTATTAATTAAAATCATTACAATCACCAAAAATATTCCCGCAAGAATCATCAACCAAAAACGAATTCGGTCGATGTTGTTGTAAACTGTCGTCATCAATTCGTCGTCATTGACCACTTCACTCACTAAGGGATTTGCGGTGATAATATTTTTGATACTATCCACTTGAACGGGATTTACATAGTCCGGTTCTAACGTAATCATTACAGATGCGGGGAAAATATTGGCCTCAAAAATCTCATTATCGTCAATCCCTAATTCCTTTTTAGCGATTTCAGATGCTTTTTCTTTTGAAATATATTGAGTGTTTTTTACAAATGAATGTTTGATTTTAAGTGAGTCGATGAATTCTTTTTGACGCGCTAGTTCTTGGTCTTGTAATTTGGGATCGTACTCATCGTTAAAAAAGGCTTCAATTTTCAGCTGTTCCTTGATGTAATCCGCATAGCTTTGGGCGTTGATGATTATCAAGCCAAATAGTCCTAAAAGAAAAAGAACCAAAGAAATACTGATTACGACCGTAATATTCGATGATCGAAGTCGTCCTTGATTAAACTTTTCGTTTTGCTTTGACATTCATTTTTAATTTGGGGCTAAGGTATAAAAAATCTTTATTGTTAAATTCGATTTCAAACCTTGAGTTGTTAAACATTTATTAAAAATAACTCGTATTCTCCATTCTTATTGCATAAAGAAAGTTGCTTCTGAAAATAAATTACGGAAGCAACCCAACTTTGTGTGTATTTAGTTACCCTGCTTATTGTTTAATGAACTCTAAATTTACGAATGATTTTACATTATCCGACACTACAAGTCCCGCATTTTCAGTTGCTTCCCTCCCATTTAACCCAAAATCTTTTCGGTTTATTTCAGTTGAAAACGCAAATCCTGCTCGTGTATTTCCATTGGAATCGACGATGACTCCGCCAAAATTAACTGCTAATTCGATAGACTTACGAACATCTTTTCAACTATTAAATTGACCTCCGAATGACTTTTATCTAGAAGCCATTTTCTACGGTTATGCGTTATATTTCAATGCTTACACAAATAGACACTCTGATAGAAAAAAGAATTGATTTAGGATAAGGAATCAAAATTCAAACATTTTACTTCATTTGGTTTTGTGTTTACCGAACAAAGACTATCTTTGCAGGAAAAATTTCAGCTTTTTCTATGGACGAACGCAAAAAAGAATTGATTGAAGGGTTTTCAAATTACTTTGAAGACATTTATCATTTTCCTCCTTTAACCAGTAAGATTTATTCTTTCTTGTTGATGGATTGTAAACGCAAAGGAATTACCTTTGATGAAATTGTTGAATTATTCAATGCGAGTAAAAGCTCAGTTTCAAATAGTTTGACCTATTTAGGTCAATTAAAACACGTGGAATACTTTACAAAAATCGACAGTCGAAAAAGATTTTACAGAGTTTCTCCAGAAAGTATTTTAATGCGTTTAAAACAAATCAATGACAATCTACGCGAAGAAAAGAAATTATCTGAAAAATATTATACCTATTTAAAAGGTGAAATTGAGGATGAAGAAAATTCAACCTTGGTTAAATCCAACATTTACATCAATCATCTCGAAAGAGCTATTGAACATTTATCAGAAACTATCGAACAATTAAAAAATTAAACAACATTACATACGATGAATTTTATGAAAACAAACATCACCATCGCTTTAGCAGGACTTCTGGCCTTGAGCTCTTGTGACGACCCCAAGCAGCAACAACAAATGCCTGCTCCAACCATTCCGGTTGTTGAGGTTACCACAAAAGATATGACGGGACATCAGTCGTTTCCTGTGAATATCGAAGGAAAAGTGAACAATGCCGTACGTGCAAAAATTTCGGGGTATATAAAAGAAGTATATGTCGATGAGGGTCAACTCGTATCTCGAGGTCAACCTCTTTTTCGTTTGGAAACCGACGTGCTTTCTCAGAATGCCAATGCAGCTCGTTCTGGAATCAATGCAGCCAAAGCAAACGTAGCTGCTGCACAAGCAAGTGTAAATTCAGCACAGGTTGAAGTTAATAAACTGATTCCTTTGGTTGAAAAAAACATCATCAGTAGTGTACAATTGGAAACAGCCAAAGCCAATTTAGCCGGAGCGAAAGGACAATTGGAGCAAGCAAGAGCTGCCCAAGCCCAAGCCCAAGCTAATTTTGGCGGAGTTCAAGCTAACATCGATTTTGCCGTTGTTCGAAGTCCAATTACAGGAACAGTGGGTTCTATCAATTTCCGAGAAGGAAGTTTAGTCGGTCCCAGTGATCCCATGCCTTTGACTACTGTTTCTCAAACCAACGAAGTTTATGCGTATTTTTCTATGAATGAAGGAGAATACCTTGATTTCTTAGGAGATGCGGAAGGAAAAACCGTCAAAGAAAAATTAAGCCATCTTCCGGAAGTGGATTTGATTTTGGCCAACGGTGAAACCTATCCTGAAAAAGGGAAAATCCAAACCGTAACCGGTCAAATTGATCCTCAGACAGGAAGTATTAAATTCCGTGCAATGTTTACAAATTCAAATGGTTTATTGAGCAATGGTAACAGTGGTTTCATTCATTTACCAAAATCGTATGGTGAAGTTTTGGTTGTTCCTGAGAATGCAACCTTTGAACAACAAGGAATTGTATATGTCTATACCGTGAAAAATGATACAGTCCGTACAACACCGATCACCATCAAAGACCGAATGAACAATACAATAATTGTAGAATCGGGATTGAAAAAAGGAGATATTGTCGCAGTGAAAGGAATTGGGAAATTACGTAATGAAGCTGCCATACAGCCTCAAAAGGTCAATATGGATTCCATTATCAATTCTGTAAAAGCCATTAAATAAAACTTCAGAAACTATGTTAAAAACATTCATAGAAAGACCCGTTCTATCAACGGTAATTTCAATCATCATAGTCATTTTAGGTATTTTAGGAGTCACCACCTTACCGGTTACTCAATATCCTGAAATTGCGCCCGCAACCGTTCAAATTAATGCAAATTATCCGGGAGCAAACGCACAGACTGTTTTGGAAAGTGTGATTATTCCCATCGAAGAACAAGTAAACGGTGTGGAAAACATGGACTACATCAGTTCAACGGCTACCAACAGTGGAACGGCTTCCATTCAAGTTGTATTTAAACAAGGAGTGGATCCCGATATTGCTGCGGTAAACGTTCAAAACCGGGTGGCTCGAGCCACTTCCCTCCTTCCGACCGAAGTTACGCGGACTGGAGTGGTTACGCAAAAGCAGCAAACCAGTGCTTTGATGTTCGTTTCCTTTTTCTCAACCAAAGATGAAATTGATCGAACCTACATTCAAAACTATATGAATATTAACGTCGTTCCCGAATTAAAACGTGTGAGCGGTGTGGGAGATGCCAATGTTTTTGGTTCCCGAAATTATTCGATGCGTATTTGGTTGGATCCGATAAAAATGGCAAACTACGGTTTGGTTCCCCGGGATATTTCTGCGGCGATAAACGAGCAGAGTTTGGAAGCTGCAGCCGGTCAATTTGGTGAAAACAGTGGAGAAACTTTTCAATATGTAATTCGATACAGTGGAAAATACCGAGACCAAGAACAATATGAAAATATTGTCATCAAATCGATGGATCAAGGGCAGATGCTTTATTTAAAAGATGTTGCCACCATAGAAATGGGTGCGCAAAGTTATGTAGGTGTTTCCAAAATGAATGGACAACAAGCGGTTGCTATGGCGGTTTATCAAACACCGGGTTCCAATGCCCAGGAAATTGTATCCGATCTACGAAATAAATTGGATGAATTGTCCCATGACTTTCCCGATGGTTTGAATTATACCGTAATGTTTGATACCAACGAGTTCTTGGACGCGTCGATTTCAAAAGTGGTTATTACTTTGATTGAAGCATTCTTACTGGTATTCCTGGTTGTATTTATATTTCTTCAGGATGTTCGTTCCACATTGGTACCGATGATTGCGGTTCCTGTTTCGATTATTGGAACCTTCTTTTTCTTGAATCTCTTTGGATTCTCATTGAATTTATTAACCTTATTCGCGTTGGTATTAGCGATTGGAATTGTGGTGGATGATGCCATTGTGGTCGTCGAGGCGGTCCACGCCAAAATGGAAACGACGAATATGAATGGGAAAGAAGCATCGATTAGTGCCATGCAAGAAATTGCAGGTGCGATTATATCGATTACATTGGTAATGGGTGCTGTATTTATACCCGTAACTTTTATTGAAGGTCCCACGGGGGTTTTCTATAAACAGTTTGGAGTTACGCTGATTGTAGCCATCTTTATTTCGGCCGTAAACGCATTGACACTGAGTCCTGCTCTGTGTGCTTTGTTTTTAAAACAGCCTGAAGAAGGACATGAAAAGAAGAAAAAGAATATTTTCCAACGTTTTTTCGCTGGATTTAACAAAGGATTTACTGCAGTAACTCGAAAATATGCGCAGAGTTTCGGATTCCTTTTGAGACACAAATGGATTACATTTTTAATTTTAGCTTTGTGTGGTGTTGGAATTTTCTTTGCGAATAAGACAATGCCAAGTGGATTGGTTCCCAACGAAGACCGTGGATTTATCATGGGGAACTTTGAATTACCTCCAGGAGCCACTTCTGACCGTGTAGCTGCGGTTCAAGATGAATTCTATCAGAAAGCTTCTCAAATTCCAGGGGTTAAAAACGTAACCATGGTCTCTGGATTCAGTTTTATTTCCGGTCAGGGTTCTAACTTTGGTATGGCGATGATTGGTTTGGATGATTTTGAACACCGAAAAGAAGACCATATGTCCACTGATGCGGTGGTAGGTCAATTGTTTGGGTTGGCATCACAGATGCCCGAAGCCAATGTGATTTTCTTCTCACCACCCAGTGTTCCTGGATTTGGAATTTCATCCGGTTTTGATTTGAAATTATTGGATAAATCGGGTGGAGATTTAACTGAATTCAATGAAGTGGTTCAAGGATATATTGGTGAATTAATGAAACGTCCCGAGATTCAGTATGCACAATCTTCGTTCAATACCAATTATGCACAATATGAAATCGAATTAAACATTCCAAGAGCCAAACAATCCGGTGTTTCTGTAAGTGATATTTTCAATTCATTGCAAGGATACATTGGAGGAATTTATGCGGCGGATTTCACTCGTTATGGAAAGCAATTCCGTGTAATGATTCAAGCTTTACCTGAAGATCGAACGGGTGAAAAAGACCTTCAGAAAATATTCGTTCGAACTTCTTCTGGCGAAATGGCTCCGATTACTCAGTTCATGTCTTTGAAACGAATTTACGGTCCTCAGAACATTACCCGATTTAACTTATTTACGGATGCCGGTATTTCAGGTGCAAGTAATCCAGGTTACAGTACGGGAGATGCGATCAATGCTGTTCAAGAAGTTACTGCCACTTCCCTATCCAATAGTTATGGGATTGAATTCTCTGGTTTATCCCGAGAAGAAATCAAATCGGGAAATCAAACCGTGATTATATTTATACTTTGTTTGATTTTTGTTTACTTCCTACTTGCTGCTCAGTATGAAAGTTACTTACTTCCATTGGCTGTAATTCTATCCTTGCCAGGTGGTATTTTAGGAGCCTTTTTGGCACAGAAAATTGCAGGTTTGGAAAACAATATATATTTCCAAATTGCACTGATTATGTTGGTGGGACTTCTCGCCAAAAACGCGATTTTGATTGTGGAGTTTGCGGTACAGCGAAGAAAACACGGTGAGTCCATTGCGAGTTCAGCTTTAAATGGAGCAAAAGCACGTCTTCGTCCGATTTTGATGACTTCCTTTGCGTTCATTTTTGGTTTGATGCCTTTGGTATTTGCCAGTGGTGTCGGTTATGTGGGTAACCGTTCAATTGCAACGGGTGCTGCATTTGGATTGTTGGTGGGAACATTGACTGGTGTATTTAATATTCCTGTATTGTATGTTGTATTCCAATGGTTGCAGGAGAAAGTAAGTCCAATGAAGTTTGATAAAAAAGAAAGTGTAGAATTGATAGAATATAAAACAGATGAAAAATAGTAAATATATAATCCTACTTATCGGTTTATTCGCTTTGCAATCGTGTTTCGTTGCGAAAGATTACAGCCGTCCGGAACAAGAAGTTGTGAATGAACAATTCTTCCGTACCGACAAAATTCCACAGGATAGTTTGAGCATGGCCAACTTATCGTGGAGGGAAGTTTTTACAGATCCTAAATTGGCACAATACATTGAAACGGCATTGACCAACAATTTGGATATCCGAATCGCAATGCAGAATGTACTTACCGCGGAAGCCTATGTGAAACAAGGTAAATCAGCGTATTTCCCGATGATTAATGGAAATGCATCCTATTCGTATATGAATCCTTCGTTGAACGCTTCCCAAGGAATTGGGTTTGACAGTCGACAGGATTTGAATCAGTATGAATTGTCTGCAAATCTATCGTGGGAAGCGGATATTTGGGGAAAGATTCGAAGTGGATACAGAGCTTCTTCGGCTGCATATATGCAATCCATTTCTGCCCATCAAGCGGTAAAATCAAGTTTGGTTGCAGCAGTTGCATCGACCTATTATCAATTGCTTGCATTGGATGAGCAAAAGAAAATTACGGAAGAAACCATTGCCACGCGAGAACAAGGTTTGGAAACTATTCTTGCTTTGAAAGACGCTGGAAATGTAACCGAAGTTGCTGTAAAACAAACGGAAGCACAATTGATCAATTCCAAAGCTTTGTTGGTGGATTTGAAAAACAACATCAAATTGTTGGAGAATTCATTCTCAATTTTATTGGCTGAAAACCCACATGAAATCGAACGAACAACCTTGGATCAACAAGAAATCAATACCCAAATGGCCGTAGGTGTTCCGATTCAACTTTTGAGCAACCGTCCGGATGTGATGGCGGCAGAATACGGTTTAATCAATGCCTTTGAATTGACCAATGTGGCGAGAAGTAGCTTCTACCCTTCCCTACGCCTTACGGCGGGTGGAGGAATTCAAAGCATGGATTTTACGAATTTATTTAGTGCAAATTCTCTTTTCGCAAGTCTGATGGCTTCATTGACCCAACCGATTTTAAACGGTCGTCAAATTAAAACCCAGTATGAAGTTAGCAAAGCCCAACAAGAAGCTGCTTTATTGAATTACAAACGTTCGATTTTAAATGCATCCAAAGAAGTTTCGGATGCGTTGTATACGTATCAAACCAATGAAGAGAAAGCGGTATTGAAACAACAGGAATACGAAGCATATAAAGCAGCAACAACCTATTCTGAAGAATTATTGAATTATGGAATGGCCAATTATTTGGAAGTTTTAACGGCCCAACAAAATGCGTTGAACGCCCAACTGAATGTTACCAATTCCGAATTAGCCAAACTAAATGCACTGGTTCAACTGTACAAAGCAGTTGGCGGTGGATGGAGATAACGAATTATACACTTAATTACATTTAAAACGGTTCATTGGTTCAATGGACCGTTTAATTTTTCTCTAACTTTCTAAAACTCTATAGGGTTCAAACGTACTTTTATAGCTCGTTCAATTCCTTATGGATATAGTGTGAATAAATTCTAAGAATCGGAAACTCCCATTAAAACCTTAAAAATAACATTCCATGAATTTGAAATTCGCTGACTTAATTTATACGAAATCTCCATTGGGTTTATTTATTTATTTAATTCCATTTGCAAATGTTTTGCATGTTCCAAATGTTCTTTGAATAAGGGCACTGCACTTTGCAACAATTCTTTTAATTCCTGATTTTGTGCATTGGGAATCAAAGTGTTCTCAACGGCTTGAATTACCGCATCGTGGTAAGCGACTTCATTGTTCACATACTCCTTGTCAAATTCAGCACCGGATAGGGCATTTAATTTGTCTTTTTCGGTAGCGGCACCATCGAGCAAAGAACGGGTGGTATCGTTGTTATCATCGGGCGTTAAGCTTAATTTCTTAGCCAATTCCACGGCCATATCAATCACATTTTGATGGTCTTTTGCCATGGTATCTGCAAATTTTAAAACTTCCGGATTGGTTGATTTTGATTTTGCGATTTTTGCATAATCAATATCTATTGAGTTGGCGTTCACTGCTATAGAAGCGATTTGCGCATCTGTTGGACCTGCTGGTTTTGCATCTACCGTTTCGGATTGATGGGCTTCTTGGACGGTTAAATCCTCGTTTACAGTTTCTGTTTTTTTATCACAGCTTGTTACAGCCATTAATAAAGCTCCAGAAAAAAAGGCGACTTTCATTGAATTAAAAATAGTTCGTTTCATTTGATTTAATTTTTTGATTGCTGGACGATTACATCTAACAATCGGGTTTATACTAAGTACATGTTTTAAAATACGGGAGTGCAAAGCCGCAGAAATAAGATTGCTTGTTTTAACTGTTAAAACTAGGTACGGATTTTTGAAACTTTACACCCTTTGCATAATAGAGTCTGAAAGGATGCAAAAGGTTACAGGAATTTTGGTATTTTTTTGAATGCAAAGTGGATGATGCGGAGAAGACAGGCTTTAATTGATATTTTGTTTGGCAAAACTAAATGAGGTGTGAATCGAACACGGATGATGCGGATTTGGCGGATTTACACTGATTTTTTGTGTGTGTAATCTAAATGTGTGTGGATGGAACACGGATTTACACTGATTTTTTTTACTGGCGAGTTTTTAGGCTCTTTTATTCGCTTAATGTGTTTTATGTATATTTTGAGTTGCTGTGGGGCAAGAAATTTGAGGGAGAAATGGTTGATTTTGGAGGGTGAAATTATTCTGTTTTTTAGCTGGTAAATTCGATGAAAAATAACGGTTTATTTTGTTGATTTTTGGCTTGATTTTAAATATTAAAATTTGAGGGGAGTTGCGAACGGTTTTTTATCGAAATGGGATCGACTTTGGGTAAAAATGAGCGAAATTAGGTGAAAATATTTTGGGGGGATTTTTGGTCTTAAAATGGAGCAGAAAAAGAGCCGGATTTCTTGATTTTTTCAAGTCGTTTTTTTTTCTTGTTTTTCACTGTTTTTGGGTCATAAAAAAATGAAATCGCGTTTTAACGACTTGTAGAGGGGTTTGACTTGTTTTTGTTTTCATACACTATCCATACACTATCCATTAAGTATCTATTAAGTATCCATTAAGTATCCTAACAGGAGCCTAAAAAATGAGTGAAAAATTCATGTTTTTTTGGGCTTTGTTTTTCATCAAAAAATAGACGGATTTTGGATGAAAAAAAGGGTGTTTTTCGCCAAAAAACTTACCTTTTTTGTGGAGAACTATTTTTTCTGTTTTTGGTTCTAAAATTTGTTAAAATTCAGTGTTGTTTGGAGGCGAATTTGGATCCATTTGATGTCGAAAATTCGGTCGATAAAAAGGATGTTTTTTCACTTAAAAATGGAAGTGAATTTGGATTGAAATTCGAGGCTTTAAAATTGCCGATTTGAGGTGTATTTTGATGAATATTTTTTAGGAGTTCATGCATGATTTAGGGAGAATTAAAATGTGAATTTTATGCGAAAACGCTATTTTTTGCTAAAAACGATAGCGATGCGTATTAAATTTCGTTATTTTTACTCTACCAAATTTCTAATTCTCCTACTGCTATGAAAGAAGTAAAACTTAAACACATCGATGATTCCGCACTGTGCATTCAGCGAAAAAAAGTAGGAAGAGGATTTCAATTTCTGAATGAAAATGGAGAGAAAATCACCGATCCGAAAGCGTTAAAAAGATTGAAGAATTTGGTGATTCCGCCTATGTGGAGCGATGTGATGGTATGTGAATTCGATGATGGACATGTGCAAGCGATTGGTCGGGATGCCAAAGGGAGAAAGCAATATATCTATCATTCGCAGTGGGAGAAAATGAAACAGCAGGAAAAGTTTCAACGGATTGAGCAGTTCGTAGAAAAACTCCCCAAAATTCGCAAAGTCTGTCATGAGAATATTCAATTGAAGCCGTGGAATAAGAAAAAAGTATTGGCTTTGATTGTCATGGTTTTGGACGATTATGGCATTCGAATTGGCAACCCATATTATGCGAATGAAAATAATACCTATGGTCTAACGACGCTGCGCCGAAAGCATATGACGATTGATAAATCAAAAATTATTTTTAAGTACAAAGGGAAAAGTAACCAAGAACGGGAAGTGTTAATCGACGATAAAAATCTAATTAAAAACATAAAAAAATGTGCGGATTTACCAGGTTATGAGATTTTTCGATATCAAGATGAAGATGGCCATTTTCACAATGTGGACAGCAGCGATGTGAATGAATTCATCAGCGAAATCATGGGCGATGAATTTTCGAGCAAGGATTTTCGGACTTGGGCAGCCACCCGTTTGGCCGTGGATTTTTATCCGCAAGCGATGGCACACAATGCCGAGTTTCCGCGGAAGAAATTCAGCACGATTCTCATTAAAATGGTTTCAGACGAATTGGGGAATACACCCACGGTTTGTCGGGATTATTACGTCCACCCCACCGTTTTTCGGTATGCCGATGCACAAAAAATTCCGTTGAAAAATCCTTTTCGAGAACCCAAACACGACTATGCGTTAACGGCTTCTGAAAAATTAGCGTTGGCGATTATTAAAGGGGAAGTTTGAGATTGGGAATTGGGGACTGGGGACTGGGGACTTGGGACTGGGGACACGTGAATTAGAAATTTGCTTTTTATTTTATCCTTTGTTTAATTATATTCTGGATACTTAATACATTGTACTTACTACTTAATACAGCCTACACAGTACCCCATCAAAACCCTTCTCCATCATTGAAATAAAATGTCTTGGAATCCCGACCCAAACCAAAGTTCATCACAAAGTTGGTCCATGTTTTCTTATCGAGTAATACCCGTAGTCCAACGCCTACCGCAGGTTGAATGGTGTGGAAAAGATTTACATTGCCCGCCACATCGCTTGCTGAAGTCGCGTTCACAAACACAGTTCCGCTGATGAGTTGGTTATTTGTGATAGGAAAACGATATTCTGTTTCGAAAAACAATAAATTCGCACCTCTAAATAATCCTTGAATATATCCTTTTCCACTTCGGCTGTTTTGATCCCAACCTAAGGCAGGTAAATTCAAATAAGGTAAATTTCCATGGGTTAGAAACTGACCATACATCCAAAAACCCAACACGTGTTGTTTGTACTCTTTGCTTAACGGAATGAAATACCGCGAATCTACGGTCAGCGTGGAGCTCTGTTGCTGATTCGAACCCATTTTGGGATTGTAACGGTAACTTAGGTTTACAAACAGTCAGGAATTGGTATTGATTAAATTATCTCTGCCGTCGTAAATTAAATTTACACTTCCACCCGCAACCGTATAATGTTTGTCATTGTATCCATGCGCTTGCGAATAGGTATAATGTTCGGTCAGCTTCTGTTCTTCTCGATTTAAAAACTCATCCTGGATTTGATCGTAACTATCCACATGAATTCCCAAACCTGCATACATATTGGGAAGAAATTTATAGTTGAACGTTTGATGAAATTTAAAATAATTGTACTTCATCGGTTCTTCAATGTCTTCATAGCTGAAGGTATCAAAGGCATCACCGTAGGGCACAATATCTGAACCCAAACCATAATTGGATTGCGAAAAAACATAATACCGTAAATCCCCGCTTAAAAAATAGGTGTCTTCTTTCAGATACATATTGTTTTTAGCGTAGGTCAAAATTTGCTTCTTTGTACTGTACGAAGCGCCTCCCGAAACCAAAGAAATCCGGTCTTCTTCGTTCTCTCTGAAACTATATTGACTGATAAATCCTCCCGTAAAACCATTGGCAGGCTGATATCCTATCGTGGGTAAAATAATAAAGCTGGTCAATGCTTGGGGTTTATCCACCCTATTTTCTTTCTTTTTTAGTAAGTCGTAGATAGTAACATAAGAAATACTGTCATTGGCTAGTTCCCCATTTTCATCCTGCGAATAGGCATGGTGAGAAAGGAGAACGAGCAATATACCGATGATTTTGATGGTAAGAACGGGAGTGAAATTCATACGAAAGGTTTGTATCTAAAATGAAGTCAAATGTAAGCAAATCGGGTTTACAAAAATTTATAGCTGTAAAGAAATAAGAACAAATGAAGTAGAAAAAATGAAATCCGCGACCACCCACTCAATCTTTGGTATTTTGCGGATCCAAAGTCACTTCTTCTCATTTACAATTTATCGCTTACCATTCACCACCAAGTAACACAAATGACAACGATTAAGTAAATTAACTTTTGATTTTTTTTAAATGCGCAACTCTAATCCGTGACCACCCACTCAATCTACGGTATTTTGCGTATCCAAAGTCACTTCTTACCTTTCACAATTTACCATTCCCCACCGAATAACGTTCAATGCAAGGATTGCTAAAGATATTACAAATCAGTTTCCGCATAAATAACGTCATGAAAGGTGGGTTCGTTTTCAATCACACTGCACGCTCCTTTTTTGTTGATTTTGAAGGTGACATCTTTGGTCGTCGTAAATAAAAGCACGGTTGAAAAAGAGGTTTTTAGATACGATTTTAAAAACGCAAATGCTTCGTCTAATGTCATTTCCTTTTCTACATCTTCGGTATCTTTTGAAGCATACCGTAATTTCACCAACACTTTACTACCATGTTCTGACTGCATGGGCCGAACAAAAATATTTTTCAAATTGGGTTTACCGATGGTTTTGGCCATCGTTAATTTCGCAAAGCGTCCTTCGTGTACACTCTCTTTTACTTGCTCCCAAAATAGGACAAATTCCTCTTGATAGGACATAAACAAAAATTTTTGGATTACGGTTTGTAGGCTTCAAAAATAGCATTTATAAATTAGAATTTAGATGAGGTGGATGAAGAATTCTATACGTTGGTCTTGCTTGATCCGGCAAATCTGTGGTATCAGCGTTCTATGTATGGAACACGGATGACGCGGATGAAGCTGATTTACACGGATTTTTTAATTGCGAAATCTAAATCCTTGATTATCTGCTCAATCTGTGTTAATTGAATGCTTTTAGGTTAATAATAATCTACTTCCATGGATTCGGTTTCCTAGTTCATCAATATATTTTTTATTTTTAAAATAAAACATCTCATCATTTGATAAATCCAATAACCATAAGGTCCAATCAAATAAATAAGGCTTCATTTTTTTATTAAAATACATACCACCAAAAGCTCCTGTCAATCCTCCCAACAAAGAACCCAAACCAGGAAAAATAGCAGTACCTACTGAGCCACCGGTTAAGGCCAAAACGGAGGTAATGCCAAAACGAGAGATTGCCATAATCGCTGTCAAGCCTTGAATTTTTCTTTTATCTGAAATTTCAATATGTTTATAGTCTCTTTTTACTTTACTTAACTCATATAATAATTTCATGCCAGCCACAATCTCTCCAACAAAAAGTAATATACTACTCCATTGATCAGGAAAATCAATTCCTGAATTTGAAATTAATTGATCTAAATTCTCGGTTACTTCAGCCGTTAGTTCTGTGTTTAAAGTATCCACATCAATAAATTGAGAAGCTAGCTCAGGTGAAGTTTCCAAAATCTTTTCCTGAATTTCTGTACTGGTAGCAAACATTACATCCGAGCTTTCCAACATTTTAGCTTTAACATCGGAAACGTAATTCACTCCTCCCATTTTTGCCTGAACAAAAATTTCTTGACCTTCGGGCCCTATTCCATGTAAATCCCATATAGGTTGGGTGGCATTCTCAGAAATTTTAAATTCCCAACCTGGATAAGTTTCACTTAAAGATTGTTCCAGATTGATTTCAAAGTACTTTCCTTTTAATCCATTTATTAAACCTTCTGTACTTTCAGGTCCTTTAATGGAATTATCTACTGCAGATTGATAAAGACTTTTTGCTTCTGCTAAGCGAGGATATTGTGCAGAATAACTTTCAAAAAGTTGATCATTTACATTCAGTTCATTAAATCCATAAAGAGCTGCTATTTCTGTTGCTATTCCTACTTCAATAGCAATACCGTCCTTCTTCAATCGTTCACATTCGATATAATAATCCGTGGAATTGTAATCACACGATTTATCCGAATAGTTACCCATTGGAATATCTTGAAGTTGATTTATATAACTTTGTGCATCCATGTTCCTAATAAAATAGCGCGACAAGTAATGCGCCAATTGAAATTATTAGAACAATAATATTAAAAACATTTATTTTTTTATTTCCGTTTGCGATAAATTTATTTAACTTATTGGTTAATTCTTCAATATTAGATTGATTGGATGCTATTAATTCATTTTTCTCTTCTAAATTAATTTCTAACTGATTATGCAACTCTTTATTTTCTATAATTGCATCTTCTAATTCCTTTTCAATCGTATTGTTTCTTTGCTCCCATTTATCTTGATAGATATCAATTGTTTCTATAAGATTAACCATATTCTTATCAAGTAATTTTATAAAGTTTTCGTTTTCAGACTTTAAATTCTGAATTTGATTGTTTATTTCTTCAATTTCTTGATTCAATAAGGAGGTTTTAGAATCTGTTTGAAATTTTAAATCCTTGAGGGACGAACTAACATGTAGATAATCGGATGAGTTTTTTTGAGCCAATAAACTTGATGATTTTATAAGCTCATGCATATTTAATATGCGAGGTAGTAAAGCTTGATTTATTTTGTCTTGCTCTTCCCAAAATCGAATTTTATCTGAAATTTTAGGCCTGCTTTTTTCTTCCTCAATTTTGATATTTATTAATTTATTGTAAGCTTCCATAATAATTAATTTACTAACTTTTAATTTAAACTTTAAATGAATCCCTATTTAATAGTTAGTTAGAATATTTTCAAGAGAAAAGCTCACTAAATAAAAATCAAAGGCGATTGTAAATATATTAAAGTTTTGTTAAAATTACAATATCGTAGAAGTCTATTTTAAATAGTTATCAAATACGACTTTCTTATATATTCTGCTTAAAAAACCTTTAATTCAAAATCGACTCCATATAAGTTGATGCATTTTCCTTTTGGAAGAAAACGTTTTCAGCGTTAAAATCCTTTATTTCGAAGCTATCCTTCCAATTAACTTCCAAATAGGATGTATTGGATATAATATAAGAGTCTAAAACAATGCCTTGACTTTCAACTTGTGGTTGAATTTTTTCTTTTATGACTTTATGAAATTGAATTTTAGGATCATTCATACCTCTAGAGTTTCTGATTCCTTTTGGGTCAATAAACTTTATATATTGTTTATCTTTTTCAACTACCCAAAGAATAAAGTCTGGATAAAAGTTGTTTCCATCAGTAAAGAATCCAATACCTTTTCTACTTTGATTTCGGAGGACATGGATTTCTTTATCTTTTAAGTTTTCTGGATTTTTTGTGACATAGGTAAACAAATCGTCTAAAAATTGTTTCTCAGATTTATCCAAAGCTATTGGGCTTACCTTTATAAGGTTTTCATAAGTTTTTCCAATATAAATTAATGGCTTATATAAATGTAAGGCATTATCAAAAGCACTAGCTTCAGAGGCTATTTGTATTGCAGAAAATGAAGACTTTAAAACCTGCTCTTTTAGCTCTTCTACTTTGTTTTGATACTGCTCTATATCTTCTGCACTATTTAAACGAAAATCATACTCTAATACGAAGTTGTCATTTGTTTCATTTAAAACAACTGCTTCGATATGTTCAGAGTTGAATTGATTTTTATAGAATAAATAGAATTGGTCAAAATACTTTTTAAGCAAAGTTTCTGCGATTTCTTGCCATAAAAACACATTTTCAAAACTATTAAAGCCCATTTTATGAGATGGCACTAATAAATTGTACCAAGAAACATTGTTAAGAATTTCTTTTAAATCATCTATTGCAATGGAAAGGTTTGAATAGGATTTGTCTGACTTGTAGTTTTGCATATCCATATACAACTTATTCCAATCTAATAAAGCTAAATGGTTATTTTGTAACACAGCTCTCTCTTTTTGGAGTTCGACACCAGACTTACTTTTTTGCAATATGTCAATTTTCGGATACATATCTAATTCAGCCAGTCTTCCTTCAAACAAATCAAGGTTTAGCTGCAAGCTTACCAACTCCTTTCTCTTAAAGCCTTCACTATCCTTTACTTGAATAAGATTTAGCTTTCTTTCATTGACTATTTTCTTTTTCTCGGTAGGAATTTTAATAGTTATCCAAGATGAATCATTGGTTGGTAATCCTTCCTCTTCCAAGAATGCTTTAAACTGCTCCATATAATTGGCTTGTACACCGAATATCTGCAAGGTTTCTAAATGTCTCAACCAAGGTTTAAGTGTTCTTACATTTTCTGGTTTTTGATAATCATCTAAACCTGTTGAACGTTTCAACGAGAAATTATAACCTTTTAATCGTACACCTCTACCAAACAATTGGATAATCTGTGAGCCCTCACTTTTCCCCACATTCATTAATCCCATTGAAGAAACACGCCAAGATGACCAGCCTTCTGTAAATTTCTTTGAACCAATTAATAGGTTAATAGGTGAATCATCATCATTAATATTTTTAAATAAAGAGCTTGAAAAATCTCGTTCGCCTCCTAGAACGCCATTGTCAACAGCCAGATTGTATAGTTTTTTCTCATCACCAACATTAATAACACCAAAATAATCTGCTTCGCCCACTCTTAAACCTAACTCTCCATCTGCTCCATTTAAGTTGTCTAAATACAGATTAGCACCTAATGTAGTATTGTTAAAGACCAATTCATTAATGCCTTTGAATACATCTTCAGCACTAATATTCTGATCTATTAAATAACTGAAAGAAGTTTCAAAAATTGAAAAGCCATTATTATCTACTAAGCCAGCTTTATTTTGAAGAATGGACTCAATATGATTAATAGACTTCTGTGGATTTTTTAAGAATTCAGTCAAGAAATAGATGATTTCTAAAACATCGGAAACGTCTTTTCCGTTTTCCTTACGAACCGCATTTACTTTTCCACCTACAAATACCCACAATGGTTTATGTAATAAGAAATCTCTAAGTTGATTCCCTTTTTCTTTAAATATTAATTGTTGTTGAAAAAATGAAATAAGATTAGCGGTTAAATATACATTCCGATACTCGTTGTCGTCTTCTTTTAAATTGAGGATGCGATAATCCTTTCCATAGCCATCTTCATAGAAGTATTTGTAGGAATAATCAAATAGAATACTCTTGGCATACTCCTGCATAAATTCTGCTTTATCTCCTTTATTGGAAATGGCATTAATCGCTTGACCAAAGGTAGCTGAGTACTCAAAAGCAAAACCAGTTTCACTCAATTGGTCACGAAAAGGCTTCCATTTTTCACCTCCCATTCCTCCGTGTCCTTCATCGATTAAAACGAGGTTATCTGTTTCAAAACTATCAACAGCTACTCTTTTTTCTCCACTTACATCAGCCAGTTTTGTGATTTCTAAAATTTCCACCTCCTTTCCAGAGAACATTTTAGAAGCATCTTTATTGAAAATATTGGCTTGTATGTCTGAAAGTCTAAATTCTTCTAAATGCTGCTTAGACAAACCTTCATTAGGTGTAATTAACAACACCTTATTTTGATGATGAAGGTTGTATTTGCGGGTATAATGCAGATACTGTTTGATGTTGACATGCATAATCAAGGTTTTACCCGAACCTGTTGCGTTCCAAAACGCCAATTTATTTAAAGCCGATAAAGTAAAAGGTTGCGCTATAAATACATCCTTTTTCTTTTTCCCTCTTAAGTTTGAAGGACCAGCTTGCTTAAAATTAAACTCCTTTACAAACTGATTGAGCTCTGCCAACAACTTCGCTTTATTAGAAAAGTATTTATCAAGATATACTTCTGTAAATAGTAAGGATAAATATTGGAAGTATTTCCAAGTAATCAATTCCTCTCTATTTTCAGATATTTCTTTGGTGAAACGTACAATGTTATCATCATACGCCCTAAGCATATCTTTATTAAGGTGTTCTGTTGGATATTGATGATTTAATAAACTTTGTAAATATATCGTGTTGCCTTCATCCGTATATCCTTCATTGATGGAGTATTTTAATTCAGTAAATAACTCTACCCCATTTTTACCTACGATTTTCTTACCAATGCTATCAATTCCAAAAAGGGAAAGTAAATATTTATTGAGTACAAGGGTTTCGTGAAAATTTGCCATTATAATTCAGTTACATTAAACATTTTGTTGAAAAAAGTTTCCTCTATCATTTTCACTTTAAACTGATCTTCGCCCGTTCTGAAATTGGTGAGATTGTGGTCTCCATTGATATAAATTTGATGAAACTCCGATGTGCGTTCACTCTCAAATAATCTTCTGAACACTTCTTCTGTTTCTTTATTTGTTGTGGTTTCTAAATTTCTCCAGATAACCAAAGTTTTTACGCCTTCTCTTGTTGTACCTTCTACAAACTTAATGTCTTTGGTGCGTTGTATGTGTTCTACATATAAACCTATGAGGTAATTAAAGGTCTCTACTAAATCTACCTTGGTAGGAATCAGCTCATTATTTTCTGTTACTTTTAGTTTATAATCAAAAGGATTTTTGAAGATCTCCACATTAAACAAATGGTCTCTGCTCTCTACATCCAGCATATATTGCAGTAAATATTCTTCTTGTGCTTCTTCATCAAAACCTAAGCCACCTAAATCTTTTTGTGCAAGGATTAAGTTATTTAAAGTGTCTTCGTAAGATTCTAAGACTTGGTATTTAAATAGTTGAGAAATACCTTTTGTGTCTTGTGGTTTCCCGTTTTTCCAATTGTCGGAATAGATTACTTTTTGTACTCTGGGTTTGGTAACGGTGTTGAAATATTCGCCCATTTCCACTAAAATATACTTTCGGTTGCCTTTGTCGTCTCTGTTTAATTTAATAGTAGCGTGTGCTGTTGTTCCTGAGCCTGAAAAATAATCTAAGATTACTGCGTTATGATTACTCTTTGTGATGATCTTTAAAGAGTTTAAAACTAAATTTATTGATTTAGGAAAATCAAAAATCTTTTTACCTAATATATTAATCAACAATGTGTTACCGTGATTTCCCGCATCATAATCTCCACCACTCCATACTGTCTTTGGTACATTTTGTTCATGAGTTACAAATAAATCGAACTCACCTTCTTTCTCAATGACAGTAATTCTATCTAAGTTTTCTTTAATTGAATCAAGCCCGAAATTCCAACGTCTTTCAATACCATTCTGGTCAATAGGGAAGATTGCAATCCGATTGTTTTCTAATAAAATATTTTTACTTTTAGGATGATAATTATCGTTTGGAACTTCGCCTATATCAACAATCTTCCCGTCTTCAATAATTATAGGGTAAAACGACAATTTTCTTTCTGTTCTGAGAGAATTCTCCCCCCATCTACGCATCTTTCGAGGTGTTTGATTTTCTGTCAAAGTACGTTCTATAATTTTACTCTCTGATTCGGGTGTTAAAAAGATTGCATATTCATGAACTCTGTTGAAGTCTTTTGTAATTGACCCTTTGGGATTATGAATTATTGTTATCCTTGACTGTCTATAATCTGAATAAAGTCCATTGCAAAGAATACTTAAATTTGACACTTCTGTATCGTCTATAGCTATAGTTTTTACACCTGTCGTGCTTAACATGCTTTTTGCAATAGTCATTCGGTCACTAAGCAATGATAACCAGCTTGACTTTTTATAATCATTCTTATATAAAATTGGTGCAGAGTCTGTGTTATACGGAGGGTCGATGTAATTATAACTTATTTCCTGGCAATACTTCTCCTGCATCAAATTCAACGCTTGAAAATTCTCCGAATTAATCAACAATCCATTGGTTTCCTCATCTAAATTGTAGAATTCAGCTATTAATTTGTCTTTAAATTCTTCCGAGAAAAACTTCGTATCAAGAACGAGATAATTGTGAATTGTGAATGGTGAATCTTGAATTTCGCTGAGAACAACTGTTTGGTCGTTTATTTTTAATTGCGAGTTGTTCAATGAACATTCAATACTAAAAAGGCTTTTCCATTCTTGCATTTGTTCTGCATTGCTGAAAATCTCCTCATAATACTTTGCTGGAATTTTATCGAGTGTAATACAATAATCTGTACGGATTACAAACTTCTTTTTAAGCCACAACTTCTTTTGAAAATCTTCTATTTGTGCCAAGAAGGTGATAATCTTATCGGCAACCGTTTTGAAGGCTTTTATTTTGGACAATTGCGCTGTAAAAAACGCTGGATTTTCAGTGTTGATATCGTCTATGTATAGAATTTCATTTTTGATATAAAAGTCCAATTCTCTTCTTAAAAAACCACCTAAATCTTTATGAATGAAATAATCAAAGGTGTTTCGGGATATATAATCATTCAAATGTTTCTCCAGTAATGTTCTGCTTTTATTTTTCTCTGTAGGAGCAGAACCAGAAGCACATATTTCTGCAAAGTCAACAGGAATGTTGGAGGAAATTGTTTCAAAAGCTTCTTTCATTAAGGCATCTTGCTTCACCGATTTTTTATGCAATTCGTAAGTAAAGTTTATAGCAAGATTATTGCCATCTACTTCCAATGGATTTTCTTCGTAAATCGCAAAACGTCTTTCTCCATCACCTTGTGTTTTGTTGTTGTTTTGCTCGGTAGAAGCTTCTTTTAATTGAAAAGTCACCTTTTTACCATTCGGTAGCACAAAAGAATAATCCTTTAAATACTCCGAAGTCTTGATATAATATTGGTCGGCATTTGCCCAATGCAATTTCACTTCTTCTCCTTCATAAGGAATGGCATACACATCTTTTTTATACCTGCGTTGCGAAATAAAATCTCCTTCATTGTAATAACGTTTAAAGAAATTGGTTAAATGAGAAAAAATCTCCTGTTCCATCGCTGTTAGATCTACCGATGCTTCTATCGTTTTTTTAAGTTCGAGATACTTAGGCGAGCTTTCTCTTACTACGCCAGCATTATCCAAATCTGAACCTAATTTATCTAAATCTTGTTGCAGTTGTACGCTGTCTTTAGATTGGGTTTGGCTAAGAATCTCTTTTATATCCTTTGGTAATTGTTTCTCGATAAAACGATTTACATCGTCTCTTTTTTGGTTCATAATTCGGTATATTCCGAAATCCAAATCTGCTTTGTCAATTTCAAATATTTCTCTTAATACAGCCTGTAGTTTTTCGTAATTTTTCATTGTATATTTTCCAATTATATTAATTCAAAAGAAATGGTAAAAATTTCTTCATCTGTTATTGTTCTATCTAATTTTTCTTTTGCTTCTTGAATCATCGCATCTCTTTCTTCCTCAATTTCTTCTTCTCTTTCATACAATTCGTTTCTTAGATTTCGCACTTTCTTTTTGGCTTTTGCCAATGCTTCTTGCGCTTCAAGCACTTCTGATGCAGAAAGTCCGTCTTCCATTGCAGCACGATCCAAATCTCTAACATTTTTTCGAGCTTCTTTTAAATCATCCTCTAATACTTCCAATTTATCATCTGCCCAATTGTGAAACTTTTTAAATTCTCTTTGCATTAATGCAGCATCTGTAGCTTCAAGATGCGCTAAGCGTTCTTTTTTAACCTCAACAAATAATTCCTCTAAAAGTGGAGAAATAGAAATACTATTCGATTCAACAATCGAGTCTAAGCCTAAAATATACCTGCAATTTTCGTCATTCAAGCGTTCTCCTTCATCCGTAATACCAGAAAAAAGCAAAACACTATGTACTTCAATCTCAGAAGACACTTCTAAATTATTGATTCTGATTTGTCCTCTCTTTGATTTTAAATTTTCAACCTCACTATTTCTAATATTAGTAGATGATAAGTCGAACTTTAAAAAAGCATTTGGCGTATTTTCTTTTTTACCTAAGCTTATTATTTCTTGGGCAATATTTCCATTGATAAAAAATCGTTTAGCATCTGTTCTTGCTTTATTAAGCGTATATCTTTCTCCATTATCAAGCACAAAAGTATAATCGTCAAAAATGAATTGTGCTTTGTTCTTTAAATAGTAACGCGTTAACTCCCATAGCCATTTTTCGTATTTCTCAATAAATACAAGCGTTTCAGATAACGTATATCTCAATTTTTCAATTACAGAATATTCAAAATTCTCAAACAATTGTGACTGTACATCTTTTACACGCTGATCGATTTGTTCTTTAAATTCTTCTTGCAGTTTGTTGAAATAATGTTCAATTTCTTCTTGTGTTCTGCACTTTTTATAGATTTCGGCAATTCGTTTTTCGAAATCCATTCCGCTTTCTATGGTACCCAAGACTTCATCTGAAGCACCAAAAACGCCTTCGAAAAGTTTGAATTTGCTTTCTAACAATTCATAAACTCTTCTTTCAACAGCATTTGAACCATTGACAAAGTTAACCACAACCACATCATGTTTTTGACCATATCGATGACAACGACCAATTCTTTGTTCAACCCTTTGCGGATTCCAAGGCAAGTCATAATTCACCACCATACTGCAAAACTGAAGGTTAATTCCCTCTGAAGCAGCTTCTGTGGCTATCATAATATCAAAATCATCACTCGCAAAAGCATCTACTAAAGCATGTCTAATGTCCACCGATCTTGAGCCTGTTACCTTGTCGATATTCTGTTCATCTTCTTTCCAAGCTTGATAAATTTCTTTTGAGACATCGTCATTATTGCTTCCGTTAAACAACAATATTCTGCCTGCATATTTTTCTTTAGATAGACGATCAAATAAATACTTTTGCGTACGAGTAGATTCAGTAAAAATCAATGCTTTTTTATTCGCGCCCAATTCTTCCAGTTTTTCAAAACCGGTATCTAAAGCCATTATTAACTTTTCGCCTTTTTCGTTGTGCTCAATAGAATAGGCTAATAATAGAAAACTTTTTAGCTGTTTAATTTCTTCTTCTATGGCTAATTTATCTTCAAAAGTAATTTCATTGACTTCCTCATCTTCATCTTCTTCTATTTCGTCAATTTCATCATCCAGGTTTTCATATTCTTCCAAAAACATTTCGTACAGTTCATCATCAACGACTTTAGAATTTTCTAATAATTTCTCTAGTCGTCTAACCAAAGCTTCCAAAGTTCTACCTACAGCAAAAGATGATGAACCTAAAAGTTTGAAAATAACTGACTGCATCAAATGTTTTTGAGCTAGTGGAAAAGCATAGGTGTCATCTCTTCGCAGATAATCGAGAACACTTTCATATAATTCAATTTCTTTTGGAGAAGGTTGAAATTCTTGTGTTATAGATATACGTTCTCTATAATTGATAAATTCCTTCACATCCCGTCTTAACGTTCTATGAACAATATCTTTAAGTCTCAGTTTAAGAGCTGCAATATCTTGAATACCCGATTCTAAAACATATTTTTTTCTAAAAGCTTTAATATCACCAAATAAATCAGGATCAATAAAGGAGACTAAGCCGTAAAGTTCTTCCAGTCTATTCTGTAAAGGAGTGGCAGTTAATAAAACCTTATTGTAATCTCTTGTAGCTCTTTGAATCTCCTTTGCAGTAACATTCCTTGGCTTATATACATTTCTTAAATAGTGCGCCTCGTCAATTACTACCAAATCCCAAGACGTAAGCATAATTTCATCTGCTTTTCTACGTGCAAAATGATAACTGCATACTTTTATTGAATCCGTTGAGTCAAAGGGATTGCGTTTTCCTTCTTTTATCTTTTTATTGAAAGAAGGGGTTTCTAAAACTTCTGCCTTCAAATAAAATTTGTCAGCCATTTCATTCACCCACTGTTTACGAAGTGATGAGGGACATATAATTAAAATTCTTCTTTTTCCTTCTGCCCATTTTTGACTTAATAATATTCCAGCTTCAATAGTTTTTCCTAATCCAACTTCATCTGCTAAGATTACTCCTTTTGAATAGGGAGATTTAAACGCAAAAAGCGCAGCTTCTATTTGATGTGGATTGAGCTCAACTTTCGCATCCATAAGTGTAGCTCCAAACTTCTCTGGACTGTCGGCTGTTGCCTTTTTGGAGAGCTCATATGCGTAATACTTTGCTTGATATGGGTTAATCATATATTTTTAGAAATGGATTAAATTGGTTTTGTAATGATGATAGCTAATTGATCATGAATGGTTTTTTTGTATGTTGCACAACAATTGTATATACGCAACGAGTTGCGCCTATTTCTTTATGCGTTTATTACTCAGTTGCGCCTATTCTCATAATATTTATCTCAAACTTATTCTTTTTTAAGATAGAATCCAAAGGTCTTTCTATTATTTTACTGAAAACACTTATAATATGGATGTAAGTCTCAGTAGACTTAAAACCACAATGGTAGGGTTAATGAGGGCTTCACTTTGATTGGAAGTCAGTGAGGGTTTCACTTTGATTGGAGGAAGTGAGGGCTTCACTCAAAGTGAAACCCTCACTGTTTAATCCGCGGATCCACTTCCTCTCCCATCTCAAACATCACCGTTTCATCCATATATTCCACCACTACCCTATTCTGGTCAAATTCTTTCATCAGATGCTGGGTTAAGTTTTCGATTTCGGTTTTGAGTATTTGTTCTTCCTGAGGGAATCGGGGATAATTGATGAAGTTTAAATTCAAATGCGGTTCGATGTGATCGCCTAATACAATCTGGCATTCGGAAAGGGAAACGCTGAGGTAAAACTTCTTTTCGGTGATTAAACGCTTTTGATACGTCTGAATGCAACGAGTGATTTCTTTTTTATCGATTTTCGTTTGGGTGTAGCCTCTCTCCAAGCCAAGTGTGACCTTGGCGGAGAAAGGTTTTGAAGTTCGTTTTGTGATCATGTTAGTGTTGATTTAACCATTTATCCAATTCGATTGCTTCTTCCAACTTTTCTTTGAGATCTTCGGCCTCGTTGTAGCGGTTGAATGCGTTGTCCAAGAAATTTCGGTTTTGACTTTGCTTGGCGTAATGCATGGATGTTTCGTAGCCATCTTCGGCCAATTCTTGGGCTTCTTTGAAGATTTGAATGCTTTCTTTGACGGTGGTTTGGTCTGTGATTTTAGACAAAAGTTTTTTTGTTGGCATACTGTTATTTTTTAGGTGAAACAATACATCATCAAAAAGCGTAAAAAGGAGGAATCATTTTATTTTGACGTTTGTCCTCATCTTTTTTCCACCGTGGAGTTATCTCTCTCGGTTGGCGATTGCTGCACGCAACAATGCTCTTGATGATAATGCAATGATAAAAATTATTTTTGAATTGGCAAAGTTTTTAAGTCTTGATTTTTAAGTAGTTTGGAATTTTATGGAAGGAATCATTGCTTTTTCTTTGGAAAATGGGTCGCGAAAAATTGTCGATATTTGTTTGATTCTTTTGAAAACGATTTTAGAACCTAAAAGAAAAGAGAGTTTTGCATAACAGAAAAATAGAACTGAAAATTGATCATTTCCAGATTTTGGAGGATGTTCCCAGCGCATCGGGCGTGGTGAAGTATGGGGACGGTTTTTATGCCGTTGGCGATGATTCGCCGTATTTGTTTCAGTTGGATTCGGAATTCAAGCTAATATCAAAAAGGCTAATTTATTCGACGGAGAAACTAGAAGGAATTACCCTACCCAAATTCTTCAAACCGGATTTTGAAGCGATGGAAATGATTTCTGCGAATGATATTCTTATTTTGGGTTCCGGTTCGAAATCACCGGAGCGTGATGTTTGTGTCCATGTTGAAATGGGAAAAGAATTTAAACATACGGAATACGACATTTCTTTGTTTTACTACTATCTACGCAATCTGGAAATCATGCAAGGCTTTGAGTTGGATATTGAAGCGCTTGCGATGCATGGAGAGGTTTTGCACTTATTTAACCGAGGTCGGAATTTGATTTTCAGCTTTTCTTTGACGGATTTTTTGTCATATTGCAAAACGGGAATTGATTTTCCAATTCCGAAGGTAAATCTATTTTCTTTGCCGAAGATTCAAGGTTTGGAAGCTGGTTTTTCGGGCGCTACTACTTTTGGGAATTGCATTGTTTTTACCGCAGCGGTTGAAGATGCACCCAATGCGTTTGAGGATGGAGAGATTTTAGGAAGTTTTTTGGGGTTGATTGAAATTAAAAATGGAGAATTTTTGGATGAAATTCGAATTGAAAGTCTTCCGGATTTGGGATTTCCATTGAAAGTGGAGTCGGTGGCGGTGAGTCGAGTGATTTCAGAATCGGAAATTGAGGTGGTTTTAGTAACTGATAATGACGGTGAACCTTCGGAAGTAATTCAAATGCGAATTCGGTTTTAAGGTTAAATGGAACACGGATGGCACGGATTGGGCGGATTTACACTGATTTTTTATTTGTGTAATCTAAATGGGTTTGGATGGAACACGGATGACGCGGATTTATATGATAAGTAAGGGGTTCACTTAGGGTGAAGCCGTCACTTTTATGAACTAGTAATCTGTGATTAACTGTTCAATCTGTAATATCAGCGTTTTATTTCCTGAAAGTATAGAAAATAAAAAAGGTTTCACTAACCCGTAAAACCTTTGTTTGTAAATTATATGGAATCGAAAATTTATGCTCTTCGCACATTTACAGCGTTTATTCCTTTTTTTCCTTCTTCCAATTCGAAAGAAACGGCATCGTTTTCTCGGATGTTTTCAATCAGTCCGGACGAGTGAACGAAATATTCTTCATTGGATTCAGACTCTTTAATAAATCCATATCCTTTGGCATCATTATAGAATTTTACAGTACCTGTTTTCATAGTATTTAAATTTCTAGCAAGTTAGAATTTTTAAGTGAGTCTGGACGTCTTTATTTTAGAAAACTCCTTTTTTTGATACTTTTACACCTAGACAGATACAAGAAAATGAAAAGTCTAGACGAAAACTATCCACTATAAACCTAATCCAAGAATTCTCAAGTTTCCCTGAATTTTTGACTTACATTCCTGTTTTGATGAGGCGAAAAAGATTGGATTGCTGTTTTGCAATCAAAACCATCCGAAACTGTATTTTCTTTATTAACAGTGATTAAAAAGTATGGGCAATAAAAAAAGCCCGAAAAACGGACTTTTTTGTTTGAATAAGCGAAAACTTATTTTAGTCTTTTAGCTGTTTAGCACTTTTTTTGTCAGCTTTTGCTGATTCTGTTCTTAGCGCTTTGATGTTTTGCCCATCTGTTTTTTTATTCAACTTTTCTTGGGCTATTTTCTTTTCTTTTTCAGCTTTGATTTCAGCAAGTTTTGCTTCTTCCAAGCTTTTTTCACTTACTTTTTCCGTTTTATTAGCACTGATGTTTGCTGATTGAGACATTTTTTGCTGTCCGAATAAAAAAGGAGCTGCTGCAAAGGCAATAACGGCAATAATTTTTTTCATAATATTTTAATTTAAGGATTTAATAAATCAAATCTAATGAATTATTGATATAAATCACAATCCTGTGAAGAGTTTTTTTTAGTTAAGAAATGAAGTTAGTTGATAATGAGCTACTTAGAAATTAATTATCCATGAATTTCTTCTTTATTTCCATAGTTTTTAATTAACTCTCCTTCAAATTCCAACCATTCTTTCCATCGTTTTTCTACATCGACATCCGTTGCATATTTCCGAGCAAATCCTAAAAACACCGTATAATGATTGGCTTCAGAAACCATTAAATCATGATAGAATTTCGCTAATTCTTGATCTTTAATCGTAGTTGACAAAACCCGAAAACGCTCACAGCTTCTCGCTTCAATCATAGCCGCGAACAACAAGCGATCAATAAAAGCCTGATTTCTACTTCCGTCTTTTTTACTGAATTTTAAAAGTTGTCCTACATAATCATCGGGGCGTTCTCTGCCCAACGTATAACCTCTTTCTTTGATGATGTTGTGAACCATTTGAAAATGCTCCATTTCTTCCATGGCAATTTCTGTCAACGCAGTGACCACGTCTTCTTTTTCCGAATTGTTGACAATGATAGAAATCGCATTGGATGCCGCTTTCTGTTCGCACCACGCATGATCGGTCAAAATCTCTTCCAGGTTATTTTCGGCTATATTTGCCCACCGTGGGTCGGTTGGTAATTTTAATCCTAACATAATTCAAAAAGTTTAATTACAAAAATCGGATATTTGAACGATGAAACAAAACAAAGTACTCTTTATTGGTCTTGTCTGGCCCGAACCGACTTCTTCTGCTGCTGGAATTCGAATTCTTCAGCTGGTTCAATTCTTTGTAAATCAAGGATATGAAGTCACTTTCAGTTCAGCCGCACAAAAAACCGAAGCGAGCTTTGTTTTCGCTGATGAAAGTGTTGAAGAAGTTCCCATTGTACTGAATTCGTCGTGTTTCAATGAATTTCTAAACGAATTAAATCCATCCATCGTTGTATTTGATCGTTTTGTAAGTGAAGAGCATTTTGGTTGGAGAGTGACCCAAGAATGTCCCGATGCGATTCAAATTTTGGACACCGAAGATTTGCATTTTTTACGCGCTGCAAGAGAAGTTTCGTATAAAAAGAAAACAGAAATCAATCTTTTCAATGAAATTACTTTCCGTGAAATTGCATCGATTTTACGTTGTGATTTGAGTTTACTTATTTCGGAAGTTGAATTAAATCTACTTGAAACTACGTTTCAAATTCCGTCACTCCTACTCTTTTATCTTCCTTTTTTGGAAGATGTGTCGAAAGGAAGTCCGAAAAATTTAAAATCGTTTGATGAAAGAAGTGATTTTGTTTTTATTGGAAATTACCTGCATGAGCCGAATTGGCAAACGTTGGTTGAATTAAAGAAAAACATTTGGCCGAGAATCAGAAAACGACTTCCAAAAGCACAACTTCATATTTATGGAGCCTATTCTTCGCAGAAAGTCTTTGATTTCCACAAGGAATCCGAAGGGTTTTTGGTGCATGGAAAAGCGGAAAATGCAGAGAACGTGATTTCAAATGCACGTATTCTCTTGGCGCCTATTCCTTTTGGTGCCGGTCAAAAAGGAAAGTTTGTGGACGCATTAAAAGTAGGAACTCCCATTGCGACCACCACAGTTGGTGCGGAATCGATGTTTGATCGAGCGGTTCCAGGCGTGGTTACAGATGATTCTGCTGACTTTATTGAACAAAGTGTGGACTTGTATCAAAATCAAATCCGTTGGGGAAAAGCGCAAGCGTTAGGGATTCAGATTTTGAATGAAAAATTTGATCGCCATCGATATGAACCGTATTTAATTCAAAAAATAAATGAAATTCAGTCTTCGCTCGAATTGTTTAGAAATCAAAACTTCATAGGAAAAATTCTAAAGCAAAACACTTTTAATTCCCTTAAATTCATGAGTTTATGGATTCAAGAGAAAAACAAATCGAAATAAAATGACTGAAAATAGTTAGACGATTTCTAACAATTCCACTTCAAAAATCAAGGTAGAATTGGGTCCGATTTGACGGGTAAGTTGCTGTTCGCCATACGCCAAGTCTGCAGGAATAACAAATTCAAATTTACTTCCCACATTCATCAATTGAACGCCCTGGGTCCAACCTTCAATAACTCTATTCAATGGAAAACTCGCTGGCGTACCTCGATCTACGGAACTGTCAAAAACTTCACCTTTGATGGTTGTTCCGTGGTAATGGCATTTTACGGTAGATTTCGCAGTGGGTTTTGCACCTTCACCTTGCACCAAAACCTTGTATTGCAAACCGCTTTCTAAAGTAATCACTCCTTCTTTTTTCGCGTTTTCTTTTTGAAAAGCCTGACCTTCCTTCAAGTTTTTCTCTGCCAATTCTTTTTTACGCTTGAATAGTTTATCTGAAATCCCCATTGTTTTTAGTTTTTGCGAAAATACAACTTATAGATTGAAGTCAAAAAAGAAGTATTTGAAAAAGGGAATCATTCCGTTAAATCGGCCAACTCCTCTCCTACCAATGAACCGATTGCAATGCCTGTTCCGGTCAATTTTACGCCGCAATATACATTATCGGATAACTGCTTCACAATCGGTGTTCGGTCCGCGCCCATTGCCATAATTCCACTCCAGCGATGTTCGATTTCGAATTCTTGAGAGGGTAAAATAATTTCCCGTAAATATGTTTCCAATTGATTTTGAATCGCATTTGTTATTCCAAATTCGGAAGTTGTTTCGCCTTCGATGTCCAAATTTCTTCCACCGCCAAACAAAATGCGATTTCCGGTATTTCGAAAATAATAAAAACCTTCATTCATGTGGAAATTTCCAATTACTTTTAGATTTTCAATCGGTTTTGTAATCAGAACTTGGGCACGCGCAGGAACCACATCCAAATCGTATAATTTTTTGGTGAAAGCATTGGTGCATAAAAAGACTTTGGAGCATTTGATGGTAAATTCATGGTTCAATTCCAATTCTACAGACGTATTTAATTCCTCAAGATGCGTAACTTCGAGCGAGTTTAGAATTGAAATATCGTGTGAAACCACCATTTTCACAAAACTTCGCATCATTTTACCTGTATGGATTTGTCCTTCCAATTCGGTTTCTATATTTCCGATGATTCCTTCAAACCCAAAATCCTTTTCACTTGATTTAAATACATCTTGTTTAAAAATTGGTTGCAGCCATTGGTTGATATGGTCCATTTCGTCCAAACACACATGCATCAATTCTTGGTCGGACTCTCTGAATAATTCATATCCACCCAAGGGATGGAAGTCCATTGACTCATCACCCAAAAGGTTCCGAAGTTTCTGCAATCCCTTGTAGCGTCTTTCGACTAGATTATAAATCTCTTGTTGACTTTGGGTTTTCTGATAACTTAGAATTTCAGAAATTCCTCCAAAACAAGCGAAACCTGCATTTTTGGTGCTTGCCCCTTCGGGTAATTTTCCTTTTTCGAGTATCAGTATTTTGGCTTTGGGATGTTTTTGTCTGAGGTGAAAAGCGGTACTCAAACCTACAATTCCACTTCCAATCACTACGAAATCTAGGTTTTTAAAATAGGTGTCTAATTCCCAATAACTCAAATTCATCTTTCGGTTTCTTTATTGATTGAAAGGTAGTGAGATTTTGGAAAAATGAATTGAAATTTACTTAAAAAGCATAAAAAAACTCCCAACTGGATAAGTGGGAGTTTTCGATTTGAAAAATATTTTCTTAGGCTTCTTTGATACGTGCTCTTTTACCTCTAAGATTTTTGAAGTAATAGATTCTTGCTCGTCTCACTTTTCCTTTCTTGTTCACTTCAATTTTCTGAATTGCAGGAAGGTTCACTGGGAAAATTCTTTCCACTCCAATTTCTCCACTCATTTTACGGATGGTGAAAGTTTCAGATGCTCCTTGTCCTTTTCTTTGAATCACAACTCCTCTAAAGAACTGTGTACGGGTTTTTCCACCCTCAGAAATTTCAGAATAAACGGTAATGGTGTCCCCTGCTGCAAAAGCGGGTAATTCTTTTTTCGCTACAAATTTTTCTTGTACGTACTTTACTAAACTGTCCATTTTGGTAATTTAAATATATAACACTGAAAAACATATACGATTTTCGCTAGAGGTTTTCTCAATGGTGTGCAAAAGTAAAAACAATTTGTTAATCCAGCAAACTATTTTTGTAAATATTTAAGGCTTTTAAGAACTGGCTTTCTTCCACTTGCAAACGGTATCCTTCTAAAAGTGTGGGGCCGAAGGAATAATTCACATTCGAATTGATTATATGTGCATTAATTCCATCTTCAATCAACCGATTTTTCACGACTTCTGCCGTCCATAGGTTATTAAAGGTCGCTAGGGTTACAAACTTTCTATTTTCCTGTTCTTTGTTCATACTCCTAAGATACGATTTATTTATAAAATTTTAATTACTTCTCCCCAAGTTGCTCGGAATTCAGAACCTAAAATTTGAACCACCTCCTCTTCCCCTCTTTGAAAGGTTCGACTGAGATAAGCGATATTTTTTTTCGGTGTTTTCAGCGATTTGATGGTAATTAAATCTCCTTGAACAAATTCATTTCCTAAACAAGGAACCAAAACTGTGATTCGCTCGATGTTTTCACCAATGACTGCGGTACCAATAATGACACTGTAATAATTGACTTTTTTGTCCGAACATTCTGGATTTACAAACGAAACATCGACCAATAGATCGAATTCTTTTTCCATCTCCACATAGTTATAAGGAGTGGTCTCGGGATTTTGAACTTCTTGAGAAAACCCTAAATGAAGTCCTCCTAAAAGGAATATAAATAACAAGCTTATTTTCATGATCATTGTTTGGCGACTTTTTTCTTCGGAATAAACCGACTGAACATTTTCTTAACGAAGTTCGAAAAGAATTTAAATTGTCCGAAAATACTTCCGATGATAACCAGCAAAAAACAATAGACCGGTAAGACCAAAAGTAAGCGAACGGGAATGAGCAACCATAGCGGTAAGTGCGCTTCAGTCAATCCCAACCAATCGACAACGGGTTTGGAAATCCAGGCTGTAATGGAGCCGGTAATGGAGAAAACAATTAAAATGAGCACCACTTGTAAATTATTTTTTACTTCCCATCTTTCTTTTAATTTCTTAAACATGTAACCTAAATTTGTTTTACTATTTGAAGCAAATGTACAATTTAAAATCATTCTAAATACAGATGAGGGATTTTAAAACTGCAGTTTTACTTCAATCCATTGGTTTAAACGTCGGAACGTATTAAACCTTTTACAAGCGTAATAATTTTTGGCATCGCTTTGTTCGCTGCATCCAATACATCTTCGTGCGAAACAGAAAATGCAATTTCTGGACCGCCTAAATCGGTAATCACGGAAATACAGAAAACCCGCATTCCTTGATGTTTTGCAACAATCACTTCGGGAACGGTACTCATCCCCACACAATCTGCACCTAGTATTCGAACCATTCCGTATTCAGCAGGCGTTTCAAAGGTAGGCCCTTGCAATCCCAAATAAATTCCTTTTTTTACTTCAATGCCATTTTCTGCACCGTATTTTGCAACTTGGTCAATCATCTTTCGGTCGTACGGTTCGGACATATCGACGAAACGAGGGCCGAGTTCATCGTGATTTTTTCCCCGCAAGGGATGTTCGGGGAACATATTGATATGGTCGGTAACCACAACTGCATCACCCACTTCATACGATGGGTTTACACCTCCACTTGCATTGGAAAGAAGAAGTTTATCAATTCCCAATCCTTTGAAAACGCGGATGGGAAATGTTACCACATCCATGGAATATCCTTCGTAATAATGGAATCTTCCGGCCATCATCAAAACCGATTTTCCTTCAATCTTTCCGAAAATCAATTTCCCACTGTGTCCAACAACGGTTGATTGTGGAAAGTGGGGAATGTTTTTGTAATCGATGATTACTTTATCTTGCACTTCGTCTTGAAGCTTTCCTAATCCTGAACCTAAAACGATTGCATATTCTGGAGTTTCAGTTATGAATTCCTGAATGTAAGCAACGGCATCTTTAATTTTTTCTAACATAATTCAAAAGTGTTTGTTTGAAATCTTCATAATCATTTAACTCCACCTCGATCGGTATAAAGAATAAATTCTCTATCAATGCCGATTCGTCTTTCAAGCGCATATAGTCCTTTTCGGTGGTCAAAATTATTTTATGCAGCGGTTTCATCGCATCAAATTTGTGGTCAATTTTCTGTATATCAGACATTGAATAATTGTGATGGTCGGCATATTCTAAATGTTCGACCGATTTAAAACGTTTTTGTACAAATTCCACAAAAGGTTTTGAATTTGCAATTCCAGTGACCAAAAGCACTTCATAATCATTCCAATTATCCGATTCCAAGTTGTAGCGATACCCTATCGCTGCGTTCGAATATACAACTTTTGAGAAATATATTTTCTGACTTTGCTTAGGTTTAATTTTCGCCATCATCAAATCACGTTCTTTTACCGTAAATGTATCCGGACATTTGGTGATAATAATGATATCTGCTCTTTTTGCTCCTGATCTTGGCTCTCTTAAATTTCCTCCAGGTAGTAAATAATCGCGGGTGTAGGGTTCATGAAAAGTTGTGAGTACAATGGAAAGTCCCGGTTTCACTTTTCGATGTTGAAAACCATCGTCCATAATCACAAGTTCGGTTTTGAACATTTCCAATAAATAATTGATACCCGCAATTCTATTTTCAGAAACCGCAACTACAATCTTATTTTTGAATCGATTGAAGAACTGCAAAGGTTCGTCGCCAATGTCATACACCTTTGAACTGTAATTCGCAATGCGTAGTCCCGACGTTTTACGGCCATATCCCCGACTCAACATCGCGGTTTGACGTTCCTCTTTTAAAATATCCGCAACCATGATAACATGGGGTGATTTACCGGTGCCACCTACCGATAAATTCCCTACACAAATCACGGGAATCTTGAATTTTTTCGATTTTAATAAACCGAGATTATAGGCTAAATTCCGAAGGGAAGTTCCGATCCAATAAAGTCCCGATAAAGGAAGTAAAAGTTTTCTCCAGCTCATGTCTTTTTATGAATCGGCAAATTTAAGACATTCAAAATCCAAAAATGAAGCTAAGCAATGAATTTTATCAACGGTTTATCATTTTTACATATTTTCATTTTGCTATAGAAAAAATAGGAATGGATTCCACTCGTTTTTCGAATTAAAATTGCACATCTCTATCATTTGTCTATTTTTGTGAAAACATTTTCGAAATTCATCATACAATTACCATGAAGAAAAAACTACACGTATTCATTCCTTTATTGTTTGTCACGATCACAGCTATTTTAGTAGGTTTTCATTTTATTTTTGGAAATGTTTCGAAAGATGTTCTTTTTGGCGCACGATGGCTTACGCTGTTAAGTATGACATATTACTGTATTAAAAGCCGTTCACTTACGACGTGGATTATTTTCAGTATCATTGTGGGAGCGGTTTTAGGCTATGATTTTCCCGGTGTTGCCAAATCTTTGCATCCTTTAAGTCAAGGCTTTATTAAATTGGTAAAAACCATTGTTGGACCTATTTTATTTGCAACTTTGGTGTATGGAATTGCAGGTCATTCCGATTTAAAACAAGTGGGTAGAATGGCTTGGAAGTCTTTGGCTTATTTTTATTCTGCCACGACTTTGGCATTGATCATTGGATTGATAGCCATTAATTTAACCCAAGCTGGAAAAGGAATCGATATGTCGCATGTTCCGAATATTGAACTTCCCGATAAAACGAGTGCGATTTCAACTTCCGATGCGATTGAATTAGAAGGACTTCCAGATAGTACGAAATGGATTTTTCAAACCACCGCTTTCTTTCGGGATTCCTTTCCAGAAAATATCATGAAGTCGATTCATGAAAATAAAGTACTTCAAATTGTTGTATTCGCGGTTCTTTTTGGAATTGGATTAGCGTTGGTGGAAGAGAAAAAGCGAAAACCTTTGGTCGATTTGATGGAAAGTTTGGCAGAAACCATGTTTAAATACACCAAATTGGTGATGTATTTCGCACCTTTAGGAGTGGGTGCTGCAATGGCTTATACCATTGGGCACATGGGATTGGAGATTCTCAAGAATTTGATAATGTTGCTTTTAACGCTGTATGGTGCATTAATTGTCTTTCTGCTTGGTGTTTTACTTCCGGTCGCCTTGTATTTAAAAGTTCCGATTCGGCAATTTGTTCAAGCGATTAAAGAACCGGTTTCCATTGCATTTGCAACCACGAGTTCGGACGCAGCTTTGCCTTTGGTAATGCAACACATGGAGAAATTTGGAGTTCCGCGAAAAATTGTTTCTTTTGTGGTTCCCACAGGTTATAGTTTCAATTTAGATGGAACAACTTTGTATCTATCGTTGGCATCCATCTTCGTAGCGCAAGCCGCTGGAATGGATTTATCCATCGGTCAACAATTGTTGATCTGTTTGACGTTGATGATTACCAGTAAAGGGGTAGCTGCGGTCCCCAGAGCTTCTTTGATTATTTTAATTGCAACAGCAGATCAATTCGGATTGCCTTTATTTGTCATTGCAGCGATTTTAGGAATCGACGAATTGATGGATATGGCAAGAACTTCTGTTAACGTAATTGGAAACTGTTTGGCTTCCGTAGTAATTGCGAAATGGGAAGGTGAATTCGACCAAGAAAAAGCGCTGAATTACAGCGATGATGATTAATTGATGGGTCTGTATTTTTAATCTTTGAAGAATTCAGAAATCGGTCGGATCGTTAATTCTGCTATTTCCTGGTAATTCTGCAATGCATCTTTGGAATGGAACACTCCATTTTCACTTTGATATTCCTTTATGTGATGCATATCGGAACATGGAAGATTGTAATCATTAAAATATTTATCTACTTTTTTGTTGTAGTTGTCTTGGTTTAATCCATTCAATTCTTTCGCTTCTACTTTCAAACCAAAGTCAAACGGTAAAATTCTTTGGTGGCCTATTTTGTATAATTTCACAAGTTCTTTTAATTGAAACAGAGCTTCCTCTTTGGAAATTTGATTGTTTCCTGTATTGATCTTTCCCTTTTCTTTAGAAATGTATAGCACTTCAATTTCTCGTCCCGAAGCGGTTAACAGTAAGTAATCCAAATACGCTTCAAACTTGTATTTCAAATCGTATTTTGAAAAGGAATACCGAATTAAATTACCATTGAAAATCCCGTTCACTTTTCCGCTAAGTATGGAATCATCGATTTCTAACGCTATTTCCACGCTTTCTTCTTCAAGTCCATCGGTCAATTTTACATACGAATTTCTGACAAATTCAATATCTTCGAGAATCGCTTCCAATTCCACTTTACTCTTGTTTTTCAACGGTAAATTCCCCAATTTCACTTCTTTTTCTCGGAAACCTTCCATTTCTTCCTCGTTTAAATGAAGCAGTTGATTTCTGAAATACCATTTTTCCAAATTGTTTAAATCAAAGATTTCGGTTTCTTTTAGACTCAATTCATCTTCTTGGTAATACACATTTAAAACACGGTTGTAAAAGCTTTTGATTGGGTTTTTAAAGAAAGAAGTGAATTTTTCTGTATGAATTTCCTGAAAATCAAATTCGATCTCACTTTCCTTTGTGAATAAATCAATTTCTGATTTTTGATGACTTAATAAATAGGAATACAAATTTGGATTTCCTGCATTGTACTTTTTACTAAATCCATGCAATGGGTGTTTTTGAATGAAATTTTCGTGGACTTCGTCTGGATTTTCTGAATTTGTTTGAATAAAATCAACCAATTCATCGACCAATGCCGATGGTGGAAACGGGCTGTTGTCTTTGACACTTTGGCCTACATAGCTGATGTATAAATAATCTTCAGCGGATAAAAGTGTTTCTAAAAACAAATGTTTGTCGTTTTCTTTCACATTTCTGTCGCCCAATCGTTTTTCTCGGTTCATCAAATCAAAACTCAATCGATTGTCTTTTCGTGGGAATTTATCGAAATTCATACCCAACAAAGCCACTACTTTAAAGGGAATACTTCGCATCGGAATCAAGGAGCAAAAGGTAATTCCACCTCCTGCAAAAGCGTGACTACGCGTGGCATTGGATAAGGTGGGCAAGAAATTATTTAAGAACACATCGTAACTCACTTCTTCTGTAAAAATTTCCTGAAGTAAATTGTAGCGTTCCAACTGATTCAACAGTAAAATATAATCTTCATCTTCGTTGTCTTCCCTTTCTCCAATGAAAATTCGAATCGTATCTTCCATGTAATTCACCCATTCGGCGATGCTTCGTTTTTTACGTCTTCTTTTCATAGAATCCATCAAGGTTTCTACAAAATAGGCGAAATGAGTT
>JBAYRQ010000020.1:0-57242 GCA_041676545.1 Weeksellaceae bacterium | reverse complement strand
TCCAACACTATACGAAAAAACCTTTTAAGGGGTTTTTCCTATATTGAAATATTGAAAACTCTCTCTTGGGTAAAAATAACTATATTTACAAAACTAATGGTCTGACAAATGGGGAGTACTATCTAATATTTTAATTATTTTGGATTTACTTAGTCCAAATTTTATCAATTCTATATTTTCAATTTTAATTCCATTCAAAGGGTGAATTTCAATTTTTATCATATTCGTGGATATTCATTTATGTAATGTAAGAAATGTTATTTAAAATTTTCAATATCTATACTTATTTAGATAATATTTTGATTATTTATTATTAATCAATAATTTTACACCATAATTCAATCATCAAGAGTTTCTTAATTATTAGGAATACCAACCGAGCTTTTACTAGACACGGTGGTTTAGAATGAGGGCAAATCTGCCAAAAAAATAAGGTTAAATCCACTATTCATTCTCTTGCGATGATTTGTAATTGATTAAATTATAAATTTTGCAATATGATACAAGCACATTTTAGTACAGAAAAAACGAATGTACAAACACAAGGAAGCACTTACAATGAAGATTTTGGAGAAGCCTATATTTCTGATTTTAAAAAATTAGCCATCATTAATTATTTTTATATTTACATCGATTATACCATCACTTATGTGTATCGAATCACATCTGATAACTACTTACAGTTAATCGATATCGATCAATTTAATAATAATTTTAAACGTAGAATTGTTGCACAGTATAAGTATGACAATAATTTGTCGTTTATAGAAAATCTAAAAACAATAATAACCGAATTTATACACTCTAGAGGTATGTTTGACGGTCAAATTACACAATTTGAATCTGATATTATTTCTGATGAACTTTATCATCAAATACAGCAAAGCATTGAAGATAAAATGATTGACAATACAAAAAGTGAATTACTGGATTATATGCACGAGGTAGGTTTAGATCCTGTTGTCCACGACTCAGAAAAAGGTCTTTTTATTAGTAAATGTGTAAATTCTGTAAATCACCCTATTTTTATAGTAATTACATCAGAAAAGGAAGAATGGACTTGCGGATATTGTCATAAAAAAGGAGGCCTTACAGAATTAAAAGAATGGATTGAATTTAAAAACTCTAAAAATTAATTGAATTAAACTAAAAAATTATTCAACCATTCACAAATTAAGATCATGAAACAGTACAGATATTGTACATAATTGATGTTTAATCAAGATTTTTTAACATGAAATAGATAAAAGTAGTTGAATTACTCTGGGTGTTGTAACTGATTTGGTGAGGCATAAGAGGAATTAAAAAAACTATAAACTATTTTGATTATTTATTATTAATCAATAATTTTATATCATAATTCAATCATCAAGAGTACATAAGGTACACCAACCGAGTTTAACAAACCACGGTGGTAAAGCGATGAGGGCTGTTCAGTCAAAAAATTGTCACTCTCTAAATTCTTAATGATTGATACTGTTTAATAAATTAAAGTATCAAAAAATGGAAAATTTAACTGAAAAATTTGAAAAAAACTTGATTTCACTTTCAGATCAAGAAGTAATTAACTCCTTCAATAAAGAGGTGGGTAATACTGGATGGGTAGCTGCACGAGCTCACTTTCTAAAAGCATTAATTAATCAATTCGAATCAAGAGAAATTGACTATTCAATCATTAAAAATGAAAATACAATTTCTTTCGCGAAAAAGGTTTTTCTAAAAGAAAAAAAACTACACTATTAAAAAACATGAGCCGATTAGCATAAATAATCGGCTCATGTTTTATAATTTATAATAATTAGTAAACCTTTACCACTCCTCCATTTTTTTCTTCATAACAACTTGCCCAAGTAAAATAATCATACTCAATTTCTGACCAAGAATTAGCTTGAAATTCAAAACCATAGTTTAAGTTAACTTGATTCAACTCAAGTGAAACATGTAAACGATCTTTGTCTACAAAATCAATTGATTTATCAAACAATGTGTTATCGTTTAGTTTTTTAAGTATAAGTTCTAATATGTTAGCTGGATTATACTTTTTCAACATATTATCTAACATTATTTCGCCAACAATTACAACGTCTAACGCTTCATTGTAACGATACAAAACCCAGTAATTTTTTAATGATTGAACTTGATCGATTTCAAAATCAGAACAGGTACAAAACGTGACATCAGAATAAACTTGACACATAAATTTAAGTTTTAAAAATTAGAGTATGAATACACATGCTGATACACCTCTAAGCTTCGTAAACTGACTTCTTCATCTGTATATTTTTCTTCAGGTAGCCATAAAAGTTGATCATAAATTGTTGTTTTTACACCTGACCGTATTTCGCGACTTTCTTTCCAATTCGGAATATTTAGCTTTTCACGTTGAAGTGTTTCCAATGTTTCTATTGCAACTTTTTTAACCATTTCCTTCTCGCCATCTGTAAGCTTTTTTCCTTTTACTAAAAGATCGAAAATAGATAATGTAGGTTGGTCTAGATTCTCTTGAAAAGCACGCTTTTCTTCTCCAGAAAGCTGCTGAATAAATTGTGTTAGACTTTCAAAACTACGCTGTAATTCAATATCGGATTTACCATTATTATACTCTTCTACAATTTCTTTGTAACGTTCGTAAAACTCTAAACGCAATGGATTCTCCTTCAGCATTTGCTCTAATTTATTTTCTACAGCTTTATTCAAATCGTAAACCAACTCATTTTTACGAGGAATTTTTGCAAATGCGTCTTGTAATGCTTGTATATTAAATTTAGATAAGTCAATATATACACCTTCAACCTCCTGAACCCCATCGATAGAAATACTTTCATTCACTACCGATTGTAGACGCATGATCACTTCGGTAACATCAGCGCTTTTAACTTTTGCATTTAGTTTACTATATAGCGCATCAATGGCATTGTACTCTCGAACAAACTGTTTCGCTTGTTTTTCTGGGAATAAAGCTTTGTATTTTCTAAACACATTTCGTGCTGATATTTCGAACTTAGCTTTTGTTTCTTCGTTTCTGCAAATGGCATTAATTCCGTTATTGATTGCAGCGATTTTGCCCATTGCCGAAGCGTCCATCAAGGTTTTCAAATCGAAATCAAGTTCAGACAACATGCTTTTAACTTCACCAATAGCTTCTTTGATTTCGATAGCCATTGCTTCGAGTTGCTCAAATGGTTTTTCCTCTTTTCCTTTATCTCCACCATTACCCTTTTGTCCTTCACCATAAATAGCGTATGCTTTTTCTAATTGCTGATATACGTTTCCGTAGTCTACAATTAAACCATTTTCCTTTTCATCATCATACACACGATTGGCACGAGCAATGGTCTGCATCAAAGTATGACCTTTAATTGGCTTATCCAAGTAAACAGTAGAAACACACGGGGCATCAAAACCTGTAATCCACATGGCACACACAATGGCCAAACGGAACGGATTTTCTTCATCTTTGAATTCCTTTTCCAAATTACGTTCTACCATCTTTTTGCGGTGCGTTTCGATGTCTAAATTCATTTTCCTGAATTTATCGACCTCGTTTTGCTCCGAACTTACTACCACGCAAACTTCCGTTGTAGCCACTAAATTGTATTTACGCTTTAAATCTTGTGCGTCTTGTTGATCTGTGGCTTTATCAATTTGTGTTTGCAATTCCTGTAAATACTCCGGCCAGTACTCCATCACGTAATCGTACATTCGCACGGCTGTTGGTTTATCTAACGCTACAAACATGGCCTTTCCTTGGTAACCACGTTCGTTAAAATGCCAAACCAAATCCTTTGCAATAGCACGTAAACGCTGATCTGAAGTTAGAATAGGATATTCTTTTTTAAACAAATAGGCCAATTTCTTTTGTTGGTCCTCATCCAAATCTTCCGATTCGAGAATTTCAGCCATGTGCTCATCCAAGTCAGGATTTTCTATGTTTAATTTTTCGCCTTTGTTTAGATATTTTAAAGGAAGTGTCGCTTCATCTTCAATTGCACGTTTAAAATCGTAAACGGACACATATTCACCAAAGATGTTTTTGGTTACTTCTTCTTCGTCTTTGATGATTGGCGTACCTGTAAATCCTAAATAAGAAGCATTTGGCAAACCGTAAAAACGCATATTCCTAGCATACTTACCGCCCTGTGTACGATGCGCTTCATCCGAAATAACGATGATATTTTTACGATCTGTAATTAATGGATATTCTGTTTCTTTTTCTGGGTCGATGGAAAATTTATGAATCAATGAAAACACATATCGGTGATTATCACTCAATAATTCACGCAGATGATCTCTACCTGAAATGCCACTTTTCTTTCCTGCAATGACATGTTTATTGTTGACAATCCCCACACCTGAGAACGTATCATACGCTTGATTTTCTAACTCGGTACGATCTACTACAATCAAGAAAGTATAAGAACCTCCAAATTTGCGATGAATCTTTTCGCACAAGAAAACCATCGAATACGTTTTTCCAGAACCTTGCGTATGCCAATACACTCCCAATTTCCCTTCTAAATCCTCAATGTTTTTGACATTTTCCAATACACGATTCACCCCAATAAACTGGTGGTTTTTCGCCATTAATTTTACAATATTGCCGGAGCTTTCATCAAACAAAAGGAAGTTTTCGAATATATCCATCAAATGTTGTGGAGCGCAAACCCCACGAAGCATCGTATCTAAACTTACTTCTCCTTCGGCTTCTTCTGTAATACGTTTCCAATCCAAAAAGTATTTGTATGGACTAGTTACCGTTCCCACTTTTGAATCAATGCCATTGGATAAAATTACAAAGGCATTGTGGTGAAATAAATGCGGAATGGTGTCTTTATAATCTTTGAAATTATCCTCATAAGCCGAACGCAAATCAACTGCATGTGATTTCAGTTCAATAAAAACTAAAGGAATTCCATTAACAAATCCTACCACATCTGGGCGACGATTGTACAATTCTCCCGAAACTTCTAATTGACGAACTGCTAAAAATTCATTATTCGTATAATTTTTATAATCAAACACGCGAAGTGTTTTTTTCTCCGTTTTTCCTTGCGCATTGGTAAACGAAACTTCAACGCCATTTTTCAAGAGTTGATATTTCGCTTTATTTTGTTGCGCTAAGTTTTTACCTGCTTCTTTCTGTACAATTTTTTCTATCGCACGTTTGTAAGCCAAATCAGGTAAATCAGGATTATAGCGTTTTAAAGCAGCCAACAAATGACGCTCTAATACTACTTCAGTTTTATTATCACGCCCCAACAAACCATCCTCACCAAAGGATTCGTTTTGCCAAGCCGTCACAACCTGCCAACCAAGCTCTTTCAGCACATCTTCCGTAGCTTGTTCGATTAATTGATCTTCAGAGTATTCGTAGGACATGGTTAGTTGGTATTAGTTTCGTTTAAATAAGTTATTAGTAAATCTATCATTTTTTTTTGATGTTCTTTCGCAAAATTATAGTCCCAATTATCGTGGGTAAATATTATAGATGATTTAAGCGAGTCAATGCTATTACTATTTAAAAACTGTTCTTTTTTTTCACCATAAGATTTATTGCCATAAGAGGAATTTAGACCTGAGGTTATTAAAGTTAAATTCCCAAAAATATCTATAGGAGAAAACATTTCCCCTTTTACTTCTTTCTCTATTTCTAACTCTTCTGGAGAAATAAACACCAACTCATTATTAATGCTTTTTTGATTTTGTGGGAATATATGCTCAATTGAGTTTCTTGCCGTTAAATGATAATTTTCCCATTTAGAAATTTCCTTTTCTGCAAACCCATACGTATGATAAATATTTAACCTATTGTTCCATAATACGAATTCTAATTTATAAAAGTAATAATGCGGAAAAGCAACTCCAGAAGCTTTTAGTAATTCTGATTCTATAAAAAATGGACTCCCTTTCAATTCATCTTTATTTAATGCTAACATTTCAAAACTCATAGTTCTCAAATCCCTACGTTCATTGCAAAACATGGCATTGTCTAACTTTTTCAAGTAACCTAAAACATCTATTAGATTATCATGTTCTATCAAGTAATTCAGAAACGGAGTAAGCCAATAATGTGTAATTAGTTGTTGCGAGTGGTAAAGCATAGTTTGCAACATGCTTAATTCATCAAAAGATTTGGTTAATTTCCTTTGATATGATGTCTTGTTTTGGTACAAGTTTAATATTTCTAATCGTTCTGATTGTGAACTACCTTCTGACTTTGTAACCCATTTAACTACATAACGATCAAAAGCTTCTCTTACCTTCCATAGAAGAGATATAAAATTTTTAGCGTCTTTTTCTAACGCCATCTTATGAGCTTCATCTTCTGGCTTATATAAAAAATATTGATTAAAGATTGTATTTAGCTCCTTCGAATTTACTTCAGCACTTGTTTCAGCAACGAACACCTCTTTCTTATAGCGATATTGAAAAACCCTTAGCGTATGCAGCAACAGCATAGAAAAAGAGATAATACTTCTAACTTTTGCTCCTTCATAGTCATTGTCTTCAATATTGTTACCCTCTAACGCCTTTTGTTCTTCGTCTGATAATTCTAAATTTTCCTCTTTTAAAATATCACGGAGATAACTATCTGATTCCTCATTTATTTGAGATGATAATATTCCTAAAATATCAGAAGGTAGTTTAACTATTTCGTCGTCTTTCTCCGTATTGAACAATTGTTTCCAAGATAAATTAGCTACATCTTTCAAGCTTTTCTCGATATAATTGTCCATTTGTGAACAAGCGTCCCAAATAATCGCATATTTGTTCCTTTCATATTCAGGGATGTTGTGCAATATTCTGGATTTCAAAATCTCATGTTGCTGTAATTGAACCCCTCTATTGTTCATGGCTTCGAAAACTTTATTTTCGTCCACTGTGGAAGGCATTTCTGTAAGTATAAAATACACGTTTTGATAAACAAATTTTATAAATTCAGAAAAATCCCCTTTTTTTAAGGCACAGTCTTTATTCTCGAAATAACTTTCAATGGTTTTTAATGCGTCTTTTATAGGTTTTAATTCTCTTTCTTCATCATCTGTAAAACCTCGATACATAACTTCGAAATAATGATTCGCAAAATCACGAACAGAAAAACTAATACGAGATTTTGGTTTATCTTCATCAATATATCTTTGAAAAAAACTTAATTCACCACCTAAAATATTACTGATAAGCCATAAAGTTGTAAATCTTTGTTGACCGTCAATCACATCATACTTTTCAAATCCGCCAATTTGAGAATTACTTTTGGTCAACATGATTCCGCCGATATAGTAATCTTCTTCTTTTCTATTGAAACTATTCACCAAATCATCTAACAATGTATTTATCTGTCCAGATTTCCACACGTATAACCTTTGGTAAATAGGAATGTTGAAAATATAATTTTTAATGACTAAATTTTCAAGTGTGTATTTCTCAGAAGTGATCTTAGGCATGTTTAGAAGAATTTATTTTGTTAGCAATCCATAAGTATTTCTCAGTCAATGGAGATTTCTCATCTATTCCATAAAAATCCAAAACTGTTTTACGGTACCTGTTCCGTATACCATTTTCTGCCCCATACTCGTTAATGGGTTTAGCATAGATGGCTTTTAAATCATTGCCCGAAATTTTATAGTGCTTAATAAAATCTATAATATCTTCAGGGTCGTATGCAGCTTCTATGACATCAATTAAATTTTGTTTATAATCTCTCAAAATTTTAACTGCAGTTTGAGACACAATAGTTGCCTGATTTACCCTAAACGCACCCAATAAATAATCTGTCCACAACATGAATGCAAAAAGCTGCTCGTCTTTGAATTTATCATAGTACATCACCACCAATAATTTGAAAAAGTTTTGAAAATAATAGTTATAATCCTTAATTAAATTTTTCGACACATACATAACATATTCATTTCCATCGGCTTGGAATAAAATGTTGTAGAGGTGATAATATTTTTCTACATAAAGAAAAAAGCCAGCCCCTTTATAAATAGGCTGTCTAAGTGCAAAAGGATACTCCTCTGGAGATGCTTGCACAAACAGAGGAGCCAATTCCAATTTCAACCCTTTCTGGGCTGTAAAACTTAAGGATGTCGCTAATACATTGTTTTTATTAGCGTATAGTTTGATTCCCGCGCCATTTGTTTGCTTGGTGTTTTTCTGAAAAGATTCTAATATTAAATCTTTGTTCTCAAATTGGATGGCGTTACCCTTCCAATTTCTGGAACGCCATAATACAATTTCAAAAAGATGATTAAGCGCTTGTCCGGCATTATTAGAATCCCATTTTTTTACAAAAACTTTTTGTTCTTCCTCTTTTTCTTTCAGCTCACGCAAATGATAAGACTTTAAAAAATCTACGGCGTCAAGACTTACTCCTCTGTTATTTTGACTATCAAAAAAAGTAAAAGCATCATCTTCAGAATTGGTCACAATAAAGGATAACACCAATTTGGAATAAATAGATGAAAGGTAATCTGCAATCACATTAAAATGCTCATAAGAAGTCAATTCCACAAAATTCTTTTTAATGTGGGCGGTAGATAATCTGGAATTATAATTGAGATTCCACTTCCCTTGATCGAGAATAGACGAGGACTTATGAACCTTTTTATCTATTAACAATAAAGTTGTAATTCGTTGCTGACCATCTATAATATAAAATTTTTCATTATCTGCATTTTCATGAAACAATACGCTTCCTAAATAATATAAAGGAGCATTTTCGTCAAAAATAAATTTCCCTTTACTATAATTAAAAAAATGCTCCAACAAATCCTGAAAGAGCTGTTCTATCTTCTGTCTATTCCATACATACGGTCGCTGATAGGGAGGCAAAGCAATGACTCCTAAATCCTTTTGAAAGAATTCAGAAACAGTATGCGTACTTACATGAATTTTTTTCTCTATCGCTTTTTCAGTTGCAATCATATCAATTCGTTATTCTCCTCCAAAAACACTATCGTAGCTCATACTATCCTCATCAAAATCATCATCGTGACGATTGGGAAACATCATATCCAATTCTCTCTCTGCATCATAAAAATCATATTCTCGCTTTATGCATTTAATTTTCTGGAGTAGTTTGTCGTATTTATTCTCTTGCTTTTCGTCAAAACAATTTGTAATCTCATCTTGTATTTCCGATTCAAGATCGACTATATCTTGCTCCACATCATAATTACCACTTTCAAGTTCGTTGTGATAATGCTCAAGTCTTTCCTTTAATTGTTCGAATTTTTCTTTCATAGTTATCGTTTTCTTTCGTTTTAGTTTTTTTTTCTTCGGTCTTTCGAACCTTTCGGTCCCTTTGAGATCATTTCGAGAGCCTCAATGACCTCCTCAGGGACCGAAAGGGTGGCTTCGACTCCGCTCAGCCACCAAAACCGATTCCTGAGCGGAGCCGAAGAGCCGATTTTAAAACCGAAGAGCGAAACTAAACCTCAATCATCCCCATCATCAACCTTGGCAATAAAATATCTCGCGCCTCACGTAAACGTTGGTTTTGGTTCGTTAGATTTAATATTTGTTGGTCAATTTTTGAAGCAAAATCGTTAAACTTATTTGCTAATTCTTCATTGTAAATAAATTCAATTCTCTCAACATCTGATTTAGTAACAGATGCAAATATGGCACCGCCACCAATTAAATTATCTTCAAAAAATATCTTGCGTAATTGGTAAAAAACAAAGCTATTTAATCCTTTTTTATGATTAATTGCAGCTAAACCACGACCTAAAATTATTTCTTCAGATGCTACATTTAATCTACCAACAGGAGCTCTCACACTAAATAATATTGAATTTGGTTTAGCTTTTTTATTACCTACTGTACTCCAAGACGTATTTATTGGAAATCTAAAGCCATAATCTTTAACACCTTGATGAAAAGGTAATCCTAATTTTTCATCATTATAAAACTCAGACTTTGGACTTTGTCCCATCACTAAATCACAGCAATCTTTCAACTTCACCTTCTCCCAACCCTCCGGTAATCCCGTTGCGGGATTCAAGGATGCTGAGGCTCTCGAAGCATCGTGCCCAGGAAAACGCATACGCACAAACCATTCTTCGTAGGTTTGCTGTGCCATTTCTTCCAAAATTTTGATGCGCTTTAGGTTGTTCTCGATCAAATCATCATAACCCGATAAGATCGAAGCGATTTTCTTTTGGGTTTCGAGTGGGGGAAGATTGATTTTAAAACATTTTATAGTTTCTAATGTAATACTTGCCTGATTAGCTGCTCCTTGTGCAAAATTTAAATTATGATATTTGAAACTTTCGTCTTTTAATCTATAATAAAGAAAATCTTTTTCTATTTGTCCATTTGGAATTAACTTAACAGCATTTTGATTTAGCAAAGAATTATTTAGATTTTTTGGAACTCTAACAACTTTTCCTACAATAGATGCTGGATTATGTTGCCACGAACCAACTGTTTGTACAATTATATCCTTAGTTTTCAATGAAACAGATGTATGCTCTGAAGCTAATTCCTCATCTATATAAAAAATAGTTTCATCAGAAATAGAGTTATCAGTAAAATCTGAAACTCTTACAACCGGCACTCCTTTATCTTGATACCAAGCACTTTTAAATGCATAACCCTTTTTTGTAGTTATTAACTCACCCAATTGCATGGCTTTCCAACCTTCTCTCATAATTTCACCGCTTGAATTTGGTTCATCAATTGGTTGGCTTCCTCATTCAAGGTCGCTAATTCGCTGTGGAGTTCTTGCATACGGCTTTGGTAATCAAAATCCATATCAATGTCTATATTCACCCCTACATAACGCCCTGGTGTAAGGCTGTAATCTTGCTCAGCAACTTCGTCTAAAGTCACAATCTTGCACAATCCTTCAATATCACGATAGGTTCCATCTGGGAAATGCTCGTTAAACCAAGCGTTATCGGTAGCTACTTCAGGTGTTTCGCCACGATAAAGCGCCATAATCGCTGTTAAACCTTCTAATTGCTCTTCCGAGAAATCGTTGATGGTGGTAGTTACTTTTCGGTACACATTACGTGCATCGATCATTAAGATGTTCTTTTTATTTTCAGGACGTTTTCCTTTGTCAAAAAACCAAACGTGACAAGGCAACGAACGCGTATAGAAAAAGTTGTTCCCGATAGAAACGATACAATCTACATTTCCGGTTTTTACCAATTCTTCACGAATACGTTTTTCGGCATTTCCGGCATCCGTCGCCGAAGACGCCATTACAAATCCTGCACGTCCGGTATCATTTAGGTAAGACATAAAATACTGAATCCACAAGTAGTTTCCGTTACCAATGGTTCCTTTCCCGGTCAATGGCGCACCAAAAGGCAAACGCTTGTCTTCGGCCAAAAACTTGTTTTTCGCATCTACTTTGTCCACGTTAAATGGAGGATTCGCCATGACGAAATCACATTTTCCGTACAACTCGTGCGGATCCGAATAAAAGGAATTGTTGTTGGCAATTTTCCCTTCAATCCCGTGAATGGCTAAGTTCATTTTTGCCAATCGTGTGGTATTCGATTTATATTCGGTACCGTACACCGTAATGGCTTCGTTTACTTTTTTATTGAGATGATCTTTGATAAAATGCGCCGTTTGCACAAACATACCACCCGACCCACAAGCCGGATCGTGAATAATCCCGTGATTGGGTTGAATGAAATTCACAATCAACTGTACCAAAGACGGTGGCGTAAAGAATTCGCCTCCTTCTTGTGCACCAGCACCCATCATGGAAAGTTTCATCAAGAAATATTCGTACACACGACCAAATACATCGCCTTTGGCATTGCGAACCGAATCGCTATTGAAAATACGAATCAGATTTGCCAATAGGTTGCTGTCCGTATCATCTTCGGGCGTTAAATCGTGGAAATTTTTTGGTAAAATACCTGCTAAATCTTCGTATTCAGCCTCGATGAGTTTCATTGCGGTATTTACTGCTTCCGCCAAATCTTCCGATTCAGGCAAAGCTGCTAAATACGAATATTGTGCTTTCTCGGGCAAATACATTGCACCATTGGCTGCATAATCGTCTTTGGTAGCTGCTCTACGTTGTTTCGTACGTGGATTGATTGGAAGCGTTTCTTCCAGTTGCGCTTTCGCTTCTATGAATTTATTCTCAGCAAATCGTAATAAAATCAAGCCCAATAAAGGGTCTTTGTATTCAGCCGCAGTGAGTTTCGAATTGGCCCGTAGCTCGTCTGCCGCTTCCCATAATTCTATTTCGAGTTGTTTGATATCTTTTTGTGTCATTTTCTAAAAAATTGCTGTAAATTACTAATAAAGTACCAATAAACATCTAACAAATCTCATAAAAATAGAAACCTCATAAGATTTATTGATTTTTAAAAATCTACTCCTTCGGAATCTCCACGAACACAGCACCAATATATTCTTCTTTATACCCTTTTACTGTCATCATGTTTATAAATGGAAGTAAATCCAACTCAATTGAACTTCCATTAAAAGTTTCTTCTTTCAAATCTAAATTACCATTATAACTCAGGGTTTCTTTCACTCTTTTTAATTGTTCATCAGACAATTCAATTGTAATTATAGGCATATTTTCTTGTTTTTAATTTATATTACAAAGGTCATAAACCATCCCGCCAAAACATGTCTTTTAGATATTTTTATAATTATTTTTTAGACTATCGTAATCTGATAGTCTTGTAGTCATAGGTTTGCTTCATAATCAAATAAAGCAAATTATTATGAAATTAAAAGTTCATTATGAAGTCGAAACACTATTCGATCAAGAAACAAAAGAAGTAACAATTAATTCATTTTATAATGATGATCCGATTGTTGCTCGCGAAGAAGCTTTTTCGTTTTTAAGAAATTATATCAATGTTCTGAAAGAAGAAAATCAAGTAAAAGTTGAAACTAAATATTCGGGACCACGAAATCATGCCCAATTTAGATTTGATAGTCGCACCAAAAATTTCGATCATAATTTGAGTACATATTTTGTAAGTCATTTAGTGTTTAAAGACTCAAAGTTAAATAAAGGGTTAAAGATATATGTTGTCGTAGATGAAACTTTTTATACAAGTGAAGATTTTATTGATGAACACGAACGTAATTTAGTTTTCCAATTATGAAATCAAACCGAAGATTCTTTAATCGAATAAATCTAATTGTTTCTGAATTTCTTCATTTTTTATTTTACGATGTGAGGCATTGTACAAACATTTTCCATCTTTTATAATAAGGATTTGCGGTGATTCGTGCTGAACATTGTATCGTCGTTCAATCTCATTAGAGAGTGGTCTATACGTTAATAAATCTAAATAATTCAGTTCAAAATCGCTTTCTTTTACAATATCCCAAATAATATCACATAATCCACAAGTTGTACTGTGTTTATAAATAATTTTTGGTTGATTAAAAGATGCTTGATCAATTTGATCTAAATGATCTAAAGTTGTAATATCTATTTTTTTCATTTTTGATTCTATTATTTCGCTTCTAAAATTACGTTGAAAAGAAGGAATAACCTATTCCATTTTGCTTATAGGATAAATTATAAAAAATGTGTTAAGGAAATCTCCTTGTTCATTTTTTTACTTTACAATTATTTTCAGTTTCTTCAATCGACGCTGATAACTTTGTAAATAATTTCGTTTTAGTTTCTCTGATAAAAACGATCTTCCAATTAAATCTACCACTTGATCTTCTTTCGAAGTTAGATTTTGAAGGACTTTTATGATAGATTTCTCTGTCATTCCTGCCTTCTCTCCCAATACCATCAATTGATCGATAATTTTGCCACTTGAAATTGATTTGGGTAATATTCCCTCTTTTAATGCAAAGTCCGCATCCTCTATATGAATTTTAGTATTTAGCAAATCATATGCTGGACTTAATTTGAAATCACCTTGTTGAGTTTCTATTAATGAAAAATTCTTTAAATGAGCATCTCCATTCGCAAACAGATAATTGAAGACTATTAAAGTAAATAATTTAGGAGCTTCTACTTTCCATGCTGGTACATACTTTTTCAATGCTTCAAATAACTCCAGATAATTCCCCTCGTACTTATATTGCTCTCCATCTGTAGCAGGTGATTTACCTAATAATGAAGCGAAATCTTCTACAGCTAATTTATTTCCATTCTCATCATAATCAAAACGTTTCGTAAGATATGCTGGACTTCCATCTTCAAAAAAGACTAAGGCATTTTCTGCCGTTTCAATTTTAAAAATTTGTTTCGCTATTTGCATCGTTAAATGTTCGTTTGCAGGGGCAAATTCACTATTTTTTGGCAAATCTGAAATTGGTTTTAGAATATATTGACCGCTTTCATTTTCATTTGTCAATCGTAATGCATTTCCATCAAGAATTAAAGAATACTTTTCTTGAAATCCAGAAATTGAAATATGTGTTTGATTTTGATTAAATCTATTTTGATCCTTTCGATTTGTTGGAGTTGAATAATTTAAAAATGGACTTACTTTTTTTCCGTTAAACATTTTCTTCAAAACAATAGGACTGTAAGTATTAAAATTTTCTTTTAAAGAACCTGGGCAATTTTTTAAATCTATTTTCATGTTACATTCTTTCTATTGTTACTGCACCAACTGTATCTACTTTAGAAGCTTGTAGTAAAATACCAAAAGCATCATCTTCGTCAATCTTATATGTTTTACAAATCATACGTTTGTTTACGCCTTCTGGTAATAAATGATAGAAAAAAGGAAACAAAGCTTCTGATTTGAATTCAATTTGACTCTTTGGCAGCGTTAAACTTATTGAAGGTTTAGAATCATCAGATATCCAATCTTCATTATAGGTAAAATGAAAACTACCATTATCCAATTGTGTTAAAACCCCTGCCCTTTCTCCTTTATATAAAATTTGAGCAACTCTCATGATTCAATCGATTTAACCTCTAATTTAATTTTTAATCCTAAGGCATCACACAACTTTTGTAGTGTTTCTAACGTTGGATTACCTTTACCACTTTCAAATTGTTTTAACGTGCGTAAGCCAACACCAGAAATCTCTGCTAATGTTTCTTGTGATATCGTTAAAACTTTACGTCTTTCTTTGATTTGATTAATTATTGATAGTGTCATATAATGCACTTTTAATGTAAATTTAGAAATAAATAAGCTATAAAACAAGAAAAGTGCAACAAATTGCACTTTTATAAGTATATTACTATTATTTTAGCTTAAAGGTTTAAAATAGTGCGATATATTGCACTTAATAAATCTTAATTTGAAAACAGAACTAAACCTAATAAGGGACTTGATTTTAAATTTTTATTTTAATTTATTTACTTCATACAAATATTAAATTCAGTACTTTGACATAGACGAACAGGTTATTTAAAAGCAATTGAAATATGTACCTATTTGGATTCAAAAAATAATCAATAATCTTTATACAATTCCTTAATATTTTGATTTACGATATTAAATTCATAACTTAAAACGTCCGTTATTTCATACATTTTTTATACATTTGTATAGAATAACGGACATTGTATGAAAAAACAAGTTGTATTACCTCAATATAAAAATGGTTTATCTCAAATGGGCGAAAATATAAAACTTGCTCGTAAACGTAGAAAATTAACAGCAATTCAAGTTGCTGAACGTGCTGGTATTTCTAGATCAACATTAAGTTTAATAGAAAAAGGAGAATCTAGTGTTGCTATGGGAGCTTATTTTAATGTTTTAAGAGTGTTAGGTTTACAAGATGATCTTTTCAAACTAGCAGCAGATGATGAATTTGGTAGAAAATTACAAGATATAGAATTGTTATAAAAATGGCTATTAACAAAACTGACATATATGTTTACGCGCATTGGGAAGCTTTTAAAATACCGCAATTAATGGGTATATTATCTGCACACCAAGCAAAAGGACGTAAAGCATTTAGTTTTTCTTACGATAAACAATGGTTAAAATTGGGTCAACAGCACTTGATTGATCCTGATTTACATTTTTTTTCAGGTCAACAATTTGCAAATAATAAAGAAAACTTTGGAGTCTTTTTAGACAGTATGCCCGATACTTGGGGACGAACTTTAATGAAAAGACGTGAAGCTCAATTAGCCAAAATTAATAGCGAAAAAGCTAAAACATTATACGATATTGATTATTTATTAGGTGTATATGATGAAACCAGAATGGGTGCAATTCGATTTAAGTTAGATCCTGATGGTGAGTTTTTAGACAATGATTTAGCAAAAGCAACACCACCTTGGTCAACCGTTCGAGAATTACAACAAGCAGTTGTACATTACGAAAATGATACAGATAATGAAGCAATGAATAAATGGCTTCAAGTTCTAATAGCACCTGGTTCCTCATTAGGTGGAGCTAGACCTAAAGCAAACATTATGGATGAACACCAACATCCATGGATAGCAAAATTTCCCTCAAAAAATGATATAATCGATAAAGCATTATGGGAATTTTTAGCGTATAGACTAGCAATAAATGCTGGAATACAAATGGCTGAATGTAAAATAGAAAACCTAAGTGGTTTGTACTCTACTTTTTTCACAAAACGATTTGATCGGAATGGAACAGAGCGTATTCATTTTGCTTCTGCAATGACTATGACAGGAAACAATGAAGAAACTATAAAAAGTCAACCTGCGTCATATTTAGATCTTGTTGAGTTTATTCAAAACTATGGAACTAACATTGATAAAAATTTAAATCAATTGTGGAGAAGAATTATTTTTAATATTGCAATTTCTAATACAGACGATCATTTAAGAAATCATGGGTTTATTTTAACGAAAGATGGATGGACTCTTTCTCCAGCTTATGATTTAAACCCTTCAATAGACAAAGATGGATTAGCTTTAAATATTGACATGGATGATAATTCATTAAATTTTGAACTAGCAAAAAGTGTAGGTGAATATTTTCGATTAACAGAAATAGATATGGATCAGATTATTCAAGATGTTTTAAATTCAGTAAAACAATGGAGAGAAATTGCTACTAAAATTGGTATTTCAAGATCTGAACAAGAGTTAATGAGCTCTGCATTTAATGTATAAATGTTAAACTTTCATAATTTTTTGTACACCAATACTACACCATAATCGCCTGTACCCCTTTTAAATAGAGAGTTATTTACTTTCTGCATTGGGAAGTGACTTCGGCTACGCTCAGTCACCGGTTGGTTATTTGCGTTGAGGCAGGTTTTTGGAAGTGAAAGCTTAGAGGTTTTGTATAGGGGAATAAATCGGATAACAACAGCGAATAAGAGCCTTACAACCATTTAACAGAGTTCTTGCATGGGAAATTTGGTGTTGTTCAAGATGAAGTTAATAGCACGCTTTATCTATGTTTTGGTCTATGGAAAGGACATCAATCTTCGTACTTATCAAATTATTTTATATTAAAAATTGAAATAATAAATCAAATTGAATGTCCGTTATTTCACGCATATTCTATATATTTGTGCAGAATAACGGACATTCGATGAAAAAACAAGTTATCTTACCAAAGTTTAAAAACGGTTTATCTCAAATGGGAGAAAATATAAAACTAGCCCGTAAACGTAGAAAATTAACAGCGATGCAAGTCGCTGAGCGTGCTGGTATATCTCGATCAACACTTAGCTTAATCGAAAAAGGGGAGACAAGCGTTGCAATGGGTGCGTATTTTAATGTTCTAAGAGTATTAGGTTTACAAGATGATTTTTTCAAACTAGCTGCAGATGATGAGTTTGGTAGAAAATTACAAGATATAGAATTGTTGTAAAATGGCTATGAATAAAACGGATATATATGTTTACTCGCATTGGGAAGACTTTGAAATCCCTCAATTAATGGGTGTTTTATCAGCACACCAAGCAAAAGGACGTAAAGCATTTAGTTTTTCCTACGACAAACAATGGTTAAAATTAGATCAACAACATTTAATTGATCCCGATTTACAACTTTATACAGGTCAACAATTTTCAAATAACAAAGAAAACTTTGGTGTTTTTTTAGATAGTATGCCTGATACGTGGGGCCGAACTTTAATGAAAAGACGGGAAGCGCTATTAGCAAAAATTAGTGGCGAGAAAGCTAAAACATTATATGATATTGATTATTTACTAGGTGTTTATGATGAAACTCGAATGGGTGCGATCCGATTTAAATTAGATCCGGATGGTGAGTTTTTGGACAATGATTCAGAAAAATCTACACCCCCTTGGTCAACAATTCAAAAATTACAACAAGCTGTTATCCATTATGAAAATGATACAGATATGGAAGCTATGAATAAATGGCTTCAAGTTCTAGTTGCACCGGGTTCTTCGCTAGGTGGAGCTAGGCCCAAAGCTAACATTATAGATGAACACAAACATCTTTGGATAGCAAAATTCCCTTCAAAAAATGACACAATTGATAAGGCAGCTTGGGAGTTTTTAGCTTATCAATTAGCCTTAAAGGCGGGAATTAAAATGGCAGAGTGTAAAATTGAAAAAGTAAGCGGGCAGTTTCATACTTTTTTCACGAAACGTTTCGATCGAATTGGAATAGAAAGAGTTCATTTTGCGTCGGCTATGACCATGACTGGCAATAACGAAGAAACCATTAAAAAACATCCTGCATCCTACTTAGATTTGGTTGAGTTTATTCAAGATAATGGCACCAATGTCAATGAGAATTTGGAGCAGCTATGGCGCAGAATTATTTTCAACATTGCCATTTCTAATACCGACGATCATTTGCGTAACCATGGTTTTATCTTAACCAATGAGGGTTGGATTCTTTCTCCTGCCTACGATCTAAATCCCTCGATTGATAAAGATGGTTTGGCATTGAATATTGATATGGACGATAATGCCTTAGATTTTGAACTCGCAAAAAGTGTAGGCATATATTTTAGATTAATACCCGAACAAATGCAAAGTATTATAAAAGAGGTGGTTGACGCTGTGGGGAATTGGAAAGAAATCGCTCATACAATTGGAATACCTCGGACCGAACAAGAATTGATGAGCAAAGCATTTAAAATTGAAATAGAATATAAACGATGATTAACCTTTCTCATGTTACAAAAACGCCAAAATTGTAACACGTTATTTTCTTATGTTACAAAAAATTAAAAAACTTAACTTGAAAAAGCTACCATGAAATACACAGAATCTCAACTTGAACAAGCTTTTATCAGCCTTTTAGAAACAGAAGGCTATGACTATGTTAATGGTAAAGAGCTGGTTAGATCTTCTTATCAAGAAGTCTTATTGAAAGAGGATTTGCGATTTTTTCTATTGAACCGTTATTCAGACTTAGAGGAAATCGAATTGGAGAGCATCATCAATGAAATTGCTTTTCAGTCAACTTCTGATTTATACGAATCAAATAAGCACATCTGTAAATTATTGGCAGATGGATTGATTTTTAAACGCCACAATCCGTTAAAGAAGGATATTCATGTACGTTATGTAGATGTGAATCCTGAAACATGTAAAAAGAACAATTCATACAAAGTACTTAGTCAGTTAGAGATTCAGGGAAATCATTTGCGCATTCCTGATCTCATTTTATATATCAATGGAATTCCGCTTGTTGTTTTTGAATTAAAAACGGTTATTGAGGAAGAGATTAAAATCAAAGATGCATATGATCAATTGACTATACGTTACCGAAGAGATATTCCAGAATTACTAAAATACAATGCGTTTTTGGTAATTAGTGATGGCGTAAATACCAAATCAGGTACTTTGTTTTCGCCCTATGAGTTCTTTTATGCCTGGAATAAAATTACGGGTTATGAGAACAAAGCTTTGGATGGTATTCCGTCGATGTTCGCTTTGATTCAAGGGATGCTTAACCGAGAGCGTCTGGTCAATATCCTGCATCATTTTATTTTATTTCCAGACAACAGTAAGCACGAAACGAAGATTTTAGCACGTTATCCTCAATATTACGCAGCGCTAAAATTGTATGACAATATTGTGCTGCATCAAAGACCAAAAGGCGACGGAAAAGGAGGAACCTACTTTGGTGCCACAGGTTGTGGTAAGAGTTTTACCATGTTGTTTTTAACGCGTTTACTGATGCGTTCTACCAAAATGTCCAGTCCGACAATTATCATAATTTCTGATCGAACAGATTTGGATGACCAACTCTCTAAGGATTTCACCAATGCCAAAGCATTTATTGGAGATGAACAAATCGTTAATATTCAATCGCGTTTCCATTTACGGAGTTTATTGAAAGATAGAGAAAGTGGTGGCGTGTTCTTAACTACGGTTCAGAAATTTTCTGAAGATACTGAAGTACTTACCGAGCGCACGAATGTGATTTGTATTTCAGATGAAGCCCATCGTTCGCAAGTCAATCTAGATTTAAACATCAAAATAGATGAACGCGGGGTTCGTAAATCGTATGGTTTTGCGAAGTATTTACACGATTCTTTACCTAATGCTACCTACGTTGGATTTACAGGAACGCCCATTGATAAAACTTTAGACGTTTTTGGGCCGATTGTAGATGCCTACACCATGTTGGAATCGGTGGTTGATGAAATTACCGTGCGTTTGGTTTACGAAGGTCGAGCGGCACGTGTAAACTTAGACACGAATAAAGTTCAAGAAATTGAGAAGTATTATGAGCAATGTGTGGCGGAAGGCGCTTCAGAATATCATGTTGAAGCCAGCCAAAATGCGATTGCAAGAATGGAGGTGGTATTGGGTGATGCTGATCGAATTAAAGCCATTGCCAAGGATTTTGTAACCCATTATGAAGGAAGAATAAATGAAAAAGCAAGTGTTGCAGGAAAAGCCATGTTTGTATGCGCTTCACGTGAAATTGCTTATAAGTTATTTCAGGAAATAATTGGAATTCGTCCTGAGTGGAATATCCCTCAAATGGATGAAAACGTTCCCGAAGAAGATAAGAAAAAAATCAAGCCCATTGAACGAATTAAAATGGTGATGACGCGCAATCAAGATGATGAAGCAGAGCTTTATAATTTATTGGGAACCAAAGAAGATCGCAAAGAATTAGACCGTCAGTTTAAAGAAAAGCATTCTAACTTTAAGATTGCAATTGTGGTGGATATGTGGTTGACAGGTTTTGATCTGCCATTTTTGGATACTATTTATATTGATAAGCCTTTACAAACCCATAATTTGATTCAGACGATTTCGCGCGTGAATAGGAAGTATGAAGGCAAAAATAAAGGTTTGGTTGTGGATTATATCGGTATCAAAACGAACATGAAATTTGCTTTGGGTATGTATAACCAATATGCAGAGGATGATTTTGAGGATATTGATAAGGCAATAATTTTGGTAAAAGATCAAGTTGATTTATTGAGAAGATTTTTCAATAAATTTGATACTACTGATTATTTTTTCGGATCTGCCTTAGAGCAATTGCATTGTTTAAACCGTGCTGCCGAATTGGTTTTAATGAGCGAAAAGTCCGAACAGTTTTTTGTTGAAGTGACAAAAAAATTAAAATCTTCCTATAATTTATGTTGTAGTGCCAATGCATTTTCCACGGATGAGGTGGATGAGATACATTTCTATTTTGCCATCAAATCTATTGTAGTAAAATTGACAAAAGGAGAAGCGCCCGATACCGAGCAAATGAATTTAAAAGTGGCTAAAATGGTTGAAGAAGCGATTTTGTCTGAAGGCGTAGAGGAGATCTTTAAATTGGACGACGAGAAAGCAAATGCCATTGATTTATTTAGCGATCAATTTATAAATCGGATCAATGAGCTCGAGTTTCCCAATACCAAGATTAAAATTTTGGAACGATTATTAAAACAAACGCTTGAAGAATTTAAGAAAGTAAATAAAATAAAAGCACAAGCTTTTGGTGAAAGATTGTTGGGAATAATCCAAAAATACAATGAGCGTAGTGAGGTGGATTTATTAGACTATCAAAAAATCACCGAACAAACCTCAGAACAAATGTTGGATTTGATTTTTGCACTGCGTCAGGAAATGGAATCGTTTGAAGGTATGGGAATTGATTATGAAGAAAAGGCATTTTATGATATTTTAATAGCTGTAAAAGAACAGTATGCTTTTGAGTATGACGATGCAAAAACCTTGGAATTAGCAAAAGCTATTAGAGCGATTGTAGATGATAAAACAAAATATACGGATTGGAGTGATAGAGTGGATATCAAAGCTGAATTGAAGATGGATATCATCGTTAAGTTGGCTGAGTTTGGTTATCCACCTGTTACGATGGAAGCAGTGTATAAAAACGTATTGGAACAGGCTGAGAATTTTAAAAAGAATAGATAAGGTAAATACTTTTGTATTTGTCTTTTACTTTCTGCCCGTCAAACTCTGTATGTAGTGTTTTTTTTAATAGATGATTCCCAAAACGACACCTCCTGTCATTCCACCATCTTACCTTTCCCCTCAACAAAAAAAAAAACCATGGAAAAAATCAACTCAATCAATCAAGTTTTAGCATCTTTTTTTAAAGAGAATCCATCTATTTCTGAAATTCCAGCCAAAGATCTGATGCTAGCGTTTATCAATGCAGGTGCGTTTGAAAAGGATCAAAGCAACGGTTTGCCCATTCGGAAAATACTACGCGATCTGGATGCAAATAATCAATTGCATCAGATTCCGTATGTATATGCCGATAGGAAAATTAAAAATGTGAATTGGTTTTTTAGACGAACGGAAACCGAAAAAGGTGTTTCACAAAAAGTAATCTATGCCAGACCCTTTATGATTTCAAGCCCAAAAACCGAAGTAAAACTGAGCCCATCCAACAGAGACGAAACCTATGTGCTCGACTTGTGTGACAAGGCCTTGCGGCAGAAAGGTTTGAGACAATACAAATTTGATTTTTTGGTCGGCGATGCAGGAACAAAACTTCCGGTGGATAGTTATTACAAGGACTTAAATTTAGTTGTCGAATACCGTGAACACCAACATTCCCAAGAGGTAAAATTTTTTGACAAACCGGATAAGCTAACCGTAAGCGGTGTTTCCAGAGGGGAACAACGTAAAATCTACGACCAAAGAAGACGCGATGTTTTACCAGAACACGGGATAAAACTGATTGAAATAGATTTCACCCATTTTGAACACGATCGAAAAAATCGAATTATCCGAAATGAAGAACGAGATCTGAAAATAGTGATGAAATTACTAGGAGTTAATCCTTAATCTAAAAAATCACTGCCCAACCCAAAAACAATCCAAATATGGATTAGATTTGGATGAAATGACCAAATATAAAAACAAACACCGCAGCGAATCGACTCGTGTCACATGGTGGAATTACGGATGGGCAGGCGCGTATTTCATTACCATTTGCACAAAAAATCGCAAACCGTATTTTGGCGGAATTATTTTAGGCGAATCCAATGAAATGATTTTATCCAATTGCGGTGTTTTGGCCGATGTATTTTGGCACAAAATACCGCATCACGCCAAAAACGTAGAATTAGGCGCATTTGTGTTGATGCCCAATCACATTCACGGAATTTTGATTTTATCTTCGGATTCGGATGAATCCGAATCCCAAGTACGGACAGGGCATGCCCTGTCCCAACGAGCCCTGTCCCAAATATCCCCTCAATCCCCAGAATTATCCGAATCTAAAAAAAAATCCGAAGTCAAGGAAAAAACACCATTCCCTCTATCATCGAACCCTATAAATCGGCCGTAACCAAACACGCCAACCGTTTGCGATTTGAATTCGGATGGCAAACCCGATTACTCAAAACACACACACACAGTTTTATCTACAATACGTTTCTAAAAATTAGATGAATTGAACTACTGAAAAATAGAATATTTCATCTTTTTAATACGATCAATTGATACGATCATCAGCCTCTTTCCATCCCAAAAGCACATAAAAATTTTTTCAATAAAACTAATTTTCGTATATCTGCAATTCAATCATCCGGAGTTTTGCATTTTGCAAGACGGCAACCGAGAGATCAAACTCCACGGTGGCCTAGAATTGAGGGTAGTCTGCCAAAACAAAAGATTTGCACCCATTTTTCCAGTTGATTAATTCGTGTTTTGGACTTTTTGTTTTCTAACACAGCGTTTTCTGAAATTACATTGTATGAATCATTGAATCAACAACCTATGAAAAATAACATTTTACACATACCCCATTCGTCCAGATCTATTCTTTTCAAAGAAGGTGGGGGTAAACCTGCCAACGAGAAATTTAAGAATGATCAAAATGAAAAAAAAGTTGTGCATGAATTAGTGAAAATGATTCCTATAAATTTTCAAAAATCTTACTTTCAAAAACTAGAAAAATGGAAGGTGAAATTGTAAGGATTACCCACGAAAATGTGGAGCTTGTAGGCGAAATAATCAATCTTAGAGAAAGGTTGGTCATGGTTGAAATCCTGGAACCTTTTTGCAATTATTCGTCCTTTTTGTATTTAATTCCTGAAGATCCTTCTTCAAAACATTTTTTTAAAAATTACAAAGAATATGCAAAAGAAGTATTAATTGATATTTACAAGAAACTAATATGGTTGGATGTTCGGATTGAAAGAATCTCTGTTAAATATGATTTGCATCTAGAGGAAAGGGAAGCAGTGAAGGGAGTTGAAAATCGAGTTGTAAAGGAACGAATTGAAGGCAAATTAAGAAATCTTTTTTTTGATGAGTACTTTACTTTGAATGCAGTTGGCTTTAAATTCACCTTAGGTGAAAGAGACCGAATTATGGCTATTTTGGAAATTTATAAGCTACTAAATTTCAAAATCTACGTAACCTAAAACGCTTTCTTCCTATCTTTGAATTAGTAAATAAATCTTCAAAATGTGTTATTATATCGATATTAGTCCAACCATAGAAGAGCTAAAGAAAAATTTTAACCTTGATTTCGAAGGAAAAGAATATGACTCTTCAGAAATTCTGAATGGTTTTTCTCATCCATGGGTTCCGGTGATTAAAGATGAAAACCCGACGGTTATAACCACTGCAAATTGGGGCTTGATTCCGGTGTGGGCAAAAGATCGAAACATCCAAAAGAAAACGTTGAATGCAAAGATTGAGACCATCAAAGAAAAGGCTTCCTTCAAAAATAATTTCAATAATCGATGCCTGGTTTTGGTACGTGGATTTTACGAATGGAAATGGCTGGACAGCAAAGGGAATACAAAACAGAAACATTACCTCACAGTGAAAAATCAAGAGATTTTTTCGTTAGGTGGAATTTACAGTCACTGGACGGATGAAGAAACAGGGGACGAATTGACCACTTTTTCCATCGTTACCACCCAAGCCAACGAGTTGATGACGGAAATCCACAACATCAAACACCGAATGCCGATTGTTTTATACAAAGCCAAAGAAATGGAATGGCTTGAGAATAGAGAAATTGAAGATTTTGCTTTTCCCAATCATGAATCGGATCTCATTGCCCTCAATCTCGATGAAGGAAACCAGCCATTGACACTGTTTTGAGCTTTTTGGATGGACAGGTATCAGTTTTTTGGGTCTCAAAGGGACTGAAGTTCCTTCAAGTTTTTTTCAAAAAATAACCATTTGATCGCTTAGTTTTCACCGAAAAACAACTCAAAATTACCACTGGAAAATCAGCCGTATTTCTTTGAATGAAACTCAAAAATTTTTGGACGAATTAGGGAAATTGAAAGCGCTTTATTTTGTTAAAAAAACAGGCTGGTTTTTAAAGTTATTAACAAAATAAAGGCCGGAAATTCGTCGATAAAAAAGGTGTCAAAAACCACAGAAAATTGGCTGAAGGTAGAGCCATTTTTTTTAGGCTCCTAAATAGATACTCCATGGATACTTAATGGATAGTGTATGAAAATGAAAATAAGCCAACCTTTGTTTAAATGCGCACAGAGCCGTTTTGGAAAATATAATCATCCGAAATCACCCCTTTTTTAGGCTAAAATCCATGTGTAAAAACGAGTCGAAAACCTTCCTGATTTTTCATGAGTTTCACACCGGCTCAGAAAAAGTTATTAACAATTTTAACTCTTTTTTTGTCAAAATCACCTACCTATTAGCACAAAAGTTAGAAGGTTTTTTTGTATAGAAAGTATGGAATATACCTTTGTTTTGGGCTGAAATTTACTCGACCCATTTGACAAAGAACATTGAGCTGTTTTTCCTTTTCAATATTCTCGGCCTACAATTTCCTCGGTCACCCAATCCGAATGCAAAGTCAAAAAAAGCGCTTATCTTTGAGTATTGGACAAAACAAACCATGGAGACCGTCAAAACATACCAAAAAGTGAATGCAGCCAAAAAAAACCTCAGTTTTGGAATTTCCAAAATGGAGGACATCTATACCAAGCGGGACGGAAATGTAGACGAACCCCATCGTCATGACTATTACACGGTGCTTATCATCAAAAACGCAAAGGGTGAACATAAAATTGACTTTAATACGTATGAATTAGAAAATTGTCAAGTGTTTTTTGTGGCTCCAGGACAGGTTCATCAGGTCATTGAGACCGAGAAATCAGTTGGATATTCACTGGTTTTTTCCAATCAATTCCTGATTGAGAGTTCCATCTCTTTATCGTTTATTGACAATCTCAATCTCTTTCAAAACTACGGACAAAGTCCGCCTTTGATGCCGAGTCAAAAACAATTCGAAGCGATTGAGAAATTCGCCCAAGAAATGTATGAACTATTTCAAAATGACTCATCGATGAAATTTCTATCCATCGGCGCCTATTTAAAACTTTTGTTGATCGAATGCAATGCGATTTGTTCGATTCATCCGTTTGAATCCGAAGTGGAGTCTGCGGGCGATAATTTAATTAGAAGTTTCAAAAAAACAGTGGATAGGCATTATAAATCAGAACATTCAACTTCTTTTTACGCCAATGAGTTGAATATTACGCCCGACCATTTAAATCGGACGATTAAAGCTAAAATAGGGAAAACAGCCAAAGAGTACATTCAAGCGCGAATTATAACCGAAGCAAAAAGATTGCTTTATTTTACAGATGTGACCAACAAAGAGGTGGGGTATGAATTGGGTTTTAGTGAGCCTGCAAATTTCAGTGCTTTCTTCAAAAAAAATACGGACATGTCGCCTTCGCAGTTCAGAAAGACAGAGGTTTTGAGGTAATATCGGATTTTCATATGTTTTCCCCTTTTTTTTACATTTCTTATTCTTTAGGCTAGCATGATCTTTGTACTGTAATTAAAAGCAAAGAATAATTCAAAATCCGAAGTAGATTCACGAAAAGAAAAGTAGGATTTATTCATTTACCAAATATAGAATTATGAACACAGTAATACATAAAGCAGAGACAAGAGGACACGCTAACCACGGTTGGTTGAATTCGAACCATACATTTAGTTTCGCTAATTACCACAATCCAGAAAGGATGAATTTTGGTGTGCTCAGAGTATTAAATGACGATATTGTTACTGCAGGAATGGGTTTTGGGACCCATCCACATGCCAATATGGAGATTATTTCCATTCCACTGGAAGGAGATTTGGAACACAAAGACAGCATGGGAAATGTAGCCGTAATCAAAGAAGGTGACGTTCAGGTATTGAGTGCAGGAACAGGTGTGAGTCATTCTGAATACAACAAAAGCAAAGAGAAAGAAGTGAAATTTCTTCAAATTTGGGTGATTCCAAATCAGCAAAATATTGAGCCGAGATACGATCAGATTTCACTCATAGACATTGCGAAAGAAAATGAGTTTTATCAAATTCTATCACCCAATAAGGACGATCAAGGAGTTTGGATTCAACAAGATGCTTGGTTTCATTTAGGAAAATTCACCAAAGGAAACTCGGACGAATACAAAATCAAAAAAGAAGGAAACGGTGTGTATGCCTTTATTTTGGAAGGAGAAGTTGAAATCAACAATCAAAAACTATCCAAAAGAGATGGAATGGGAATTTGGAATACAGAATCATTTAATCTAAAAGCATCGGAAGACGCTAGAGTTCTTCTTATGGAAGTCCCTATGACAATGTAAAAAATAAGACAAAACAAAATAAATACCGATCATCGGTAGAAGAAAACACTAACAATTAAAAATTTAGAATTATGAATACTACAAATTGGTCAATCGACAACACGCATTCAGAAATCGCATTCAAAGTAAGACACATGATGATTTCAACCGTAACCGGTAACTTCGAAGATTTTCAAGCAACTGCGAAGACTAATGGAGATGATTTTACCAATGCAGTGATCGAATTCAGTGCAAAAACAAAATCAATCAATACCAAAAATGACGACAGAGATGCTCATTTAAAATCCGATGATTTCTTCAACGCAGAGAAGTTTCCAGAACTTAAATTTGTTTCCAAATCGTTTGACGGACAGAAAATGGTGGGCGATTTGACCATCAGAGATGTAACCAAAGAAATTACGTTGGATGCTGAGTTGAATGGTATCGTTGAAGATCCTTACGGACAAACCAAAGCAGGTTTCGAAATAAATGGAGAAATCAATCGGAAAGATTTTGATTTATCTTGGAATTCCGTTACAGAAGCAGGAAGCATCGTTGTTTCGGATAAAGTGAAATTGGTTGCCGATATCCAATTTGTAAAACAAGCATAAGTACCGTAAAAAAGTACGTTTTTAATACCAAAAGGTTTGAATTTTTATTCAAACCTTTTTTTTTACTCTCTATTTTATAATTTAAATCTACAGCTTTGGGATAGTTTCTAATTGTGGCAGAATTCTTGTAATATACCCTGTCATTACGCTTACAACCTAAAAGAGAAGCGTCGTAAATAAACAAACACTAAAACAAACGAAAATGACAAAGAAATTTTTAACAATCGCCATGGTTTTTGCTTTATTTGTAACCGCTTGTAAAGAAACAAAACAAGAATCCGCAGAAATCACAACCTCCGATTCCGTAGAAAACACAGTAACGGAAGATATAGTGACAATGAAGTCCACAGACAAAGACGGGAAAGAATTAAACATAGCGTTTAACAACACCCAAGGAACGGCAACCATCGATTTCGAAGGTGAAACTGCGGAATTGACCACTCAGAAAGCGGCTTCAGGATTTTGGTATGCCAACGATACCTATGAATTGCAAGGAAAAGGAAACGATGTAATGTTGAAAAAAGACGGAAACCTTGTTTTTGAACATCAAGATGACATTGTAAATTCTTCGCTAAAAAATGCAAAAGGTGAAACCTTGGATATGACTTTTAACAATACCGACAATACCGTAAAAGTATATGTTAATGGGGGCGATCAAATCGAGTTGAAAGGAGAAAGAGCCGCTTCTGGAATTTGGTATAAAAACGATCACTACGAATTGAGAGGAAAAGGAGATAACTTGGAATTAACCAAAGACGGTGAAACACTATTTAAAAATTAATACAATAACCAACAACGTAGTATCATAGCGCCCATGACGTAAACAAAAAAGCTCTATTTTTGAAATAGAGCTTTTTTAATTTGAATAGTATTAAGTGAGTTTCTTTTCAATACGTTTATCCGGAATCAACCACATAAGCGCTACGAAAAAGTAAATACACACACACTCACAATCGGATAGAAAAACGAAAGTGCAATTCCGATAATATATAGTGCAGTAGATAAAATTTCTTTGGTTTGTACTCCATCACTAAAAGCATCCAATCGTCCTGAATTCACCGTAGATGTTGTTTAAATGAAATTATTTTGTCATCCAATTCTTTTTTCAATTCCTCATTTCGAATTTCTGTATTTACCACATCAAAATTCTCTAAGAATTTCGGTAAGGAAAAGGTTTCACGAATATCCGCTCCAAACTGAGGGAAAAACTTTTTGGCTTCTGCCATCACATTTCCGCCACCATAGCCGCCGGGAGAAGTTGTCATCAGAAACATCGGTTTGTCTTGAAAAACTTTCAATTCAATACGCGAAGCCCAATCGAATAGGTTTTTAAAAGCCGCGGTATAACTGCGGTTGTGTTCTGCCAAAGAACAAATTATCACATCGCAATTAGCAATGGCTTCCAAGAAATTATTCGCTTCTTCGGGATATCCGTCTTTTTCACGATCAATGGAAAAAACAGGCATGTCGAAATCCTTGAGATCCAACAAGTGGATGTCATGCTTTTTAAAATCCTTCAAAACATAGTTCACTAATTCGCGATTTCGGGATTGGGAAGATGAACTTCCTGCAAAGGCAAGTATTTTCATATAATTTTATAAGCTCAATTATTTTTTAGCGTTTTCGTTGTCTCTTTTTATATCGAATCGAGATCGTGGAAGCGGAACATACTCCGCATCATCACCGGGAATGGTTGGGAAAGCGTCGTGATTCTGTTCATACCAATTCAATTTCGCTTCTTCGAGTACTTCACGATCTGAATTAACGAAATTCCAAAACATAAAGCGCTCATCTTCAAAAGGCTCGCCTCCAAAAATATACAATGAAGTTTCTCCGGTAGTTTCAAATTCACAAAGTGTAGCATTTTTTGCGATCAACAATTGTTTGGTTCCGAATTCTTGTCCGTCAATGATTACAGTTCCATTCATAACGTACATTCCCACTTCACCAAAAAGGAATTCCCCAATATTTATTTTCTGCGCTTCTTTGGTTTTGATTTCTAAAAAATAAAGTGGACTATGAACGGGAACCGGTGATTTTTTACCAATAATCTCTCCCGCAATCAATTTGTATTGAACTCCGTCTTCTTCCCATTCAGGAATTTCTGATTTACCAATGTGATAAAACGAAGGTTCACTTTGTTCCAATTCTTTGGGAAGTCCTATCCATATTTGGAATCCATGTAAAAACTGAGGGGAATTTCGTAGATATTCAGGCGTACGTTCCGAATGAACCACACCTTTTCCTGCTGTCATCCAATTCACCTCGCCCGGCTTGATTTCGATGGCATTTCCAAGACTATCACGATGGAAAATAGAACCTTCCAAAAGATAAGTCAAAGTCGATAATCCAATGTGTGGATGGGGTGGCACATCCAAATTCTGATATTCCGACATACAGGTCGGACCCATATGGTCAATAAATACGAACGGACCTACTGCACGTTTTTCCCGAAAAGGCAACAATCTTCCCACCAAGAAATTACCAATATCGGCTGCTTTTTCTTCTATAACTAATCCAACGTTTGACTGCATTTTTATTTTGTTTTATTCGATTAAAGGGAGGAATATCCTCCAAAATTAGGATCTACAATACGCTTCCATTCCGGATGTTTTTTGATGTACGCAAAAACATAAGGACAAAAGGGAAGAAGAGTTCTTCCTTCTTTTTCAATGTAATTTAACGTTTTCTCTACCACAGCAGATGCGGCTCCCGTTCCCGCGAGTTCCGGTTCTGCTTCGGTATGAACCAAAGCAATTTGGCTGCCGTAGTCACCGTAATTAATAAAGGCGAAATAGCCATCGACTTCAATCTCAAAACGTTTCTTTTCTTCATTCTTTACCAAGGGTATAGCTTCAAAGTCGGGTTTCATATTTGTTATTTTAAGGATGCGTTATGATACAAAAATACATAAATAGCTCGATTTTTGGGTCTCATTTTCGTCCTTTTTATTCCGCTATTGTGAAAATCGCAATTTCTGTGATGTATCCATTTTCACCATTCCATTTTTCAAAATTCACAATGAATAATTAACCACTGCCAATCCCTACTTTGGTACTTAATTTGCGACAACTCTATACATATACATCTTTATGTTTACAGAAATTGCAGAAAACATTCGTGCCCATTACAAAAATGAATACGAACATGTACCTAAAAAGGAAAACCTGATTGAATGGGTAGACCAAGTTTTGGATGTTTTATTTCCAATTCAACAACCCAATTCAGACGAGACGATTCAACAATTAAAACAAAGTCGAGCGGATTTTAAAAACTTATTGATGAATTCCCAAATGAATAAAGAAGAAGCGGAAGAAATGGCCGATCGCTTTTATTCAAAACTAAGTGAAATTCATCTAAACTTACTGTTGGATGCAGAAGAGCTTTTAAATAATGATCCTGCTGCAGAATGTATGGGCGAAGTAGTTCACACGTATCCCGGTTTTTATGCGATTTGTATTTATCGAATTGCACACTGCATTCATACCGAATTAAAAATCCAATACATACCTCGAATGCTTACTGAATATGCGCACAGCAAAACAGGAATTGATATTCATCCCGGTGCAGAAATCGGCGTTCCTTTTTTGATTGACCATGGAACCGGTGTGGTGATTGGTGAAACGTGTCAAATTGGTAAACATGTAAATATCTATCAGGGTGTAACTTTGGGTGCCATGCAAGTGGAGAAAAACATGAAAAACACTAAGAGACATCCCACCATCGAGGACGGCGTGGTGATTTATGCCAACGCAACTATTTTGGGTGGTGATACCGTGATTGGAAATCATTCCGTCATTGGAGGGAATGTGTTTTTAACCACTTCCGTTGAGCCACACTCTTTGGTTTTCAGTAAAATAGAAACTCAAGTCAAAAAAATAAAATCAACAAAACAAGCTATAAACTTTGTAATATGATCTACAACACTATATTAGAAACCATCGGAAATACACCGATCGTTAAGATTCAGAAATTATTTGGAGAAGATGCGAACGTCTATCTAAAATTAGAAAGAAGCAATCCCGGTGGAAGTATCAAAGACCGAATTGCGCTACAAATGATTGAAGATGCTGAGAAATCAGGAAAGCTTTCGTCCGACAGCATCATCATAGAACCAACCAGCGGAAATACAGGAATTGGATTGGCTATGGTAGCCGCCGTAAAAGGATATCCACTTATTTTGGTAATGCCCGAATCGATGTCGTTGGAACGTCGGAAATTGATGGCATCCTACGGCGCTGAATTTGTGTTAACGCCCAAAGAAGGGGGAATGAAGGCTGCGATTGCAAAAGCGGAAGAGATGGTTAAAGAAAATCCAAAAGCATGGATGCCTTCTCAGTTTGACAATCCATCCAACATCACCGCCCATGCAGAAAATACGGCCCAAGAATTACTCAAAGATTTTCCAAACGGAGTGGATTATGTAATTACAGGAGTAGGAACGGGTGGACATATTTCGGGTGTTGCCCAAGTTTTAAAAGAGAAATTCCCCAATCTAAAAGTGTTTGCGGTAGAACCTGTAGAATCCGCAGTGATTGGCGGTGGTGAACCAGGCGGTCATTCACTTCAAGGTTTGGGGGCAGGGTTTATTCCAGCTAATTTGAAAACCGATTTACTAGACGGAACCATTACCATAACCAAAGAAGAAGCTTTTGACTTTGCTCGAAAAGCCGCTCAGAAAGAAGGAATATTAGGTGGGATTTCTTCAGGTGCCACTTTAGCTGCCATTTCCAAAAAGCTTCCTGAAATCGGAAACAAAGTAGTCGTTGGATTTAACTACGATTCAGGGGAAAGGTATTTGAGTATGGAAGGGTTGTTTTAATCGCGTCTTCGAATCCACTCAGTCACCGTTTTCAGTTTCCCGGTGACTGAGCGTAGTCGAAGCTACCTCGTTAATTTCTTATACTTTATTCGTTTCGGCATCAAATCGCCACCCAAACGTTTTTTCTTGTTTTCCTCGTAATCACTGAAACTTCCTTCGAAATAATAAACTTCCGAATTCCCCTCAAACGCAAGAATGTGGGTACAAACTCGGTCTAGGAACCAACGGTCGTGACTGATGATTACCGCGCATCCTGCAAAATTTTCCAAACCTTCTTCCAACGCACGAAGTGTGTTTACATCCAAATCGTTCGTGGGCTCATCGAGAAGCAAAACGTTTCCTTCTTCTTTGAGCGTCATGGCTAAATGCAATCGGTTTCGTTCTCCACCTGAAAGTTGAGAAACTTTCTTGTTTTGTTCACTTCCACTGAAATTAAATCGACTTAAATACGCTCGTGAGTTTACTTGTCGTCCGCCCATCATCACCAATTCTTGGCCATCACTGAAGTTTTCCCAAATGGATTTGTCCGGATCTATATTGCTGTGCGATTGATCGACATAGGCCAATTTAGCAGTTTCTCCGACTTCAAAAGTTCCACTATCAGGCGTTTCTTCACCCATTATCATTTTGAAAATTGTAGTTTTTCCTGCACCGTTTGGTCCGATGATTCCAACAATTCCAGCTTGAGGTAAATTGAAATTCAAATCGTCATACAATAATTTGTCGCCAAATGCTTTCGAAACATTTTTGGCTTCAATCACATTGGTCCCTAGTCGTGGCCCGTTCGGAATGTAAATCTCCAATTTCTCGTCCAACTGCTTTTGATCTTGACTGACCAATTTGTCGTAATTGGCCAAACGTGCTTTTTGTTTGGCTTGTTTTCCTTTAGGCGCCATTCGAACCCATTCCAACTCACGTTCCAAAGCTTTTTGGCGTTTGCCTGCTGATTTTTGTTCGGCTGCCAAACGTTTTGATTTTTGATCTAACCACGAGGAGTAATTTCCTTTCCATGGAATTCCTTCGCCGCGATCCAATTCCAAAATCCATCCGGCCACATTATCCAAGAAATATCTATCATGCGTTACCGCAATTACGGTTCCTTTGTATTCAGACAAATGATGTTCCAACCAATGCACACTTTCGGCATCCAAGTGGTTGGTAGGTTCATCCAAGAGAAGAATGTCCGGTTCTCTCAATAGCAATCTACAAAGAGCCACACGTCGACGTTCTCCACCCGATAAAACTCCGATTAATTTATCCGGCTCGGGCGTACGCAAGGCATCCATCGCGATTTTCAATCGGGTTTCCAATTCCCACGCATTGGTCGCGTCAATTTTATCTTGTAGTTTGGCTTGCTTATTCATCAGTTCCTCCATTTTTTCGGGATTCTCATAAACTTCGGGCAAACCAAACATTTCGTTTATTTTGTTGTATTCATCCAAAACATCCACCACTTCTTGAACGCCTTCTTTTACAACTTCCAAAACTGTTTTAGAGTCGTCTAATTTGGGTTCTTGCTCCAAAAAACCCACTGTAAATCCAGGTTGAAAGGAGATATTACCTTGATAATTCTTTTCGTCCCCGGCAATAATACGAAGTAAGGTTGATTTTCCACTTCCATTCAATCCCAAAATTCCAATTTTGGCACCGTAGAAAAAACTTAAATGAATGTTCTTAAGTACGGGAGTTTGTGCGTTTTGATACGTTTTTGAAACACCCGACATCGAGAATATGATTTTTTTATCGTCTGACATAATTCCTGTTATTTTTAAAGGTTGGAAGATACGCTAGATTATTTAATATGCCAATTTGTTGATTTCCTTTCTAAATATTTTAACGCTAACTTTTGTTTCCATTACCTTTGTGCGGATTTTAAATCAGAATAGGAATGACGACCAAACTACAGATTTATCAGCAATGCTTGGAAGCAGTGAATCAACGATTGTCAATTTGTGAAAAAGGTTTAATGAATCTTCAAGAAAGTTTGGCTTCGGAAACCAAAAGTTCAGTCGGTGATAAGCACGAAACGGGACGAGCTATGATTCAGTTGGAAAGAGAACAGTTGGGCGGTCAACTTGCAAAGGTAGAGTCGGATAAAGAAATTCTACTGAAAATCAATCCCGAATTAACATCCGAAATCGTTCGTTTGGGAAGTTTGGTGAAAACGTCGGCAGCTACTTATTTTATAGCCATCAGTTCGGAGAAAATTACATGGGATGGAGTGGATTATTATTCCATTTCTTTGGATTCGCCCATGGGTCAATTGTTGATTGGGAAAAGAGTGGGTGAGAAGTTTCAATTCCGTGAAAACGAAATCGAGATTTTGGAAGTGCAGTAATGCAAAATGAGTTCTCAAAATAACATCATTTTCCAATTGCCAATTGTTTCACCATTCCGTTAAAAATGATTCCATGAAAGGGTAAGACCGAGTACCAATACATTCTTCCCCACAAACCTTTGGGCCTAAAAACCGCTTTTTGTTCTAATTTTTCATTGTTTATTGTAAACATTAGCCAAGCTTCTCCGGGCAATTTCATTTCCGCAAATAAAATAAGTTTCCCCTCTTCTCTGTTCGCATACAAAACCCGCCAAAAGTCAACGGCATCTCCATCGTGCAAGTGGGTTGGATGTGTTCTTCCTCTCTGTAAACCCGGACCACCTGCAAATTGATCCATCAATCCTCTTAATTTCCATAAGTGTTTGCCATACCATCCTTCATCTCCTCCAATACTGAAAACACGATTTAAACATTTTTCACGATCATCATACGCATGGAATTTCAAATCGATAAAACAACCTTCGGTAGGAACTTCCATAAATTGTTTCAAATTGTTATCGTTTCGACTGCTGATGAAACTGTCTTTCCAACTCGAAACGATTTCATGGGCTTGGATTTTCGATAAAGTCCGAGTCAATGCGGTAGTGTACGAAATTGGCTGTACGCCCGTAATTTTTTTTATTTTCGCTAAACTTTCAGGTGTGCAAATCCCTTCTATTTTCATGCTTTCCACCAAAGAAGACGCCAATTTGTAAGAAGTTGAAGTCATGAAATACAACCAGTACGATGATAATTTAGGCGTCATGAGAGGTAGCGTGAAAATACGACGACTCAGTCCCCGTACCTTGGCATATCCCATCAACATTTCTTTGTATGTCAATAGATCATCACAGCCAATATCAAAACTTTGGTTGTAGGTTTCTGGGTTAAATAAACTTTTAATCAAAAAATCCAAAACGTTGGCTATTCCTATCGGTTGGCATTTTGTATTCAACCATTTGGGAGTGATCATTATGGGTAATTTTTCTACCAAGTCACGAATGATTTCAAACGATGCGCTTCCCGAACCAATGATGATTCCTGCACGTAAAGCAGTGAAATTAAATTTCCCTTGCGATAGCGTTTTCTCCACTTGCAGTCGTGAATTCAAATGTTTCGACAATTGGCTTTGATTGGCTAAACCGGTCAAATAAATCACATGTTCACACTGCGTATTATTTACAGCATTCACAAAATTCTGTGCACAGGTTTTTTCCCTTTCTTCGTAACCACTACCATTGCTCATGGAATGCATCAAATAATAGGCACCATCGATATCATGTGGAATTTTATGTAAAGATTCTTTGTCTAGAAAATCAACTTCAATCACCTCTATTTGATCGTTGGAAATTCCTTTGGGATAATTAAAACGACGGGCATCACGAACACAACAAATGACTCGATGTCCTTGAGAAGCAATTACACTTATCATTCGTTTGCCTATGTAACCGGTGGAACCTGTAAGAAGTATTTTTTTCATAAAAAATCTTCAATCTTAGTGAACGAATTCAGCGGGAACAAATTCTTTAATATGCACACGACTCGCTTTGATGTCGTGCAACAAACTATACAAACCAAAGAAAGCTCGGTTCATATAAATAAAATGTTGAGATCCACGGTTTCCATTGAATTTTTTGATTTCTCTGCTTTTGCCGTATTTATCTCCCAATTCGTAAATCTGATTGAAGAAAACATCGTCTGCAAAATCAAATTGTTCGTGTTTAAATGGAGTTGAAAACAGAGAAATCATTTCGTGAAATAATTTACTGAAAAACGCCAACTCTTCGGGAGAATCATCTTCTCTCAAAATTTCCAATTCAAACATTTTCTGATTGAATATGTCAGGGTTATCAATATTCTCAGGTCGAATCAGCTCAAAATAAGGTGTATAGAATTCGTCAGGAATTTGTTTCATACATCCAAAATCCAAAGCGATTAGGTCGCCTTCGGTTGAAACCAAAAAGTTTCCCGGATGAGGATCGGCATGCACTTTACGTAAAGTATGTATTTGAAACATATAGAAATTCCATAATGCTTGACCGATTTGATTTGCTAAATCTTTGTCTGTGTTTTCAGCTGCAAATTCAGAAAGGTGTTTTCCATGCATCCAATCCATGGTTATAATTCGGTCACTGCTTAATTCCGGATAATATATGGGAAATTTCAAGTGGTTGATATGTGCACATTTTTCAGAAACTTCGATACTTTGCTCTACTTCCAAAATATAATCGGTTTCTTCCAATAACTTGTTTTCAACTTCTTTGAAATAACGATCGGAATCTTTTCCTTGTAAGTTAAACATGCGAATGGCAATCGGTTTTACGAATGCCAAATCCGAGGAGACGCTGTCTGCAACTCCGGGATATTGGATTTTTACAGCCAGTTCTTTGCCGTCTTTTTTTGCTTTGTGAACTTGACCAATGCTCGCTGCATTCACAGATTGCGCATTGAATTCATCATAAATTTCGGAAGGAAATTTCCCAAAATAATTCTTGAACGTTTTATTTACCAAAGGAGCTGAAAGAGGTGGAACTGAAAATTGAGCCAAAGAGAATTTATCAACATATTGCTGGGGAAGTATGCTTTTTTCCATACTCAACATTTGCGCAACTTTTAGTGCTGATCCTTTTAGATTGGAAAGTCCGTCATAAATATCTTCTGCGTTTGATTCATTCAGTTTTTCGCGCGCGTCCTCTTCACTTTTTGTGATTTTATCTTTGTAATAATTCAAATAATTCTTACCCACTTTCGCGCCTGTAGTAACCAATTGACTCGCACGGGATAATTTTGATTTGGGAATACTATTTACTGTTTTCATTACTGAGATTAAAATTAATTGAAAGACGGAATCGAATTACTTAGAAGGATTGAATTCTTTAAACATAAACTTTCCGAAGTCGGCTACGTTTTTAAATGCGTTCAAATTGATTAATTCAAAACCCGCATTCACCGATTTCTCTATAAATACATCTGTTTTTTCGAAATGGGCAGAGTCATCATTCAACCAGAATTTTAAAGTTCCCAAAAGATGCAGCCATGCCGATTCTTCCATCACTTTATCCTGGATTTTATTGATGTCCTTTTGTTTTAGGTCTAATTTTTCAATCTCTAATTCCTGTGCAAAATCTAAAAACTCCAATCGTAAACCTTTCAATTTCTTCAAATCGGCCAAAGATTGATTTCCCAAAGCATATTGCACAAAACTTCGATTCATTTTTAAATTCTCAAAAAATGTATAGTAAAAACTAAGCAATTTTTCTTTTGGAGAATAGGTAGAATAATCATCGGACGTATGCAAAGTTGTCACTGTAGCCTGAAATAAAGCTTCAAAAAAATAATTTTCTATCGACGGTAAACTGCTAAAGTGAAGATAGAAATCAGATTCTTCCACCCCGTGTTTTTTTGCAAAAGCATATACACTTTTGGGCTTTGCTTCGCGCAACACATCGTCTGTGTACCATTCAAGAATTTGATTTTTATCGATTGTTATTTTTTGATTTTCCATTTGTGTAATTTAACAGATATAGATTCAATATTCATGCCTTACTACGTAAAAACCAATTAAACTTTTTAATCGATAAATAGGTTGAAGCGAATTCTACCTCCGTGTTTTTTAAATTGATTTTCCGTTAAAGAATTGTTTTTTTTAGAGATAAGAAAATACAATTGAAACGAATCCTTTGTACTTTGTGCTATATATTTTATCTTCGCAAACTATGCAGATGGATAACTTTGAAGACTTAAAAAATTTATTAAGCCAGCCCAAACGAATCGTTCTAATTCCTCACCGAAATCCAGATGGTGATGCAATTGGTTCGACCTTGGCAATGGCGCAGTATTTAACCAAAAAACGACACAGTTGTGATATTGTTTCACCCAATGATTTTCCCAAATTCTTAAAGTGGATGGAAGGTGCGAAAAACATTCATATCGCGGAATACAATCCAGGCAACTCAAGACGATTGGTTGAAAATGCAGAATTAATTTTCATTTTGGACTTTAATTCTATTCAACGAATCGATGAAGTGGGTGATTGGTTGAGTCGCTCAAAAGTGCCGAAGGTAATGATTGATCATCATCAAGAACCTGAACAATTTGATTTTATGTATTCCGACACTTCCATTCCAGCGACCTGTCAGATGGTGTATAATTTCATGGAAGCCATGGGTGATTTGGATTTAATCGATACATCTATTGCAGAATGTATTTATACCGGAATTATGACCGATACGGGAAATTTCCGTTTTCGTAGCACTTCCGGCGATACTCATCGTGTGGTTGCACACTTAATGGACATAGGAATTGACATCGATAAAATCAATAACAACGTTTCAGATACCCAGACGATAAGTCGAATGAAGTTGTTGAGTATGGCGTTGAATTCGCTGGAAGCCTCGGTGGAACATCGTTCGGCATTTATGTTTCTCACGCGCGAACAGCAAATCAAAGAAGGATCTCAAAAAGGAGATACCGAAGGTTTTGTGAATTATGGGTTGGGATTGAATGATTTTGTGTTTTCAACGATTTTTATTGAAGATCAACAAAATGATTTCATTAAAATTTCGTTTCGATCCAAAGGGAATTTTGATGTGAATCAATTTGCCCGAAAACATTTCAACGGAGGCGGGCATGTAAACGCAGCAGGCGGTCGTTCCGATTTGGATTTGAAAGGAACGATTCAGAAATTCAAAGGCTTATTGGAAGAGTATAAACAAGAATTACAAGAAGTAAAAATTTGAAATCAATAGCATTCATAGCACTTATTTTCATTCTATCCGCTTGCAAAAGTAAAGTGGTGCAGTATCCTGTGAATTACGAAGAAGAACGCGAGAAATTCATGGAGTTCTCTCAAGATCGAAACAAGGATATTTTGAATGAAGACAACGAATTGATTCTACATTACATCGATAGTTTAAATCAACCTTTTGTACGAACTTCCTACGGATTTTGGATTTCAAATTCCGCAGAAGCTACGTCAGAAATGGCAAAAGGAGGTGATTATGTAAAATATGAATACGAAGTAACGGATTTCGATAACCAAACGATTTATTCCAAAGAGGAAATAGGAATTCAAGAAGGTGTTTTGGGAAAACAAAATTTACCGCGTGGTTTGCATGTTACCTTGCAATTGATTGAGAAAGGAGATTCTGCGATAGCGCTTTATCCGTCGTTTTTGGCGTATGGCGGGTATGGAGATCAACATAAAATAGGTGGAAATGCACCTTTGATTTTTAAAGTGAAAGTGTTAGACATTAAGAAAAAAGATAAATGAGAAAATTAATAACAATCCTGACAGCAGCAGTTTTAATTACGAGCTGTTCCACTGTCAAAATACCAAATTCAATGAGTAAAGAAGAATACAGCAATTTGAAAGACGGCTTGTATGCCCAAATGGAAACCACAAAAGGAACAATGACCATAGAGTTGTTTGAAGAAGAAGCACCTCTAACCGTTGCCAACTTTGTAGGTTTAGCCGAAGGAACCAAAGAAAACAAAGCAAAGCCTTTGGGAACTCCTTTTTATGACGGAATTGTTTTCCACCGTGTGATCAAAGATTTCATGATCCAAGGAGGAGATCCCGACGGAAAAGGAACAGGTGGACCGGGTTATAATTTCGAAGATGAGTTTTTCTCAGACAGAAAACACGATACAAAAGGAATTCTATCCATGGCCAATGCAGGACCTGGAACCAACGGTAGTCAGTTCTTTATCACCGAAGTTCCTACACCTTGGTTGGATGGTCGTCACACCATCTTTGGTCAAGTAATCCAAGGCTTGGATGTGATTGATACTATTGCCAATGTGGAAAAAGGAGCCCAAGACCGCCCGAAAGAGGATATTAAAATCGAACATGTGTACATCATCAAAAAAGGAGATAAATACAAAAATTACGACGGCGGAAAAGCATTTGAAAAAGCACAAGCGGAAAATAAAGCGAAAGTAGAAGCGATCCAAAAAAAGGAGCAAGCTGAAAAAAATGTTGAAATTCAACGTCAAAAAGACTTGACTGCCAAAGCACAAAAAACAGCTTCAGGATTAATGTATTACATCGAGAAAGAAGGAACAGGTGATTTACCAAAACAAGGTGATGCAGTGGAAGTTCATTATACCTTGCGCTTAAATGACGGTGAGAAATTAGATTCTTCCCACGATCGTAATCAACCGTTGGATGCCGTAGTAGGTGAAACGCAATTGATTCCTGGATGGATGGAAGCGTTGACTTTATTTAAAAAAGGAACCAAAGTTTTCTTAATTATTCCTTCCGATTTAGGATACGGACCGCAAGGAGCAGGAGGTGTAATTCCACCGAATGCAACTTTGTATTTCGATATGGAAGTATTGGATTAAGAAATTAAAAGTAGATAATTTCCCTCTTGGATTTCAAATTCTTGAGGGATTTTTTTATTAAATTCGAGTTCAATTTAAACCCAATGAGAAAAATTAAAATAGAAAAATACCAAGCTCAAGATTTTGAATTGTACTTTGAGTTGACAAAAGACGATGATGTTATGAAATACATTACCGGAAAAGGAATGACTGCAGAGGAAGCCCATAAAAAGTTTGATTTTTTTCTTGAACTGAATTCAAAAGATGAAGCGTTGGGCTATTTCAAAGTTTTTGAACATGAATTTCACATTGGTGATGGTAAATTGGTTAATTACGCAAATGATCCTTTGGTTTTTGAAATGGGATATTTGGTTTCCAAATCCTATTGGAATCAAGGGTATGGAACTTTAATCTGTCAGAAACTATTGGAATTGGCTCATAAATTAAATCCGAAAAAGGACATCATTGGAATTATAGCAGCAGAAAATCTAGCTTCTAAAAAACTATTGTTAAAATTTGGATTTGAACCCTATTTTAGGGGAACAGAAGACGGTTGGGATACCGAAAAGTTGATACTGAAAAAATCCTAATAAAGGGATATTTTGGAATGTTGAAATTCCAACTAAAAAAATAACGATAAATTTGTTTCTATTAAAATTAATGTATGAAAGTTTCAAAAGTTATCCATGAATTAGAAAAATTAGCACCCACAGCGTATGCGGAAGGTTTTGACAATGTTGGATTGTTGGTCGGCGACCGGAATGCAGAAGTTACTAAAATTCTAGTCACCCTCGATACCTTGGAAAATGTGGTGGACGAAGCGATTGATAAAGGTGCGAATTTAATTGTCAGTTTTCATCCGATTATTTTTTCAGGATTAAAGAAACTAACCGGAAAAACCTATGTGGAAAGAGTAGTCCAAAAAGCAATAAAAAACGATATTCATATTTATGCTACCCATACCGCTTTGGACAATTCGCAATTCGGAGTGAATTATCAAATCTCGAAACAATTAAATTTACAGCACACCGAAATCCTCATTCCTCAAAAAGGAACGTTGCGTCATTTGGTGACGTATGCACCGCTTGAAAATGCAGATCAAATACGAAAAGCATTGGCAGAAGCAGGAGCGGGAAGTATTGGGAACTATGATGCGTGCAGTTTCAATATGGAAGGAACGGGAACATTTCGTCCTTTGAAAGGAGCCAATCCCCATTTAGGAGAAATTGGAAATGTTCACTTTGAGAAAGAAGCCCGAATTAGTGTGCTGATTCCAACCCATTTGGAAAGAAAAATAATGAATGCGTTGAGAGAAAGTCATCCGTATGAAGAAGTTGCGTATGAGATTTTTGATCTGGTCAATTCCAATCAAACCATTGGGATGGGAATGATGGGAGAATTAGAAAATGAAATGACAGAGGCTGAGTTTTTGGATTATTTAAAAGATAAAATGAATGCGAAAGTAGTTCGTCACTCGAAATTATTGAATAAAAAAATTAAAAAAGTCGCAGTATTAGGCGGATCGGGAAGTTTCGCGATTGCAAATGCAAAACAGAAAGGAGCGGATGTATTTGTGACAGCGGATTTGAAATACCACGATTTTTTTCAATCAGAAAATCAGATTTTATTGGCGGATATGGGTCATTATGAGTCCGAACAATTCACTAAAAATTTATTAACTGCATATCTATCAGAAAAATTCCCTAATTTTGCAGTCCTAAAATCAGAGATTAATACGAATCCTGTTCATTACACATAAATTATGGCAAAAAAAGTTGAACAAAAAGAAATGACGGTAGAACAAAAACTACGCGCATTGTATGATTTACAATTGGTCGATTCCCGTTTAGACGAAATCCGAAACACCCGAGGGGAGTTACCTTTGGAAGTGGAAGATTTGAGTGATGACGTGATTCAGATGGAAACCCGTGTGAAGAAAATCGATGATGAAATCAAAGAATTAGAAGCTGAAATCAAAACCAAAAAGGAAGCGATCAAAGCATCTGAAGCATTGATGAAAAAATACACCAAGCAACAAGACAACGTGCGAAACAACCGTGAGTTTGAATCCTTGGCAAAAGAAGTTGAATACCAAGAGCTTGATATTCAGTTAAGCGAAAAAAGAATCAAAGAATTCTTTGTTCGAATTGAACATAAAAATCAAGTGAAGGAAGAAGCGATAGCAAAATTGGATGCAATGAAATCGCATTTAGGCTTCAAAAAGGCGGAGTTGGATGCAATGGTGAAAGAAACGGAGAAAGAAGAGCAATTCTTAGAGAAAAAGTCAGAAGAGTTTGCAGCCGCTATTGAAGAAAGATTATTTAAGGCATACAAACGAATTCGTAGCAATATGAAAAACGGATTGGCCGTTGTGCCGGTTCAGAGAGATGCTTCATTTGGTTCTTTCTTTACCATTCCACCGCAAAGACAGTTGGACATCGCACAGCGTAAGAAGATTATCTTTGACGAGCACAGTGGTCGAATTTTAGTCGATGCTGAATTGGCGCAAGAAGAAGAAGAAAGAATTAATGCACTTTTGAATAAGTAATTCAATTTATCACATACAAAAAGCCGTCTCGTTTATAAAATGAGACGGCTTTTTCTATGCTTTTAATTTTCTATGTTTTCAATTTTATCGGACGCAAATTCCAACCTCCAATTGGAAGTTTGTATATATGAAAGGAATAGAGAAAAAAACTATTTAAATATCATCAAAGTTCACATCCGTAAAAGACTCGTTAGAATTGTTTTGAGGTTCTGTGTTCACAGATGTTTCAGTCTGAGATTCATAATTTTTTTGATGACGCTCAGAAATTACTTCTTCCCCTTTTTCATCAACTACATACGAAGTAGTTTCATCGAGAATAGAGCGGAATCCTTCAAAATCTTCTTTGTATAAATAGATTTTATGCTTTTTGTAGAAAAAAGAGCCATCCTCATTCGTGTTCTTTTTACTTTCCGTAATGGTTAAGTAATAATCGCCAGCACGTGTTTCTCTCACATCGAAAAAATAGGTTCTCCTACCTGCTCTTAAAACTTTGGAGAAGACTCCATCGGTTTCTGTTCTTTCTAAATTCTCATTTTCACTCATTGCATCTAAATTAAGAGGTGTTAAAACTCTGCTAACAAATCTATAAAATTTTTGTTAAAAAGCAATTTTTGTAATGAGAAATGACGCTTAGATTGAATATATATTAGAGAGACATAGTTTGAAAACGCTTAGACTATTGATTTTCTGTCTCTGCGAGCTGTTTTTTGATCAAAGAAAAATAAGCACCTTCGGTAGATAAAAGGTCGGAATGGGCTCCATATTCGACTACTTCTCCATCGTCTAACACCAATATATGGTCTGTGTTTTTTGCGGATGAAATACGATGGGTAATAATCAATGTGGTTTTTTGGTTCATTTCAGATTGCAAATTATTCAAGATTTTCTCTTCGGTTTCTGTATCAACGGCGGATAAGCTATCGTCGAAAACCAATATCTCGGGTTCTTTGATTAAAGCCCGTGCAATGGATATCCGTTGTTTTTGTCCTCCGGATAAAGTTACACCTCGTTCACCTAAAATGGTATCGTACTTTTCTCTGAATTGATCGATGTTATCATGTACTGCCGCTTTTCGAGCGAATTCTTTGGCTTCTTCCAATCCTTTTTCTTCATCCGCACCAAATAAAATATTGTGTACAATGGAATCGGAGAATAAAAAAGCCTCTTGCGGAACAAATCCTATGGCATTTCGTAAAGAATATAAATTTAGGTTTTCATACGGAATATCGTCAATCAAAATTTGACCTTCCGTTGGTTTTAACATACGTGCTAATAAAAGAGCGATAGTTGATTTACCTGATCCCGTTCTTCCCATAATCGCGACAGATTTTCCTTTCTCAAGGGTAAATGAAACATTTTTTAAAGCCTGAATACCTGTATTCTCATAAGTATAACTTACATTTCTAAATTCGATTTTTCCGAAAATAGGAGTTTCTTTTTCAACCGAATTAACGATTTCTGGTTCTTGTTTCATAAATTCGTTGATTCGCGCCATGGAAGCTTCGGCTCTTTGAATCAACATCGTTACAAATCCTAGCGATGTAAAAGGCCAAATCAACATATTTAAATACATAAAATATTGGGCAATGACACCGATGTCCAAAATCCCTTGGTAATACCGAAGCCCACCAATATAAAGAATCAATAAATTACTAAGACCTACAACCAAAATCATCAAAGGAGAAAAGAATGCTTCAACTTGTGCAAGTGAAAGCGCCTTTTTTTCATAACCTTCAGCTTCCTTCGCGTATTTTGCCTTGGTAGATTCTTCGGTATTGAATGATTTAATGACCCGAATTCCTGAAAAAGTATCCTGAACCATCGATGAAACTTCGGATTGTTGTTGCTGAACTTCCTTGCTTTTTTTATTGATAGTGGAAGCAACTTTATAAATTAAATACGAAAGAATAGGCAAGGGGCCCAATGTATAAAGCGTCATCATCGGATCTATGTTGATCATAAATACCAATATAATCGTCGCTCTGGAAATTAAATCCATGGGATACATAATTCCAGGACCTAAATATTGCCGTACATAGGAAACATCTTCGGTGATTCGATTCATCAAATCTCCGGTTTTGTGTTTTTTGTAAAAGGAGAGTGAAAGTCTTTGGTATTGTTTGAAAATCTCGTTTTTTAAATCGTATTCAATATGACGAGAAGTAGCAATAATCATCAACCGAACGCCAACAGAAAATAAACCTGCTATAATTTTCAGACCAATAAATAAAAGCGCAGCATACATCAAACTATTTTTCACAGTCGATAAATCAGCGACTTCTTGGGACTGAAATTGAGTAAGTAAAGACTGAATTTCATTGACCGCACTCCCAACAAAACCAATCGAATAAACGGATATAAAGTTCGAAAGCACCACCATAACAAAGCCAGCTCCTAACTGCTTACGGTACTTCCAAAGAAATTTATTTAAAGATTGTAGTTCTTTCACGTCACAAAGTTAAGGCTTTTTGCATACCTTTGCCATTGCTTAAGGCGATTTAATTATTTTGAAATTATGTTGGGAAGAAGACAGCTTCGTGAGAAAGCCATGCAGGCAATTTATGCCTGGAAAACAGGTGGTGTTGACACCAATCAAAGGCTTGTTGAGAAAAGTATGTTGAAAGGAGTGGATGAAATTTATGATTTATACATCAATTTACTCAATTTATTAAAATTTCAAAAAGAGATTTCAGAAGATAAAATTGAACGCGCTAAAACCAAAAACTTTCCAACGGAACAAGATTTAAATCCCAATTTAAAATTCGTGAACAATGCTATGTTTCGAATTTTGGATGAGAATGAAGAGTTAGTAGACTATTCTGAAAAAAACAAACAGTTAGCTTGGAGCAAATTGGATTCGTATCCAAACCTACTTTACAAAGAGATTGTAGAGAGCGATTTGTATATCAACTATATGAAAACCCCAAATGCTACTTTTGATAAAGACAAAGCATTTATAATGGATATCTATGAACAAATCATAGCGCCCAATGAAAGTTTACACGAATGGTTGGAAGGGCAAAATTTATATTGGGCAGATGACGTTCATATTGCCAATTCCATGGTGATGGTCACTTTAAAGTCTTTTGTGCCAAAAAGTGGTCCGAGCTTGAAGTTGTTTAAAGTTTATAAGGACGATGAAGACCGTCAATTTGTGATTGATTTATTCCGTACGACCATTCGTCATTCCGATGAAACCCGAAAGTTAATCGAAGAAAAAGCGACCAACTGGGAATTGGATCGGATAGCCAGTGTGGATTTAATTTTGTTGCAAATGGCATTGACCGAATTCCGCTATTTTCCAAACATCCCACCCAAAGTAACCTTGAATGAATACATTGAATTGTCGAAAGTATATTCAACAGAAAAAAGTAAAGTATTTGTCAATGGAATTTTAGATCGATCTTTGAAAGAGATGAACGACGTTTAATTACTTTTTTTAATTTAACTATTCAACTCAAAAGATTTTTCTTACTTTTAGTCCCTTAAAAATCAAACAATAAAAACGAAAGAAAATGAAAAATACAATTTTTACAGTAGGTGTCTTGGCAATTTTGACCATGGTATCGTGTGAGAAAGATAAAGCATCCAATCTTTTTAGCGATGCTGAAAAACAAGAACAAGCAAGCAATGTAGTAGATCCTGCAACTGCGGCTGAACTGAAATTTGAGACACCATCGTATGATTTGGGAGAATTACCCGAAGCAGCAAAAGTGGATCATTATGTGAAGTTTACCAACACGGGTAAATCACCTTTGATTATCAAAAAAGCAGTAGGTTCATGTGGATGTACGGTGCCCGAATGGCCAAAAGACCCAATTGCACCGGGAGCAAGTGATTCATTGAAGATTTCATACAATGCACAAGGTAAGCACGGAAAACAGACCAATACAGTTACACTTACTACCAATACCATTAATGGTACGGAGAAGTGGACGTTTTCAGCCACTTTGCCAGTAGCGACAACACCTCAATAAATAGAAGTAAATAATTTAAACGGAAGATAAAATTTAGAAATGAAGAATTTAGCAGTAGTATTTTCACAGTTCGGAGGCGGAGGTGAAGGAGGAGGAATGTCCACCTTGTTGTTATTCGGAGGTATGTTTGTCATTATGTATTTTTTAATGATTCGCCCTAACTTGAAGAAGCAAAAACAAGAGAAAAAATACCAAGAAGAATTAAAACGTGGAGATTGGGTGGTTACCACTTCAGGAATTCACGGTAAAGTAATTGAAATTTCAACAGATACCGTTATGTTAGAAACGGGTGCCGGGAAAATTAAATTTGAACGCGCAGCGATTTCCAAAGAGTTGAGCTCAGCGCGCTATTCGGGCGGAGACGATAAGAAGGATTAATTTAGTTAATCGATACGAAAACCGAAGTTTTTAACTTCGGTTTTTTTGTTTAATTTCGTAAGGTCATTTAATTTTTTCAAATGAAAATAATAGGTCTTACCGGTGGAATCGGTTCGGGAAAAACAACGGTTGGAAAATGGTTTGCAGAAAATGGGATTCCCGTCTATGATTCCGATACCGAAGCAAAGTTGTTAATTAAAGAAAACGATGAATTGCGGTTGAAAATATCATCGCTTTTGGGCGATGAGGCTTATGAGGACGGTGTTTACAATCGAAAATTTGTCGCTGCGCAAGTCTTTGCAAATCCCAAATTATTAGAGAAACTAAATGAAATTGTCCATCCAGCTGTATTCGAACATTTCCATAATTGGGTGAAAAATCAAAAATCAGAATTTATTATAAAAGAAGCCGCTATACTTTTTGAAAGCGGTTCCTATAAAGATTGTGATCTCATCATCTCTGTAGTTGCAAAAGAAGAACTCCGCGTTGAAAGAGTGGTGAAAAGAGACGGTTTGAATCCCAAACAAGTCCAGGACCGCATTCGCACACAATGGACAGATGAACTGCGTATGGAACACTCTGATTTTGTGATTAACAACGACTTAGACCTCAGTCATTTAAAATCAGAATTCCAACGGGTTTATAACGAATTGTTAAAGCGTTTCCAAACAAGTTAATTCGTTGTTAAACTAAATTTTAACAAATTTGGAAAGGTTAGATTTGTAAGTAGATTTCTATGAAGAAAGGATTTAATAAGATATTAATTATTCTGATGAGTATTGCACTCATCGGATTGGTCATCATCCAGTTTTACTGGACGCAAAAAGTGTTTGTGTCTCATACCGAAGAATTTAACGGTCGTGTCTATCAAGCGCTGAATGCAACGGTGGATGAAATCAATCAATTGGAACTTCAACAATACTATTCCCGTTTTGAAAAAGTTCGGAATGATTTTGAAGCTTCGACTGAAAAACCGCAAGTGATGTCTTCCCAATTGGTTCAAGACTCTGCAGGAACGACGTATATAACCATGACGCGGTATATTTTGGAACGATCCGTAGTTCCCATTTCAAATCAATACAACGACAGTTTAATTAGTGCCAATTTATATTCCCAAGAACAAACCGTTCGTATTCCAAAAGATTCCGGTGCAAATATGATTCAAAATTTGAATCTTGATACGGAAGAGAACTTTAAAAACTCCACCTTCACCATTGAACGTTTGGCGCGATTGGATGCTGGAAATCGTCCGATTGATAAACGAATAAACTTTAAATTACTCGATTCCATTTACAACAAACAACTTCGGATACGCGGAGTTCAATCCCATCCACAACTCGCTATTTTGAAGGCGGACTCTACATTGACAAAGGTAGTTAGTTCAGAATTTAAAGAAAAGTACAAGGAATACACCATTCCTATTTTTTATGACAACCACGACAAACCCCAATATCTTCTTTCGACTTACTTTCCAGATAAACAATTATCCATTTTAGGACCCATTATTCCGATTGTGATGTTGACTTTGATTTTTACCATCATCATTGTTTCTGTTTTCTCATTGGCAATATATTATATGCAACTTCAGCGGAATATTTCTGAAATCAAAACCGATTTCATCAATAATATGACCCATGAGTTCAAAACGCCTATAGCCACAATTAATATTGCGTCGGATGCATTGAAAAATGAGAAAATTATATCCGATAAAGAACGAATTAAATACTATGCAGATTTAATAAAGCAAGAGAACAAACGGATGAATACCCAAGTTGAAATGCTCTTGCGAATGGCGAAGTTGGAACGGAATCAAGTCGATGTTTATGTACAAGAATTAGATCTCAATGATTTGGTTCGAAAAAGTGTGTCCACTATGCGATTTATAGTCAATAACTTAAATGGCACTATTTTTGAAGATTATCAAGCGAGTCGATCTATAATAGAAGGCGATATATTCCATTTGGAGAACGTCATAAATAATATATTGGATAATGCCCGGAAATATTCAAACGAGAATCCTCAAATCTATGTGAAGACCTACAATGAAGATAATAAAATAGTTATTGAGGTTAGAGACGAAGGGATAGGAATTCAAAAAACGGTATTAAAAAAGATTTTTGATCAGTTTTACCGTGAAGAGACAGGGAATGTGCACAATGTGAAAGGGCACGGACTTGGTTTGGCATACGTTCAGAAAATAGTTGAATTACACAAGGGTGTGGTTTATGCAGAAAGCGAACTTGGAAAAGGAAGTGCGTTTTTTATTAAACTACCGATTAAATAGAAAAACAATGAATGATAAACAAAGACTACTTTTAGTAGAAGATGATCCAAGTTTTGGAGCTGTCTTGAAAGATTATCTTGCCATAAATGATTTTGATGTTACCCATGCGATTGATGGTGAAGATGGTTTAGCAAAGTTTAAAGCAGGAGAATATGATTTATGTATTTTAGATGTGATGATGCCTAAAAAGGATGGATTTACATTAGGAAAAGAGATTAAAGAGTTGAAGAATGATCAACCCATTATTTTTCTTACCGCTAAAAACATGCGTGAAGATGTACTGGCTGGATACAAAATAGGAGCGGATGACTACATCCTTAAACCGTTTGACTCCGAAGTTTTGTTATATAAAATAAGAGCTGTATTGCAAAGAAATTCATCGGACGAAGAGAAATTTGAACAAGATGAATTTAAAATCAGTAATTTTCATTTCAATGCAAAACTTCGCCAATTGGTAATTGGAGATATTGCGCACAAACTTTCTCCAAAAGAAAGTGAATTGCTTCGACTGTTGGCTGTCTATAAAAATGACTTGATGCCCAGAGAAGTAGCGCTTACTCGAATCTGGCATGACGATAATTATTTCACTTCGAGAAGTATGGATGTGTACATCGCCAAATTAAGAAAATACTTAAGAGATGATCCCAAAGTGGAAATTGTGAATATCCACGGTGAAGGATTCCGGTTATTGGTAACCGAATAATTTCAACCGAAAAATAAATTAAATCCCTTTCTAATTCATTTTGGAAAGGGATTTTTTGATTTGAATTTTGCGGACAAAAAAAATCCGATTGCACGGACTTTTTGCAGGGATTCAATCCATGAATTGCATCGTAATCAAAGTTTAGAAATGTTTTCCTCTTCTTCGCATATTTGGATTTTGAAGATTTCTTCCGACATTGATTCGCTTCATTTGCTCTTGCATCATCTTTATCTGATCGGTAAACATTCCTTTGTTATCCAATGCTTTGGATTCTTTCAACAAAATTTCAGCTTCTTGTTTTCTTCCTTTTGCCATTGCAGCACCCGCTAAACTTAATTTCGCCATGGCGCGGTCATGCTTGTACGTTAAACCATATTCCAACGCTTTTTTCATCAACTTTTCAGATTCATTGATGTTGGTTTGCGCTACCGTAATTCCTTTCATGTAATGAAAGTAACCGTATTGCTTTTTAATAAGCTGACTGCTTGGATTGGTTATTTTATCTAAAAACCCTTTGGCTTTGTCAATGTTCTGTTTCCGCATGTGCCAGAATGCCAGTAAGATATATTCGTTTTTGAAATATAATAAAATAGGGAAGGATGTTAACATCAAGACGATAAATCCCCATCCATATTCACGGATCGTAAATAAATAGATTCCGCCTACAATCATGAGAGCTGCGATTGCTAATTTTAAGTACTTATTCATTGTTTATAATTGTGCGATTATTTTTTCGGCTATTTCTGTCATTTCCTCTTTACTTATTTCCAATTTCGGACCTGAGAAATTCATGTCACCCATCGAATTTAGTGGAATTAAATGAACATGAACATGCGGAACTTCAAGTCCCACAACCGCCATGCCCACGCGTAAGCATGGAATTGCTTTTTCTATTCCTTGTGCGATTTCATACGCGAAATCCATCAATCCCGAATAGGTGGATTTATCCAAATCAAAAATTTTATTCACTTCCTTTTTAGGGATGACCAAAACATGGCCTTTCACTACGGGAAAAGCATCTAAAATCGCAATGAACTCGTCATTTTCTGCAATTTTATAGGAAGGAATTTCACCGTTGATGATTTTTGTGAATATACTAGGCATCTAAATCGAGTTTAAGTTCTAAAATCTCAAATTTCAATTCACTTCCATTTGGCAAAACGATGTCTGCGGTTTCGCCTAATTTTTTTCCTAGTAATCCTTTGGCTATCGGTGTATTTACGGAAATCTTTCCTTTTGAAAGGTCGGCTTCGGTTTCAGGAACAAGTTGATAACTCATCTCCATTCCGTTGGCCAAGTTTTTAATTTTTACAGTGGATAATATAGAAACTTTTGTTTTGTCTAATAAGGAAGGGTCAATAATTCGCGCATTCGCAACTTGATCCTTTAATTTTGAAATGCGCATTTCCAAAAGCCCTTGAGCTTCTTTAGCTGCGTCATATTCCGCATTCTCAGACAAATCTCCTTTGTCTCTTGCTTCTCCAATTTGTTGTGATATCTTAGGTCTTTCGATGGACTCTAATTGATCGAGCTCAGCACGCAATTTGTCCAGGCCTTCTTTCGTTACATATTGTATATTTGCCATATCTAAATGATTTAAAAAAGAATAATCCTGCGGTCTATTCCGCAGGACTATCTTTGCAAAGATAAGAAATAATTATATAAATAGTGGTATGAATTTTAATATTTTGAAAAGGTTAACGCCTTTTGTTTTAGTGAGTTTGTTAGTTATATTCACGGCTTGTAGGGATGATGATGGCCAGAAAAACTGCAATCCACAGTATGCAATTTCAGCATCTATTAATATAAATTTACCGCTTTATAGTCAATTGGAAACAAGGAATTGGACCTATGTGGGAGGCGAAGGAACGGGTTCCAAAGGAATCATTGTTATTAAGACCACAAATGGATACAAAGCGTATGATCGGAATGCGCCGCATATTTGTCCTACCTTTAATTCACAGTTGCAAGTAGTGGATGACATTAAACTTTTTTGTCCGGAAGATGAAGCCGAATGGATTTTATTGACCGGTGAACCGATTAAAATTGCAGATCGCGCTCCGAGAGTGTACAGCGCAGTGAGAATCGGTGATATAATCTCAATATCTAATTAAAAATACAAGACTATGTTTGGAAACATGATGGAAATGATGGGCAAGTTCAAAGCCGTCCAAGAAAATTTCGGGAAACTTAAAGAAAGATTAGACAGTCAGTCTTTTACAGAAACCTCTTCGGATGGAACGGTTTCAATTACACTTACAGAATTAGCTACGATTAAAGATATTCAAATTGCATCGGGATTGCTTGCCGATAAAGAACAATTGGAGGACACTTTGGTGGTTACGTTAAACAAAGCCTTAGAAAAAGTAAAAGAAAATGCAATCGAACAAGCGAAAAACACAGTGAGCGGAAGCCTTCCATCCATCATGTGATTTTAGATTTGAAGATTCTGATGCTTACCAATTGGGTTTCAGAAAATTGGGTTAAGTAATGGGTAATTCCACAATGTATAGGAACTTATTCTTCACTTTGTGTTCTACTTTATCCAACACTTTGGCACCTCTGCGTTCAAAGAAGGTCAATCCATTCGGGTCGAGAAGCAGGGTGACTTTTTCCACATTGTTTTGCTTCAAATATTCACGCGCGTATTTAAACATAGCCGAACCGTATCCTTTTTTCATATAAGGCGTATCGATCCAATACTGAGCGATTCTTGTAACAGGTTTAATTTCTTCGAGAGCAAAGAAACCAACGATTTCATCTTCCAAAGTTGCTTTGATAACTGTATGTGTCTTTAAAAAATCTTCTGTAATAGTCAAACTCTGATTCCAAAGCTCCATAGCTTCTTTTGAATAACCCCAATGACGTTTTGAGCGTATAGCAACGCCGCTTAAGTCTTCTGCATCTTCAAGTGTAGCCGGTACGTAAATCATGTCTTCCGGCGGTAATTTAGAGTAGTTCATAGTATTCCGTCTTAAAAAGTGATGTGTCCAAATTTAACCTTTTTTATTGATTTTGTCAAGTCTTACAAATTTTATTCAAATATTTTAAAATTTGATGAATAAACTATCTTTGTATTTAAATTCAAATTACTCAAAATGACCAAACAAGAAATCATAAATAATTTTGACCCTAATCAACCTGGATTGGCAGATGCCACTTTGTATGGATTGCCTTTTTCGGCCGAACAAAGCGAAATAATCATCGTTCCCGCGCCGTGGGAAGTTACGGTTAGCTATGGAGCCGGTGCTTCCGAAGGTGTAGATGCGGTTTTTGAAGCTTCTTTTCAAATTGATTTACTGAATCAAGAATTTCCGGATTTATGGAAGTTAGGGATTTATATGGACCAAGAAATTCCAAATTGGAAATCAAAAAGCGATGTGTTGAAAGAAAAAGCATTGACGATTATTGAAGCGTTGGAAAAAGGAGAGAACGTGGAAGATTCAGCTCTTCTCACAGAAAACCTTCAGAAAATAAACCAAGAAAGTGATCAATTCAAAAACGAAGTGAAAGAACGCGTTCTTTTTTGGATGAATCAAAATAAAAAAGTAGGACTTTTGGGTGGAGATCATTCCACACCCCTTGGATATTACGAAGCTTTGGCGACCAAGCACGATAATTTTGGAATCTTGCATTTGGATGCGCATATGGACTTACGAGAGGCTTACGAAGGATTTACGCATTCTCACGCTTCCATAATGTACAATGCGTTGAAAATCCCTCAGATCAAGAAAATTGTTCAGGTTGGGATTCGTGATTTCTGTGAACAAGAAGTAGAAGCAGTAAAAGCAGCGGGCGAAAGAGTTCGGGTTTTTACGGATTTGGATTTGAAAAAGGAAGAATTCGAAGGTGGAAATTGGAAACAGAAATGTTTGGCCATCATCAATGATCTTCCCCAAAAAGTACACATTAGTTTTGATATAGACGCTTTGTATCAGTGGTATTGTCCGAATACAGGAACGCCCGTTCCGGGAGGATTGTCTTTTGAACAAGCGACTTATTTATTGTCTCAACTCGCAGAATCTGGAAAAGAAATTATTGGTTTTGATTTGGTAGAAGTTTCTCCGGGTGAAGGAGATTGGGATGGAAATGTAGGTGCGCGCATGCTTTTTCATTTGTGTGGCGTTCTTGCGAAATCACACGGTTTGGATGTGGGAAAGAAAATTGAATTCTAATGGAAATAATTCTTAAAAACCAAAAAGTCGTATTAAAAGCAGCTTCTTTTTGATTAGTAGGGAATATAGGCTGTCAAATCAATTGCACTTTCGTTGAAATAATCGTACTTTAGCTAATCCAAAATTCTTAGGATTATGATTTACGAAGAAAATGAAGTGTTGAAAAAATTGCCCCAACATTTGAGGCAGTTTATCAATGACCAACATTATGAGAATTATACGCCCATTGATCAGGCGGTATGGCGTTATGTAATGCGAAAAAATGTGGACTATCTTCGTAAAGTTGCCCACGGGAGTTATATAGAAGGGTTGAAACGTACCGGGATTTCTACAGAAGAAATTCCAAGTATGTACGGAATGAATCGGATTCTAAAAGACATCGGTTGGGCAGCAGTTGCTGTGGATGGATTTATTCCGCCCACTGCATTTATGGAATTTCAAGCGTACAATGTGTTGGTGATTGCACACGACATTCGACAAATTCAAAATATAGAATATACACCTGCTCCAGACATTATTCATGAATCCGCAGGGCATGCACCGATTATTGCTAATCCCGAATACGCTGAATATTTACGTCGTTTTGGTGAGATTGGAAGCAAAGCGATTTCTTCTGCGATGGATTATGAAATGTATGAGGCGATTCGTCATTTATCCATTGTAAAAGAAGACAGAGAAAGCGATCCCAAGGTAATTGATCGCGCAGAGCAAAAGGTTTTGGACTTACAAAATACCGAAACTGTGTTTTCTGAAATGTCTAAAATTCGGAATCTACATTGGTGGACTGTGGAATATGGATTAATTGGAGATTTAAAAAATCCGAAGATTTACGGTGCGGGATTGCTTTCGTCAATTGGTGAAAGTAAATGGTGTATGTCCGAAGAAGTAAGGAAAATTCCTTACGATATTTCGGCGGCCGAAGTTTCTTTTGATATTACAAAACCGCAACCTCAGTTGTATGTCACCCCAGATTTTGCACACTTGAATTTTGTGTTGGAACAATTCGCCAATCAAATGGGATTACGAACCGGTGGGACGGAAGGAATTCGACAATTGATTGAATCCAAAAATTTAGGAACCATCGAATACAATACGGGAATTCAAGTTTCTGGAATATTCAAAAGAGTAATTACAGATAAACATGATAATCCGGTTTACATCCAGACCGAAGGACCTACCGCACTGTCATACCATGAAAGAGAAT
>JBAYRQ010000019.1:0-63574 GCA_041676545.1 Weeksellaceae bacterium | reverse complement strand
GCATAATACAAATCATAAATTCCATTTTCAGGCTCTAAGCAAATTTTTGTTTTTTGATCGTAATAATAACAAGTTACCTCGAGATAATTAGTCCTTTGAATTATTTCTCCATTTATTTCTATAGTTTTTGGTATACTAGAGTTAAGCGAAAAATTATATGATTTATGAATTTCTAATTCTTCTTCACATCTCATATTTTTTTCTTTCTTAGAAATAACTTTATACATTGACTTATTATAACTCAAGTAAATAATATTCCAATCATCTAAAATTTCAATTCTTTCAACAAAGTATTTTTTTTCCTGAGAATTCAAAATTTGTTTTGTTTGACAACAAGAAATTAATGCTAAAGAAACTATAATTAAATACTTCATAATTTTATGGGTAGGTTTGTAAAATAATCTCTGTACCTGTTTTATCTGTAACAGACCAAACGGCCTTGGCTTAAACGCTAAAACTTGGACACTTTTTTCTACCTATTCATGAATTAAATTATCACAATTAACCCCTATTTTCTTTAGATATTTGAGTGGTGATAAATAATCCAGTCCACCATGAATTCTTTCAAAGTTATAAAATTTTCTGAAACGATTCATTGTTGCTTTTAAATCTTTTAAATTTTCAAATTCAAATCTTTGACAAACAGCACTTTCCATGATCGAATGATAGCTTTCAATATGTGCATTTTGCTCTGGTGTGGCGGGCTTGGTAAACTCCTGACTTACACCTTTTTCAACAAAATACTCTTGAACTATTGAAGCAATAAATTGACTGCCATTATCATTTCTTACGATAAAATTAGCGGGTGATTTATAGCGTGAAATAATTTGCTCAAATAACTGAATTACATCCTCTTTCCCGATATTATATGCAATATATTGTCCCATATTCCATCGGCTATAGACATCTAAAACAGTTAGAATCATTGCGTTGGTTCGATTGCCCTGGACATAAACAAACTTAATATCGAATTCAAAAAACTGAAATGGTTTTTCAACATTGGGAACCAATTCTTTCACCCAATTTCGATTTCGAAACTTGCCTTTGTTTCTTTGAAATCTCAACAGATTATTCTCCTTCATAATTCGGTAAGTTCGAGTAGATCCAATGGAATAACCTAATTCTTCTTTCAAGTATTTATAGGTCTTAAAATAGCCATAATCAACGAATTCACCCGACAAAAGTTCTTTGATGTCCTCCAACAATATTTCCTTACTAACCGTCATGCCATCTTTATAAAAGTAAGACGATTTTCGTTTACCTGCCTTGCTTCCGGTAGATTTATAATAATAGGAACTTCGAGCTAAATCAGTTATTTTCAAAAGTTTATCGACCGGATAGCCTTGCTCCTTAAAATCTTCTACGACCATTATTTTTTCGAGTTTCGAAGGCTGCTTTTTTTTTAAAGAGAATCTTTTACCCGGATTGCAAGTTCCTTTTCTGCAACCAACTTTTTGAGCTCATTGTTTTCTCTTTTAAGCTGTGTTAACTCCAGTTCTACAGTTGTCTTAGCTCTTTTTGACAAACCCTCAACACCCAACTCTTCATAACGCTTCTTCCAGCCGTAAATCGTCGCTGTTGACACATTAAACTCTCTCGAAGCTCGTGTGATGCCGTGCTCTTCAGTAAATAATAAAACTTCTTCTTTCTCTTTTTGAGACCATTTCTTACGATGTAAACTCATAACACAAATTTAAAACTATTACTTAATTTTGTGTCCAGGTATTAACTATGCTATTAGGGGATATGGTGCCCTACTTCAACCATACTATCGAAGGAGTTTCTAAAATTGATTTGCTAAGAATAGCGGTGTAAGAAAGATAAAATTGCAACTTACTCATACTCTCTCATACACTCCTCATACACTCCTCATACACTATCCATTAAGTATCCATTAAGTATCTATGGAGTATCTATGGAGTAAATGCATCCTTGATTCGGAAGAGATTGGTTTAATATTTAGGAGAAAAGGACTAAATCTGTCCTTTGCAATTGGACATCTTAAAAAGAAATAACAGCTGTTTCTGCGAGGATTTGCATTTTACATATAAGTATGATTTAAAAGACAGATTAACAAAAGCGGTTTTTTCGTTTGTGGTGATACACTTGCTACGCAGGAATTTACGTACCATCCAACTAAAGACTATGTCACTAAGATGAAGCGATATGTAGGCGGTGTAGGCGGTGATTTTTAGGTAACTAAAAACACGGTATTTCATTATGATGAATACGGAAGTATCATACAAAGAGATTATGTACCTAAAGAATATCAGGATTTAGGGTTACCTGTATCAACTTATTACAAGTACGATTACGACAAATACAACAACTGGTACAAATGTTATATCTATATGGAAGGCACTAAGGAAGGAGAACCTACCGCATTAGTAATTAGAGAATTGGAGTATTACGAGGACTAGAATGATATTGGAGGTAGCAGGAAAAAACATTGGTATAAAAACCTTATTCAAATTATTAAAAGAGTGATTTCCGGCTTACGGATATGGGCGTATTATTTTATATATATAAGCGCCTTTTAACTCCGTGCCAGCAAAACTATCAGAAAGCAGGCGTAAAAAAATCTGGGATAACTTAAATAACAAAAATATTATGCATGTATTTTTTTTACATTTGTAATGAGACATGCGGAAACATGTTGGAATTTAATACAACAAGTACCGTTACCAAATTGTTACCTGACTTCTTCGGTAATCTTTATAAAAGCTTAATATTCAACCGATACAGTTTTTCCTGAAAATTCTAAATTAAAAATAGATAAAAAACCATCCAATGAATTTGATTTTGTTGGATGGTTTTATTTAGGATAAATTGGAGTAGTGGATACGCAATTACCTTAGTCTTTTCTTCTCTTTATTCTCATAGCCTGCAACGGATTGAATAAGGGACATTAACAAAGCAAATAAAAGTGCCCACCAGAAACCATCTACATGGAAAATGTCTTTCAACAACCAACTTGCCACTAAAATTATAAGCGCATTAATTACCCATAAAAATAAGCCGAAAGTCACAATCGTAGCAGGTAATGTAAAGAAAACCAATAGAGGTCGAATGAAAATATTCAATATTCCCAAAACCAAAGCAACTACAAGTGCACCCCAAAAACTAACTTCTGTAACGCCTGGCAATAAATAGGCTAAAATAAATACGATAAGTCCTGTAATAAGAAAATTAATGATTGTTTTCATCTAATTTAAATTTTCGTAAAGTTACTTATATTCTAATTAACCCAGTCTGGGTTAGGAATTTTAGAACTCTGTTAACTCACAATTTCCTGTATTTATTAAAACACTAACTTGTCTTTTATTTAGGTGTTAATTGTATCTTTGTAGTCCATACTATTTAAATATGAGCAACAGAATCGACATTGATTTGGTAGAAATGACCTTGGATGTAACCAAATACACCTTAAACCGATTGACTCAATCCAGTCCGCATTTGGGATTTGTAGAGTCAGAATCAAAATTAAAAGAATTAGTAGGAGAGACAATTACGGCCGAAGGGATTGGCGGCGAAAAAGCATTGCAAATCTGGAAAGATATTTTATCGAAAAATATTATGTCGATTGACCATCCGCGTCATTTGGCATTTGTACCTGCTTCGCCAGCTCGTGCTGCGGTTTTGTTTGATTTAGTAACTGCTGCTTCTGCGATTCATGGTTCGTATTGGTTGGAAGGTGCGGGAGGAATTTTTGCCGAAAATCAAGCAATGGAATGGTTGGTGAAATTAACCGGTTTGCCAAAGGGTGCTTTTGGCGTATTTACATCGGGCGGAACTTTGGCCAATCTTTCAGCGATTATTGTTGCGCGTGAGAGTTGGCGTTCAAAAAATCCGGATAAAAAATATACGAAGGGAATTATTCTCGCCTCAGCAGAATCCCATTCGTCCGTCGCTTCCATGGCAAAAATAATCGATGCAGAAATTGTTTTGATTCCAACCAACGATCAATTAACGGGAGAACAAGCTAAAAAATTAATATTGGAATTGAATCCAGAAGATCGTCAACGCCTTTTTTGTATCGTTGCCACCGCAGGGACAACCAATGCAGGAATTGTCGATGATTTGAAAGGAATTGCTGAGATCGCAAAAAGATACAATTTGTGGATGCACGTCGATGCCGCTTACGGTGGTGCAGCGCTTTTAGCCGATTCTGTGAAACATTTGTTCCAAGGAATTGATAAAGCGGATAGCATCACCATCGACCCGCATAAATGGTTGTTTTCACCTTATGATTGTGGTGCGATTATTTATCGTGACCCTGAATTCGCGAAATCCGTTCATAAACAAGAAGCGTCTTATCTCGAGATATTCGAAGAAACCGAAGCCAATGGATTCAATCCGTCGGATTACCAAGTGCAGTTAACCCGACGTGTTCGTGGTTTACCCCTTTGGTTTTCGTTGGCAATGCATGGAATCGATCGATACAAAGAAGCGATTGAGTGGGACATTAAATTGGCACAAATGGCAGCCGATAAAATTAATTCTCATCCAAAATTGGAATTGGTCAGAGAACCGGGATTAAGTATCGTTTTATTCAAAAGAATCGGTTGGGAAGCCGAAGATTATAAGAATTGGACGTTTAAATACCTGAAAGAAGGTTTGTTCTTTGTTGCTCCAACCAAATGGAAAGTCAACGGTGTGCGTGAAACAGTCGCTCGGTTTTGTTTTATAAATCCCGATGCAACCGAAGAGGATATCGATTTGATTTTGAATACGATGGTAGTTTAACTCCATGTGTATTTGAATTGTGAATGTATTCCTTCGCTTTTTCGTAAATTTGCATTCCAAATTCAATTGGATTTCAAGAAATACTTTCAAAACATTAAAATATGAATTTACACAACATACCCCAAATCAAACATTTAAACAGTGGTAACTTCTTTGTCCTTGCAGGACCCTGTGCGATCGAAGGAGAAGAAATGGCGCTTCGAATTGCCGAAGAATTGGTGAGAATTACGGATAAATTAGAAATCCCCTATGTTTTCAAAGGTTCTTTCAAAAAAGCAAACCGTTCCCGAGTTGATAGTTTTACGGGAATTGGCGACGAAAAAGCATTGAAAATTCTTCGAAAAGTTGGTGAAACTTTTAATATTCCAACGGTTACGGATATTCATACCAATGAAGATGCGGCAATGGCTGCAGAATATGTAGATGTTTTGCAAATCCCTGCTTTTCTAGTTCGTCAAACCGATTTGGTGGTTGCTGCAGCCGCAACGGGTAAAACCGTAAATCTTAAAAAAGGACAGTTTATGAGTCCTGAAAGTATGAAACATGCGGTTCAGAAAGTATTGGATTCAAACAATGAAAATGTAATGGTAACCGACCGAGGAACTATGTTTGGATATCAAGATATGATTGTGGATTACCGCGGAATTCCAACCATGAGAGAATTTGCAACCACCGTTCTCGATGTTACGCATTCTTTGCAACAACCGAATCAATCATCGGGTGTGACGGGTGGTCGTCCAGATATGATTGAAACCATTGCCAAAGCTGGAATTGTTGTAGGAGCAGACGGAATTTTCATAGAAACTCATTTTGATCCATCCACAGCAAAGAGCGATGGAGCCAATATGCTCGATTTGAAATATTTCGAGGGTTTGATGACTAAATTAGTTGCGATTAAAAAAACAATCAATCAATTCTAAGTAGGAGAGAAGTCGATTTTAGAAAGTCTCTACATCCTTCAATTTACTCGACAGATTGAAGATGGCATCGCCTTGGAAAACTATGGAAGTTTGATTTTCATTGATGATATACCCATTTGTCGGAGCCAAAACGGGAGTTTCCATAAATCCAAAAGGACCGGTAATCCAAGCCAATGTTTGACCTTCAACCACAAATGAACCAACGTGCGCAATACTTCGAAATAAACCGGAAGATTCGGCGCGTAACCAAGTGGTTTGCTCAATGTAAATCATGGATTTATCACCTTCTTGCGCTTCAAACTCATCGTTCAACATTCCCAAATATTTCAAAAATCGTTTTACGCCTTCAACTCCTTGTTCGGCTACATATTGATTGATGTCCAGTGATTTACCTCCTTCAAATAACAAATATTTCACACCCAAAGAATCACAAGATTGACGGAAAGAACCTTCAATATTTTTGGAATACAATAAAAAGGGAGCGTTAAATGCTGCGGCCATTTCTTCCAATTCCGGTTTATTTTCCTCAATTCGAATTTGAGGCGCATTGAATCGACTTCGCCCACCTGCATGAAAATCGACGACATAATCGACCTTCGGAACGATGTTTTCCATCAGATTATACGCAAACTGACTGGCCAACGAACCGTTTGCACTTCCAGGAAAAACGCGGTTTAAATCTCTACCATCTGGAAATTCGCGGGATTGATTAACAAATCCAAAAACGTTCACAACGGGAATACAGATGATGGTTCCCATTTTGGGCTGATTAATTCTTGAATTAATTAATTGACGTACAATTTCAGTTCCGTTGATTTCATCGCCATGCAATCCTGCACAGAAAAGAATAACCGGTCCTTTTTGGGAGGAATGAGATACAATAATCGGAATGTTTAAATCCGTCATATCATGCAATTGTGCTATTTTTAAATGAACGGTTTTTGTTTCTCCTGGTTTGACTTCTTGGTTAAGTATTTCAAATTTTTCAGTCTGCGTCATGATGGTTATTTGAGTCATCAAAAATACTTATTTTTTTTAATCACAAATAAGCGGTTGCCACAATGCGGTTTGAATTTATTTAATTTCCACGCGTATCCCTTCACTGTGTGCACTCAACTCCGGCGCATACATATTTTGCAACGTTGTAATTCCATTTGAAAATTTTCCTGAATTATTAGCCCGAACATCGTATTCAAAAACATAAGTTCCTTTTCGCAAATAATCGATAAAAAAATTGGTGGCAGCATCACGTGTACTTTCATAATACCCCAATCCATCTTTCCACTTGTAGCTTGACATCACATTTGTTGGTTCAAATCCACTGGCTCGCATATCTTTGATGTGAACAAATTCCATGTCTCTATCAGTTTGAATTTCCAATCGAACGGTCACCAAATCACCGATCTGAATCGGTGTGTTTTCGGTTATTTTTATTAAAACAGGTCCTTTGCTGCTGTTCTTTTTTAGGAATAATTCTTTTTTGAAACGAACGTTTGTATTGGCATCCGTGATTTTATCTAAATCCTCAAAATATTGCCAGTACATAGCACCCCAAGCAACACCAGGCGATGTTTTATGTACTTCTACTTCTGCCATTTCCGGTTTGATCTCCGATTTCGTCCAGGAAGTTTTCACATAACCCGTTCCACTTTGAGGTCCTTTTTCCAAATCTTTTAAATCCAATTCTTTATTACCAATTTTCACGGAAATTCCTTCTTCTGAATTCATCCAATCTTTTCCAGTATATAGAAGTGCGAATACCGCTTCGGTTGTAGCTTTTGTAGAATGCCATTGTTTGGTTTGACGATTCTTCAATAACCAAACTTTCATGCTTTCAACACTTTCAGTATCTTTCAAAACTTCATCAAAAGCTTCGATTAATAAGGCTTGGGTTTCAACTGGTGCTTGGTACCAATACCATCCCGATTGATTGGATTTCCAATACATTCCCATTTCGTCACTCTCCACGGAATTATCTTTGATTGATTTCAACAAAGTTTCTGCTTTCGATTTTTCACCGTATCGATAGAAAATCATACTCAACATGGATTGAATTTGCAAGGATTGGTCGAATTTATCTTTGTCCAATTCTTTCAAAAAGTAATCACGAATTTGATTTCCTTTTTTAGTTAAAGGATATTCTTTTAAGAAATAACTACGCGCATACAAATACTGAATTCCATTGGAATTGGAGGGTGGGAATTTATTATTTTTCACATAGATATCGTACTCTTTTTCCATTTCAGAATCGATGTATTGAATCGCTCTGGCCAAAATATTTTTAGGTTTAACACCCAAATTTTCCTCCAAATTAATTCCCATTTTCTGAAGATGTCCAAATCCAGAAACGATATGCGTGGTGATGTATCGGCTGTCATTTCCACCTTCAAACCAAGGGAAACCTCCATTGGAAGATTGTTTGCTTTGAAGTTTACGGAAGGTTTCACTCAGCTCATTGGACATTTGATTCAAATCAAATAAAACTGCAATTCGTTTCATTTGCTCCTCTTCACTTTCAGATTGACGGACCCAAGGTGTTTCTTCCAATAATAATGCTTTCAATTCTTGATTTTGTTCTAGCTTGGATTTCAATTCTCCTTTCTGATTCCAATCGTTAAAAACGGCTTTTATTTTTGGATTGGAATTGACTAAATGCTGTGAAATTAAATTCCCATACAATCGAGCAAATATTTGTTCAGAACATTCGTACGGATATTCTCTCAAATAAGGCAAAGAGAAAATCACATACCAAATTGGGTTGGTCGTCATTTCAAAAGTCAATTTGAAATTCTCTAGCGTATTGGATGAATTGTTTTTTAATTTATCAAAAGTAAAAGTTTTGGTCTGACCTTCTCGAACGGAAATAGGCATAGTTTCTGTCACCATCATTCGGTTACTCAAAATCGGTAAGGCAGATTCTTCACCGTCTGAAAAATCACCGGCTGATGCGACAATACGATAAACAATTGCTTGATGACTCGTAGGAATCGTTAAATCCCATGAAACATTGTCACTTTTCCCGTTACGCACTGTAAAATTCTGAGTGGCATTATTATTCCCAAATTCAACATCCACAGGCTGCATTGTGAACGCATCAAATAGCAATAATTTAGCTTGACCTTTCAATTCTTTTTCGGACAGATTGATGATTTTAGATGCGAATGTAATTTGGTCACTTTCTCTCAAGAATCGAGGCGGATTGGGTACAACCATCAAATCCTTTTGAGTTACGACAGTAGTTGTAAAATAGCCTGTATTCATTTCTGGAGTGTGCGCCATTGCCATAAATTTCCAGGCGGTTAAACTTTCAGGAACTGTGAATTGGATTTTAATATTTCCATTTTCATCCGTTCGTAAATTCGGATAGAAGAATGCAGTTTCTTGCAATGCTTTTCGAGCGACAACTTGGTCGAGTTTAGGAGATTCTTCAGGGATTGAAAATTCTGATTCTTCTACTGCTGCATCAGCAGATTCAAGTATTATTACATCTTCTAGTGACTCTTTATTTCGTGGAGAATTTGCCATAGCTTTTTGTTGAACATTCAATCCTACGACAGTTCCTTGCAAAGAATATAAAACATTATTTTCATAGCCAATATTGAATCCATATCGATTTAACACACTGAAAACAAGTGATGTATCTGGGTAGTAATTAATTAATGGGCTTGAAATAAATGAATTAAAAGGGGTTGCTCCAAAACTTCGATACGTATCCCAAGATGAAATTCGCGAGTAATTGGTTGATAAAAGCATAGGGAAATCAATGGAATTTGAGCGGAATTGGTCCAAAGAGGCGTCATACATAGTGGTCAACATTTCCGCCAAAACTTTGTCTTTGTTCTTTCCGCTGATAGTTAATTCCCACACTTCCTTTTGTCCGGGTTGCAATTTATCACGTAAAGTTCCAGCCGTAATTTTCAATGAAGTATCTTCGTACGGAACGTTTATCGTAAGTTTTCCAGATTCTGCGGTATTGTATTTTCCAAAGTAATAATGAACAAAAACATTTCCTCTGTATTCTTCTTTGATCGGAAAACGATAGGTTTTGACATCATTATTCAATTTCAGTTTTTCAGTTTTTATAATTTTTCCATTCATTTCAATCTGAAATAAAACTTCAGAGTTTTTAGAAGCGGAAGAGAAAGTAACAATCGCAGTTTCTCCAGGTTTGTAGGTTTGCTTATCTAATTGAGCGGAGAAAAGTTCTTGATCCACTGGTTTTTTCTTGTCATTTCGATAGAGATAAATCAATTTCTCATTGGGAATTGTATCTTTTCCATCCACAATATATCCTTTGAGAATGTAATAACCTTCTTTCCACTTTCTGGATTGAATGGATATTGATTTGGATTTTTCAGTATCAAAACTTTTTTCCAAAATGGGTCTTTCTTTACTCCAATTTTCCTTTTGATTTTCATCGCCATACGCTTCATGTGGGAAATTAACAATAAATTCTTCTTTGGAATACATTTGATAATCCGTGGGTGGGAGAGGAGAATTCCGTAAAATTCTTTGAGGTGGATTGATTTTAGTCAATGTGATTTTTCCTTTTGCGGCAGCAAATTCACCGTTTAAATTTTGGGTTTGAATCACCAAAGAATCAAATGACGAAATTTCAATTTTATCGTTTAATGGAATTTCCAATCGATAACGTAAATCGCCCACTGTAATGGATTGCTCGGACGAATGGGTCTCTCCATTGATGTCGGTTACTTCAGCTACAATGCGATAGGTATAAGTGCGTGGTGATTTTTGAGTTGCGTCATTTGCTTTGGCTGGCGCAGGTTTTGCTTGAAAAATCACTTTGAAATTCCCATCGGCATTTGTCATGGTTTCACCGTTTGTTAGCTCTTCGGCTGGTTCACTTGTTGGAAAACGATAACTCATCCACCAAGGTCTGTACGGATAAATCGCCTGACGATATACGCGATACACTACTTTTGCATTGTCGATATTTGCTCCTGAATAAGCAATTGCTTTTCCTTTGGAAATAACTTCTTCATCCAATTTGAAAATGTCTTCTACTTTGTCGAATTTAACTTCGAATTTCGGACGTTTGTATTCTTCAACACTGAAATAATACGAATTACTGTTGGTGTCTTTGATGCTAAATTCTCCAGTCAAACCACCTGCTGGCAATACAAATTCACCAGAAACTGAACCGAATTCATTGGTGACAAGGGTTAAATTAGTAACGAGTTTATTGTTTGTATCCAATAAACTGACGTTGGTTTTGTAGTTTTTTAAAATGGTTTTGGATTCATCTTTATTGATTTGGTAATGAATAACTTTAAAATAAACGGTTTGTCCCGGTCGATAAATGGCACGGTCGGTAAAGACTTTGGACATAACGCCAGTTCGTTTTTCGTTCTCGGTTTCTCTTCCATAAAAGTAGGTGGAATATGCGATTTCTTCGCCTTCAATTTTTAAATGTAAATATTTATAATGAGAGGTAGGATTGTTAATTTTAGCCATTCCGAATTCGTCGGTTTTTACTGTTTCAACTTTCGATATTTTATTGTTCTTTTCTTCAAAAATATCCACGTTTTTATGAGCAACAGGCAAACCCGTTTCTCTGTTGGTGACCAAAAATGAAATGTCTCTAAATACAACGGAGTACGTAGAAACATTCATGTTTTGATATTTCAACAAAAAATCTTCATTGATTTTAAAGTCGGAATTGTTGGAAACTAAAACCAAATACTGTCCTGCTTTTAAAGGATTTATTTTGGTTAAAGTGGAATGGGATTGATAATCGTCAAAGTTCTTCAGATCGATAACGAATTCAGTTTCTACAGGAAAACTACTTAAAATCGTATTTAGTTGTTTTTGTCTTTCGTTTTCTTTTGCATACCGAAAATCGTTCAGTAAATTTTGCTTGGAATCATTGAATCGTAAAACTTTGAAATAAAGCGTATTCAAATTCTTGTGCGAAATGACGATGGGAACATTCAAACTGGGCGAAACGTATTTTTCGATTTGAATACCAAAATCAGGCGCATGAATCTGTTTTTTCATGTTTTCCGCTTGATTACTCATATCCGTTTTTGGAGTTTTGGTAATAATTTGATCTAAATAATGGATTGATTTTTCAAGGTTTTCTTTTCGTTTTGCAAAATCCTTTTCAGCCATTCCATTGGATTTATTTTGATAATACATTGCCAACTCCATCAAGATATACGGCGTAAATGAATTGATAGAATATTTTTCACTTAATTGAATTAATTTTTTTTCGAATTCATCATCTGGCATATCTGATTTTTTGAATTGCAAGAATTTCAATTCGTTATAAGCTGTGGCGCTTGTTTGATTTTTAGATGAATGAAAAGAAATTAAATCGGTAAAGATTTGAGTAATTGTATTTTTCTTAAATTCTTCATATTCTGCATCAAAAGTTGATCGGGTGTAGGAATTGGTTTCGCTCTGAAAATAATCAATGACTCTATAGGCTAAGAAATCATATAATGTGGGACGGAATTCTTGTGTTTTTGGAATTTCATGAAGAAGATATTTCCAATTCGAAATGGATGCAGCTTTTAATGATTTATCGTCCTTTATAGAATTCAAATAAAGTTCATTAATTTCTTTCTGAAAACTTTTCTGGGTCCAAAATCGAAAATCATCGGTTGTTTTTTCTTCGATTTCCGTTCTACGGTTTACTTTCCAACTGTTGGATTGGTAATAATCGGCATACAATTCTGCCAAAATCGATTCCAACACAGATTTATTTATTCCTTTTGCTTCTTGAATTTCATTCTTAAAATTTTGAATAATTTCAATTTCTATTTCTTCATTGTCTGAAGTGGAAAGTAGAATTTTGGATTGATAAAAAAGTGCGCGAATTAGTTGTTGTGAATCTTTGTCCTTTTTTGCATGTTGATAGATAACTTCAACATCAGTCAATAGGCTTTTATTGAGACCTTTTGTTTCTAGTTTTTCTATTTTTTTCCATTCGGAAGAGTAATCAAATGTATTTTGGGCCATGGTCAATGAGAAACTTAGAATGAGTATTAAAAGGGTATATTTATTCATAAGGAAAAATTTCAATTAGAAAATAATAACAAAAAGGGAACGGTTTGAATCAAAAATTTAATTTCAATTTTTTTATTCATAGTCAAAAAATAGACCAAAAAATCAGCTGTATTCTTTTCACTGATTTAAAAACCGCACTTCTTGAAAATTAATAAACACTTTTCACTAAAATCTGGCAAATTGTTTTTCTACTTTTCTTTCTTTTTTGCTTCGATTCGTGCTAAGGCGATGTCCTGTGCAGCTTGATAGGAAGTGACACCTTGCTTTTCCGCATTATTCAGAATTTCCAAAGTCGTATTGTAAATATTTTCAGTTTGTAGTTTGATATCTTCCTTACTGAAATTATGGATTTCCGCATAAACATTAATCAATCCACCTGCATTAATCAAAAAATCCGGCGCATAAACAATTCCTTTTTCTTTCAGCATTTTACCATGTATCGGTTCATTTTCTAATTGGTTATTTGCTGAACCCGCAATAATTTTCGCACTTAATTGCGGAATGGAGTTAGCATTCACCGTTGCTCCCAAAGCGCAAGGTGCATAAATATCCATTTTTTCTGCATATAGATTCTTTCCTTCGTAAATATTCACTTGGTATTTATCTCGAACTTTTTCCAATCGTTCTCGGTTAATGTCGGTAATAAAAACCGTCGCACCTTCTTTACTTAGTTCTGAAACCAAGGCTTCTCCTACATTTCCAATTCCTTGAATGTAAATTATTTTTCCTTCCAACGAATCATTACCATAGGCGAATTTCGCAGCTCCTTTCATTCCCATATAAACCCCATGTGCAGTAATAGGTGAAGGATTTCCTCTTCCACCCAATTCTTCGGATAGTCCCGTGACATGAGAGGTTACGGTGTGAAGTAGATCCATATCCGAAGTGGCCATTCCGACATCTTCAGCTGTAATATATTTTCCGCCCAGAGAATCAACAAATTCCCCAAACTTCAACATCAACTCTTTGGTCTTCTGAGTTTTTGCATCACCCATTATTACTGCTTTTCCTCCTCCTAAATTCAATCCTGAAATCGCGCTTTTGTACGTCATTCCGCGTGATAGCCTGAGAACGTCATTCAGCGCTTCCGATTCATTGTTGTAATTCCACATTCTAGTTCCACCCAAAGCAGGCCCTAAAACCGTGTTGTGAATGCCAATGATTGCTTTTAAACCCGTTTCTTTGTCGTGGCAATACACAATCTGTTCGTGGTTGTCAAAGGATGGGTGGTTAAAGATGCCATTCATTTTTGAAAGTTCATCTTTAGAAAGTATTTCAGAAGTCATAATTGTTGTTTTTTTGTAATAGTATCTCTCAAATCTACAAAAAAGATAAGGTTTAATCGTTCTGAATTTTTAGAAAATCAAGAGATTATGTTCAAATTTCTGTGAAAAATCCTTTTAAAACGCTGTATTTAGAATTGGAAAAGGATTTTTATTCAATAAGAACAAATCATTTACTCAATCGTAATTTCATCTATGAAAATATAAGCGGGCTCACCTGCACTGATATGACTTTCAGGTAATTTCCCGAAATTTTCGGCAACTACTTTTACATACCGAATATTCTTGGTTTTTTCCTTTACTTTCAAGGTTTCTATTTGAACTTTTTCATCTTCTGGATGCGTAGAACTTTTTGCAGAACCCATTAATTTATAATTCTTTCCATCAGTCGATGTATAAACTAATATTTTTTTTGGCATTAAAATCCAAGGACGTGCGTCTTGCAGGAAATTAGCTGAAACAAAAGAAATATCGGTTAGAGCTTTTAAATCAATTATTGCTTCGAAATCGGTTCCTTGATAGCCTTGCCAATCTCCTTTTCGCCAATTTACATCGCCTTTAATTCCATCCAACAAAGCTTCCGGACCTTCGGCGGTATAAAGCGGATGCACTTTTGATTTAAGTTGAATGGTGTATTGATTCGGACGTTTGTAGAAATCAGCAGTTACAGTATTACTCACTTCGTCATTTCGTTTTATGTAGGCATATAAAGTATTTGATTCTGTAATCGTAAGTGGTTGTTTGTATTCTTTGGGTTGTTCAGAATCTTCAGTGTAAAAGTAAATTTTATCTTTTGGATTCAAAGATTTAAGTGTAACTAAAACTTTATTTGTGAATGAACGATTTTTAAATTCAAAATAAGGAACCGGAATAATTTGATTATATTTTCCTGTTTCTACTTTTTTTCCTTTTTCAAATCCGAGTTTTTCTAGTGTTTCTTTGGGTGTTTTTTTGGTAATCACTTGGGAAGTTCCGTCCTTAAAATTGATTTTTATTTCATCGAAATAGGGTTCAGTCGTTTGCCAACCCAATTGTCCGGGCGTAACGGAATAAATTCCCATTGCGCTTAAAACATACCACGCACTCATTTGTCCACAATCTTCATTACCAATCAATCCATCGGGAGCGTTTTTATAGAATTTATCCATTATGTAATGAACTTTTTGCTTTGTTTTAGCGGGTTTCCCTACATAGTTATACAAATAAGCAACATGATGACTCGGTTCATTTCCATGTGCATATTGCCCAATCAGACCTGTGATATCAACTTGGTCTCTTCCGGTTGTTGCAGATGGTAGGGAAAACATTTCATCCAACTTTTTTTCAAAACTTGTATTTCCGCCATGGAATTTAATCAATTCGGGTATGTCTTGAGGAACGAAGAATGAATATTGCCAACTATTTCCTTCGGTATAATGGTTGTTCACTTCACGACCATCAAAAGGAGTTAACCATGCGCCATTTTTTTTAGGACGCATTAATTTCGATTGGGAATCAAATATATTTTTCCAATTTTGAGAACGCTGCATATAATAATCATACTCTTCAATTTCATTTAATATCAAAGCCATTTGGGCAATACACCAATCGTCGTACGCATATTCCAAGGTTTTTGATACGCTTTCATGGTCATCTTCGATTGAAATATATCCATTTGCTTTGTATCCTTCCAATCCCAAATGGTCCAACATGGCACTGTGTTTCGAGGCTTCGTACGCTTTTCTATAGTCAAAACCTTTGAATTCTTTGACCATTGCATCGGCAATCACAGAAACGGAGTGATAGCCAATCATACAATCGGTTTCGTTGGAAGCCAATTCCCAAACCGGAAGACGTCCACCATGTTCGAATTGTTTGATAAATGTATTGATAAAATCCACCGTTCTTTTTTGCTCAATCAAGGTGTAGAGTGGGTGAGTGGCTCGAAAAGTATCCCACAAAGAGAAAACGGTATAATAGTCAAAACCGGCCGTTTTATGAACTTTAAAATCGCGACCCATATACGATCCATCTACATCTTGCGCAATATTAGGCTGTAACATAGTATGGTAAAGTGCCGTATAGAAAATTGCGAGTTTATCTTTGTCATTGGATGTAACTTCGATTTTGGATAATTGTTTATTCCATGCATTTTTGGCTTTGTCCTTTACGTTGTTAAAATCCCAATCTTTGATTTCCATTGCATTCAATTTCGCACCATGAAATCCTGTGAACGACAAAGATACTTTGACCATTAATTCTTCTCCTTTGTGGACGTTTTTAGAAATAATTAATCCATCATCCAAAATTCGGTTAATATGGTCTAAACGACTTGAATTTTGACTTTCTAAAATCTTCCCAAAATCCATGTTTTTATTAAATTCGATCCTCGCCCAAACTTGTTGATTTTGTGCCCACGCCTCACTTTTTCTGTACACTTCCAAGGTTTGGTTGTCAATGATTCTTATTTTTGAACCCGTTAATTTATCTCTGTGATTTAAGTCCAAAATTATATTGGCTTTTCCGGCTTTATTGAATGTGTACTTATGAAAACCTACGCGCGTAGAAGTCGTCAATTCAACATCAATAGCGTATTTATCCAAATGAACTGCATAATATCCAGCAGAAGCTTTCTCGGTAGCATGTCTAAATGCGGATGAATATTCTTCCGGCTTAATTTTTTCAACACCCATCGTCGGCATTAACATAATGTCGCCGTAATCCGAAACGCCTGTTCCGCTGAGGTGTGTATGTGAAAATCCATAAATGGTGGTGTCCGAATAATGATAGCCACTGCAACCATCCCAACTGTTGTCTATCCGTGTATCAGGCGAAAGCTGAACCATTCCAAAAGGTAAAGTCGCTCCCGGATAAGTATGTCCATGCCCACCCGTTCCTATGAAAGGGTTTACATATTGCTGATAATCTTGCGCTTTTAGTAGGGAGAAACTAAAAATCAAAGAAAGGAGTAAAATTCTTTTCATTTTATTTGATTTACCTTCAAAAATAGCAAACTATTGTGAAAGCTTCTTAAATTTGTAGATAAATTCAAATATTTTTTATGAAAATCGCACTTATCACGGGAGCAAGTTCAGGAATTGGGAGCGCAACGGCTCGAAAATTAGCCACTGATTTTAAATTAATTCTTTGTGGAAGACGTCAAGAGAAATTGGATGAATTAGCTGAAGAATTATCCAATCAAACCGAAGTCCATATTTTAAATTTTGATGTGCGCGATAAAAAGGCGGTTTTTGAAAAAATTAATTTCTTGCCTGAGAATTTTCGGAAAATAGATTTGTTAATTAATAATGCCGGAAATGCACACGGTTTGGCTTCATTTCAAGAAGCTGATTTAGAGGATTTGGAACAGATGATTGATGGAAATGTAAAAGGTGTAATTTATGTGAGTAAAGCGGTTTTACCTTTGATGATTCCCATTGGGAAAGGACATATTGTCAATCTTTCGTCGATTGCAGGAAAACAAGTGTATGCAAATGGAACCACTTATTGCGCTTCAAAATTTGCGGTGGATGCACTTAGTCAAGGAATGCGAATGGATTTATTGCCGTTGGGCATTAAAGTTACCAATATTGCGCCTGGAATGGTGGAAACTGAATTTTCTATGGTTCGTTTTAAAGGCGATGAACAAAGGTCGAAACAAGCCTATGCGGGATTTCAAGCTTTGACTGCAGAAGATGTGGCGGAAAGTATTTATTTTGCAGTGATGCAACCCGAACACGTTCAGTTGGCAGATATTACCATTCTTCCCAAAGCACAATCGAATGGAACGACCATTTTGAGAAAATAAAATGGTTTTACTTTTCCATCTTTAAGATGGATTTATTGATCTTTTTTAAAAGTGCGGGACCTTCGTAAATAAATCCGGAATAAAGTTGAATTAAAGACGCACCTGCATTCAGTTTTTCCAAAGCATCTTCGGCCGAATGAATTCCGCCTACACCGATGATTGGAAAAGCTTTTCCACTTTTTTCAGAAAGAAATCGAATTACTTCTGTTGAACGTTCACGCAAAGGCTTCCCACTTAAACCACCTGTTTCTGTTTGATTTTCAGATTCTAAATGCTCTCTCGAAATGGTTGTATTGGTTGCAATTATTCCTGCGATTTTTGTGGTTTTCACAATGTCGATGATATCCATTAATTGATCATCGGTCAAGTCCGGTGCAATTTTCAATAAAATGGGTTTTGCTTTGGTTTTAGAATTGTTTTTTGTTTGTAAACTTTGGAGTAAATCCGTCAACGGTTTTTTGTCTTGAAGTTCCCGTAAATTTGGGGTGTTGGGACTGCTTACATTCACCACAAAATAATCAACGACTTCATAAAGTTCGTCAAAACAAATTTCATAATCACGAATGGCTTCTTCATTGGGTGTCATTTTATTTTTACCAATATTTCCACCGATCAATACGTTTTTATTTTTCCGTAATCGTTTTGCGGCTTCTTTTACACCTTCGTTATTAAACCCCATTCGGTTGATAATCGCTTGGTCTTTTTTCAGTCGAAATAATCTTTTTTGAGGATTTCCAGGTTGGGGGAGTGGAGTCAATGTACCAATTTCAATAAATCCAAAACCCAAATCCGACAATTCATTGTATAATTTTGCGTCTTTGTCAAATCCTGCGGCTAATCCAATAGGATTTTTAAATTTTAATCCAAAAACATCTCTTTCCAATCTTTTGTCTTTCACCACATACATACTTCGTATCAAAAAAGAAACGCCTGGAATTTTGGCTGAAAACGTAAGGATAGAAAAAGTAAAATGATGAATTTTTTCGGGGTCAAAATGAAACAGCAGCGGTCGAATGACGGATTTGTACATGTTAAATGAATTCTGAGACAAAAGTAAGCAAAAATAAAACCTTGTCAAGAAATCAATGACAAGGTTTTTAGGTATTTATTTCAGTTTTTAGGATTTTTATTTCGCGAGGTAACCTCCATCGATTGGATAATAGGTTCCGGTTGCAAAAGAAGATTTGTCGGACGCTAACCATAAAACCAATTCTGCCACTTCATTCGATTCACCCAATCGTTGAAACGCATGTTGACTTTTCAGGAAATTCAATGTTTCTGAATCCAAAACTTCCAAAAGAGGGGTATTGATAAAAGCGGGACCTACCGCATTTACGCGAACCCCTTGGGTTCCATATTCCCATCCCGCCGTTTTGGTTAACCCTATCACTCCATGTTTTGCAGCAACATATGCCGCAGAGTTCTCAAAACCAACTGCACCTAAGATTGAAGCCATATTGATGATACTTCCACCCACTTTCTTGATTTCAGGAATTTGATAATGCATTCCATAGAAAACTCCGTTTAAATTCACAGCAATTACTTTATCCCAACCTTCGGGTGACATATTGGAAACTGTATTGGACTCTCCACTAATTCCTGCGTTGTTCACAGCGATATGAAGTGCTCCAAATTTTTCAACCGTTTTTTCTACAATCATTTTGTTATCCGCTGCAGAAGAAGAGTCGGCTTTGATAAAAAAGGTGTTTTCACCTAAATCATCGACCAGTTTTTCACCCTCATTTTCATTCAAATCCGTGATGACTACTTTGGCGCCTTCTTTTACAAACAATTCCACACAAGCTCGACCAATTCCCGATGCTCCACCCGTTACGATTGCTACTTTTTGATCTAATAATTTCATTCCCTTTCGTTTTTAGTTTATGTATTAAAGATAGCATTAATTGGGATTTGAAAAAATGATTCTTCTCAGTTGAACGTTTTGAAGTAAAAAAAAGTACGCCTAGGAAGACGTACTTTTCTATATTTCACTTTATTATTATTCAATTAATTGATGTTTTCGATAATCATGGCTGAAGCACCGCCTCCACCGTTACAAATTCCAGCACCTCCAATTTTCCCTCCGTTTTGTTTCAAAACATTGATGAGCGTAACCAAAATTCGGGAACCTGAATTTCCAAGAGGATGACCTAAAGAAACGGCACCACCGTTTACATTCACCTTTTTAGCATCCAATCCTAAGATCTTTGTATTCACAATTCCAACTACGGAAAACGCTTCGTTAAATTCCCAGAAGTCTACATCCGAAGCATTCAATCCTGCTTTTCCTAAAGCCAAAGGAACCGCTTTGGCTGGAGCTGTCGTGAACCATTCTGGCTCATGGGAAGCATCCCCATACGAAACGATTTTTGCCAACGGTTTAATTCCTAATTCGTCAGCTTTTTCTTTCGACATCAAAACAAGCGCTGAAGCACCGTCGTTCAATGTGGAAGCATTGGCCGCTGTAACCGTTCCATCTTTTGAGAAAGCCGGACGTAAAGTAGGGACTCTATCAAAACTTACGTTCTTGTATTCTTCATCTTCGTTAAATAAAATCGGATCGCCTTTTCGTTGTGGAACTTCAACTGCTACCACTTCTTCTTTAAAACGACCTTCTTTCCAGGCATTGGCTGAACGGGTATAAGATTCAATAGCAAATGCATCTTGATCTGCTCTTGAAATTCCGTATTTTTCAGCTGTTTTATCTCCTGAAATTCCCATCGCTTCTTTGTTGTACGCATCCTGAAGACCATCATTGAAAATACCGTCAATCAACTGCGTATTCCCAAATTTGTTTCCCGTTCGGGTATTCATACTGTAGAAAGGAGTTTGAGACATACTTTCCATTCCACCTGCAACGATGATATCCGCATCACCACATTTAATAGCTTGGGCTGCAAACATCACAGCCTTCATTCCCGAAGCACATACTTTGTTAACCGTCGTGCACGGAACGGTGTTAGGGATTCCTGCGCCTAAAGCTGCTTGGCGAGCGGGTGCTTGACCTACTCCAGCTTGAAGAACATTTCCCATATATACTTCCTGTACCAACGAAGGGTCCAAATTGATTTTATCCAATGCACCTTTGATGGCAGTAGATCCTAATTTGACAGCAGGCACAGATGATAATCCGCCTAAGAAAGAGCCAATTGGAGTTCTAACTGCAGATACAATTACTACTTCTTTCATTTTTATTTGATTTAAATATGTTTATAATTTTGGATGGCTAAAGTATGAAATTTCAGCCGTTTTGTCCACTTTTCATTCTGAAAATTCAATTAAAATATAAAAAACAGAAATACCTTATTCCATCGATAAAAATTAAGGAATTCGATGAGATTAACTGTTTTTACTTAAAAGAAAGGAAATTATTTCCAATAGTTGTTGGCCTGTGCTATGGTTTGAAACTCCAAAGCGATTATCTGTGCAGATGCGATTAGCTGTGCCGTATCTGACGCATAATCCGCTCTTAATTTCTTCCGTATTTCAGGATCGGTTTGGATGGCAGCTATGGATTTACGAGCCATTGTAATCGCTAATTCTCTTCCTTCTTGTGGGGTTTCAGTGATTAGGCTTTTCAGCCAAACTTCTTTATTTTCCATTGTTTCTGAATTAAGTTATACACATTCAAAATTAATGAAAATAGCTGAGATTTTCCATCTGAAAAGTTTGAAATGCGCTAAAAATGAAATAGAATGCGATTCCGTTTCCTGTCAAATTAAGATTTTATATTTTATTAGACTTTAAAAATTAACCGTTGATTGCTACTACACTTTCAATTTTTCCTGGAAGCATTTCTTTCAACATCGTTTCAATTCCATTTTTAAGTGTCATTGTGGATGAGGGACACCCTGAACAAGCACCTTGAAGCAACATAGTCGCTGTTTTTGTATCTTCAGAAAAATCGATTAACTCAATGTTTCCACCGTCTGTAGCTACTGCGGGTTGAACATATTCGACCAAAATTCGTTTGATTTCTTCTTCGAGTTCAGACCATACTTTGTCTTTTGGGATTTCTGCAATTCCTTGAGCGCCTACTGAATAATTTTCACTCACAATTTCTTTTCCTTCTTGTAAATAATTCATCAAAAAATCACGAAGATTCATGGCGATATTTGTCCAATCGGATTCTTCTGATTTTGTAATCGATACATAATTATCCGAGATGAAAACTTCTTTCACAAAGTCAAAATGAGAAAACAATTCTTTTGCCAAAGGAATTCCATTACTTAAATCCACAGATTTAGCTTCAATGACTCCATTGAATAATTTTTTGGGTGCAATGAATTTCATCACTTGTGGATTCGGAGATAATTCGACATACATTTCCGAATAATCTTCTTTTTCTTCCGGTTGAAAAACAATGGTTCCATTCTCCAAATGTTTATTCACAATTTCCTTCAAACTATCTGCCACCATTTCCCAATCTACTACATCATTTTTTTGAACAGCAACAAAGTTGGCAGTAATATAAACTTTGGTCACAAATGGAAACTGAAGCAGTTCATCTGCTAATTTTGATTCTTCACTTGATTTATGAATGTCAAATTCCAAACTACCTAAAGTCAATGGTTTATCACAAACAAATTTCATAATGCTTGGATTCGGCGTCATTTCAATGTATACTCTCTTCATACTGCAAAAATACGTTAAGTTTTTTACCTTTGAGGTCTATTTAAGAAAGTTTAATATTTATGGCATTAATAAAAAAATTAGGAGAAAAAACTCCTCAATTTGGTGAAAATTGCTTCCTCGCAGAAACAGCGGTAATTATAGGTGAAGTACAAATGGGAAAGGATTGCAGTATTTGGTACAATGCAGTGTTAAGGGGCGATGTTCATTTTATAAAAATGGGAAACAAAGTCAATGTGCAGGACAACGCAATGGTGCACTGTACCTATGAAAAGTATCCAACAACGATTGGAAACAATGTTTCCATTGGTCACAATGCGATTGTTCACGGTTGCACGCTTCATGATAATGTGTTGATTGGGATGGGTGCCATCGTAATGGATAATTGTGTGGTGGAATCGTATTCGATTGTTGCAGCTGGCGCCGTAGTTACGCAACATACACACATAGGTGAAGGAGAAATTTGGGCGGGAATTCCCGCTAAGAAAATTGGAAATGTTTCCAAAGAGTTAAAAGAAGGAGAAATTGAACGAATTGCCAATAATTATGTGAAATACAGCAGTTGGTATAAATAAATTTCGGAATAAGTAGTTCTAAAAAATCACTACAAAAAAAGCCAGCAAAATCTACTGGCTTTTTTTATTTAATTTAATTTTCATTCGGGTTCCAACCAACTATTTACATAGGTTTCATCCTGCATATCTACAGCGGCTTGAGTAAGTTTTACGGGTTTGAAAGGATCGACCATCACGGCTAATTCTCCCGTTTCTTTTTGACCGACACTTCTTTCCATAGCTCCTGGATGAGGTCCATGAACGATTCCTCCTGGATGCAACGTGAAATAGCCTTTTTCAATGTGATTTCGGCTCATAAAATCACCATCTACATAATATAAAATCTCTTCAGAGTCAATGTTACTGTGGTTGTAAGGAGCGGGAACTGCCAGTGGATGGTAGTCATACATTCTCGGTACAAATGAACAAACCACAAAGTTATGCCCCTCAAAGTTTTGATGAATAGGTGGTGGTAAGTGAATCCTTCCTGTTATCGGTTCAAAGTCATGAATCGAGAAAGCGTAGGGGTAAAAGAATCCATCCCAACCTACTACATCAAAGGGATGCGTAGCGTAGGTAATCGGATAAATCTTTCCTTCTTTTTTTACTTTCACTACAAATTCACCTTTCTGATCAATTGGTTCTTTGAATTCCGGTAATTTCATGTCACGTTCACAAAATGGAGAATGCTCCAACATTTGACCGTATTTATTTCGGTAATTTCGAGGCGTTTCAATCGGTGAAAAAGATTCCAAATACAACAAACGGTTGTCTTGGGTATCGAATTCCAATTGATAAATCGTACCTCTAGGAATGATGATGTAATCACCGTATTCAAAAGGAATATCACCCACCATGGTTTTGAATGTTCCACTTCCTTTGTGAATGAAAAGCAATTCATCACAATGGCCGTTTTTGTAAAAATAATCCGTCATTGACGTTCGAGGAGCGGCTACACCTAGGATTAAATCGTTGTTGAAAAATAAATCCGTTTTTGATTCTAGAAAATCATCGGCTGGTTTGGAATTAAAACCCTTAACTAATCGAGGTGAAATATTGTGATTTATAGCCGCTTTTGGCGTAACGTCAACGGGTTCACCAATTTCCAGCATTTGGGTAGGACGGTGAATATGATAAAGTAAAGAAGATACTCCGCTAAACCCTTCGGTTCCAAACAATTGTTCGTACAGGTAATTCCCTTTGTCATCTTTAAAAACGGTATGTCTTTTTGGAGGGATTTTCCCTAATTTATGATATCTCATTTTCGTAAAATTTTATTGTATAAAAGTAAGGATTATTTAGAAAGAGTTCAAATAAATGGACTAGAAACTTTCATTACAACGAAAGCCTCAATCTGATTCTCTGCCAACGATTCATCTTTGATTTTACTCTTTCAATTTCATTTTCTATGAGTCGTTGAAATTCTTTGTTGAAATTTAGTTTGAAGGAATGTTGGTAGTTTTGATAGGCAAGTAGGAAGTCTTGACGGTGTTCGGCAATTTTACCGTATTGATAAAATAAACTCGCTTTGTCCGTCCCCTTGATTTCCAAACCTTCTTGTATGATTTTCTCAGCTTCTTCATATTGACCGTATTCAATTAATAAATAACCGTAATTGATATAGACAATAGGGTAGTCGCCTTTGCAGAATTTAATGGCCAATTCGTAGTGTCTTTTTGCCTTTTTAAAATCTTTTATTTTTGTTTCGTAAATCCAACCCAAATGATTGTGCGCACGACCGTAGCCGGGATCAATTAATAAAATCTCATCCAGAAATTCTTTAGCAGCTGAAATGTCGTGTTCTTCAATGGCTCTGCTAACTTCCAAAAATAAATTCTCAACATCTTGCATATTGACAAATTTACTTAATTTTTTTTAACATCATTCTCTATTTTTTCTTATTCCATTTCAGATTAAAAAGGTAGAAATCAACGATTATTAGGCTATTCTTTCGATATAGGCCATATAAAATCCATCAAATCCGCTTTGAGAGGGAAGTAATTTTTTCTCCCTGATTAATTTAAAGTCGGAATGGTTCGCTAAAAACTTTTGAACTTGTTGCTGATTTTCACTTTCCAAAATGGAGCACGTTGCATAAACCATAGCGCCACCTACTTTTAGTAATTTCGAATAATCATTCAGAATTTTTTCTTGTTCCTTTTTAATGGTTTCAATGAATTCTAAACTCAGTTTCCATTTGGCATCTGGATTTCTTCGTAAAACTCCCAATCCACTACAAGGTGCATCAATCAATAATCGATCGGCGGTTTTTTCCATTTTTTTAATCACTTTGGTGGAATCGATGAGTTTGGTTTGAAAGTTTTGAGCACCGTTTCGTTTAGCTCTTTTTTTCAATTCCGTCAATTTCCATTCGTGAATATCCAAAGCAAAGATTTGACCTTTGTTTTCGGTTAATGCGGAAAGATGCAATGTTTTTCCACCTGCGCCTGCGCAAGCATCGATTACCCGCATTCCTGGTGTTACACTTAAATACGGTGCAATCATCTGAGAACCTGCATCTTGAATCTCAAACAATCCATTTCTGAAAGCTTCTGTTCGGAATACGTTGGTTTTTTCAACCAATTGCAAAGCATGCGGATAGTCGGGTAAAACTATGGTTTCAATACCTTCCGATTTCAATTTTTTCTGTAAAGTCTTCCGATCATTTTTCAATGTATTTACTCGAATGACGGTAGGAGCAAGGTTATTCATGGCTTCAACTTCAGTCTGCCATTGCATTTTCCCTAACTCTTTGGTGCCTAATTCATCCAACCAATCGGGAATGGATTCTTTGATTGCGAAACTTTTTTCAGTGGCCTGGTGATTTCGTTTAAAAATCTCTTTGGAATTTAACTTTTTGAACTCGTCCCAAAAAGGAATTTTTTCTTCTTCCAGTACAAACCAAGTACCGACAAATTCCCACAAATTATCTGGAGTAACTTCTTTTCCCATGGAAGCCTCGATCATTCGTTTCCAACGAATAGTGTCATACACAGTTTCTGCAATGAATCCACGGTCTTTACTTCCCCATTTAGGGTTTGATTTCAGTATTTTTTCAATTTCTCTATCTGCATATCTTTCTTCAAAAAATATGGCAGCTAAAGTTTCGGTGATACCAATGAATAGATTTTTATAGGGAAGTAATTTCATGTTGCAAAACTACAAATTAAATCGGATGAATCGATAGTATTATCGAAGGCTACCTTCCGGAAATTTCACTTTGTCCGGGTGTTCATTAAGTAAACCAAGTGCAGTCTTCAAAATTCGAGATCTTCTGCCCGTCGTATCCTTGGGTTCTACGGGATAGGAAATAACAGCTTCCAACCACGCAAAACTGTTTACACGGAAATAAACTTCGGGATACCATCGTTTTCTCGTTGTTACATTGTATTTTGGATATTTCTCTTTGAAATCCTTGATCGAAGCATCGATTAGGCATTTTTCAACATATTGTAAATCACTGGTGTACGCAATTTGAATTGCAGTTTCATTCCATATAAACGGAGATTGTGGTCCCGAATAATTGAAAACTTCTTCTTTTAAAATCAAACTATTTGGAAAGAAAATAACGCGTCCACTTCGTCGGTCATTTTGTAGGTATTCACCACTAATTTCAAGAATTTTTGTGTCTAAATAATTGACTTCGATTACGTCACCTTTGAATTTTCCAATTTGTATTCGGTGTCCAACTTTATACGGACGCCTAAAAACGATGTATAACCAGGCGATGAAGGACGTAATCGGAGCTTGAAGCGCAAAACCAAGAACCAAGGAAATTAACCCGAAACTAACCGCAGTTGCATATAAATTCTGGAATAAGAAAGAAGCAGCTACGATTAAGATTAACACGATGGTGGATAATTTCGATATTCGATTTAAATTGTACCGATCCCCTTCGGTCTGTACTTTGGCTTCAATGAATTTTTCGATGACTTGACCAATCATCAGGATTGTGAAAATAATAAAAAGACTCAGCGATAGCTTTCTCAGAAGAGGTAAATAGGCTTTCCATTCATCAAAAAGTTTTAATTCTATTAAATAATGAACGGAAAGTGCAGCGATTGCAAGCAATGAAAATAAGATGATTCGATACGTATTTTGATTTCTCTTCATAATTTTGATTGGCTTTTATAGGAGCAAAATAAAGATATTTCTATCAATTTCTTCCATGAAACCATAAAAATCTATGGATATCGCTTTTAAAACTTCGATTCTTATAATTTTTAGTCGAAACTATATGTAAAATCAATTCAAGAATACGTTGAATTAAGTATCTTTACCTGAAAAATTTAGTAGTATGATTTTTATAGAAAATGAAGGCCATACTAATCCTAAGCTCAATTTGGCTTTGGAAGAATATGCCCTTCGAAACTTTAGTTCAAATACCGATTATTTACTTTTTTATATCAATGAACCTTCGATCATCATCGGAAGTAATCAAAATACCTTAGAAGAGATTAATTACGATTATGTGACCGAAAAAGGGATTCATATCGTCCGTCGATTATCGGGTGGTGGTGCGGTTTACCATGATTTGGGGAATTTAAATTTCAGTTTTATTACGAACCACGATTTAAAAAGTCTAAATAACTTCAAAAAATTTACCCAACCTGTAACTCAGGTTCTTAAAGAATTGGGATTGAATGCGGAATTGAAAGGTAGAAATGACATTCAAATCGATGATAAAAAAATTTCAGGAACGGCTCAATTCACCACGGGAAAAAGAATGTTCAGCCATGGAACCCTTCTTTTTGATGCAGATTTGGGGGAAGTTGCGAATGCTTTGAATGTGAAAATGAGTAAAATTCAATCCAAAGGACATAAATCCGTTCGAAGTCGAGTGGCAAATATTTCTGAATTTTTAGATAAGCAGTTAACGATTGACGAATTCCGTCAACTTTTATTGAAAGGATTATTTGAAGGAAATGAAACCTTTGAAACCTATCATTTGACTGAAGCGGAGTGGAAAGGAGTGCATGAATTAAAGGAAAGTAAATACGACAATTGGGATTGGAACTTTGGACGTTCGCCCAAATTCAATATTCAACGAACCAAACGTTTCCCTGTGGGAGAAATTGATTTGCGAATATTCGTCGAAAAGGGAATCATTACCGATTTCAAGATTTATGGGGATTTCTTTGGAAAAATACCCGTTGCGACGCTTGAAGAATTGTTTATTGATATTCGATACGAACGAGAAGATATTATTCAAAAATTGAATGGAATGGATGTGAAAGAATATTTTGGAGATGTTTCCATAGAAGAATTTATTGATTTGGTTCATGGAGATGATGAATAAAAAATGAGAGTTTCACCAAAATAATTTGGGAGTATTTCATATAAAAATAATCATCGCGTTTGATGGTTCGAAAAGAAAAGCCCAGATTCCATCAAGCGAGAATGGATGTTGATTGAATTAATTAATTTCAAATGAAAAAGATTGGACATTTGTAACCTTACCTATTTTGGATAAGGATGAGAATCTATGTCACAACGAGAATCGTGCGATTTTACTAAAAGTAAAAGGGTGGAAAAGTAGGTAAGAAGTGGAATTAGGAAAAATTCAAGTTGAAATAGTTCTGGAAATTGATTTGGAAAACTTACTATCTAAAAAAGTTAAAATTCAGAAGTAGCACTATTTTTTTACTATAATTTAATTTTAAGAACTTATTTATTTGCAGTTGGTTAGAGACTTATTTCATTCCGAAGAGTGAGTAACTTCTTTTATTTTTGTGACGTTTTCAGATTCTCTGTGTCATACTATATGAGAGCCAATCAAGAGATTACCATCTATCGAAAGGAGCTAACCTCAAACCAATTAAACCTAACGTAATACACTATGAAGTTTACACTACCTAGCACCAACCAACTGTGTAAACTTCATTTTTTTTTTTTCAGGAATTCCTTAAAGAAAGTTATTAAAACACCCTCAATTCAGAGAGTTCTCACTATTTTATTGATTATACTTCTCGGGTGATTTCTTTCCAAAGAATATCTTTCAACTCCATCAAACCCTGTCGAGCAACGGATGAAAAATAAACATGCGGAATATTTGTGGGTAATATTTTAGAGATTTCAGCTCGTAACTCATCGTCCAACATATCGTTTTTAGAAATAGCCAAAATTCTACCCTTGTCCAATAGTTCAGGATTGTATTCCCTTAATTCATTGAGAAGAATTTCATATTCCTTGGCATGATCTTCCGAATCGGCAGGAATTAAAAATAAAAGTACCGAATTTCGTTCAATATGACGAAGGAAACGATGTCCTAATCCTTTTCCCTCAGCAGCTCCTTCAATAATTCCGGGAATATCTGCCATCACAAAGGATTGATGATTTCGATAATCCACAATTCCCAAATTCGGAGTTAAAGTTGTAAACGCATAATCTGCAATTTTTGGCTTAGCGGCAGACACTACAGAAAGTAGTGTAGATTTTCCAGCATTTGGAAATCCGACCAACCCTACATCTGCCAAGATTTTTAATTCTAAAATAATCGGTAATTCAATTCCTGGAATCCCAGGCTGAGCATATCGTGGTGTTTGATTGGTAGGCGTTCGAAAGTGCCAGTTTCCAAGACCTCCTTTTCCACCTTCCAATAAAACAACTTCTTGTCCTTCTTCGGTAATTTCCGCTAAAAAATTTCCTTCCTCATCTTTTGCAATCGTACCAATTGGAACTTCAATCACAACATCTTCACCATCTCTTCCGGTGGATCGCGATTTACCTCCTCTTTTGCCGTTTTCAGCTTTTAAGTGACGCGTATATCTCAAAGGTAATAACGTCCATTGGTTGACACTTCCTCTCATGATGATGTGGCCACCCCGACCGCCGTCTCCACCGTCGGGTCCTCCTTTGGTAATGAATTTCTCACGGTGTAAACTTGCTGATCCGGCACCGCCGTTTCCGCTTTTACAATAAATTTTTATGTAGTCAACAAAGTTGGATTGCAAAGTTTTTTGTTTTTAGAATGTACAAAATTACGTTTTTTTAATTGTTTCTACTTAAGAAATCGTTTTTGATTCTTTGCATTCCAAAGATTTCACGAAATTAGCCCGTATGAAAATTCTACATACCGCCGATTGGCATTTGGGTAAACGATTGGATCGCTTTTCTCGTTTTAACGAACAAAAGGAAGTGATGAATGAGTTGATTGAAATTGCAGATAATCAAGCTGTTGATGTGGTTTTAATCGCTGGTGATTTGTTTGATAATTTCAACCCAACGGTGGAAGCCGTGGATTTATTCTTCCAAACTTTGGTGAAATTGTCCAACAACGGAAAGCGTCCCGTCATTGCGATTGCGGGAAATCATGATTCGCCCTCCTATATTGACACACCCAATTCGCTGGCAAGAGCCAATGGAATTATTCTTATCGGTTTTCCTAAAGCTGTGGTCAGTAAATTTCAATTGGATGCATTTGAAATCACAAAATCAGCAGAAGGATTTGTCGAATTAAAACTGAATAAATACACCTATCCTCTTCGGATTCTTCATACGCCGTATGCCAACGAAACACGTTTGAAACAGTATTTTGGAGAAGAAAAGGAAACTGCTTTGAATCAAGTTTTGGCAGAACATTGGAAAAATTTAACGGACGCATATTGTGACGAAGAAGGTGTGAATATTTTAATGACTCATTTGTATATGAACAAAGTAGGAACATCCATTTTAGAAGAACCAGATGGTGAAAAACCGATTAAAATTGGAAATGCAGATTTGGTCTATTCGGAAGCGATTCCTTCCCAAATTCAATATACAGCTTTAGGCCATCTGCATGCTTTTCGGAATATAGGAACCGAAGAAAAGCCCGTTGTTTATTCGTCCTCATCTTTGTGCTACAGCTTTAGCGAAGCAGGACAAAGAAAATATGTTTGCATAATTGATGCGGAACCTGGAAAAGCCGTTTCTTATCGGAAAATAGAAATTAAGAACGGCCGATCTTTGGAGCGGAAGACCTTTGATTCAGTCGAAACAGCAATTGAATGGCTGAAAGAAAATCCAAATACGTTGGTGGAACTTACTTTGGAAAGCGATGATTTTTTGAAAGCAGAAGATAGAAAACGAATTTTCAATGCACACGATGGAATTATTTTTCTAATTCCCAAAGTGAAAAGCGTATCGAATTCAAAGGAAGAAAAAGTGAGTTTGAATTTGAATCAAGATATACGGGTTTTGTTCCAGGATTATTTCAAATCCAAAAACGCAAACCAAGAACCCAATGAGGATTTGATGAATTTGTTGAATGAAATTTTGAATTGATATGATACCTGTAAAACTTACACTAGAAGGAATATATTCCTACCAAGCCCGACAAACCATCGATTTCTCAAAGTTGACAGAAGCTGGATTGTTTGGGATATTTGGAGCAGTGGGATCGGGAAAATCCTCGATTTTAGAAGCGATTTCATTTGCACTTTATGGAGAAACAGAGCGGTTGAATGCCCGTGAAAAGAGAGCGTATAATATGATGAATTTGAAATCCAATCGGTTTTTTGTAGAATTTGAATTTGTCAATTATGAAAATAAAATATATCGAGCGACACGCGATTTTAGAAGAAATTTAAAACGTTTTGACGACGTAAAAGTTCATTCGACTACTTTTTATGAATTTGTAAACGAAGATTGGATTCCTTTGGAACATACAAATTCGGAATTACTTTTGGGATTGAGTTATGAGAATTTCAAACGAACCATCATTATTCCACAAGGTCAATTCAAAGAGTTTTTGGAATTAGGTCCTACAGATCGAACGAATATGATGAAAGACATTTTTCAATTAGGACGTTTTGATTTGCAACACAAAACGGCCGCTTTGCAAAGTGAAAATCAATCCAATCTCCATCAGTTGGAAGGGAAGTTATCTGGTTTTGAAGATATAAATCAAGAAATTATTAAATCTTTAAAAAATCAATTAAAATTGCAGTCTGAAAACTTGAGCCAAGTTCAAAAAGAACATGAAAAGTTAGATCAAGAATTTCAAAGCTTAAAGCGTATCAAGACCGATTTGGAAAGTTTAAATCAAAAGGAAATTGAGTTTGAGAAATTCAGAATTCAAAAAGAAGCAATCGATAAAAAAAGAGAACAAGCGAATTTATACGAACGAATTTTCACTGTGTTTCATCCGATTTTAACGGAGCAAATGAAACTTAAAAAATCTGAAATTGAAACTTCTTCCGAAGTAGAAAACCAACGAAAAGAATACATCCAAACTTCGGCTGAAATTGAAAAGTTAAAAGAAGAAATCCAGAAATTAAAAGAATGTTTTGAGCAACTTCCCGAAAAGAAAAAAGAAGCGTTGGACATGGAATTGATGATTCAAATTCTTGCTTTTGAACAAGAGATTTTAACCAAAAGTGAACGCACAAAAAAGGGGGTTTTGGCGGTTCAAGAGGTAAAAACGAAACAAGAAGAAATCAACACCTCCATACAAAATTTAGAAAATGAAATAGAAGAATGGAAGAAAAAACAGTTTTCTTCTGACTTGATTTTAAAGGTGGGCAATTGGTTTTCAGAATTCAAACTAATAATCCAAAGTATTGATAAGCAAAAAAATAGATTAATTGAGGTAAAGGATAAGATTAAATCAATCGATAAGCAATTAAAACAGAAAGAAATTGACTTTGAAAACTTCGAAGAAAAATTTCAACGGAAAATGGATGATTTAAAAATCAAGAAAAAAAAATTAGAAGAAAAGAAAAGCCATTTTGAAGTTCAACAAAAGTTAGCGCAGTATTCCGATGAATTGCATGACGGAGAAGCATGTCCCCTTTGTGGGTCCTTGGATCATCCAAGAATAGCTCAAATTTCCGATGTAAGTTTGTTGTTGACAGAAATAAATCATGAATTAGTTAACGTTGAAAAAGGGATGGAAAACATTCAAAATGAATGGGAAGAAATTCGATCGATTGCCAAAGAAAAAATCTTTTATGAAAAACAGAATTCGGAAGAAAAAGAAGTTTTGAAAAAGCTTCAAAAGGAAAAAGAAATTCATCAAGCGAAATTTGTTTGGGAAGAATTTAATTCGTCCCATTTTGAGGATTTTGACTCCAAAAGAAAGTTGAATTCGGAAGGGGCAAAAACAATTGAAATGAAGAACGAAACCATCAAACAATTAAGAGAAAGTTTGAGGTTAGAAAATGAGAAATTGGATAGATATAGTAAAACTTTGGAGAAGTTTAAAATCGAAGAGGCGGAAAAACAAGCACAGATCGCTCAAAACTTAGCCCATCTAAAAGTCCTAGATTATTCGAATTTTAAATCTCGAAATATAGAAGAAGTAAAACGTGAGTGGCAAGAATTAAGAATACAAAATCAGTCGATTGAAGAGAAATATACGCATTTCAACAAACAATTAAACGAATTAAATCCAAAAGCATCGTCACAAAAAACATCCATTGAAATTGCTGAAAAGCAGCGGAAAAAGTTAATAGATGAGTTGGCTCACATTCAACAATCCATTGAGTTTTCATTACATAAGCAAAACTTAGAATCTTTGAATTCGGTTAAGGAAGTTTTGGAATTGAAGTTGGATCTTCCCTCCATTCGAAAGGAAATCGAGGATTTTACGATTTTATATGAAACTTTCAAAAATTCGATTCAAGAATTGAAAGACAAATTAAAAGATCAAACATTTGATCAACTAAAATTTGAAGAGACTGAACGATCGCTTAATTTACTGATAGACAATTTAAAAGAAGCATCTGAAAACGTGGTTAAATCGAAAGCGGAATTGGAAAGAATTGAAAAAGAATTTGAGGCTAAAAAGAAGTTAATCGTTGAAAAAGAAAAATTAGAAAATAGAGCTGGAAATCTGAAAACCTTATTTAATTTATTCAAAGCTTCCGGTTTTGTTCAATTTGTCTCCTCTATTTATCTTCGGCAGTTGTGTGATTATGCCAACGAGCGTTTCCATCGAATGACTCGAAATCAATTGAGTTTGCAATTGAATGAAAATAACGACTTTGAAATCATAGATTATTTGAACGAAGGTCGAAGCCGAAGCGTGAAAACGCTCTCAGGCGGTCAACTGTTTCAAGTATCCTTGAGTTTAGCTTTGGCTTTGGCCGAAAGTGTTCAAACAAGTGCAAAAGCAGAGAAGAACTTCTTTTTCATCGACGAAGGTTTTGGTACACAGGATATTGAATCTGTAAACATTGTTTTTGAAACGCTGATGAATCTGCAAAAAGAAAATCGAATAGTGGGCATTATTTCCCATGTGGAAGAATTAAAGGAGAAAATTCCGATCGCTTTAAATATTGTGAATCACAAAGATAAGGGAAGTGTCATAGAATGGGTGAGCAGTTAACTTCCTGAAAGAAACTCCGCAAAACATTTCGAAATATTCCTTTTTTATTCCTGTAATTATTGACTAAATTTACTGCACTATTTGGCTTGACGAGCATCGGCAGCTTTTAGCGGGATAGGAACTTAGTGAAATATTCATTTTGATAGATTTAATTTGAATCGAAATGAAAACAATTTTTTTTAATCGATTAAAATTTCATTATGCGAAAAAGTTTTGTAATTATATCTACACTAATTCTGATTGTAACCTTTGGTCTTGCTTGGTTTTTAAGTATGAATTGGTATGTTCTCTTCGCTATTTTTCTTGTGTTTACCGTAATGGGTTACATAGATATGTTCCAAACTCACCATACAATCCGACGTATTTATCCTTTGTTTGGAAGATTGCGATATGTCTTGGAGGATTTACGTCCAAAAATGTATCAGTATTTTATTGAATCTGATATAGATGGTCGACCTTTTCATCGCGTAGATCGCTCAACAATATATCAGCGAGCGAAAAATGAACTTCAAACCATTCCTTTTGGAACTCAATTCGACGTGTATGCTGAAGGATACGAGTGGATGTGTCACTCAGTAGCACCAAAAGCTTTTGAAACTTTAAATCACGATCCAAGGATTATCATAGGAAATAAAGACTGTACACAGCCTTATTCTGCCAGTATTTTAAATATTTCCGCTATGAGTTTTGGTTCTCTAAGCGGAAATGCGGTTGAAGCATTCAATGCAGGTGCAAAAATCGGTGGATTTGCCCACAATACGGGTGAAGGAGGAATTAGTTCCCATCATTTAAAACACGGAGGGGATTTAATTTGGCAAATTGGTACGGGATATTTTGGATGTCGTGATGAAGAAGGAAGATTTAGTCCGGAACTTTTTGCAGAAAAAGCTCGAATTCCAAGCGTAAAAATGATTGAACTTAAAATTTCACAGGGTGCAAAACCGGGTCATGGGGGAATTCTTCCCGCTTCAAAAAATTCCGAAGAAATTGCTAAAATTCGTCATGTGAAACCGCACACGAAAGTTGCATCTCCGCCTTTTCACTCAGCTTTTGATACGCCATTGGAAATGATTCAATTCATTCAAAGATTACGGGAACTTTCCGATGGGAAGCCGATTGGTTTCAAAATATGTATTGGTCATAAAAGTGAATTTATAGCGATATGCAAAGCGATGAAGCATTTGGACGTTTATCCGGATTACATTGCCATTGATGGTGGAGAAGGAGGGACAGGAGCAGCGCCACAAGAGTTTTCAAACTATGTAGGTGCTCCTATGATTGATGGATTGGCTTTTGTTCAAAATGTTTTAATGGGAATGGGAATCCGGCATCATGTGAAATTATTGGCTTCTGGAAAAATTTCATCCGGTTTCCATATTGCGCGTGCCATCGCTTTGGGTGCAGATGCGTGTTATTCCGCGCGTGCGATGATGATGGCCATCGGTTGTATTCAAGCGATATTGTGCAATACAAATCGCTGTCCGACTGGGATTACAACTCAAGATCCAAAATTAACTGTGGGCTTAGTGGTCGAAGATAAAAAAGTGAGACTTGCGAGTTACCATCAAAAAGTATTGGAAAGTTTTGTGGAATTATTAGGTGCTTCCGGATTGGATGTTGCGCATAATTTAACGCGATCACATATTTACCGAAGAGTTTCATTGAATGAAATGATTACGTATGAAGGACTGTTTCCTTCGGTGAAAACAGGATCCATGCTCGAAGGAGAAATCCCAGAAAAATACAAAGATGACTTTGCGAATGCCGATATGAATCGATGGGGAATTCATCCCCAATTTTCTATTTAATTCTTCTAATAAATTAGAATGAGTTTCTTCTATGATTTCGAGGTGCTTTCTTTAAGATACCGTAACTTATAATCCCTAAAGCAACAGTCACGAGGGTACGAAAACTCATGGCTTTTATTGTTTTTGGCTCATACACTCCTCCTTCACGTATATACCATCCCAAGGCAATGAAAGCAAATACCAAAAGAAAAAAGGCTAAACCCAATGCCCAAATGGTAGACTTTTTATTTTTCCAAATCGAATACGCAGCATAGAGATAAATGAATCCACAAATCATGTTTACGTACACAATAAAGGATACATAATTTCCTTCCATTTCCCGAATTCCAAACCAATCAAATGCAATAGAAGAAGTCATGAAAATAGATACTATTCCAAATAAAGAAAGGAATAGAGAAAGAATAATTTTAATAATTTTCATAATGATCCTTGTTTAAGCCAATCAAATTTACCAAATTGCTTTGAATTTGGAAGGTAAATTAAAGGATTGAAATTGTTTTTCGAACTAAAATGGGTTTAAAAACGAAGATTATTACCTTTGTTGCCAAATTTAAAATTCATGTATGGAGATAATCGAAGTCGTATCGTCAAAACACAAAAGAGATTTTTTAGAATTACCGAAACGTATTTATAGAAATGACTTCAATTGGATTCAAGCATTGGATAAAGATGTTGAAGCAATTTTCGACCCGGAGAAAAACAAACTTTTTAAAAAGGGAGTTTGCAAACGATGGTTACTTTTAGACGACAATAATCAGGTTATAGGAAGAGTCGCAAGTTTTGTCAATCCAAAATACAAACAAAAACAACCTACCGGTGGAATTGGTTTTTTCGAAATAATCGAAGATTTTGAAGCCGCTTTTTTTCTTCTCGATCATTGCCGAGATTGGTTGAAAGGACACGGAATGGAAGCCATGGATGGACCCATTAATTTTGGGGAACGCGATCGGTGGTGGGGTTTGTTGACAGATGGTTTTTTTGAGCCTTTGTATTGTATGAATTACAATCCACCGTATTATGTAGCTATTTTTGAAGCTTATGGTTTTCAGGTTTATTTTGAACAACTTTGCTTTGGATTGGAAGTTACATTGAATCTTCAAGACAGTTTTTTTAAGAGACACAGCACAGTTTCCAAAAATCCAGAGGTGCGCGTGGAGCATATTACCAAAAAGAATTTAGGACGTTATGCCCAAGATTTTGCACATGTTTATAATCTTGCATGGGCACAACACAATGCAGGAAAAACCATCGATAAACGCCAAGCGACTGCGATTTTTAATTCATTGAAACCCGTATTGGATGAGAAGATTTGTTGGTTTGCGTATGAAAAGGATGAAGCCGTTGCATTTTGGATAAATTTACCGGATTTGAACTTTTATTTTAAGGAGTTGAACGGAAAATTCGGATGGTTTCAAAAACTGAAATTTTTATGGTTAAAGAAAACTAAACCTTGTCCAAAGATTACAGGATTGGTTTTTGGAGTCATTCCCAGATGGCAGAAAAAAGGGATGGACAGCTACTTAATTGTCGAATCGGGGCGGAAGTTTATTCCGACAACTTCGTATAAAGATTACGAAATGCAGTGGATCGGTGATTTTAATCCAAAAATGATCAATGTTGCCCAATCTTTGGGTGCAGAGGTAACTCGGAAATTAGCGACATATCGGTATCTTTTTGACAGAGAAAAAGAATTTGAACGTCATCCACAGGTGTAAATTTTTTGCACTTAAATCTTCTTAAATTTCAACTAAATAAGAAAGAAAACGCTATAGAATTCGTAAATTTGAAAGTAAAAATATTTTAATAACCTAAAAATAAATCAGATGCTCGAGTGGAATGAAGTTTTAATTCGTTTGGTCATGGCATCGGTTTTTGGTGCTTTGGTTGGACTAGAGCGAGAGCGAAAAAACTGGTCTGCGGGTTTACGAACACACATGTTGGTATGTGTAGGGTCATGTTTATTCATGATAGTTTCCGCTTTTGGCTTTGGCGATGTTATGGGAAATCCACACATGGACCTCGATCCATCCCGTGTTGCAGCACAGGTTGTGAGTGGAATTGGTTTTATAGGAGCTGGAACAATTTTGTTTCAGAAAGAAGGAACCGTTCGGGGATTAACAACTGCCGCTGGATTGTGGACCGTGGCAGGAATTGGGCTTGCAGCAGGAGGAGGAATGTATGTGGCGGCTGCGATGACCACTGTTTTGGTCTTAGTGATTTTATGGGCTTTACAACCCATTGAAAAAAAATATGCCAAAGGATCTATTCGTCAAAATCTTCGAATTATTACCCAAATCGAATCCAATGAAGTGGATGTTATCAACGATATTTTGACGGAAAATAATTTTATAGTTGAGAGTTTTAATTTAAGTAAAAGCAACGTTTCTTATATTTTTGAAATTAAATTTGAGAGTGCAGATGCAAAGAAAATGGCACATCTTATCAAACAACTTCGAAAATTAGATTCCGTAAAAGAAGTTTTTTGGAGTAAATAATCTTAAATAGCTTCCGGACGTTTAAAAAACAATTCTTTGCTGTCTTTTGAGTTTTTCATAGCTTGAATCACTGTTGGAATGGGTTTCAGGAAAATATTCGGATAGTCAAACTCACCCAACTGCTCACGAATCGGATACGCTAATATTTTGGTTTCGATAAAAAACTGCGAGTCTTTGCTTGGTTTATTTCCTCTGAGATTCAATCGAAACTAACTGGAATGTTCCAAATAAACTGCATTTAATTCATGCAACGCATAGCCTAACTCTATTGTCCCTTTCAGAAGACGTTTTGGTAATAGAAACCACAAGGAATTCCCACCGTTCGGACCAAAGTGTCAAATAAATGTGCTTTTGCAAAACAAATTCTCTCTCCTGATTGAGGTGCTTCTTCGCCACTGATTTTAACGAATTTACTGTCTATGTCAAAGGAATGTTTGATTTCATATAGACTAATTTCAAATGCCAATTTTACCTTTTCTTTGGGAGTTTTCGCTTTCGACTCGATGAATTCGACCTTGTTTTTAATCAAAGGCGTATGAAATTGAATTATCGGTGGGATTTCAGACAGATAATCTTTCGGATTTGCGGATTCTAAAATGAATTTCATGATTTGAAATCGGTTTACTATTTATTTACTCTAAAGGTACGGAGTGAATAGGAGAGTTGAAAGTATTCAATTAAAAAATTAGGTTTAAGCCATAAATAAACCTAAATTTGATAGGAATTATTCTTTATAAAATTCAGTAATTCCTTACCAACTTCGAGTCGCACAAATAAGAAAAAAAATCCTTTTCATCGAAAATGGGTGATTCGTCAGTAAAATGAATTTCATTCGAGAGAAATGAAAAAATCTTAGCTTCTTTATAGCTTTGATTTGGAAAAGTTTAATAATTGTATATTTTTACTTAAAAATAGAATTAAGAAATAGAAATGGAATCAATCAGTGTATTTGAGATTATAAAGGTAGGAATTGGGCCATCGAGTTCTCATACGATGGGGCCTTGGAATGCAGCAGAATTATTTTTGAATCTCATTCGGAAAGAACATAAACTATCGGAAGTTAAAGAAGTATTTGTTGAGTTTTTTGGATCCTTAGCCAAGACAGGAATTGGTCACGGAACGGATATCGCAGGTATGTTAGGGCTTTCAGGTGAAAATTTTAAAACCATTGATACCACAAAAATCACAGAAAAAATAGAAATTATAAAATCCACGCAAATATTGAAATTGGGAGGAGAAGTTGAAATTCCCTTTGAATACGGTCATCATCTTATTTTAAATAAATCAAAAAGTTTGGATTTCCATCCAAATGGAATGATTTTTAAAGCGGTTTTTACCGATGGAACCGAAGTGGAACAAGATTATTATTCCATTGGTGGTGGGTTTGTTGCGACACAAGAAGAAACGTCTGCCGACGAGGTTTGTACGCGTACTTTGTATCCATGTCATCATGGAAAAGACGTGCTTTTTTATTGCGACAAATTGGGTATCTCTTTTTCAGATTTAATTTATTTAAATGAAGAAAGTTGGCGAACCAAAGAAGAAACCGATGCACATGCTTTAGGGATTTGGGAAAACATAAAAGACTGTGTTTACAAAGGCGTAAATCAAGAAGGAATTTTGCCTGGAGGTTTGCGAGTGGTTCGTCGGGCGGGTAGTTTAAATCGAAAATTATTAGGTGATGTTCGTTACAATACAAGAGATGAATGGTATCAAAGCGTAGTCGATGCAGAGGAGAATTTTGTAAATATCAACAAATGGGTTTCTTGCTTTGCTTTGGCAGTGAACGAAGAAAATGCAAATTTCGGACGAATTATTACTGCGCCAACCAATGGTGCCAGTGGAATTATTCCTGCAGTTTTGATGTATTCACAAGCGTTTACTGAATTTACGGGTGACGACAAAATCATTCGATTTTTATTGGTAGCAGGAGAAATCGGGACTTTATTTAAAAAGAATGCGACTATTTCTGCAGCGATGGGCGGATGTCAGGCTGAAACAGGTGTGTCGTCAGCGATGGCAGCAGCAGGTTTAACTGAAATTATGGGAGGTTCACCCGGACAAGTATTGATGGCAGCAGAAATTGCGATGGAACATCATTTGGGATTGACATGTGATCCTGTGGGGGGCTTGGTTCAAATTCCATGCATTGAGCGAAATTCAATGGGTGCAATGAAAGCAATTACCGCTGCGAATATTGCCATTGAAAGTGATCCAGCAAATGCGCGTGTAACGTTGGATGAAGTGATACAAACCATGTGGGAAACTGCTAAAAGTATGAATGACCGATTTAAAGAAACCTCGGAAGGAGGTCTTGCTATTGCTGTTAATATTGCGGAATGTTAATTAAAAACTACGATTGCAATTCATAATAAACAAAAAAACCTTTTGAAATCTTTAATTAGAAAGTATTCAAAAGGTTTTTTTAATGTCTTACATTTTATTTTATCAATCCAATTTCGCGTAAACGTTGGTTTAGAAATTCGCCCGCTGTTATGTCATCATATTGTTTCGGATTTTGTTCATCTACACAATTTTCCAACACATTCAATTCCATATCACTAACAGGATGCATAAAGAAAGGAATGGAATAACGCGGTTTGTGCCATTGTTCTTTGGGTGGATTTATTACTTGATGAATGGTTGATTTCAACTTATTGTTGGTGTGTCGCGACAACATATCGCCCACATTGATAACCAATTCGTCGGGCTGTGCAATGGCATCGACCCAAACTCCATCTTTTCTCAATACTTGCAAACCACCCGCAGAAGCGCCCATTAAAAGAGTGATTAAATTGATATCCCCATGTGCACCTGCACGTACGGCACCTTTCGGTTCTTCTTTAATGGCCGGATAATAAATCGGTCGTAAAATGGAATTTCCATTGGTTACTTTGTCGTCGAAATAAAATTCATCCAATCCTAAATACAAAGCCAAAGCGCGAAGTACATACAAACCTGTTTTTTCCAATTGTTGATAAGCTTCTTTTCCGGCTGAATTAAATTCAGGCACTTCTTTAACTTCGATATTTTCGGGATAATCAAATTTCGCTTTTTCGGATTCTTCTACATATTGACCAAAATGCCAAAATTCTTTTAAGTCACCTTCTGGCTTGTCTTTGGCGTGTTCTTTTCCAAAAGAAGTATACCCGCGTTGACCGCCAATTCCTTCAATTTCGTATTTTTCTTTGGTTTCAAGGGGAAGGTCAAAGAAGTCTTTGACACTTTTATATAATTTGTCAACCAATTCATCTGATAAAAAATGTCCTTTCAAAGCAACGAACCCAATGTCTTCGTAAGCTTTTCCAATTTTGTCTACAAATGCTTGTTTTTTGCTGGGATCTTTGGATAAAAAATCATTTAAATCCACCGATGGAATTCCGTTTTGTTTCATTGTGTTCAGTTTTGAAATTGAAATGTAAGAAAATTTAATGAAATAGTAATTTTGAAATTCAATTATTCAATTCGGCAAAACCAAAGATGAAAATACTGAAAGGCGAATCAAAGCTAACAAATCACATAAATAGATATGGCTTAATTCTTTATATTTGCATTGACTTTTTACGAATTAAAAAAACAAAATATATGTCGAAATCTAAGATCATTTACACTTTAACGGATGAAGCGCCTATGTTGGCGACGTATTCATTTTTACCAATTGTTCAAGCCTTTTCATCTTCAGCGAATATAGACGTTGAAACACGTGATATCTCTTTGGCAGGACGTGTATTATCTATTTTCCCTGATTTTTTAAAGGAAGATCAAAAAATGGGCGATGCGTTGGCAGAGTTGGGAGAATTAACAAAATCACCCGATGCAAACATCATCAAATTACCCAATATTTCGGCATCCATTCCTCAATTGTATGAAACGATTGCTGAGTTACAAGCACACGGTTACGCCGTTCCTAATTATCCCGCAGAACCCAAAACCGAAGAAGAAAAAGCAATCAAACAGCGTTATGCTCGAGTTTTAGGTTCGGCAGTAAATCCTGTATTGCGTGAAGGGAATTCGGACCGAAGAGCTCCGAAACCGGTTAAAAATTATGCGAAAAAACATCCACACTCCATGGGCGCTTGGTCTTCAGACTCAAAAACCAAAGTGGCAAGTATGGAATCCGGTGATTTTTATGGAACCGAAAAATCTTTGACAATAGAAAATCCCACACAATTTAAAATTGAATTTGTTGGAAAAGACGGTTCGGTAAAAGAATTGAAAGATTATGCAGATTTAAAAGCAGGAGAAATTATTGATAGCTCCGTAATGAGTTTATCGGCCTTAAAGACCTTTGTACAAAAAACAAAAGATGAAGCGAAAGAAGCTGGAGTTTTACTTTCTGCGCACTTGAAAGCAACGATGATGAAGGTTTCAGATCCTGTGATTTTTGGAGCGATTGTTTCGGTTTATTTTAAAGATGTATTCACAAAATATGCAGATTTATTTGAAGAATTAGCCATCAATCCCAACAACGGTTTGGGAGAATTGTACTCTAAACTTGCAGGAAATCCAAAGGAGGCGGAAGTGAAGGCGATGATTGAGCAAGAAATTGCAAATGGTCCGGATTTGGCGATGGTGAATTCAGACAGAGGAATCACAAATCTACACGTTCCTTCGGATGTAATTGTGGATGCTTCGATGCCCGCAATGATTCGAACTTCCGGTCAAATGTGGAATAAAGAGGGAAAACAACAAGATACATTCGCGATGATTCCAGATCGCTCGTATGCAGGCGTTTTTACAGCCGTTATTGACGATTGTAAAGCGAATGGAGCGTATGACGTAACAACGATGGGATCAGTTCCAAACGTAGGTTTAATGGCTCAGAAAGCGGAAGAATATGGTTCGCACGATAAAACTTTCCAAGCGGAAGCAGAAGGTGTGATTCGGGTTGTGAATTCAGAAGGTACTATTTTGATGGAACAGCCCGTGGAAACTGGTGATATCTTCAGAATGTGTCAAGCGAAAGATGGACCGATAAAAGATTGGATTAAATTGGCAGTCAATCGTGCACGTTTGTCCAATACTCCAGCTGTATTTTGGTTGGATGAAAACAGAGCACACGATAGGGAAATCATTCAAAAAGTAAATAAATATTTACCTGAATTTGATACCTCAGGATTGGACATTCGAATTCTATCACCGATTGAAGCTTGTAAGTTTTCGATTGAAAGAATCCGTAGGGGAGAAGACACCATCTCGGTTTCTGGAAATGTATTGCGTGACTATTTAACCGATTTATTCCCGATTTTAGAATTAGGAACATCGGCAAAAATGTTATCCATCGTTCCTTTGATGAATGGTGGTGGATTGTTTGAAACGGGAGCAGGAGGTTCTGCGCCGAAGCATATTGAACAATTTATTGAAGAAGGATATTTACGTTGGGATTCATTGGGAGAATTTATGGCACTTCAGGCTTCGTTGGAACATTTGGCACAAACGCAGGACAATCCAAAAGCACAGGTTTTGGCAAATGCTTTGGATGAAGCGAATGCTAAATTCTTGGATACCGATAAATCACCGGGAAGAAAGTTGGGAACCATTGATAATCGAGGTTCGCATTTTTACTTGGCTATGTATTGGGCAGAAGCCTTGGCAAACCAAACCAAAGATGCAGAATTGGCCGCTAAATTTGGACCGATTGCGGAAGAGTTTAAAGCGAAAGAGGAAAAGATTAATTCGGAATTAATCGGAGCACAGAATAAACCGCAAGAAATCAAAGGATATTATCAACCGGATGCGAAGTTAACTGCCGCAGCCATGAGACCTTCAGAAACTTTGAATTCTATTTTGGATGAAATTTAATATGTAGAAAATTAGAAATAAAAAAAGCCGTCTCGTTTTCATAGCGAGACGGCTTTTTCATTGATTTATAAATTTAGATTACGAAATTGTAATTGAATTTTCAAAAGCTTTTACATCTTTTACTTCAAACTGCCCAGTTTTTTCATTTTCTTCACCTAATAAAATATACGGATAATATTTTCCCGAAGAGGGTTTTGATTCAGAAGCCCATGAAGTTTCATACGTCTTTCCGGATTCTTTAGCATTGGCATCAATTGACTCTAAATCTACCACAGAATATACAGTTCCAATGAATTCAGGATTGCTAAGATCGAATGGTTTTTCAGCTAAATAAACCATTAATCGAATATTGTTTGACTCGCTTTCTGCTTTGTTAAGTAAAGTTCCGCCTGTCAATATAATTTTATTGTTTTCTAAATTCATATCCAATTTCCAAGCTCCATCAAATCCAACGGTTTGTAGAAAACCTGAATTAGCCACCATAGAGGTAGTCGTGTAAATTACGGGTTCTTGTTCAATTTCTACAATTTCTACCGCTTCATCAGTTACTGCCACTTCGTCATTTGCTTCGACCACTTGAGCACTTACCATAATTCCAAATCCTAAGAATGCTGCTAAAAATACTTTTTTCATAATTAATTTTAATGTGTTATTTTTCGATACCCTTTTGAACAAGAATTATTCCATGAACCGTTAACGAAATGTTAAAGGCGAAAAATTAAAGTTTTAGTCAACGAAATGAATTGCTTAATTTTGGCGTAATATGTTAGATAGAAAGTTTTCCCCTTTTTTACGTTCGGTCGTTGTTTTTTTAGCGATCATTCTTTTGATAAAGTTGGTTTCGAATAGTACTTCCTTGGCAATCCATACCTTAACTCCCTTAGGTCGAATTATGTCCAAACAACTTTCGGCATTTAGTTCTTTGTTTTCTTTTTCACTCGGCGATGTGTTTTATACAATTTTAGCGCTCGGTGGAGTTTTCTTTTTGGGTGTTTGTATACGTTTATTGATTCAAAGGAATTACAAAGACTTAGGCAAAAAATTAAGCTATTTATTTAATTTTCTGAGTATATTTTATTTATTTTTTTATTTGGTTTGGGGATTTAATTATTACAAAACACCGATTAAAGATGCTTACGACGTGGAATTGGATTCTTTGGATGAATTGAAACAATTGGCAGATATGTATTATTTACGTGCCAAAATGTATCGAGAGCAAGTTCAAGAAGATGAAAGAGGCGTATTTAAAATGGGTTTGAATCAAGCTCAAATCAAGCAAGAATTTGAGAAATCTGCATGGATTGTTAAAGAAAAATATCCCGAAATAGAGTTTGTAAATCAGATTAAAACGAATTTAAAACCCTCCTTATATAGTGAAATCTTTAGTCATTTAGGCGTTTTGGGCTATTACAATCCTTTCACTTCTGAATCTCAGTACAATGTCAAAATGCCTGACTCTAAGCTTTTGTTTACTGAATTGCATGAATCAGCTCATCAATTTGGATTTGCGACGGAGAGTGAAGCTAATTTTGTAGGTTTTGTCATTGGAATTGAAAGTACGAGTGCTGAAATTCAATATGCCAGTAATTTCAAAGCGATGCGAAGTATTCTGAATCGGATTCTTTGGTTAGACCCTATTTACGTTAAAAGTTACGTGGAATTGCGTTATTCAGAAGGTATGAAGAGAGATCGCGAATACGAAATGGAAATCAATGAGAAATATACAGGAAAGTCCGGAGATGCCTTTTCACTAATGAACGAAGCCTTCTTGAAAATGAATAATCAAGAAGGCTTGGAATCGTATGGTCGTTTTGTTGAACTTTTAGTGGGCTTCAACAGAAAATATCAAAATTTAGAATGAAACGGGATTTGGGAAAGCTCTTTTGCTTCTCACTTGTAAGTTTCCTTCGCTATCTTTTACAGACAGAGTCATTAAAACATAATAAGTTCCTTGTGCTGGAATCTGTTGTAGATTCGTGGTAATATTTGCATCTACAAACCGAGTATTTTTCTCAATCGGTTTTTCAACGTCCGCTGATGCAATCAATAATCCATTAAAATTCGTATCAATCTTGGTTTGATTATCCTGGGTTAAAAACACATTCAAAACTAAATTGTTAAAATTATTGGAAGTGTTATTTGCGATATCACCGCCTGTTAATTTCACTAAGAAGTTTTTGAAATCAATATCTACTTTCCATTCTTTATCTATTGAAACGGAATTATCATCAACAACTTCAATTTTAACAACAGGATTTAAATTTGAATCTGCATTTTGAAGGACAGTACCTTTTGTGGAGGGTAAAGTATTCTTTTTAATGGGTTCTGAATAAAAAGAGAAAACGCCTCGATTCTGTTCAAGAATTTCATCTACTTTATGAATTGAAACCACTTTTCCTTTGTTACTTAATACCAAAACGGGGTCATATAATCCATTCGGTGGTGTTTCAACCAGCTCGCCCTTGATGCTGATTCCCGCTAAACTTGAATTTTTTCGAATACTTGGGAAGTTTACAGTGGTAATATGATAGGCAGAAAAAGTATTATTATTTACATCATTACCATGGGGAAGTAAATACAAATCCAATTGCAGATTGCGTATGTTTTTATTGGATTCATTTTTAATAATACCACTTGAAATTGTAAGATTTATTTTGTCAATATTTGTCTTCCAGTATTCTGAAAGCAATAGTTGACTTTGATTTAATTCAATATCAGAAAAACTAACAGTTTTTAATTCTTGTGCATTCAAAAAGCCAAAAAACAATAGTGAATAAACGGCGAAGATAAATTTCTTTCTCATTTTAATTAGGGTTGATTTAACTACAAAAGTAGCTCTTATTTTCTGAAATTCATAAAAGTTTGGTCTAAAATCTTTAGTGCAGCTCTTAAATCTTCTTCACTAATGACCAGAGGCGGTGCAAATCGGATGATATTTCCGTGCGTGGGTTTAGCTAAAACTCCGTTATTCATTAAATCTATACATAAATCCCAAGCTGTTGTACTTTCCGGTGAGTCATTGATTAAAACTGCATTTAATAAGCCTTTTCCTCTCACTGATTTTAAAAAGGGATATTTTGGAATCATCTTTTCTATTTCAGAACGGAAAATTTCTCCTAAATGTGCCGCTTTATTCGCCAAATCTTCGTCTAAAACAACTTGCAAGGCTTCCATAGCAACTGCACATGCCAATGGATTTCCACCATAAGTTGATCCGTGTTGTCCCGGTTGGATTACGTTCATTATTTTGTCATCTGCCAAAACTGCAGATACTGGATATGCCCCTCCGGATAATGCTTTTCCTAATATCAACATATCCGGCTTCACATTCTCATGATCCACTGCCAACATTTTTCCCGTTCGTGCTATTCCTGTTTGAATTTCATCTGCAATAAATAATACATTGTGTTCTTTACAGATTTCAAAACATTCTGATAAATAACCTTCATCTGGAACATTTACACCTGCTTCTCCTTGGATAGGCTCCATCAAAAACCCACAAATTGTAGCACTGTCTTTTTCAATCGCAGCGCGTAAAGATTTTACATCGTTGTATTCTACGGATAGAAATCCTGAAGTATAAGGATTGAAGTTATTTCGAGCTTCTTCGTCATTCGAAAAAGAAATAATAGTCGTGGTTCTACCGTGGAAATTTCCATCACAAACAATGATTTTAGCTTGACCCGATGGAATTCCTTTTCGTTCATATCCCCATTTACGTGCAATTTTTATCGCTGTTTCAACGGCTTCTGCACCGGTATTCATGGGTAAAACTTTTTCATACCCAAAAAGTTCAGTGATGTATTTCTCGTAAATCCCTAGTTCTGTACTGTGAAAAGCACGGGAAGTTAAAGCCAATTTTTGAGCTTGTTTGGTAAGTGCGTCAATGATTCGTGGATGACCATGGCCTTGATTCACAGCGGAATAAGCGGAAAGAAAATCATAGTATTTCTTTTCTTCCACATCCCAAACAAAAGCACCTTCGCCTCGGTTTAAAACGACAGGTAAGGGGTGATAGTTATGGGCTCCGTATTTATTTTCTAATTCGATTAATTCTTGGGATGTCAAATTCACGATTTCTAAATTTGATGCAAAATTAAAGAAATTACCTCAGTCGGCTAAACTATTTCAATAGTTTTTGATTAATCACAATGGAACGACCGAAAAAACCCTTTGCCAAACGAGCGAATCCTTCGGTGTAATCCGATAAATAAAATTGAAATTCAGGTTCAATCGTATTTCCAAATAGTTTGAATTTTTCGAGTTGATGAATTAATTCATTGACTACAATCAAAGGAGAATCCACAACTTTCACTCTTCCTTGAAAGACAGTTTCTACTTCTTTTTGAATAAGTGGATAATGCGTACAACCCAAAATGAGGGTATCTATATCCTCAAACCGTTTGTGAGAAAGATAGGATTCAATGGCATGTTTGGAAACAAGTGTATTCTTAAAACCTTCTTCAATGATAGGAACCAAAAGGGGAGTGGCCAATTCCACCACTTTCAAATGACGGTTGTATTTTCGAATTGATTTTTTGTAAGCATGCGAACGAACCGTAGCTCGGGTCGCGATAACGCCTACTTTCTGATGAAGTTCATAGGCGACTTTTTTGGAAACCGGTGAAATTACATCAATCACTAAAATACCGTCTGCTGCTTCTTTTATTTCTTTGATCGCATTGGCAGTCGCCGTGTTGCAAGCGATAACAATGGCTTTGCAATTGTGATTAACCAAAAATCGAGTGATTTTGGTCGTGTATTTAATGATGGTTTCTTTTGACTTATCACCGTAGGGTAAATGTTTGGTATCTCCATAGTATACAATATTCTCATGAGGAAGTAAACGTTTGATTTCCTTGGCTACGGTTAAACCGCCCACGCCCGAATCAAATACACCTATCGGCCTGTTGTCATTCATTTTACAAATGTATTGAAATTATTGATTTTAGAATTAAAGTGTAAATTTTCTTTGATTTTATTTTTATTCGACTGAAAATACAGGGTTTTTCCCTATAGTTAATACAGAAAGTGAATGTACATTTGTAATAGAAAAACTAATAAGCATTTGGACAGTTCTCATTATTTTTTTTAATTACTTATTAAACTAAAAACGCAAATCAATTCAAATTGATTTGCGTTTTTTTTCTAAATTTCCTTTAGAAATACTCTTATGCCTCTTCCATTGTACGTTTTGACTTTCTGTACATGTAGTTTGGATAAATAGTACGTTTTGCAAAACGGTTCAGTTTATTGCTATTTACCATGTTTTGGTACACTTTTTTGTTCACTCCAAAATACTCATATGTATTTCCGTCCAAATAGGTAATTTGTAAAACCATTCCTTTGTGTTGGAAATCTGCAATTCCTGAATGGGTGATGGTTTCTGTATATTCTTCTAGATTTGCTTCCTTGGTTTCCGGTGCAATACTTACCAAGAAATGATACCCATCAATAACTTTTCGACTTACTTCTTCGGCTTCTTCCCGTTTTTCGTCGCCCTCTTGAAATTTATCGGGATGCCATTCTTTAACCAAATTACGGTATGTAGTTTTTAAAGTTTTTAATTCTAATTCTTTTTCAACCCCAAAGAGTTTTTTGTATTCGTTGATGCGTTTCATAAACTTGCCTTTTTTGCGGGTGCAAAAGTACGGATTAAATTACAAATTCATACTATTTATATAAACCTATTTTATTGAGTTAAAGAATTGTGGACTAGGTGGCTCATAAATTGAGGTTTTAGTTTTTTATAATTTTTAATGTACTAAAATTCATTTTTATGAAAGATTTTTTGAAGCCATATATAACCTAAATAAATCCATCAAAACACAAGAGTCTAAAGTTGTAAGTATCTTTGTTCAAAATATATATTCCATGACTAGATTAAATTCAAATTGGTTGACGCTTTCATTCGTCGTACTTGTTAGTTTATTTTCCACGCAATCCTTTGCTCAAAATTTGCCCAAGGATTTTGATGCGTGGGTAGAATCGGCACGAAATGATTGGAAAATTCCAGGAATGGCCATTGGAATTGTAAAAGATGGCGAAGTTATGTATGCCAAAGGTTTTGGTGAAAAACAACTGGGAAGTGGAGAAAAAGTAGATGAAAATACTATTTTCAGTATTGCATCGGTTAGTAAAAATATCACGGTGGCTGCCTTGGGTATTTTGGTGGATGAAGGAAAAATCAATTGGGATGATAAAATCACACAACACATTCCATGGTTTCAAATGAAAGATCCGTGGATTACGCATGAAATGACGATTCGCGATGTGTTGACACATCAAGTAGGATTGGGCCGAATCTTGGGAAATCGACTTCAGTTTATGACCAACAGTTCCCGTGATGAAGTTTTATATCAAATGCGTTTTATGGAATTGGAAAAACCCTTTCGTTCGGAATTTGTGTATAACAACGTGATGTATTCACTTGCCGGACAAATTATAGAACATGTCGATGGACGAACGTGGGATGAGTTTTTAAAACAACGACTTTTTGTTCCGCTAGGAATGAATTCGACAACAACAAGTATAACTCAACTTAAAAAGAACGACAACCAAGCCTATCCACATCAAGAAATCGAAGGAAAAGTAGTTTCTATTCAACGTAGAAATTGGGACAATGCGGGTCCAGCCGGTGGAATTAATTCTTCGGTTCATGATTTAAACAAATGGATGTTGATGCAGTTGGGAGAATCGGGGAATTACAACGGAAAAACCATCATCAGTCCTAAACAAATGAATGAAATCCACAAACCCCAAATGGTTCAAAGACCTCATGATGCAAAACGACCGCAAAGTAGTTATGGTCTGGGATGGACAATTACGGATTACAAAGGAAAACGGGTTCTGACACACGGTGGTGCTACCGATGGATTTAATACCGCCATGTATCTACTTCCGGAATTGGAATTGGGAATTATCGTTGTTGGAAATAATTTCAATTCGTTGGGAAATGCGATTGCTTATCAAGTGATGGACGCTTTCTTAGGTTCTAACGATGTGGACTGGAACGAACGGTATCTACAAGGCTACAAAAGAAGTTATGACAACGCGATGGCCGAACGAGAGAAAATTCATCAAGCACGCGTTAAGAAAACAAATCCGAGTTTAGCCTTGGCATCCTATATCGGCGTTTATAAATCCCCAGGTTACGGAAAGGTAGAAGTGAAAAAGAAAGGGAAAGATTTAATTCTTCATTTTTGGGATACCGATGGGTTGGAAGCGAAACTTGAACATTGGCATTTCGATACATTCAGAGCCGTATGGAAAAATCCAGCACAGCGGGAAGAATTTATGCAATTTCATTTAGGAAAAGATGGAAGAGTAGAAGCTTTGGATTTTGAATTTGCCTTAAGGCCGTTGTTGTTGCAAGTAGGAGCCTATCCGTCGGATTATACGCATACAGAAAGGTTTGTGAAGGAATAAACTTCACTTTTTTATCCGATTTTATGGTTTTCTAGGTAAGTTTAAGGATATTTCAAGAGCCTCTTTAAACGGTGATTATATATAGGAGTTGGAAGTGAAAAATCATTGATTCGGATTTGATACAACTATTCTTTGTTGCAATCGAAAGTGTAGTGTGAAAAGGCTTTAATTTTTTCTTTCGGAATTTCAGTAGAATGGTGAAGGATGGATACTTCGTAAATACTCAACCCATGAAATTTAAAATTTCCCAATTTATTGGAAAATGATTTTGTCTTTCTGATATTTACAAAAAGAAAAATAAGCATGAAAATAATCTCTTGGAATATAAACGGAATACGCGCAATCACTAAAAAAGATTTCTTTGATGATATTGCTAAAATGAATCCCGATGTACTTTGTCTTCAAGAAACCAAAGCCCAAGATGGAGAAGTGGAAAAGGCTTTGGCGCAGATGACAGACTACCATCACTATTACAATTCCGCAGAGAGAAAAGGATATTCGGGCGTTGCGATTTTGAGTAAATGGAAACCATTATCCGTAACCTATGATATGGGAATTGAAGAGCACGACCAAGAAGGGCGTGTGATCTGTGCGGAATTCAATACTTTTTATTTGGTCAATGTGTATGTTCCCAATTCGGGACAAAAGTTGGAACGATTGGGTTACCGAAAAACATGGGACGCAGATTTTCGTTCGTATTTGTTGAATTTGAAAAATACAAAGCCCGTTGTTCTTTGTGGGGATTTGAATGTTGCCCATCAAGCAATTGATCTTAAAAATGACAAAGCAAATTACAACAAAACAGCCGGTTATACCCAAGTAGAAATCGATGGGATGGATAATCTCCTCGCCGCCGGATTTGTAGATTCTTTCCGTCATTTTCATCCTGAAGAAGTTGCTTATACTTATTGGAGTTACCGTTTTCAAGCCCGTGAACGAAATACAGGTTGGCGGATTGATTATTTTTTAGTCAGTGAATCTTTGGTCGAAAAAATTAATGAAATTGAGATTTTATCTGAATATTATGGATCCGATCATTGTCCGATTCAGATTGAGTTTGCCTTGTAAATAGAGCTTCCACTTTTTAATTGTGTATTCAACGTTTTATTATGGGATAATGACTGACATCATTTTATAACTGATGATTTCGTTGTAACTTCATACCTAATTAAAATAACAGAATTATGAAAAAATGCAATGGGAAAATGTCGATGACTTTATTAGCAGGAACATTATTGGGTACAGCAATGGGCGTAGGATTGGGTGTTCTTTTTGCTCCACGAAAAGGAAAGAAAACCCGAAAGAAAATTAGAAAATCATTATCCAATAAAGCCCATGATTTATCAAACTCTTTAAAACATTCCACCAATGAATTTACCAAAGCGGTGAAGGGTAAAATGTAAATAAAAAAGGAAATGGTTTTTAAGGATAGAGTAGAGGCGGCGTATCTTTTGGCAGATGATTTAAAACAGTATAAAAATCAGGAAGCCCTTGTCTTAGCCATTCCCAGAGGAGGTATTCCTCTGGGATATGTCGTGGCAAAGGAATTGAATTTGCCTTTGGAAGTAGTGCTTTCTAAAAAGATAGGCCATCCGAACCAAAAGGAATTTGCAATTGGTGCAGTTACTTTGAGAAGTCGGATTTTAAGTCCTTCGATATTAGATGTATCTTCGAAATACATTGAAGATGAAACCCAAGCGATTCGAGCTTTTCTCGCCAAACGCTATCAGGAATACTATGGCAAAAAGAAGCCACCCGAATTAAATAACAAAATAGTAATTGTTATCGACGATGGTATTGCAACTGGAAATACGATTTTGTCTACACTGGAAATGTTGCACAATGAAAAGCCCAATAGAATTGTTGTTGCTGTACCCGTTTCTTCAAAAGAAGCCTTGAAAAAACTACAAAAATCTTCGTTTATTGATGAAGTAGTTTGTCTTTTAACTCCGACTAATTTTCAGGCGGTCGGTCAATTCTATGAGAACTTTGATTCTGTGGAAAACGCTGAAGTTAAAAACTTACTGAATCAGAAAACGGTTGATTAAATGGAAAAAGCAAAATAGAAATTTGAAAACAAAAGTATGTTAACATTTAAAAAATACACGATTGCGGACTGGTTTTCATTCTATCGAATTGCAGCTGCACCTTTTCTTTTGTTGTTGATTTTTCTAGATTTTCGTTTGCTTTTTACGTGGTTTCTTCTCATCAGTTTTGCCACGGATGCGATAGATGGATTTTTAGCTCGGAAATTAAAAATCACCAGTGCGACAGGATCTCAGTTGGATTCATTGGGCGATCAAATCACGTTTACTATAGGTGTAATTGGCGTTCTTATTTTCGAAACTGAATTTATTCGTGAAAATTTAATTCTGCTAATTATTGCCATCATTCCTTTTGGAATTCAAATGTTGTATGCTTTTTTGAAATACGGAAAAGCAACTGCCTTTCATACCTATTTAGCAAAAATATCCGCGATTTCTCAAGCTGTTTTTATCATTTGGCTTTTGTTTTTCGGACCTGTTTATGGTTTGTTTTATTTTACAATTGCTATCGGGATAATAGAAACTTTGGAAGAAATTACTTTAATTTACTTGTATGATAATTGGGTGGCAGGCGTAAAAGGATTGTATTGGGCGAAAAACGATGAACGAAGAACGAACTTGAGCGATGGTCCTAAAACTAATTTAAAAGAATGAAATCATATTCACTGTTTTCAATTTTCATATTGTGTGTTGCAATTGTATTGGTAGATGCATTTGCATTTTATTGGTTGCAATCCATCCTCCAAATTGTTGATTATCCTTCTCTGAAGCTTTTTATCAACAGTTTGTTTTGGGTTTTTACTTTTGGATTGGTTTCTGCCATTATGTTGTTGAAGATGCGAATGAATGCGATTCCAGTAGGGAAACGACAAATGCTGATTTCCTCTTTGTACGGTTTGACCATTTCCTCCTTCGTCCCGAAAATCCTCTTTAGTCTAATTATCAGTGTTTTATATTATTCGAATTACATTTTCTCAGAAACCGACTCCGTACTTATTGTTCCCATATTTGGATTAATCGCAGGATTTCTTCCCTTTTTTGCCATTGTTTACGCGATTTTCAAATCGGCCTATCGGTTTAAGATTCATCGCGTAGAAGTTCATTCCAAAGATTTACCATCGAATTTTGATGGATTAAAAATTGTGCACATATCCGATCTTCATGTCGGAAGTTTCAGTTACCGCTATCGAATTTTAGAAAAAGTCGTACATCTTATCAATGATTTGAATGCGGATTTAATTCTATTTACAGGTGATTTAGTCAATAATTATGCATGGGAATTAAAAGGTTGGGATCAGGTTTTAAATAAATTATCGGCAAAAAAGGGAAAGTTCGCGGTTTTGGGAAACCATGATTACGGTGATTACAGTCCGTGGATTTCTGAAGAAGCGAAAAAAGAGAATTTTGAAGAGATTAAAAATTTCTATCAAAAAATTGATTTTCAATTACTTCTCAATGCATCCGAAGTTCTAACTGAAGACAATCAAAGTATAGGAATTTTAGGCGTTGAGAATTGGGGATTGCCTCCTTTCCGACAAGATGGAGATTTACAAAAAGCTTGGAAAGATGTGAGAAACCTACCTTTTAAAATTTTACTTTCACATGACCCATCGCATTGGGATGCAGAAGTAATTGACAAAACCGACATAGATTTAACACTTTCGGGCCACACGCATGGAATGCAAGCCGGAATCAAAATAATGGGAAAACAGTGGAGTCCCATCCAATACAAATACAAACGATGGGCTGGACTATATGCACACAAAAAACAATACCTCTACGTCACTCGTGGATTGGGTTGGCTCGGATTTCCTGGAAGAATGGGAATGCGTCCAGAGATTACCTTGATCGAATTGAAGAAGTAAATACCTAAAGTATTCTATGGGGATTTACTGTAATACTCCTATTATTAATTACTATTTGATTCTTCAAGTAATTTTTCAAAATATCGTTATCGGTTTAAAATTAATTGTATTTTTACTTTTTATGTCACACAAAATTTAAATAATACAAAACACACACTATGAGAAAACAGTTTGGACTTGGCTTTGCCATGCTTTTTATTTTAAGTTCTCCTTTATTTTCACAGGAGAAAAACACAATCATCGATGAAATTGTCAAAGAGGTTTATGAAAATTCTCATCTTGAATCGCTCGGTCATGAACTGATGGATGACATTGGTCCGCGATTGGTCGGAACGCCTCAAATGCAACAAGCGCACGATTGGGCAGTTGCGAAATACAAATCCTGGGGAATTCATGCAGAAAATCAAAAATGGGGCGAATGGAAAGGATGGGAGCGAGGGATTACCCACATCGATATGGTTCATCCACGTGTACAAACTTTAGCCGGAACGCAGTTGGCATGGAATCCTGGTACTTCCATCAAGGGAGTGACAGCGGAATTGGTTGTTCTTCCGCAAGTGAAAAATGCTGCTGAATTCCAGAAATGGCTTCCGACTGTAAAAGGGAAATTTGTGATGATTGCAATGAAAGAATCCACGGGAAGACCCGATTACAACTGGGAAAAATACGCGACGGAAGAATCTTTTCAACAAATGAAAGACAAACGAACGGCTCAAACCATCGCATGGCATGAAAACATGCGAAATATGGGATACGACAAACGAAGCATCGTTGAAGTTCTTGAAAAAGCCGGTGCTGTCGGAATTGTCGATTCCTATTGGTCACAAGGTTTTGGTGTGAATAAAATATTCGGTGCACGAACTAAGAAAATTCCTACGGTAGATATTGAATTGGAAGATTATACCATGCTTTACCGAATGGTGGAACATGGCGATAAACCCAAAATTCATGTGGTTGCAACCTCCAAAGATTTAGGGACGATGCCTGCTTTTAATACCATTGCCGAAATCAAAGGAACACAGAAACCGGAAGAATATGTGATTTTATCCGCACACTTTGACTCGTGGGATGGCGGAACAGGTGCTACTGATAATGGTACAGGAACTTTGGTTATGATGGAAACCATGCGAATTCTAAAGAAATTATATCCGAACCCAAAACGTACAATCATTGCAGGACATTGGGGAAGTGAAGAGCAAGGACTAAATGGTTCGTTGGCTTTTGTGGAAGATCATCCTGAAATTATGAAAAACGTTCAAGCTGTATTCAACCAAGACAATGGAACAGGAAGAGTGGTAAGTATCAATGGTGCAGGATTCTTACATTCGTACGAATACATTACACGTTGGTTAAGCGCGGTTCCAGAAGAAGTTCGAAAGCACATCGAAACTACATTTCCAGGTTGGCCATCGAGCGGTGGATCGGACAATGCTTCTTTTGTAATGGCCGGTATTCCTTCGTTTGGATTGAGTTCTTTAAGTTGGGATTATTGGAATTATACATGGCACACCAACCGCGATACGTATGATAAAATTGTTTTTGACGAAGTTCAGAACAATGTAATTCTGGCTGCAGTTATGGCATACATGGCATCGGAAGACGAAAATACAACTTCACGTGAGAAATCGATTTTACCTATAGATAAGAAAACAGGTGAAATTCAAAAATGGCCAACGCCACGAAGTCCCGAACGAAATGGCGGAAAGTAATGGGAAGTATTTGAGTATTTGAGTGGTTGAGTGGATCAGTGGGTCACTTTGACAGATTCAATGATAGTTGATAATTGAGGGTTTCACTCTAAGTGAAGCCCTCAATTTTTTTATGAATTAAAAGTATTATTAGTAAAAAAATTAACTCGATTTTTGAGTAATTTAAATGCACTGATGTCAATGCAATAATGTAAACAAAATGATGTTTTATTTTTTCATGAAATTATCCAGCATTTGCTTTAGAAATTGATTCTCACTTTTTAAAAACTCCTTGTCTGCTTTTAACTCTTTTATTTGATCAATATATAATTGTCTTTCTTGATCATTATCCAATTTTTTGATAAGGTTTATGCTATCATGATTCCAAAACGCATTAAATTGTTTTTGGTTGTAATAACTTAAAATTTTCTGAGGATTAACATTTAGAATTTCTGCAATTCTGTTTGCTTTGTCTAAATTGATTCTACTTTCTCCGCTTTCAATCCTAGAGTATTGAGATTGTGAGAGCCCCAAAATCTCTGCCATATATTCTTGAGATAAGTCTTTTTCTCTCCTGAGTCTTCGAATTTGTTCTGATCGTACTTGCATATCTTTATAAATACTACAAATATGCATATTATGCATGAATTACGCATAAAGCACATAGGTATATTACAGTCTTTTGTAAATATTTGTTAAATTATTAATTTTAAAATAAAACTTATGAGAAATTTTTTACTTATTGCCTTTACGGCGATTATGTTATCGTCGTGTTCAACTGTTCAAACAGGAACATCAAAAACAATAGATATTGTAGGATCGGGAGTAATTCACAAGCCCATAATTGCAGATTTAAATGTAAGTCAGGAGCGAGTTTCAAAAACTGTTACTTTTTCAAACATGGAATCTATTGAAACTGCAAAAAATAATGTTGTTAGAGAATTGTTAAAAGAAAGGAAAGCCGATGTTTTGGTGGAACCTACTTTTGAGTCTTCAACTACAAACAGAATTACAGAGTTAACAGTTTATGGTTGGCCAGCTAATTATAAAAACTTCAGACAGATTGAAGAAAGTGATATTAAGTTTTTAGAAGTAAAACCTCATTTTATTCATAAAGCTGAAACTTCTCATTCAGCCGTAGAAACCAAAAAATCAAATGGTATTGGTTGGATAATTGCTGGTGCTCTTGTTGTAGTCGGTGCGGTACTTGCGACAAGTTTATAAAAAAGTAAATTATTTTTATTCTATAAATGACCGCCGTAATTATGGCGGTCATTTTTTTTGTTTTAAGATTAAATTTATTTGCTTAAATAATTTAGCCTTGTTAATGTTCAAGTTTAAAATTTCATTTTGAGTAATAATATACAAAGTTCTCCTAGTTTTTATTTAGGAAATTACTATTCTAATTTTTAGAAATAATGATTTCCTAAATCTCACTTTTACTCATTCCAGAAAAATAACATATCTTTATCAACCATTTGGTTAATCTATAAAGTTGAACTAATCAGTTAGAGAAATGTCAAAAACAAAAACAAATCAAGATCCTGAGGAACAAATCTTAGAAGCTGCGAAGGAAGTATTTCAGCAAAAAGGAATGGACGGCGCGCGTATGCAAGAGATTGCCGATCAAGCAGGAATCAATAAAGCCATGCTTCATTATTATTACCGAAGTAAACAACTGCTTTTTGAAGCCGTTTTTAGCAATGCCTTTGCCTTGCTCGCTCCTCAATTAAACAAAATATTGAACGACGATTCATCGATAGAAGAGAAGGTTCGGAACTTTTCCTTTAATTACATTTCGTTCATTTCGAAACATCCGTATCTCCCGAATTTCATTATTCAGGAAATGAATCGCAATCCGAAATTTTTTGAGAAGATTCAACAAAATGCGGCTTTTCCGACATTGGAGAAATTCAATGCCCAAGTTGCTTTGGAAGTGGAACAAGGTATTTTAAGACCCATCGATGGTAGTCAGTTATTCATGCATATTTTATCCTTGAATATTTTTCCTTTTATCGCTTCCCCTTTGATTCAAGGTTTTTTAAGAATCGATGACAAAGAATTTAAAAAAGTAGTAGAAGCACGAAAAACAGAAGTAGCTGAATTCATTATTAATTCCATAAAAAAATGAAAACATTCTTGATTCTATTTTTCGCAGCCGTTACACTTTCTGGACAGCAAATTCTGACCTTGGAACAATGTTATGATTTGGCAGAAATAAATTATCCGCTATCCCGACAAACTGATTTGTTGGAAGAAAAATCAAAAGTGGAAGTACAAACGATGGAAAAGGAAAAACTTCCTCAAATCAATTTCAATGCACAAGCGACGTATCAATCCGATGTCATTGAATTTCCATTGCAATTACCGAATTCCCATGTTGAACCTCCAAACAAAGACCAATATCGGGCTACTTTGGATGTGAATCAACTTATCTATGACGGTAGACGAATCGGTGCAAATATCAATTTGAAAAAAGCAGAGTTACAAACCCAACAACAGCAAATTGTAGTTAATCTTTATACTTTAAAAACGCGTGTCAATCAAAATTATTTCAATGTTTTACTTCTCCAAGAGCAAATCCATCAGTTGGAATCCAAGCAGGATCTACTAAAAGCGCGTTTAAAGGAAATTGATGTGGGTGTAAAACACGGTGCAGTTCTCCAATCGGCATCCCAACTTTTACAGGCTGAAATTTTAAAATTGGATCAACAACTTTCAGAATTGAACTACAATCGGAAAAAAGCATTGGATAATTTGGGACTTTTACTTTCTCTAAACTTAGAAAGTAACACAACCTTGGCGATGCCTGAAATTCTTATTTCAGAAGATTTCTCGTCGAACAGACCGGAATTGGAATTGTTTGATCTTCAGCAAAATCAATTGGAAACGTCCAAAGAACTGTTGGCGAAAGCGAACTATCCACGTCTATCCGGTTTTGCACAAGCAGGTTATGGAAATCCGGGATTGAACATGTTAGACAATTCGTTTCAAGATTTTTATATGATAGGATTGAAATTGAGTTGGAATGTATTTGATTGGGACAAAACGAAAAATAGAAAACAAGTGGTGGATATTTCCAAAGAAATTGTTTCCACAGAAAAAGAAACCTTTGTTTTGCATAACCAAATGCAATTAAAAGAAGCCAAAACGGATATTGATAAATACGAAGAAATACTTCAAAAAGATGAAGGAATTATCCGTCTGAGAGAAGAAGTTTTGCAAAGTGTGACTTCCCAATTAAAATATGGAACCATCACACCTTCGGAATATATAGTTGAATTAAATAATCTGTACGACGCAAAAATCATTCAAGAATTGCATAGAACGCAGCTCGTGTTGGCAAAGGCGAATTATAAAGTAATTAAAGGAGAATAAAATTAGAATAAAATGAATAGCGAAACATTTCGAAATAAAACAAAGATTCATAGCGCTTGGACAAGTGCAATCGAAACTTTATGGGAAGTAAGTAAAAGAAATAGAAAAAACGGGAGTTTTCTGCTATCCAGTCTTTTGTTTGCTGCACTTTTCTCTTGTACCACCGAAGAAAAGGCAGACGGTTACGGCAATTTTGAAGCGACTGAAACTACGGTTTCTGCAGAAGCAAATGGGAAATTGGAATTTCTAAAAGTAGAAGAAGGAGAACGTTTGGATTCTGGAAATATAATTGGAATGGTTGATACCATTCAGCTTTACCTAACCAAACAACAACTCTTAGCAACGAGAGCGACAGCAGCTTCCAAATCGGGTGGAGTTCGATCGCAAGTGGAAGTGCTCAATCAACAACTAAAAAACGCAAACACAGAACGACAACGTGTTCAAAATATGTACAACGATAAAGCAGCGACGCGTCAGCAACTCGACCAAGCGAATAACCAAGTGGAAGTTTTAAGAAAACAAATACAAAGTACTGAAACCCAAGATGCGCCTATCGTGGGTGAAACCAAAGCCATTGAGGCAAAAGTGAAACAAATCGACGAGCAGATTGCGTTGAGTAAGATTATCAATCCGTTAAGCGGAACGGTTTTGACAAAATATGCAGAACCGGGAGAAATTGTTTCTTTTGGAAAACCACTGTACAAAATCGCGAATTTAGATATCATGGAATTGCGTGTTTATGTGAGTCAAAAACAACTTTCTGAAATTAAAATTGGACAGAAAGTCAATGTAAAAGTGGATGGAGTGGAAGCAATGAAGGATTATGAAGGAACCATAAGTTGGATTTCTTCGCAAGCTGAATTCACTCCAAAAATTATTCAAACCAAAGAAGAACGCGTGAATTTGGTGTATGCGGTGAAAGTGAAAGTCAAAAACGACGGTATTTTAAAAATAGGAATGCCAGCAGAAATGTGGATTAATCATTAAAAATCCATTGATCATAAACTAAGATCTTTACGAATTATAAATACTACAAGAACATGGAAACAAATACAGAGAATTTAGATACCTATTTGGACAATCATTTCATCCATCGAAGCAATTGGTTGAGAGCGGCAGTTTTAGGTGCCAATGACGGAATTTTATCCACGGCAAGTATTGCCATTGGAGTTGCGGCGGCAAGTGATATGCGGGATCCTATTGTACTGGCGACAGTTGCGGGTTTGGTCGCAGGTGCGTTGTCCATGGCAGCAGGTGAATATGTTTCGGTTAGTTCGCAAACGGATATTGAGAAAGCGGATATAGAGCGAGAAAGAATAGAATTGGAAGAAATGCCGGAAATCGAGTTACTTCGGTTGGCAGAAATTTATGAGAAAAGAGGCTTGAAAAAAGAAACGGCGCTGATTGTTGCCAAGGAATTTACAGAGAAAGATGCGCTGGCAGCCCATGTTCGGGATGAATTGGGAATCAATGAAATCAGTCAGGCCAAACCCTTGCAAGCTGCATTGGCTTCGGGTGCTTCCTTTGTTTTGGGTGGAGTTCTTCCGCTGATTGTAACCTTATTTCTTCCCTTGAAAACGATGGAATATACCCTCTATTTATCGGCGATATTTTTCTTGATTATTCTCGGAGTTGTTTCCGCAAAAACGGGAGGTTCCGGTGTTTGGAAAGCCATTGTTCGGGTTACTTTTTGGGGAACGATTGCAATGGGAATCACGGCATTGGTCGGTTATTTATTCGGAATAAGTATCGCATAAATCTGAAAATTCATTTCTCCAAACAAGAAAATTATTTCAGAAATTAAAATTTAATTAATCACCATTAAAATGGGTATTTCCGTTAAAAATATAAATAAATCATACAAAAAGCAAAAGGCAGTAGACGACATTTTATTCGATGTAAAGCCTGGAGAACTCTTTGGATTAATTGGACCCGATGGTGCAGGAAAGACGACAATTTTCAGAATTTTAACCACACTTTTACTTCCAGACGAAGGAGAAGCAACCGTTGCGGGATTGGATATTGTAAAGGATTACAAAACCATACGGAAATCCGTGGGATATATGCCGGGGCGGTTTTCATTGTATCAGGATTTAACAATCGAAGAAAATCTCACTTTTTTTGCAACGATTTTCGGAACAACCATTGAAGAAAACTACGATTTGATTGAAGATATTTATGTTCAGATAGAACCTTTTAAAGACCGTAGAGCTGGAAAACTTTCGGGTGGAATGAAACAAAAGCTGGCTTTGTGCTGTGCGCTCATTCATAAACCCAAAGTGCTTTTTCTAGATGAACCAACGACAGGAGTGGATCCTGTTTCCAGAAAGGAATTTTGGGAAATGCTAAAAAGATTGCAAAAACGAGATATTACCATTTTGGTTTCCACGCCATACATGGATGAAGCTGCGCTTTGCGACCGAATTGCTTTGATTCAGGATGGAAGAATTTTGGAAATTGATACGCCGGAAGCGATTGTAAATAAATTCCCAAAGACCATTTACAACATTGGCGCAAACAATAGGTACAAATTGATTCTGACATTACAAGCGTATGAACATACCTACAGCGTATTTCCGTTTGGGGAATTTGTGCATTATACAGACAAAAGAGAGGCGTTTGAGGTGGAAGAATTAAATTCATTTTTAGAATCGAAGGGTCTTGAAGATATCGAAATCGTCATCACACAGGCAGATATTGAAGATGCGTTTATGGAATTAGCAAAAACATGAAAATAGAAAATGTCATAGAAGCCGTGGAATTAACCAAAGTCTTTGGTGACTTTAAAGCGGTGAATTCAATC